>JAJPJX010000099.1 GCA_021324015.1 Solibacteraceae bacterium | reverse complement strand
TCCATGACAGAGGAGACGCGCCGCCTGATTCAGGATGCGGTCTGGAACAGCCGCAATTTCATGCATGTCTTTGACGCCGACTATGCTTTCCTGAGCTCGGACCTGGCGGCGCTGTACAAGCTGCCCGCACCCCCGAGCGAGTTTGCCCGGGTGCAATTGCCGGCGGATTCGGATCGGGCCGGCCTGGTGGGAGAGGCCACCTTCCTGGCGCTGACCTCCAAGCCCGGCGACACATCGCCCACGGCGCGGGGCTTGTTCGTGCGCGAGCAGTTCCTCTGCCAGCACGTGCCGGACCCGCCTCCGGGCGTGAACGCCAACCTCCCGCCAGTGACCGCTGAAAAGCCCATGAGCAACCGCGAGCGTATGGGCGTGCACCTTTCCAAAGAATCGTGTGCCGGCTGCCACAAATTGATGGACCCCATCGGCTTCGGGTTTGAGAAGTTTGACGCCATCGGCGTCCCGCGCGACATGCTGAAAATCACCTTTTTCCCGGGCCATCACGCCAAGAGAGACGAGAAGCCCAAAACTGTGGAAGTGCCGCTGGACACGCACGGCAGCATCGCCGGGATTCCGAACTCCGACTTCAGCACGCCCCGGGAGATCGGGCGGGTGCTGGCGAACAGCCCCGTGTGCGCCGAGTGCATGGTGAAGCAATTCTTCCGATACGCTTACGGGCGGGGTGAGACGCCTGCGGACCGGCCGGTTCTCCAGAACGTGTTGGAAGGCTTCCGGAGTTCAGGCTATCACTACCAGGAACTGATGCTGGGCGTGGCCCAAGCGTACGCCGCAGAACGGCACCGCGAGCCGGTGCTGTTGTCATCTGTGAAAGGATTGAAGTAAAATTCAACACAACGGGATGCCACACCAGAAACTCGCAGTTTCGCGCCGCAAATTATTAACTGGCGCCGCCAAGGGCGTCGCCGTAGTGATCGGACTGCCGCCGCTCGAGGCCATGTTCAACCCGAACGGTACGCTTTACGCCGAGCCGCTTCCGGCTGCGGCAAGCAGGCTGCCGGAAGCCGGCACGCCTCCCGAGACACGCTTCGTGATCTGGTTCAACGGCAATGGGATCACCGAGCGTTACTGGATTCCCAAAGAAACCGGGCCGGACTACGAGATGACGCCGTGCCTCGCCCCGCTGGCGCCCTTCCGTCACGATATCCACGTGATTTCCGGCCTGGACAATCCAGCCGCCCGAATGCCGGGGCCCGGCAACGACCATCACCGTTCCATGAGCGCGCTGATGACGGGCACCTCCTTCACGGGGCACGGCGCGGGTGGGCCGTCCATCGACCAGGTGATTGCGGGCAAGATCGGCGGCGAATCCCGGTTCCGCTCCCTGCAAATCGGCGTCTCGCAGGAGTCCTTCGGCGAAAGCATTCAGCGCAACATGAGCTGGAGCGGCCACGACCGCGCCCTGCCGCCGGAAATGATCCCGCACAAGCTGTTCGACCGGATCTTCGGCGTGAAGGATCAGTCCTGGGTGAACCGCAAGAAGAGCATCCTGGACGCCGTGCAGGACGACGCCGCCGGGTTGAAGAAAATGCTCGGCAAGTCGGATCAGGCCAAGCTCGACGAGCACCTTTCGTCCATCCGGGACATGGAGCGGGCCATCGCCACGCTGCCGCCGGAGTACGCCAAAGTCGAAGAACCGGAGATGGGCGGCGACATGAAGGACTGGCCGCGCATCGCGAAGGTGCAGTCGGATCTTCTGGCCCACGCCCTGATTACCCGGCAGACGCGCGTGGCTTCCTACATGCTGACCAAGTGCCAGGGCCTTTCCCGTTTCCCGTGGCTGGGCTACACGGCAGCGCGGCACCACGACTACACACACCGCGACGGCAAGGCGCCCGGCGCGGACGGACCCGACGGGCAGCGCATCATGCGCGATATCTGCCGCTGGCACGTCGAGGAGTTTGCCTACCTGGTGGCCAAGCTCAAGGCTACTCCGGAGGGCGACGGCAACCTGCTGGACCACACCTGCCTCTTGTTCATCCACGAGCATGCCGAGGCTAATGATCACAAGAACAACGGGCTGGCGGCCCTCGTGGCGGGGCATCCCGGACGGCTGGTGACTAACAGGCATAGCAAGGTGACCGGCACGGTCGGGGACCTTTACATGACTCTGGCGAACGATTTGCTAAAGGCCAACCTCGATCACTTCCCGACGGCGGACCGCAAGATTCCCGGCGTGATTGCGTAAAGCCTCTGTCAGCCCGTGGTGAAACAGGGGCTGACCGGTCAAGTTGTCCGGAAACCGCAAAAGCAATCCTTTAGAATCAGTCACCTGGGAGGAAGCAACCGGTCAACTTGACCGGTTTTGGGATTTGCGCGACGGAGTTGCTAGCGCGCCGCCAGTTGAATCTCGGGCTTGGTGACGGCTGTCTCGGCGAGATCCACGAACCGGAGTTGCGGCATGGATTTGAGTACCGCCAGCACGGTGTCGTCGATTTTCTTGTCTTTGTAGAGCCGGAGCTCCCGCAACTCCTTCAAACCCACAAGATTTTCCAGCCCGCGGGAGGAGACCTGCGTGCGGCCCAGATCGAGCGAGCGGAGCTCGGTCAGGCCCTTGAGCTTCGCCAAACCCAGGTCGCTGATCTTGGTGCCGTCCAGATTGAGCTCCTCCAGATGCGTGAGAGTCGCGACCGCGTCGAGGCCCTGGTCGGTGATGGCGGCAGACCACAATCCCGAGTCTGTTCGCTGCGCGCCGCCCAGATCCAGCCGGGTCAGCCCCGGCAGCGATTTCACGAACTGTAACCCGGAATCGCTGAGCTTGTTTCCTCCAATCGCGAGTTCCTTCAGGTTAGTCAGTCCGGTAAGCAGGTCCAGGCCATTGTTGGTGATCATGGCGTACCCGATATCCAGGGAAGTGAGCGTGGTGAGTCCCGCCAGATGCTCCAATGCCGTGTCGGTGATTTTTGTTCCGCGCAGGTTGAGCCGCTGGAGCTTCTTCCAGCCGCGTAAATGAGCAATGCCCCCGTCGGTGACGTGCTCGCAGTAGTACAGGTTCAGGTCCGTGATGCCCGAAAGCGACTTGAGACGCTCCATGCCGAGGTCGGTGATTTGCGTCTCGGAGAGGTCCAGGCTCCGCAGATAGGGCATGCGGCCGAAGATGTCCAGGTCGGTGTCGGTAATCCAGGTGCCGCGCAGGCTGACGCCCGCCACATGGCCGGCTTTGTCGCGCGTTAGGGTGCCACCCTGCGCGGCCACCCAGGCCGCGGGGTCCTCAGCCGCAGGCGCCCCGGCAGCCAGTCCCAGAGGCGCGAGAATCAGCAGAAAAATGGCTCGGTTCATACGGCTAGCTCCCCCTCCGGTTGGGCAAGCTCGAGTCGCGGTCCCAGATGATGCGACACTGCGGCAGCGCCGTCTTGAGATTCTGGAAGCCGGTTTCCGTCACCAGCGTGTGATACAGGTTCAACAGCTTCAACTGCGTCATGGCTTTCAGTTCGCTGACTCCCGCGTCGGTGATGGTGGCGCTGTCCAGGCGAAGTTCGGTGAGCGCGGGCAGCGATTGGAGGTAGCTGAGGCCCTTGTCGGTGACCGAGGTGTAATCCAGGTTGAGCCGCGTGAGGTGCTTCAGGCGCGCGATGGCTTCCAGGGAGTCATCCGACGTTCGCGTGCGGATCAGGTCCAACTGGGTCAGATTGTTGAGGCCCTCGAGGGCCTGCAGGCCTTTGGCGGTAAAGCGGTCGTAGCTGAGCGAGAGCCATGCCAGGCTCTCGAGGGCGGAGAGGTGCGCCAGACCGGCGTCGCCGATGTCGGTTCCTGCGATGTCCAGGCGCTTCAGCCTGCTGAGGCCCTGCAAACTCGCCAGACCGTCGTCGCTGATGTCCGTGTAGTCCAGCGAGAGGCGCTCCAGGTTCCTTAGCGCAGCCGCCTGCTTGAGTCCCTGGTCGCCCAAGGTGCAGCCGGAGAGATCCAGTTCGGCCAGGTTGGGCAGGCTGGCGAGGTAGCGAAGTCCCTCGCCACGCACCAGGGTATAGTTGAGATCCAGCCGCCGCAGGTTCTTCAATCCGGCGAGGCGCGCCAGGCCCGCGTCGCTCACCGTGGTGTGCCGCAGCACGAGATCGGTAAGCTCCGCGAATCCCCCGATATATTGCAGGCCCACATCGCCGACTTCCGTGGTGTCCAGGCTCAATTTCCGGAGCGCGCTCAGAGACCGCAGGTTTTTCAATTCCGCGTCGGTGATGCCGGAATCGGCGAGTGAAACTTCGGTGACGAGTCCGCCGGCCAGGGTGGTCTTCCCGCCCAGTGACTTCACCCACTGCGCCACGGCCTGTTCACCGGCTCCCGCGGCCAGCGCAGGCTCGGCACGCGAAGGCCGCTCCACCGAGGAATCCAGGAAGGTGACCTCGCACTTGGGAATAGCGGCATTCAGGGACTCGATACCGGCGCGCGTGGCGCGGGTGTAGCGCAGGTCCAGCGACACCAGGTGCTGCATGGATTTCAGGCGCTCGAGCCCCGCGTTGGTAACCTCGGTGCGATAGAGGTTCAGCTCCACCAGGCTGGTCATGCCGCTGAGGTTTTCCAGACCCGCGTCGGTGACCGCCGCGCCCAGCAGGTTCAGTTTGCGCAGCCCCGTGAGCCCCTTGAGATACGCCAGGCCAGAGTCCGTGACGCGGCAGCCATACAGGTCCAGTTCGTCGAGTTCCTTCAGCCCCGCCAGATTTTTGAGGCCTTCATCGCTGACGAAGGTATCGCGCAGGATCAACTTGCGCAGGTGTGTCATGCCCGTCAGGTATTTGGTGCCCTCGTCCCCGAACGGCGTGTAACTCAAATCCAGTTCGCGCAAATTGACGAAGGGCGCCAGGCTGCTGCCTTTGACGCGCGTCTGCGCCAGGCGAAGTTCCTTCAGCCCGGTGAGGTTCGCAATCAAGGCCAGACCTTTGTCCTGGACGTTGATGTTGGTCAGGAAGTGCAGACTGAAGTAAAGCTTCTCCAGGTGCGTCAAGCCTTTCAGGAATTTGAAGGAATCGTTGGCGTCCAGCGTGCTGCCCGCGGCGGGGTTCCATTGCGGCCCGGGGAGATAAAGTTCGCGCAGGTGGTCCAGAGTGCTCAGCCGCTCGAGCGTGGTGGGCTCGGAGAGCGTGCCGACCAGGTCCACTGTCACCAGGCGGAAATCGCCCTTGGGCAGCGCTGCGAGATCGGAGATCGGTTGCGTTTGTCCCTCCACGATCACGCGCCCGCCCTGCCGGAGTACCCACTCGGCCACAGTCCGGTCGGACACCGGAGCGGCCACCACACCGCCGAGACAGGCGCTCAGCAAGATGGCAAATATGGAAATTTCCCTCATGAGCGGTGTCTTCATTATACCCGCGCAGTCAGGCTGACACAGCGAGGCTATAGGGCCTGTCCGCACCGGTACCGGTCCGGCTCACCGGCCACAATTCCTCTTGCTTACGCACCCCTTTTCATGTCATATTCTTCACAATCTCCTGATGTAGGGTCGACCTCTGGAAGTGGGTGGTTCCTGAAAAAAGCAGGTAGTTCAAGGAGGAAGGTTTCGTGAGACCAGGCCGTTGGCGAATTGCTGTCGTACTCTCTCTTTTGCCGGTGAGCGCTCTTCGGGCGGACGTTACCGGGTCCATTCTGGGCACTGTCCGGGATGCCACGTCGGCTGTCATTGCCGGTGTGAAAGTGGTGGCCACCAATCTCGCCACCAATCAGAGCCAGGAGACTTCTTCGAGTTCCCTCGGCGAGTATCGCATCCTGGCGTTGCCCGTGGGGCGGTACAAAGTGGAAGCCTCTGCTCCTGGGTTTCAGAAATTTCTCGTGTCCAACGTCACCCTGGACGTCAACGAGCAGCGGCGTATCGATATCACGCTGGAGGTGGGCAGCGTGGAGGAGCAGGTGGAAGTCAGTGCCACGGCGGTGCAGGTGGAAACCACCAATACGCAGTTAGGGCAGGTGGTCGACGAGAAGAAGGTGCGCGACCTGCCGCTCAACGGGCGTAGCTACATCGATCTGCTGGGATTGCAGGCGGGCGTAACTCCCGTCAGTGCGAACGTGAACCCGAACGACCGGCCCGTGTCGGGCGGTCTGGCATCCGGCATGATTTCAGTGAACGGCCAGAGGGAACAGGCCAACGCCTTCCTGGTGAACGGCGGCGATGTGAGCGAAGGCCGAAACCTGGGCACGGCGGTCATTCCAAACCTGGATTCGGTAGCCGAGTTCCGCCTTCTCACCAACAGTTTCGACGCGGAGTACGGGAAATTTTCGGGCGCCGTGATGAACGCCATCACCAAGTCGGGCACCAACGGGTTCCACGGTACGGCGTTCGAGTTTCTGCGCAACGACAAACTAGATTCCCGGAATTTCTACGATCCGAGCAAGGGGGTATTCAAGCGCAACCAGTTCGGCTACGCTGTGGGGGGCCCGTTTATCCGCAACAAGGTTTTCTGGTTCACGGACTACCAGGGCACACGTGACGTTCGGGGCATCTCGAGCGGCCTGGTGCAGGTGCCGACCGTGGCACAACGGGGAGGTGCTTTCGGCGCCAATAACTTCGTGGACAGCAATGGCGATCCCGCGCTGGTGCAGGGTACCTACTGGGCACAGGTGCTTTCCAAGCGGCTGGGGTACACAGTTTCGAGCGGCGAACCTTATAATGCCGTATTCCCCAACGGCGCGATCCCTCAGCGCGCTTTTTCCGCTCCTTCTGTAGCGTTGATGAAGTATATCCCGGCTCCCAATACGGGAGGCACGTACTACGCCACCAGCGGGTTTGCTCAGCGGATTCGGGACGATAAGGCGGGGCAGCGTGTGGACATCAACAACCAGCTTACCGGGAACTGGTCGGTCTACTACTTCTTCGACGACACTACCCTGATCAAGCCCTTCCCCGGCGGCAACCTCCCGGGCTTCGCCTCGCTGACGCCCACCCGCGCGCAGGAAGCCGTGCTGAGTAATACCAAAATTTTCGGGCCGACAGCAGTGAACGAGTGGCGCGTGACGTTCATGCGCATGTCCACCATCACAGACCAGCCGCAGTCCGGCTTCGGTAAGCTATCCGACCTCGGCTTCCAGACGGGGGCCAACACGCTGGGTATCGTCTACTCCGGCCCCCCCACGCCCAGCTACGAGGGGGTGCCGCCGATCTCCTTCAACAATTTCGGCTTTGGGAATTACACGCTGACCACCGTGCAGCCGGACAACACCTGGCACTTCTCGGATTCCTTTTCGAAGATCGTGGGCCGGCATACCATGAAGTTCGGCGGGGATTTCCGCTATTACCAGGTAAACGAACGCAACATCTGCGCCCCGAACGGAAGCTTCAGCTTCGACGGCTCAGAGACCGGTATCGATTTCGCGGATTACCTGCTGGGAGCCCCGGTCGGCTACACGCAGTGCAGCATGCAGTTCCTGGATTCCCGCACGCGCTATGGGGCCGCTTTCGCCCAGGATGCCTTCCGCATCAAGTCGAACTTCACGCTGAACTACGGCTTGCGATGGGAAGTCAGCATGCCATGGTACGACACGCAAGGCAAGATCGAAACGATCGTGCCGGGCTTGCAATCGGTGGTGTTCCCGACCGCGCCGAAGGGCTGGGTGGTCCCGGGCGACCCGGGTATCCCCCTGACTTTGGCCCCGACGCGATACAACAACTTCGCTCCCCGCGTCGGCCTGGCCTATTCGCCGGGTTTTTCCGAGGGTTTCCTGGGCAAGCTCTTCGGCGGCCCGGGAAAGACCAGTATCCGTGCGGCGTTCGGGATCTACTATACCTCGATGGAGGACTTGAACCTGTTCTACGAGGTTGGCGACGCGCCGTACGGTCTCTACTGGCCGAGCATCCTCCCCCCGATGTTCGAAGAGCCCTTCCGTACGCGCAACGACGGGTCTTCGCAGACGCAGCGCTTCCCCTTTGTATTCCCGATACCCGGCGATCCGGCGAACAAGACCCTGGACTACTCGATCTTCCTCCCCATCCAAGGCTCTCCCGGTTTCGACATACACAATCGACTGCCATATGCCGAGCATTACAACCTGACCATCCAGCGCTCGCTTTCGAAAGATATGGTGATGAGCCTCGCTTACGTCGGCACGCAAGGGCACAAGCTGATGTCGCAGACCGAGTCGAACGCGGGCAATACCGCCCTGTGCTTGAGCCTCCGCGGCAGCGGAGTGCTGGCCGGCACGCCGGAGTGCGGGCCGTTCGGAGAGAATGGTGTCTATACGCGTCCGGACGGCACCATCATCAACTCCACGCGGGGACCGCTGGGACCCGATTTCGGCAGCAACTCTTACACCGCGAACATCGGTAACTCCAACTACAACTCGTTCCAAGCGACGCTGGAGCGCAAGGCTGCCAACTTCACTTTCCTGGCCGCCTATACCTTCGCGAAAGCGATCGACAACGCCTCCGGCTATAACCAGTCGATTAACTTCCTGAACTACCGGCTAAGCCGCGCGCTTTCCTCCTTCGACATCAGGCATAGCTTCGTGGTCAGCTACAACTATGTTGTGCCGTTCGACCGGCTCGCGCCGAGCTGGCCGACGCGTCTGACACAAGGCTGGAGCCTCAACGGGATCACGCGGTTCGCCACAGGCATTCCGATCACGATCGGGCAAAGTGGTGACCGCTCGCTTACCGGCGCCAGCGGTGTGGATGAGCCGAACTTCGTAGGTCCCCTGGTCATCGGAGATCCGCGCAACGGGCCTTACTTCAACAAAAGTGCCTTCACTTCCGAACTGATTGGCCAGGTCGGCAACTCCAACCGCCGGTTCTTCCACGGTCCCGGTTTGAACAACTGGGATATCGGCATCCACAAGGACACCCGGATCCGTGAGAGCATGGCCCTGCAGTTCCGGGCGGAGTTTTTCAACACGTTTAACCACACGCAGTTCAACAACCCGACCGGGAACTACCAGAGTTCTCTCATGGGAATCGTTCGGAGTGCGCGCGATCCGCGCATCGGCCAGATGAGTTTGAAGTTTCTCTGGTAGCCGGCGGCTCAAGGGGCCGGCCGCGCGGCCGGCCCCTACGATACACTGGCAAAGTGGGCGGCGGCTTCCTGATTGTCTTCTGTATTTGGCTCGCGGGAATCGCGCAGGCCCAAAGCCCCGCGGAGGCCCTGCGCCGCGAAGCGCTGGACTTTTCCAGGAATAAACAATGGGATCAGGCCGCCGAGGCTTATCGTAAAGCCATTAGCCTTGAGCCCAATGACCCGGATACCCACTACAATCTCGCCCTGGTTTACAAGTACAAAGGCGATCCGCAAGCCGCACGCGCAGAATTCGAGGCGGCGGTCAAGCTGAAACCGGGCTGGTCCGCGGCGCATTACGGGCTGGGAGCGACCTGGTATTCCCTGGGGGATCAGCCGGCCGCCCTGAAGGAGCTCCGCCTGGCGATCTCGCTCGATCCGGCGAACGCAGCGGCGCATGCCTTCCTGGGCGCGGTGCTCTTCTCCCGGCACGAATTCGCCGAAGCTGAAAACGAGCTGAAGGCCGCGCTGCGCTTGCGTCCCGACCAGGTGGAGGCGCGCGACATGCTCGCCATGGCGTACCTGCAGGATAACAATCCGTCGGGCGCCGCCGAGGAGTTGCGGCAATGCTTGAAGCTGAAGCCTGCCTACGTGGAAGCGCACTTTCATCTGGGCCTGGCCATGGGGCAACTGGGCAATCTGCAAGAAGCCGCCGCGGAGTTCCGGCGGGCCATCCAACTCCAGCCGAACTTCGCCCCGGCGCACGCGCGCCTGGGGATCACCCTGCGCCGCCTGGGCGATGCGTCCGGCGCGCTGGCGGAATTCCGCGAGGCCGCGCGCCTGGCGCCGCGGGATGCCGAAGCACAGTACAACCTGGGCATGGCGCTCAAGAACGCGGATGACCTGGATGGCGCCACGGCCGCCTTCCGCCGGGCGATTGACATCCAGCCGGATTTCGAAAAAGCGCACTACAACCTGGGCCTGGTGCTGAAAGCCAAAGGAGAGCGCGAAGCCTCCGCGCGCGAGTTGGGGCAGTTGAAGGCCTTGCACGACTTTCGCACGCGCCTGGCCGAGTCCAAGAAGCTGATCCTCGACGGCGTGGAACTGCTGAAATCCCAGCAATGGGATGCCGCCCTCGAGAAGTTCCAGCAGGCGGCCGACCGAAGCCCCACGCTGCCGACCCCCTACCAGTACATGGGCGTGGCTTGGGAGAAAAAGGGCGACTCCGGGAAAGCCATGGCTGCCTTCCAGAGGGCCCTGGAACTGAAGCCCGACTACGCGCAGACGCATTCCAGCCTGGGGCTGCTGTACTGGCAGCAGAACGACCGCCGGAAAGGCCTGGAAGAATTCCAGAAGGCCGTCATGTGCGATCCCGACATGCCCGAAGGGCACTACAACCTCGGGCTGGCCCTGGCCACCCTCGGCCGCCTGGACGCGGCGGCGAACGAACTTGCCGAGGCCGTCAGCTTGAATCCCGGATACCTGGATGCCCGCCTGCAACTGGGCCTGGTGTTGAGCCAAAACAACGATCTCAGCGGCGCGGCCAGCGTCTACCGCGAAATCATCCGTCAGAAGCCGGATTTTGCGGAGGCTCGCAACAACCTGGGTCTGGTGCTGCTCCAGGCGCGCGACCTGCAAGCCGCGCAATCCGCATTTGAAGAGGCCCTGCGCCTGAAGCCCGCATATGCAGAGGCGCATTACAACCTTGCGCTGACCCTGAAGCAGGCCGGCAGAGCCTCCGAGGCGCGCAGTGAATTTGAGAAGGCCTACCAGTTGGCCCCGCAACTTCGCAATCTCCCCGATCAGCCATGAAAAAATACCTCGTGTTCGTTTTCCTTTCCGCCGCCGGCCTGATGGCGCAGGAGACCTGCCAGGTAGCGTCTCCCACCGCCGGTTTCACCATCCCGCATGTCAAGAATGCCGCGGCGCTGAGCGCCGATCCGCGGGCGCCCATTTGGAAGAAGGCCGCCTCCGCCTGGATCGTGAAGGACTGCACCAGGACGCTCGAATACCCCGAAACCAAAACGGAAGTGCGCGCCCTCTGGACCGATACGGACCTCTACTTCCTGTTCATCTGCCCCTACCAGGTGCTGAACCTCTGGCTGCCCGCGCAAAACGACCGGCCGCGCGTGAAACTGTGGGATCGCGATGTGGTGGAGATGTTTCTGGGCGACGACTGGACCAACATCCGGCACTACCGGGAGTTCGAGATTGCGCCGACCGGCGACTGGATCGATCTGGCCATTGACCTGGACAAGAAGAGCTACGACCACTCCTGGCGGTCCGGCTGGCAGACCATGGGGCGGATCGACGAGGCGGCTAAGACCTGGTACGCCGCGGCGAAGATCCCGTTGAAATCCGTGAGTGAAGCCGCAGTCCGGCGCGGCACGCGCTGGCGCATGAACCTGTATCGCATCGACGGGCTGGGGCCGGATTCCCAGCGTCACTTCCTGTGCTGGCAGCCGACCTGTGTGGTCAATCGGGACCCCAACCATGTCCCGGAACACTTCGGGACTCTCGTGTTTCGGTAATTTATCGCCGGAGTTTGGCGATCTGCGCCTTGATCCGTTCGGCTTGGGGTGCGTCTGGGTGCCGCCGCAGGAAGTCCTCCAGTTCGTCCGCGGCCGCGGCGCGCTCACCTCTTCGCAGGTGGATCTCCGCCAGCAGTAACTGAGGATGCGAAAAGTGCGCCGGGTCGATTCGTTTGGCTGCGCTGAGATACTTTTCTGCCTGGCCGGTCTTTCCCAGCAGGAGATACGTCATCCCCAGTTGCGAATTCGCCAGCGCGTCGTTGGGACGCGTCAGCACGGCGTGCAGGTTGAAGGGCAGCGCCTCCTCCGCCTTTGCCTCCGTCACCAGCACGCCGCCCAGGTTGACCAGCGGTTCGAAGGCCTCCGGATCGGACGCCAGCGCTTTGCGGAAGTATTCCTCCGCCTGCGGGTACTTCCGGGTCTGGTAGGCAATGGTTCCCAGGTTATTCCAGGCGGCGGAATATTCCGGAGCCAGTTCCACGGCGCGCTGCAAGTGCTCGATGGCGCCGCTGACATCCCGCCGGGCGAGGCGTTTCTGCGCCTCTTCGTATTCGTGCACGGCCTTATCGGGAATGGCCAGTTGCTTGGCTGACACCACGTGTCCGCGGCGCAGCGCATCGCGGCCTTCGAAATGCGAATCTGAGAGCTGCAGGGTGATTGTGACGCGGCCCTTTTGGTCGGCCTGGCTGGGCCCCACCTCGATGGTCCGGCGCGCCTCGCCGCGCCCGGGAACAAGAACGGACACCGTATAGGCGCCCGGTTGCAGCTTGTGGAAGTGGAATCGCCCGCGGGAATCGGTCAGGGTGTGATCTGCGAAAGGGGTGGTCGCGCCGTAGAGGGAAACAGACGCGTGGGACTCCGGAAGAATCTGGCCGCTCAACTCATACTGGAGAGTGGCGGCCAGCCAGAACAAGCCTGCCAGACAACACACCCAGCATTGTAACGCCGGGTGAAATGGAGGGGCCGGGCGTGCCCGACCCCTCCGGTGGAAACATCAGAAGAGGAACTTCAAAGCGAACTGGACCTGCCGCATCGGGGCCGCCAGACTGGTAATCTGGCCTGGCCCCTGGGCCACGATCTGGCTGGGGAACGCTCCCCCTGGCCCGCTCGGCAGGAAGGCCGGTGAGGCGTTCAGCGAGCTGTTCGGCGGATTGAAGTTCGGACTGTTGAACACGTTGAAGAACTCCGCCCGGAACTGCAACTTCATGGATTCGTGGATGGGGAAGTTCTTGAACAGCGAAAAGTCCAGGTTGTGGAACGAGGGCCCCGTCAGGATGCCGTTGCCCGCGTTGCCGTAGTGGCACAGGTTCGCGAGCGCCGTGGACTGGCAGGTGACCACCTGGAAGGCATTCGGGTTAAACCACTGGTTGATGGTCGGATTGGAGAGGGTGCCGGTGGCCAGACGGTCCGGGCGGACCGGGCTGCTGATGGTATTCAGCGTGTTGCCCTGGCTGACCGTGAATGGCAGTCCGGTGTGGATGGTCCAGATGCCGTTGATCTGCCAGCCGCCGAAAACCTGGTATCCGACGCCGTGTTTCAGGCCCGGCGGCGCGGGCAGCGCGTACAGCCAGCTTGCCACCAGGTTGTGGGTCACGTCGAACGGGTACCGGGCTTTGTCCGCGGCGCGGTTCCGCGGGTTCTGATAGGAGCCGTTCTGGGTGAAACCAAAGCCTTCGTTCCGCCCATAGCCTTCACCCTCTGACTTGCTCCAGGTGTACGCCAAGTTGGCTGTTAGTCCGCTGGTGAGGCGCTTCTGCCAGTTGACTTGCAGACCGTTATACCAGGAGTTGGCGCCCGAATCGAGCCAGCGGATACGGGAGAGCGGGCGTACCGGGCCGTTGAACCCGTCGGTGACATACTGCCAGGGCCGGCGCTGCTGCGGGGTGGTGGGCAACGAACTCAGGCCGGGATCGGGATTGTTCAGTTCCACCGTGTTGTCGATATGCGTGCCCTTGCTGCCCACATAGCTCACGTCCAGCACCGACTGCCAGGGCAACTGCCGCTGAACGCCGAAGCTCCACTGGTAAATCTTGGGTTCGAAATTGTTCGGATTCAGGGTGTTGGCGTTGATGGCACTCTTGGAGTTGATGGTCCCAAACGGGTTCGCCAGGGTGTAGGGGTTCTGGTTGACAATCACGCCGTTCGAGGCCGTGTTGGTGAACGGGGTGCTGCCCGAGAGCGGCGGATTCAGGTTCAGAATCGTATAGTTGTTGAGCTGTTGGACGTTGTAGTAGATCCCGGCGCCCGTGCGGATGACGGTCTTCTCTCCCAACCGGTAGGCCAATCCGACACGCGGCGCGAAGTCCTTCGAATCCGGTGAGTAGAAGGAGTAGGGGGTGCGGATGTTGGGTATCAGCGACGGGTAGCCGTTCTGGACCGTGGCGAAACTGAGGCTGCGCCACAACCCGTGCGAATCCACGGCCGTGGTGTTGTACTCATAGCGCAAGCCGAGGTTCAACGTGAGCCGCTGGCTGACTTTCCAGTCATCCTGGAAGTAGGCCCCGTAGCGGTTCTGGCGGGGATAGGTGAGGGGAATGCCCTCGGGCGAGTCCGTCCCGATCGGATAGCCCAGCAAGAAGGACGCCCAACCGCTGTTGGCGATGTTGTCGGTGAAGCTCTCGTCGCCGCGCGGAACGTTGGCCGCGCCGCGGTCCAGCCAGACGCGAGTGGCCGCGAAGCCCATCTTAAAGTTGTGGGCGCCGCGCGTGAGATTCAGGTTGTCGCCGATCTCGTACTGGTTGTTGTAGTCGAACCCGTTGCCGCCATCGCGGTCACCCAGGCCGCCGAAACCGGAGATGCTGAAGTTGGGCAGACCCGCTTCGCGCGGGGTGAACGGCCGGTTGTTGTCGTTGATCACGTGGAAGCCGGTGAACCCTAGCGCATCCATGCTGAAATTGGTGTTACTGCGGGGGTTCAGGGTGTTGTCCGTCGAGCGCATGTAGCCCAGGCGAAACTCGTTGATCACCGTGGGAGTAAAAATGTGGACCCACTGGATCGCGGCGCTCTGGTTGCGGCCCGCCACGAAGTAGGGGAAGTTGGGATTGTCCCCATAGTGCTGCGAGTACGAAATGTCCTCGAAGACGTAGTGGCCGAAGATCCGGTCGTTGTCGTTGATCTGGTGGTCGATGCGCAGAAAGCGCTGGTCGTCGTTGATGCTGGTATCGCCTACGCCGATGTAGTTGAAGCCGCTGATCGGGTCGGGTGTGGCAAATTGCGGCTTCGGCCAGAACTGGAAGAGGCTCTTGGCCGCCGGCGAGATGCGCGAAGCCGGAATCTGGTTGTTGGCGAACGGGATGCCCGTGATCGGGTCGATCACCTGCACGGAGGGCAGCGGGTTGCCGCTCGGCCCGCGCCGGTTGAGCAGAGCGCTCAGATCGCCGTTTTCAAATGCATCCGTGGGGGCATTCTGCTGCCCCACCTGGTTGGGCTGGCGCAGTTTGCGGCCCTCGTAGTCGAACATGAAGAACGTGCGATCCTTCCCGTTATAGACTTTGGGGATGATGAGCGGGCCGCTGAACACTCCGCCGTATTGATTCTGCCGCAGCAGGTTCTTCGGCTTGGCGGGGGCGCCGGGTGCGTTGAAGTAATTCTGGAAGTAATCCGTGGCGTCGAACTTGTCGTTGCGCAGGAACTCGAAGGCGTCGCCGTGGAATTGATTCGTACCGGAGCGCAGGTTCATGACAAGCTGCCCGCCGGAGTTGGTGCCGTACTCGGCCGAGTAGTTGCCGGCCAACACCTTGAACTCGCCGATGGCTTCGGGCGAAGGCGTGAAGGGCATGGTATCGACGCGCGCTTCGGTGACCGCCACGCCGTCGAGCGTGGCGTGAAAGTCCGTGTCCCGCTGGCCGTTGGCGCTGATGGTAATGGCGTCGCCCGGGATGGGCACGCCGCCGCCGCCACCGGCATTGACGTTGGTCAATCCCATACGGCCGCCGTATTGCACGCCCGGTTGCAGAGCCGCCAGGGCCCCGATATTACGGCCGTTCAGCGGCAGTTCCTGCACGCTCTGCTGGTTCATGACCTGGCCCAGAGTGGCCTGATCGGTTTGCAGCAGGGCGCCTTGCGAGGTGACCTCCACGGTTTGTTGTGCGGTACCGACCTCCATGTGCGCGTCAATGCGCGCCTTCAGGTCCAGCTCAAGGTGAATGCCTGTGCGCGTAAAGGTCTTGAAGCCGGGCGCTTCCACCGTAACGGCGTACTCGCCAGGATTGAGCAGCGGAAAGTTGTAGTCGCCGCTACTGGTGGTAACACCGACGCTCTTGATGCCGGTCTGCACGTTCAGCAGTGTGACCCGGGCGCCTACTACGACTGCGCCGCTAGGGTCGGTGACAGTGCCAAGGATCGAGGTAGATGAGGTTTGGGCCCAGAGGAACCCGGAGACACAAAGAGCAAGCAGAATGCTTGCGGTAATAACCCGTTTCACGTTGTCTTGTACTCCCCTTCCAACCCGCGGCCTCGAACGCGTCCCATCCTCTCAAGGCCCCGGGGCTGTAATTTATATGACAATATCCATAGCCGGCGCGCAAAGTCAAGATGCAAACCCCGAACTTTCGAGCGGCTGGTAGTCCTATGCGGGGGAAGTAGTACGTTTCAGCAATCTGCCCAATTCTGATCGGGTTTTAATGTTAACGCTGCTTCAGGAAGGGCAACGGGGGCTGCGGGGCATGCGTTCCCTGGACTGGGAGGTACGAAGATGTCCCGTAGATTGGCAATTCCGGTTGTGGCGAGTTTCCTGTTTCTGACTGCGTGCGGAGGTGGCTATGTGGCAATGCGCGTGCCCCCACCGCCGCCTCCGCCCGTGGTGGTAGGCTATGCGCCTGGGCCGGGCTATGTGTGGTGCGACAATGCCTGGCTCCGTCCGCCGCGTCCGCGAGCCTATTGGGTTACCGGGCGGTGGGCCTGGAACGGAAACCGGTACCACTGGCGGCGAGGGCACTGGGCCTGGTAAAGGCCCAGCGTCCTAGTCCAACTGGTGCTTCACCAGCGACAGGAATTCGTCCCGGCTTTCCTTGCGCTCGCGGAACGCCCCCAACATGGCGCTGGTCATGGCTCCGGAGTGCTGTTTCTCCACGCCGCGCATCATCATGCAGAAATGCCGCGCCTCGCAAATCACTCCCACGCCGAGCGGATTGATGATCTCCTGGATGGTCTGCGCGATTTGCTGCGTCATGCGCTCCTGGATTTGCAGCCGGCGGGCGAACACATCCACGATGCGCGGGATCTTGCTCAGCCCGATCACCTTGTTGCGGGGAATGTAGGCTACGTGCACTTTGCCGAAGAACGGCAGCAGGTGGTGCTCGCACAGGCTGAAAAACTCGATGTCTTTCATCACCACCATTTCGTCGTACTTGACGTCGAACAGGGCCCCGTTAATCACCCTGCGGACATCGGCGTTGTACCCACTGGTCAGGTAACGCAGCGCCTTTTCCACGCGTTCCGGGGTGCGGGACAAACCGTCCCGCTGCGGATCCTCTCCCAGCCGGATCAGAAGTTCCTGAACCAGCGGGGCCAGGGGCTGGCTCTGCTTGGGGGTCAACACTTTCACGGCTGCCGGTTTATTCGATTTCATGTTGGGATACTTCAAAGATGTTGCGCCCGGTTTCGGCGATCCTGATTTTTTCCAGCCTGGGCCACTCGTTCGGAAAGGCCGCCTGCCAGCTCTGCTTCAGCCGCCGGCAGACTTCCACGCCCAGATTCTCCGAAGTCGGCACCAAGTCACGGAACGCCGCCACCTCGGCGTTCAGGTTGCGGTGGTCGAACGCGGCCACCACCTGCTGTTCGACCAGTTGATCCAACCGGCCGATATCCGCCGCCCGGCCGGAACGGGCATCCACAGGGCCCCGGACAGTCACCTCCACCTCGTAATTGTGGCCGTGACCGAACGGGTTATTGCACTTGCCGTAAAGTTCGCGGTTTTCCGTATCGCTCAACTGCGGCGCATGCAGCCGGTGCGAAGCGGAGAAGCGGTAGCGGCGAGTCACCCGGATCATGCCGCGCCCCCGAAATAATCCACGTACAGATCAGGCGTTTCGTAAAGCCGCACGGAATACAGCCGGTGATGCCGGCCCGCGAGGTGCGGTTCGAGGCGCCGCCAGATGTCCATGGCGATGTTTTCAGGCGTCGGAATCACCCGGTCGAAGGGCGCCACCTCCTGGTTCAGGAAACGGTGATCGTAGGGTTCTACCACCTCGCGATTGAGAATCTCCTTCAATCGCTTCAGGTCCAGCACCATGCCGGTAACCGCGTCGGGCTCCCCATCTACGGTCACTTCCAGGACGTAATTGTGGCCGTGGTCGTGCGGATTGGCCGCGGCTCCGAATAGCTCCTCGTTCGCGCGCTGCGAAAGCGCGGGGTTGCGGCAGACGTGCGACGCCGAGAATTCCACTTTTCGGGTAATCAACATGCGGGCAATTCTTCAGATTCCACAGCCGCGACTGTGGGTACAATAAAATTATAGTTGATCGGTTATGGCAAGCAGCAAGACTGACCGGGCCCTGCGGATTCTCATCGGAATCCTGATGGGCGCTTTTGTTTACATCCTATACGCTTCGATGCACGAGCGCGTGATCGGAGTAGGAGACACGGCTCCGGATTTCACCATTACCGCGGATAATGGCCGGCCCATCTCTCCCACCAGCTTCGGCGGCAAGCTGCTGGTGCTGAATTTCTGGGCGACGTGGTGCCCGCCCTGCGTACAGGAAACCCCCTCGCTCGATCAGTTTCAGCGCAGCCTGGCCGGCTCCGGCGTGGTGGTCCTGGGCGTCAGCGTGGACAAGGACGAAAAGGCCTACCGCGCCTTCCTGGACCGCAACCGCGTGTCCTTCCTGACCGCGCGCGACCCGGAAAACAAGATCAACGCGGACTTCGGAACTTTCAAATATCCGGAGACCTACATCATTAATGACAAAGGCAAAGTCGTGCAGAAGATCATCGGGCCGGAGAATTGGACCGACGGCCGCATGCTGGACTACGTCAAGTCGCTCTTGTAACGCCCGTCCGGCTGTACCACACTAAAGACATGCTTCCCGACGAGGCGAAGAAGAAGCTCGCGGCCCTGCTGGGCCCGCGCGGCTACCTGGACCGTCCCGAAGACCTGTCCTTGTACGAATACGACGGCAGCGTGGACAAAGCCCGTCCGGATATCGTGGTCTTCCCGCGCTCGACCGAGGACGTCGTGGCCATCGTCAAGATCGCCAAGGAGCACGGGGTGGTGGTCACCGGCCGCGGCGCGGGCACGGGCCTGAGCGGCGGATCGATCCCCCGCGAAGGCGGCATTTTGGTCGGCTTCGCCAGGATGAAGCGCATCCTTGAAATCGACCTGGAGAATGAACGCGCCGTGGTCGAGCCGGGCGTGGTCAACCTCGACATCACCCTGGCCGTCCAGAACCAGGGCTATTTCTACGCTCCGGATCCCTCCAGCCAGAAGGCCTGCACCATGGGGGGCAACGTGGCCGAAAACGCCGGGGGGCCCCACACTCTGGCTTACGGCGTCACCACCAACCACGTGTTGGGTATCGAGTTCGTGCTGCCCGACGGCACGGTGATCTCGACCGGCGGCAAGGAACTGGATGCCCCGGGTTACGATCTCACCGGCCTGCTCACCGGCTCGGAGGGCACCATGGCCCTGGTCACTAAGGTGGTGGTGCGCCTGATGCGCAAACCGGAACTGGTGAAGACCCTGCTGGCCATCTACGACTCGACAGATGACTGCGGCCAGACCGTGGCCGAGATCACCGCCCGGGCCATCACGCCTGTGGCGGTCGAGATGCTGGACGGCGTCATGCTGCGCATGGTCGAAGAAGCCACCCACGCCGGATTTCCCATGGACGCCGCCGCGGTGCTGCTGATCGAACTTGAGGGTGTGAGGGAGATCGTGGAAGAGCAAGTCGAGCAGGTCCGCGAGGTCTGCCTGGGCTGCCGGGCGCGCGAATTCCGGGTAGCCAAGACCGCGGAAGAGCGCGAGTTGCTCTGGAAAGGCCGCAAGAACGCCTTCGGCGCGGTCGGTCGCGTCAGCCCCACCTACTACGTGCAGGACGGCGTGGTGCCGCGCACGCAGATCGCGCCTACGCTGCGCAAAATCGCCGAGGTGAGCCGCAAGTACGGCCTCACCATCAGCAACATTTTCCACGCCGGGGATGGCAACATGCACCCCATCATCCTGTTCAACCCGCGTCTCCCCGGCGATCTCGAGAAAGCCCGGAGCGCCGGCGAAGAGATCCTGATGTATTGCATCTCCGTGGGCGGCTCGATCACCGGCGAGCACGGCGTGGGTATGGAGAAGAACGAGTTGATGAACAAGCTGTTCAGCGCGGACACCCTCAACCTGATCCGCAATTTTAAACTCCTGTTCGATCCGGACAACCGCCTGAATCCGGGTAAAGTGCTGCCCACGGGCAAGGGCTGCCTGGAAATTCGCCAGCCGGCGCTGAGCGGCGCCAGCCAGATCTACTGAGCCGTATGCTCTCCCGCCGTCACTTCCTGCTCGCGGCCGCGGCCGCGCCTCTGTGCGCGGCGAAGATGACTGCCAAAGAGCGCGTGCGCCGCGCTCTGGAGGGCCGCGATGTCGATCGCGTCCCGTTCAGCTTCTGGCATCATTTCGGGCTCGAAAAATACCCCGGCCAGCGCCACGCGCAAGCTACGCTCGAATTCCACCGCAAGTTTCGTACGGACTTGGTGAAGGTCATGAGCGACTACCCCTACCCCAAGCCCGCCGGCAAATGGTACGAGCTCAAATTCGAGCCGAACCCGTTCCCCGAGCAGATCCGCGCTCTCGAACTGATCAACGCCGGGCTCGCGGGAGAGGCGTACTTCGTCGAAACCCTCTTCAATCCCTGGCAGGTGGCCGGCAAGCTCTCTTCCGAGAAAGAAGTACTCCGGTTGAAGGAGGAAAAGCCGCAGGTCCTGCTGGATGCCCTGGAAGTAATCGCCAGGTCGCAGGCCAGCCATGCGAAGAAAGCCGTAGCTGCCGGCGCTGCGGGCATCTTTCTCTCCATCACCAACGCCAACGAGGGATACCAGACCCGCGCCGAGTACGCCAAGTTCGGGGAACCCTTCGACCGCATGATCTTCGAGGCGGTCTCCGCGGCGCCGCTGAACACGCTGCACCTGCACGGCGACAAGGTCTACCTGGACCTCTTCTACAAAGGCTGGCCCGCGGCGGCCATCAATTATTCGGCCCACGGAACAGGAGTCGGCGTGGCCCAGGTGCGCCGTCATTACGGCGGTCTGCTGATGGCCGGACTGGACGAGCGCAACTATCGCTCGCTCGACGCCGCCGATCTGCGGACCCAGTGGAAGACCGCCCAGCAGGCCGCCGGCAAGAAGTTCGTGCTCACCCCGGGCTGTTCGGTTCCCAACGATTCGACCGACGCGGAACTGATGCGGCTGGTCAACCTACTCGGGGCGTAAGGACCAGTTCTCATCGAACAATCCGGCTGTGGCGACCTCGCCATCCGGCACCCCGATGACAGCGAAATCGCCGAGCCGCGGGAACAGCAGCGCGTTGGTCCCCTCCAGGTCCTTCTGGTGGAAGGTGTGCCCGCTATTGATCACCACGTAGTGTTTCGGGTTGAGCGGATTCGGATAAATCAGCACGGGCATGTGGTCTGCCACGGAGAATTTGCGCCCGCCGACCTCGATGCCGCTGCGCGTCCAGCGCACCGGCAGTTTGCGGATCACGCGCGCCATCACCCGGTTGCTGCCGGGATCTCCGAACAGCACCAGGTTGCGGCCGGCGATATCGGCGTCGCTCACCGCCCGGTCGTCCTTCACCGGAACGTCGCCGCGGAAGAACTTGGCAAACTCCTTCCGGAAGCGCTCGAGCACCCCGAGCGTGTAGTCGTTGACCTTCGCCTGATACGGCTTCCCGGTAGGCCGCACGCACAGAAACGGCTCCAGAAAAGCGTCGTCGATCGGCCCCTGGAGTCCGTGCATCTTGTGCAGCTTCGAGTCTCGGACGGGCCGCCACGCGCCGCCCTGCTTTTCGAAGCTGCCGGCCTCGGGGAACTTCTGCCCGTCGACCCGCACTTCACCCGACCCCGCGACGGTCAGCCGCTGGATGTTCTTCGTGCTGACCTCCGCCGCGCCTCCACTCCGCCGCGCCTCCACTGTCGCGCGCTGGTACTGCTGTTCCAGTTCGTCCACGGTCACCCAGAAGCAGCGGTTGTAGCGCTCCGTGTAGGTGACAAAGCGAATCCGCTCGGGGTCGTGGAGCCCCTCGGCGGCGGCGCGGTCCAGAAATTCGTCGGAAATCTTCTTGGACTCCGGGTGGAAGCGGTGCGGGGTCTGCGGACCCACCAGGAAGATGGCGCGCAAGTCCGTGGCCCGCCAGTTGAGCCCGTCGGGCGTGAAATGATACCCGGCCTGCATCAGCGCCTCGCGGATGCTGGCCGAAGCCACCAACTGCGGATCGATCTCGCCGCCGTAGCCCACCACCGGAAGGTCTACCGCGTCCAGCGCGTAATCCAGCGCGTCGTAAATGGAGAGCGTCGCGTCCTGGTACGGGGGTAAGGCGCCGATTTTGGCATAGCGGTGGGTCTCCACGAATCCAGCGCCCGCTTCCAGCGCCACCCAGCGGTCCGGGTAATGCAGACCGATGTGCCAGACTCCCGCACCGCCCATCGAAAATCCGCGCAGCACAATCCGCCGCGGGTCGATGCGGTAGCGCTTCTGCACCGATTCCAGCGCCTCGAAGACGTCCGTCTCGCCGGCCCATCGGTACCCGTTGTTCGTACGCCCGAACACCTCCAGTTGCAGGTGATCCTGACCGGCGGGCGCCGGCGCCGCCGCATCGTGCGCCGCCAGAAAGCTGACCTCGTTCAACGTGGCGCCCTTGCCGTGCAGGACCACGTCCAGCCGGACGGGCTTCGAGCCGTCATACGATTCGGGGATGATCATCCCATATGGCTGGATGCTGCCGTCTACGCGCGAGCGGTAACCGCGCACCAGCCTGCCCTTCTGTTGGGTCCACGGAGATGCGCCGCGCTCCAACTGATTGGCGCGCTCGATTCCCCGGTCGAGTTCCGCCAGGGCGTTGGCCACGTAAGCCGGGGTGAAGAATTCTTCGGGATAGCGCAGGATCCACTCGGCCGCCTTGGCATACACCGCCACATCGGCGATCAGATCATCCGGCGCGCGGAGTTTCTGAATCTTCCCTTCGAGTTCTCGAAGACGCGCCGCAATCCGGGCCTTTTCCGCCGCGGTGGGCTGGTAGGGCGCCGCCAGTGACAGGGCGGCGGAGAACAGCAAAGCAATGCACGATCTCATGGAATTTGTCCGAACGGCGGTTTCGTCTGCGGTTATTTCATCATGGGAAACAGGCGCCGCAGACCCTGCTCGTCCGGCTGATATCCGTACTCGCAGAGTTCGAACGCCTCGGCATGGCGGACCCGGCTGGCATGTTCCGCGCCGTACCACTTCTCCAGCGCCTTGCGCACCGCCGGCGAGATGCGCTGCCCGCGGCCCGTGGCCAGCCACTTCTTGCGCTCCACGGGATCCTTGGGCACCTGGTCCAACCTGTGGTCCACCCACGGCAGCCACTCGTAGACCTGCGAGACGTGCGCATCCAGCGCATCCACCTTTTTGTCCCAAACGTCGTCGATATCGATGGCCACGTCCGGGCGGAACGGCGCCGGTTTCTGGAAATGGTCCTCGTAATAGAAGAACGCCGGATTGTTGTACAGCGCGGGGGTATCCGGACAGATGTTCGGCACCACGACCATGTAGGCCGCGTCCTGGACGAGCACCCCCGTGTACCGATGATCCGGATGATAATCGTTGGGCCGCGGCGCCAGCACGATATCGGCCTTCCACTGGCGGATGCGCCGGATGATCTGCTCGCGCACCGGGATGGTGGGCAGCAGTTCGCCGTCGTGGTTGTCCAGCACCTCATAGGTGATGCCCAGCCGCCGCGCGGATTCCTCGGCCTCTTTGCGGCGGCGCATGGCCAGCATGCCGCCGCCTTGGCTCTGGTGTCCCGCGTCGCCGTTGGTCACCGCGACAAATTTCACGTGGTGTCCCAGGGCCGCAAACTTGGCCGCCGTGCCCGCCGCCCGGATGTCGCAATCGTCGGGATGCGCCCCGAAGGCGATCACGCGCAGTTTGCCATCCTGCGCCGTGGCCAGTGCCGCGCCCAGTACGAACAACAAAAGGAACTGGAACATGACGGGATTATATCTCTCCGAATTCACCCTTCCAGGTAGCCTCGCGCCCGGTATAGATCGCGGTGCGCCCCAGAATCGCGAACAAGGTGCTGATGGCGGAGCGCTCCGCCACGTTCTCCACCTGCCCGGTCTGAATCCGCGCCAGGAAGCCTTCGATGCCGTCCATGGTGATGTCGCGCTTGCTTTCGATGGTCTCGCTATCCTTGGGCCCGCGGATGTGAACCATGCGCGCCCGCGAGGTCAGGATGACGCCGGTCGTCCCCGTGAATTCCTCACCGACCTTGCTGAAGCCTGACGGGCTGATTTGGTTGGCCTCGAAGTTGACATGCATGCCCTCGGGGAACTCAAAGGAGAGCGTCAGGTGGTCCATGATCTCCATGGAGGTACGGACCTTGGTCCCGCCCATGCCCACGGCCCGGATCGGACGCGCGTTGAGGAACCAGTGCAAGACGTCGAAGTTGTGGCAGTCCTGCTCCACGATGAAGTCGCCCGAGTAGTCCTTGTAGCAGAACCAGTTCCGCAACTTCTCCACCTTCGGATCGGGATAGGGCTTGCGCTTGAAAGGATCGCCGCTGATCCAGAAGCCGCGTGCGTTGGAGAGTCTGCCGATCTGCCCCTCCTGGATGCGCTTGTAGGCCTCCAGGTAGACCGGTCCGTAGCGCTGCTGGAATCCCACCGAGAGACATTTGGACGGATCCGCCTTGCGCCCCGCAGCAATCACACGTTGGGCGCCCGCGAGGTCCACGCCCATGGGCTTCTCGCAGTAGATGTGCTTCCTGGCCTGGACGGCGGCCTCCAGCATACGCGGATGTTCGAACGGCGGCGTGGCGATGATCACCGCGTCCACATCGGAGCCCAGCAGTTTCTCGAAATCCTTGTATACCGCCGGTTTCTGGAGCTTGATCTTCTGGATGCCGGTCTCGATACGGTCGTCGAACAGGTCGCACAGCGCGGTGACGCGCGCCCGCGGGTCCGCCTGAAAAATGCCGGCATCATAGGAGCCACGTCCACCGACGCCGATCAGGCCCACGGTGATCTTCGAATTCGCCTGCGATCCGCGCACCGCGCCTGGCTGCACGATCGTCAGTCCGGCGGCAGCCAACGCCCCGCCCGCCTGAACAAAATCCCGCCGATTCATGATAAGCAGGTCCTCACACCGCATTATAGCCGCCAACGCGGGCGCCGGCCCACGCCCCGCTAGTGGTGTTTGGCGGCGTGCAGGCCTTTGTGCGCCCGGCGCCGGATCTCCTGAATGTCCAGCCCGGTCAGGGTCACGGCCACCGCGCCGCCGATGAGCAGCGGCAGGGTGAGCGCGCCGAACATCATGAAGGCGAAACCGGTGGCCGTGGTCTTGTCCACCCCGAACAACCCCAGCGCCAGCACGCAGGTGGCCTGGTACAGCCCCACGTTGCCCGGCGCGTTCGGCACCACGGTTCCGATGCGCACGATGATCAGCACCGCCGCCGCCGCCCAGATCGAGAGGTCCATCTCGTAGCCGCGCATCAGCGCCCAAACCGGGACGATCTGCAGCACCAGGTAGAGCAGGCTGATCATCAGCGTCCGGGTGAACGTCTGCGCCTTCCCCATGGTGTGCAGGCCCTCGACGACGTGCCGCAGCGTGGCCGCCCAGCGGCTCTCGCGCACCACCGCGTGCGCGTGATGCTTGTGGAAAATGACGAAGGCCAGCAGTGCGCCCGCTGCCGCCAGGAAGCCCGCCAGAACCCTTACTCCGTCCACCAGGTAACCCGGCAGCTTCAGGAAGTTGGCCGTGATCACGAACGCCGCCACCATCCAAAGCCCGTCCAGGATGCGCTCGATTGCGGCCGAAGCGATGATCAC
Organism: Solibacteraceae bacterium; assembly: GCA_021324015.1. GTDB lineage: Bacteria > Acidobacteriota > Terriglobia > Bryobacterales > Bryobacteraceae > JAJPJX01. The sequence continues at coordinate 101,893 of JAJPJX010000099.1, read as the reverse complement.
CGAAAGATGCAGGTTGTTCCAGTGCGCCAGCAAATAGCAGCGAATCAGCTCGCCGGTGCGCAGCGGGAGAATCTCGTTGGCGAAAAGGCCGATGTAGATCGACTGGACGGTGCGCCAGAGGCCCAACTGCGCCACGGGCGCAAGAAGGGTGTTCCACCGCCAGCCGTGCACCACGTACACCGACAGGTCACACAACACCGCGATGGTGACGTACCGCCAGTCCAGAGACAGAAAATCCGACAGAATCTGCCGGAAGTTCACGCCGTGAAAAACCCAGATCAGCGACGCCAGCGACAGTGTATAGCCCGCGGCTGTCGGCAGCCAGGACGGCACCTTGCGCCGCGGTGGATTGATCTCCTCGCTCGTCAGTGCACCCAATGACTTAGATTGCCAACCAAAACCTTATCATACCGTCCGCAACCCGCGTGCTGCGCGCGCTCCGCGTTTCGCGCTAGACTCGACCGTTGGGACACATCTGATGAAGCCTCTCCGCCGAATCGCCGTGCTGGGCGCTGGAACCATGGGATCGCGCATAGCGGCCCATTTCGCCAACGCCGGATATCCGGCACTCCTTCTGGACGTGGTGCTGCCCAATCAGCCCAATCGCAATGCCGCGGCCCTGAACGGCATTCAGAACGTGCTGAAGCAGAAGCCCAACGGGTTCTTTACACAGGCAGCCACCTCCCTGGTCACTCCCAGCAATTTCGAAGACCACCTCAGGGAACTTCGCGCCTGCGATTGGATCATCGAGGCCGTCGTCGAAGATCTGGAAATCAAGCGCAAGCTGCTCGATAAAGTCGCCGCGGTCCGCGCGCCGGGCACGATCCTCTCCACCAACACCAGCGGCATCCCTCTGGCCAGAATTTCGGAAGGTTTCCCCGCCGAGTTCCGCCAGCACTTCCTGGGAACGCACTTCTTCAACCCGCCGCGCTACCTGCACCTGGTGGAAATGATCCCCGGCGCCGACACGCTTCCCGAAGTGCTGGCTTTCGCCGCCGAGTTTTGCGACCGCCGCCTGGGCAAGGGCGTCGTGCCCTGTAAAGACACGCCCAATTTTATTGCCAACCGCATCGGCAGTTTCCTGGGCGCCACCATCCAGAAACTGACCGTCGAAGATGATTTCACCGTCGAGGAGGTGGATGCGCTGACCGGCCCGCTCATCGGTCTGCCCAAGAGCGCCAGCTATCGCCTCATGGACATTGTCGGCCTGGACGTGTGGGAGCACGTTACGCGCAACCTTCATGAGCTGGTGCCCAACGACCCCTGGCGCGACCGCTTCGTGCTGCCGGCGTTCTTCGAGAAGATGATCGAACGCGGCTGGCTCGGTGAAAAGCGCGGCCAGGGTTTCTACAAACGTGTGGGCAAGGGCGAAGACCGCCAGATCCACGCCATCGACTGGAAGACCCTGGAGTACCACCCGGCGCAGAAGGCTCGTTTTCCCTCCGCCGAAGCCGCGAAAAACATCGAGGACCTTGGCCAGCGCCTGCGCACCCTGATCGCCGCGCCCGATCGCGCCGGCGCGTTTCTGTGGAAGCTCTTCAGCGATGTCTTCCTCTACTCCGCCTCCATGGTGCCGGAAATCTCCAATCGCGTAGTCGAAATCGACCGCGCCATGCGCTGGGGCTACGCCAACCGCCTGGGGCCGTTCGAGCTCTGGGATGCTCTCGGCGTCCGGGAAACTGTCAGCCGCCTGGAAAAAGAGGGTCGCAGCGTGCCGGAGAACGTGCAGAAGATGCTCTACTCCGGGGCGACCTCTTTCTATCGCCGCGCGGATCAGGACGGCACGCCTCATACCGACTACTTCGACCTGATCGGCGCCGGCTACCAGCCTCTCGAGGAGCGCCCCGGCATCCTGGTGCTGAGCGACGTGAAGCGCGCCCGCGGCGTGGTCAAGAAGAATGCCGGTGCTTCCCTGATCGACGTGGGCGACGGCGTCCTCTGCGTGGAGTTCCACAGCAAGATGAACTCTGTGGGGGACGACCTGGCCGCCATGCTGCGCGCGGGCCTCGAAGAGACCGAGCGCAACTTCCAGGCCATGATCATCGCCAACGAAGGCGAGAACTTCAGCGTGGGAGCCAACCTCATGCTGGTCCTGCTGGCCGCGCAGGAAGGCGAATGGGAGGAACTGGCGGGCGCCGTCCGCCGCTTCCAGCAGGTGAACATGGCCTTGAAATACGCCTCCAAACCGGTGGTGGCGGCGGCCTTCGGGTTGACCCTCGGCGGCGGCTGCGAAATCGTTCTGCACGCCGGCCGCGTGCAGGCGTCGGCGGAGACATATATGGGGCAGGTGGAGGGGGGCGTGGGCGTCATTCCCGCGGGCGGCGGCTGCAAAGAGCTCCTCCTGCGCCTGGGCGACGCCAAGAAAGCCTTCGAACTGATCGGATACGCCAAGGTGTCCACCTCCGCGGAAGAGGCCCGCGAACTCGGCTTGCTGCGCCCTCAGGACAGTATCTCCATGAATCCGGAGCGGCTCATCGCCGACGCCAAGGCTCTGGCGCTTTCGCTGGTCCCGAACTGGAAGCCCGGCGTGCCCCGCGCCGATATCCGCGTCGGCGGCGACGCCGACTATGCCCTGCTGAAGACCGGCATCTACCTGGCTCGTGAGGCCGAGTACATCACCGAGTACGATACCGTAATAGGAGAGAAGCTGGCCTACGTGTTGAGCGGCGGCCGGATCACCGGCGAGCAGACCGTCTCGGAACAATACCTGCTCGACCTGGAGCGGGAGGCCTTCCTGAGTCTGTGCGGCCAGCCGAAGACCCAGCAGCGCATGCAGCACATGCTGAAAACCGGAAAGCCCTTGAGGAATTAGCCGAGCCGCGACCGTAGGGGAGCGGACGCAGAGGGGAGCGATGCAAGAAGCCGTAATCATTGACTGTCTGCGGACTGCCGTGGGCAAAGCCCCGCGGGGGACCTTGCGCCACGCCCGGCCCGACGATCTCGCCGCCGCCGTGATCCGCCGTCTCCTGGAGCTGTATCCGCAAGTCCCGCAGGAGGACATCGACGACGTGATCCTTGGCTGCGCCATGCCGGAGGGGGAATCGGGCAACAACATGGCCCGCTGCGCCGCCCTGCGGGCTGGGCTCCCGGACCTGGTGCCCGGCGTCACCATCAACCGCTTCTGTAGTTCCGGCCTGCAATCCATCGCCATGGCCGCGGACCGCATTCGCGCGGGCAGCGCCGAAATCATCCTGGCGGGCGGAGCCGAGTCCATGAGCCTGATTCCGCGCGGCGGCGCCCGTCCCGCGCCCAATCCCTGGTTCGTGGATCACCTGCCGGCCATCTACATGACCATGGGCCTCACCGCGGAACGCGTCCAGCGCAAGTACCGCATTGCGCGGGAAGATGCGGATGCCTTTGCCCTGCGCAGTCATCAGAACGCCCTGCGTGCCCAGGCCGAAGGCAAGTTCGACGAGGAAATCGTCCCGGTGGAAGTTGAAACCGTCACGCCCAACGGCGCTCGTCCCAAGACCGCCAAAACCGTCTTCGCCAAAGACGAAGGCCCGCGTGCCGACACCACGCTCGAAGCGCTCGCCAGGCTGAAGCCCGTGTTCCACGCGCACGGTACAGTTACGGCGGGCAACTCTTCGCAGACCAGCGACGGCGCCGCCGCCGCGCTGGTCATGTCCGAGCGGAAGGCGCGCCAGCTCGGCCTGAAGCCCCGCCTGCGCTACGTCAGCTTCGCGGCCGGCGGTGTGCCGCCGGAGATCATGGGCATCGGCCCCGTGGTGGCCATCCCCAAGGCACTCGCGCTGGCCGGGTTGAAACTCCACGACATCGGCCTCATCGAACTGAATGAAGCCTTCGCCTGCCAGGCGCTGGCCGTAATCCGCCAGGCCGGCCTGGATCAGGAAAAAGTTAATGTGAACGGCGGCGCCGTGGCCCTGGGCCATCCCCTGGGATGCACCGGGGCGAAGCTCACTGCCACCATCCTGCGCGAGATGGAACGCCGCCAGTCCCGCTACGGCATGGTGACCATGTGCGTGGGCGGCGGCCAGGGCGCGGCAGGCATCTTCGAACGAATTTAAGGACGGGCTGTTCCGCCTGTCCGGGAGAATGGCATGGCCACCACAGCGAGCACACTACCGAAAACCCAGGGCGGGGCATTCCTCATAGAGGAACGCCGGCCGAACGAGATTTTCACGCCCGAAGACCTGACCGAAGAGCACCAGGCGATCGCCCGCACCGCGGACGAGTTCTGGAACAACGAGGTCGAGCCGCGGTTGGAGGCTATCCAGCACCAGGAGCCCGGCGTGGCGCTCTCGGTGCTGCGGAAGGCCGCCGAGGTGGGCCTTACCGGCATTACCGTGCCGGAACAGTACGGCGGCATGGAGATGGACCTGGCCTCCGCCATGGTGGTGGCCGAGCACATGGCCCGGGACGGCTCCTTCTCCGGCTGGTACGGCGCACACACCGGCATCGGCACTTTGCCCATCCTGTACTTCGGCACCGAGGACCAAAAGCAGCGCTATCTCCCCAGGCTGGCGAAGGTCGAGATGCTGGCCGCCTACGCGCTGACGGAGCCGCACGCCGGTTCCGACGCGCTGGCCGCCCGCACCCGCGCCGACCTCAACCCCGAAGGCACCCACTACATTCTGAACGGCCAGAAGATGTGGATCACCAACGGCGGCTATGCCGGCCTCTTCACCGTTTTCGCCAAGATCGGCGGCGACAAATTCACCGCCTTCCTCGTCGAGCGCGGCTTCCCCGGCGTCTCCAGCGGCGCCGAAGAGAAGAAGATGGGCATCAAGGGCAGTTCCACCACGGCGGTCTATTTCGATAACGTGCCCGTGCCTGTCTCCAACGTGCTGGGCGAAATCGGGCGCGGCCACATTATCGCCTTCAATATCCTGAATGTCGGCCGCCTCAAACTCGGCCCCTTCGCTGTCGGCGGCTCCAAGAACTGCCTGGCTGCCTGCCTGAAGTACGCCAAGGAGCGCAAAGCCTTTGGCTCTTCGATTTCCCAGTTCGGCGTGATCCAACACAAGCTCGCCGAGATGGCCATTCGCACCTACGCCGCCGAGTCGCTCACCTACCGCACTGTCGGCTTGATCGAATCGCTGCTGGAGGGCTTTTCCTGGAGCCAGCCCAACGCCTCCCAGACCATGCTGAAGGCCATCGAGGAGTTCGCCCCGGAGTGCTCCATCGTGAAGGTCTATGCCTCCGAGGTGCTGGACTACGTCACCGACGAAGGCGTGCAGATTCACGGCGGCTACGGTTATCACATGGACTATGCCGTGGAGCGCGCCTACCGCGATTCGCGCATCAATCGCATCTTCGAGGGCACCAACGAGATCAACCGCCTGCTGACCACCGGCATGCTGCTGAAGCGCGCCGCGCGCGGCCAGTTAGGCCTGTTGCAGGCCGTGCAAGGCGTTCTGGCGGAAATACTGGGTGGCCCGGCGGGCTCCGACGGCGCCGCCTCCGAGGAGGCCCGGCTGGTCGAGAACGCCAAGAAGATTGCGCTCATGCTCATGGGAGTGGCTTTCCAGCGCTACATGATGGAACTGGAAAAGCAGCAGGAGATTCTGTCCGGCATCACCGATGTGGTCATGGACACTTACGCCATGGAGTCCGCCTGGCTGCGTGCCCAGCGGCTGGCTGAATCGGGCAAGGGAGCCAACGCCGCCGACATGTGTGCCGTCTTCCTGCGCGACGCCATGGCCCGCATTGAAGTCGCTGCCCGCACGGTGATCGCGGGTTGCTCCGAGGGCGACACGCTGCGCGCCAACCTCGCCGTGCTGCGCCGGTTTGCCCGCTACGAACCTGTGGATGCGATCGCCCTGCGCCGCAAGATCGCCGGCCGGCTGCTGGACGCCGGCAGGTACGTGGTGTAACAGCGGCGTATTCTACCGAATCTGCACTAGGTGGTAGTTCTTCTTCCCCGCCCGCAGCAGGATCGCGCCCGGCCACTGCAGGTCCTCTGCCGACACCACCCGCTGCGGATGGCTCTGCCGTTCGTTGTTGAGATACACGCCGCCGCCCTCGATCAACTTCCGCGCCGCGCCCTTGCTCTCGGCCAAGTTCGTCCGCACCAGCAGGTCCACCAGCCCGACCTTCGCGTCCAGCTCCGCGCGCGCCATCTCCGTGACCGGCACCTCCCGCGCCAGCAGTTCCACGGTCTCCGCCGCGGGGACCTCCCGGGATGCTGAGAACAGAATCCGGCTGGCCGCTTCTACGGCCCGCACCGTATCTGCTCCGTGCACGATGCCCGTGCACTCCGCCGCCAGCATGCGCTGGGCCTCGCGCTTCTCCGGCCGCGCGGCGACCTCCTGCTCCAACGCCACAATCTGCTCTTCGGCCAGGAACGTGAACAGCCGCAGATGCTGCACCACGTCCGCGTCCGCCGTTTGCAGCCAGTATTGATACATCTGGTACGGGCTTGTGCGCCGCGCGTCCAGCCACACCGCGCCTTCCTCGGTCTTGCCGAACTTCTTCCCGTTGGAAGTCGTCAGCAGCGGGAAGGTGATTCCTTCGCCGCGCCGGCCCAGCACGCGCCGGATCAGTTCCTTGCCCGAAAGGATATTGCCCCATTGGTCCCGGCCGCCCATCTGGATGGTGCAGTCGTGGTGCTGGCAGAGATAGAGGAAATCGTAGGCCTGCAGCAGCATATAGCTGAACTCGGTGTACGAAATGCCCTGGTCGCGCTCCTCCAGCCGCATGCGTACCGAATCGCGCTTGACCATTTCGTTGACCGAAAAGTGCTTGCCGATGTCGCGCAGAAACTCGAGCAGGTTGAGCCGCGCGAGCCACTCCGCGTTATTCAGCATCAGCCCGCGTTCCTCGGAGGAGAGATCGAAGAATTTGCTCAACTGCGCTCGAATCGCGGCGGCATTCTCTTCGGTTTTCTCCTTGGTCAGCAGCATCCTCTCGGAGGTCTTACCGCTCGGATCTCCGATCAGACCGGTCCCCCCGCCGACCAGCACCAGGGGCCGGTGGCCGTGCCGCTGGGCGTGCGCCAGAGCCATCACCGGAACCAGGCTGCCGAGATGCAGGCTGTCCGCTGTCGGATCAAAGCCCACGTACAGCGTGCGCCGGCCCTCCGCAAGATAGGTGTCCAGGTCGTCGCTCGTAGTGGCTTCCAGGAAGCCGCGCCAGCGGAGTTCTTCGAGGAACCTGCTTTTGCACAAAGTCGTCATTCGTTTCGGAAATATGCGCCCTTATTCCACTTCGAAGCGGATTTCTTCTTTCACCGGTACGGAGACCACGGCTATCGCAAGATCCACGGTCCTCTCCGGCGCGTTGGCGTAAGGATTGAAGGGAAAAACCGGCCACCGCAGGGATGCCGCGGGGTCCACTTTCAGTTTCCAGCCATGATGGCGGATCCATCCGCCCAACTCCGCGGGTTCCATCTCGATGGGCTCGGTCCCCACCGTGAGCCGGCGTCCCGCGCCGGTCTCCAGCGTCTCGCCGGTTTTCAGGCAAAGCTGCAGGTTCATGCGCGCCTCGGCGCGCCGCCCACGCGACGTGATCGCAGTGCTGAGGACCACGGAGCGCTCCTCCGGAATCTCCACCCGCATCACGCCGTAAAATGTGTTGAACGCCAGAGCCAGCCGGTCCTCCCGCTCTCCGGTATCCAGCCGGCTGCTCATGGGCAGCGCGAAAATCTGCTCCCCGATCTTCTCGCGGAACGTGGCAAGTTCCGGCTGGCGCTTGGAGCCGCCGCCGGTCACGATCAAGCCGTACTTCTCGTGAAAGATACTCACGCTACCCTGGCGGTCCAGGTAGAACTGGCTCACTGGCGCCTGGGTGTCGATGATGCCCGAGAGGCAAACGATCCACGGCCCGGCTTTGCGGATCTCCGCCGGCGCCCGCATGCGGTAGTGGAACCGCTGCTCGTCCAGCGGAATCTTCGCGGTGGCGCCTTCGTGATAGTACAGCGCGTCCTGCGCAATGCGGCCCAGGCCTTCGAGCGAGATCGGCTCCGCCGGATAGCGCTCAGTCAAAAACTCTGCCAGCCGCCGCCCATCGGCGAAGTGCGAAAAGCCGAAGTGGCCCCAGGTCGAGATGAACCAGTGCCGGTTGCGGTCGTTGATCGTCTCTACCGGCATGCCGTCCGGATAGGTGAAGTACTTGTGAAAATCCGTGGAGCGCCGCAGCGCCTCGAGCGCCGCCGGGTCATGGCTGAATTCTTCGTAGAGCGCCACGCCCGTCTCGGTCAGGTAGTCGTAGCCGGTTGTGGGACCCCGCCGCGAGTGCTCGCCCCAGAAGCCGTCCGGCGTCTGCTCCTCCGCCGCGAAGCGGTGCATCACTGCCGCGCCCAGCTTTTCCCATCCGGCGTTGTGAAACACCTTGCCCGCCAGGAACACCGTCGAACTCCACAGCGAGTAGTGGTTTGGCGAAGTCCCGAGATAGGGCGACTGGTACCACGGAGCATCCTGGCGTTTCGCCACGTCCGCCGCCAGGGGCTCCAGGTTTTCGAACAGCGCCTTCTTCCAGCGGGCCGCGCGCTCCGGATCCAGTTTCGGCTCCAGCAGGCGATACGCGTCCAGCCACATGTACGTATCCCGATGATGATCCAGACGCGTATTGTATCGGCCCTTCTCCTGCTCGCTTACCAGCAGATCGCCCACCCGTAGCGCCAGCGCCAGCATCGCGGGATCGCCGTACCGCCGATTCTCCGGATGCCTGTGCGCGTACAGGACTGCCGCTACCAGTACCGCCGAAGGAAAGTGCTTCCAGGGCGCGGTCGCCTCCAGCTTTTCCAGGTCTGCGCCCGGCTCCACTGCCAGCCGCGCCTGGATCTCCTTCACGCCCGCGTCCATCAGGCGGTAGTAGCGCCCCGGCAGTTCCGCCGCCGGGGCGGCGCCTGCCGCCAAAGCCAGCACCCAAACTGCCGCCGTCTTACGCAATTTTCTGCCCCTTCGTTTCCCGCGCAAAGTACAGTATCCCAATCCCCAGCAAATAGATCACCGCTACGGAACTGGCCGCGCGCGCAAAGGTCCCCAGCCGTGTCACCAGGTAGCCGGTCAAAAAGGGACCGGCCGCCGCCAGCACCCGCCCCACGTTGAAGCAAAACCCGCCGCCCGTCGCCCGGATCCGTGTGGGGAAAATCTCCGGCAGATAGATGGGGAAGCCGCTGAAGATGCCGTTGGAAAAGAAGCCCAGAAGCGGCAACAGCAGCATGGACCCAAGGTACGAGGACGGAGCCAGAAAGGTCAGCGGCAGCGTTACCGCCGAGCCCAGCATCATGATCAGGAACGCCCCTCGCCGCCCGAAGTGTTCCGCCAGGGGCGCGAAAGCCAGGTATCCCACGATAGCGCCGGCGTTGAGGCTCATCACGGCGTAACTCACCACGCGCGCCGTCGCAGCCGCGTCCAGTCCGCGTGGCCGCAGCAATTCCGTGATCAGCGTGGGAGTCCAGTTCGTCGCGCCCCATAGTCCGAACACGGCCACGAACGCCAGCGCTGCGCCCACCACCGTATCCCGCCGCTGCCCGGGGGCGAATAACTCCGCCAGTGTGAGCCGGCCGGATTTGGCCGGCGCGCGACGTGCTGCCACCCATTTCTCGGGTTCGTGCACCTTCAGCCGGACGAGCACTGCCACGGCGGCGGGAGCCATGCCTACAAAAAACATCACCCGCCAGCCTGCCGCCGAGAGGAGCAGGTACAATCCCGCGCCCAGGAAATACCCCGCGCCCCAGGCCGATTGCAGCAGCCCAGCGCCCTTCACCCGCAGCGATTCCGGCCACACCTCCGCAACCAGCGTAGCCCCCGACGCCCATTCGCCTCCGATCCCCAGGGCGGTCAGAAACCGGTAGATTGCCAGCTCCCACCAGTGGTGCGCGAGTCCCGCCATGCCCGTGAACACGGCGTAGATCAGAATGGTGATAACCAGGGTGCGAGCCCGCCCCAGGTAGTCGGCCAGAATGCCGAACACCACGCCCCCCAGCGCCCATCCCACCAGGAACGTCGAGAAAACGATCCCCCCGTACCAACCGATATTCTCCTGTGTTCCCCGCGGGCCCAGCAGTTCACGCAACGCCGGCGTCATCACCAGGGCGTAGATCGTGGCGTCCATCGAGTCGAAGATCCACCCCAGCCAGGCGGTAATCAGAACCAGGTGCTGGTAACGGGACAGGCCGCGCCACGGCGAGGCAGCCTCACTCACACCCCGCGGATTCATTCCCCTTGAGAATACCGCAGAGCTGACCGGCCTCAGCGCCGGGGCCGTCAAGTTAGCTGTGGTTGCCTCTGAGCCCCAGGAGGTCGGCGCTGTCCTGCATGGCCTTCACACAGAAAGCGATATGCTCGTCCAGGTCCACGCCCAGTTGCTGCGCCCCCGCGACGATATCTCCGCGGTTCACCGACCGCGCGAAGGCCTTGTCCTTCATCTTCTTGCGCACCGAGGGCACGTCCACTTCAAAAACGCTGCGGTGCGGTTTTACGTAGGAAATCGCGGTGATGAAGCCTGCCAGCTCATCGCAGGCATAGAGTGTCTTCTCGAGCAAAGACTCCCGCGGAACGCCGCTGTAATTGGCGTGGGAGAGAATGGCGCGGCGGATCTCCTCGCTGACTCCCCGCTCCGCCAGAATCGGTTCGCCCTTCATGGGATGGTCCGGGGCCTGCGGGTGGACCTCCCAGTCGAAATCGTGCAGCAGCGCCGTCACGCGCCACTTGGCTTCATCCTCGGCGAACTTCTGCGCGTACGCTGCCAGGCACGCCTCCACCGCCAGCGCGTGCTTGCGCAGCCCATCGGATTTGGTGAATTCGCAGGTAATCGCGAACGCCTGCTCTCGGTCCATCATCCCTGCCGGACAGGCGGGTCGCCTGTCGCCGGCCCTCAATTCATGCCGCACATCGCCGGATTGCTGCACCGCCCGCTGGGGCACACCGGCGCCTCCGCCGCTTTGCCGTTCGCGCTCGAGGGCGCGGCGAACACGGAGAGTTCCTGCCGCAGATGTCTCTGCCCGCATGACGGGCACTCCAACTCGCCCGCTCCCGCGTCCGCGGTCCGCCGCACCAGCTTCTCGAACTTGCTCCCGCAATCTTCACAACGATATTCGTAGATGGGCATAGTTACTCCAGCATCAATATACAAATTCTATCAATCACTCCGCGGATCTCGGAAGAGGCTCCCTGGTAGTTGTTCGCCAGGATCGAGAAGGCCAGCACCCGGCCGTCCTTGCGCTCCGCATAACCGGAAAGCGCGCTCACGTGCGTGAGCGTGCCGGTCTTCGCATGAATGCTGCCCCCCGCCGCCGCGAGGTCTCCAAAGCGCGCGCTTAACGTGCCGTCCTGACCCCCTACCGGCAGCAGGCTCATCCAGGCTTCCCGCTGCGGCGAGCCGTACATCGCCCGCAGCAGTTTGACCACTGCGGACGGCGTCACCAGGTTCAGCCGTGTCAACCCCGAGCCGTCATGCAGGCTATACGCGTTCCCCTCCACGCCGATCGTATGCAGAAAGGCCTTCATCTCCTCCAGGCCGGCTTCCCGGCTGCCGATCCGTCGCGACGCCCGGCCCACCGCGCGCAGGGCCAGTTCCGCATGCAGGTTCTGGCTCACCTTGTCGGTGATCCGCAGGTCTTCCACCAGCGGCGCTGAAGTACGACGCGCCAGCACTACGCCGTCGGTCTGTGGGGGGGCCGGGCCGCGCTGGAGATCCGCCACTTCGTTCGGATACAGGTGCCGCACCGCCGTCCGCCCCGTCACACTCACGCCCCGCCGGACCAGCGCATTGAGCAGCGCCCGGGCCGCATACAGCGCCGGGTCGTCGATCGCCAGCAACTGCGTTTCGCCCGCGTCCCGCAGGGGAATGGTGCCCCAGACACGCAGTTGGCGCGATCCCGCTTCCCGGTCGATCTGGATCTTCCGTTCCACCCCGGCTGCCGTGCGCACCCGGTTGTCGATTTCGTAATATTCGACCGGCGGCTGGAGCGTCACGTGCGCCGGTTCGCCTTCGCGTTCTCCTGGCCGTACCGTGAGCGAAAACGCGTTGTCGTTGATGGTCAGGGCGCTCACCGGAGCGCCGTAATCCCAGATCGCATCGTCGGCCGCCCAACCTTCCGGATACGGCGCCCAGACATAGGCGGTGTCGTCCCCAATGATGTCGCCTTCCACCCGCCGGACGCCACGTTCCATCAATTGCCGTGCCAGGTCCTCCACCGCCTGCAAGGGATCGCCGGCTGCCGGGCCCATGTGATACGGGATGGCGCGTGCCGAAAGGTTCGGATCTCCGCCTCCCACCAGGCGGAGAGACCCTACTTTGCCCGCCTCATCCGGCGCCCGCTCCGCCACCACCGTTGTCTCAAACCGGTAATCCGCGCCCAGGCGGGTCAGCGCCAGCGCGGTCGTGAACAGCTTGGTGTTGGAGGCGGGAACAAAGAGGTGGTCGGCATTTTCATCCACCAGGATCTGTCCGCTTTCGAGATCCACCACCTGGACTCCCCAGAAAGCCTGCCGGGCGGCCGGTGACGCGGCCATCGCTTCGCGCACCCGGCTTCCCAGGTCTCGCCCGAACACCGCCGACGCCAGTACCAGCAGCACTGCCGTCCCACTTCCAAATCTCCTCATCTGCCCGTCACCTTTGCTTCCAGCCAGATCAGCAGCAGCAGGACGCACACCAGGCAGGTGCCTGCCAGGGGCAGGGCCATGACCGCGCCGATATCCCAGACCACCGCCAGGTAACCCAGCGTCGCTGGGGCCAGCATCCCGCCCAGCATCCCGAACGAAAAGATGCCATTAAAAAAACCCGGATGGTAATACGGAAATCTTCTGCCGATGCGCTCCGCCACCAGGGGGTAGATGCTGGCGAAACCACAGCCCACGAACAGGGCCCCCATGCCGGCGCCAAAGACATTATTGGTCGAGTACAAGAGCAGGCATCCGAACAGTGCCGCCAACACACTGCCGCCTAGCAGCCGGCCATGCCGTACTCGCGGCACGATCGCTACGGCCCCCACTCGTCCAACCAGCAGGGCCAGCCAGTAAAGTGCCAGCAACAGCAGGGCCGTGCTCGGGCTGGCTCCCAGCCGCCGGATCAGAAACAGGGGCAGCCAGCCGGCGATCGACCATTCGTTTCCAAACTGAAAAAACAGCAGCATGGCGAACATCACTGCGCCGGGGCTGCGGAAGTCCAGGAGCGCCTGGCGCAGGCTCGGCTGCCCCGCCGCAACCACCGCCGGAAACGAAGATTTGGCAAAAATGCCTGCGAAATACGCCGGTACCGTAGCCATCAGAACCAGAATGCTGGGCACCGTGTATGCATAAAACGTGCCGGCCACCAGCAGCGTCACCGCCAGGCATCCCAGGCCGAAAAAGATCCCGCCCCGGTTCAACGTTCCCACCGGGTCTCGTTCGTACCGTCCCGTGATAGCGTGGAACAACGCCGGATGAAGCAGTCCCGTATCGAACCCGATCAGCGCCAGGCCGGCGATCCGCCACAGCGGCGAGGCCGGAGGCGTCACCAGCGCCAGGTAGAGCAGCGTGCCGCACGCCAGCGCCGCCGCCAGCACCAGCAGGAACCGGATGCCACGCCGTGGCAGCAAGCTCTGCGTTACCCGAGTGGCCGCGAGCATGCCCAGGTTCAGGCTCAGAAAGTAGTGCCCGATGGTCGCAAACTCCGGGGGATCGCGGTGATAGCCCCACGCCGGCAGGATGGCACCCAGAAGCGCGAACAAAAAACCGGAGAGCAGGAAGCCCGCCAGGGCGCTGGTCGGAGCAGGCTTTTCCGCCCGGTTCGTCCGCGCAACGGTAGGCGCCGAAGGACTCACCTGCCGATTGTATCGTTTACCCCGGCCCTTCCGCAGGCCCCGCAGCGCCAACTCTGGAAATGCGTAGGATCATTCTCCCGGACTCTACGGAAATCCGTAGCCCCGCCAATGCATGGGTCATATTTCCAAAGGGTTAGGTGTGGTCAGCGACTTGCAGTCCCGACGCTGGGGTTTTGCAGAGGTTCCTTTCCGCTTTGGTGCGTTGCCTCTCTGGGCTGTTCCGCAACCCCGCCCGGCCGCAGGGGCCGCGGCGGGGATTTTTTCTTTTGCTAAACTGGTGATTCCTTGCCAATTTCAGCATGGGAATCTACGCACGCTGGATGGACGCGTGGGAACGAAAGCTTGCCTCCCGCGACACCAACCGAAAAATCCGCAATTTTGAATGGGGCGTCGATTGGCTGCTCAGCACCCCCGCCAACGGCGATTCCGGCCGACTCCTGGATGAGTACGTAACCGCTGCGGTGCAGGATTCCGACTGCTTCTTCGCCTATCGCACCCCGGAGGACTACCGCCTGAACGGCGGGGTCCTGACGTTTTCCAGTCCGATTGCCTCCCCATACCCCGAGAACAATACGGTCTACGCAAACTTCTTCCCGGCGAGCCGCGGTCCGCGCCGCGCTGTGGTGGTTTTGCCGCAGTGGAATTCCGGGGCCGATGGCCACTTGGGACTCTGTAAGCTGTTGAATAGATTTGGTATTTCCGCCTTGCGCATGAGTCTGGCGTACCACGACCGCCGGATGCCGCCGGAACTCGAGCGGGCCGATTACCACTGCTCCAGCAACATCGGCCGCACCATCCACGCCAACCGCCAATCGGTCACGGACACGCGGGCTTGTCTGGACTGGCTTGCATTCCAAGGCTACGAACGGCTTGGCATCCTGGGTACCAGCCTCGGATCCTGCGTGGCATTCATCACTCTGGCCCACGACACCCGCATCCGCGCCGGCGTCTTCAACCACGTCTCCATGTATTTCTCCGATGTGGTCTGGACCGGTTTGTCTACGCAGCACATCCGCAAGGGGTTCGGGAGCGACGTGACTCAGGACCAATTGCGCTCCTACTGGCGCGTGATCAGCCCCGCTGCCTATCTGCACCGCCTCGCTGGACACCCCAGCCGCAACCTGCTGATCTGGGCGCGGCACGACTCCACTTTCCTGCCGGTGTACTCCCGCCAGGTGCTGGAATATTTCCGCAGCCACGACCTCCCCCACGAGGTGTTCACCCTGCCATGTGGACATTACACCACCGGCCAGTTCCCGTTCAGCCTGATCGACGGTCTGGCGATGTGTCGATTTTTGTCACGCAACCTGTAGGCGCTCAATCTGAAATCACCCTGCTAATTGGGTGACAGTGGAAATTCGTTGACAAGCCATTCCGCTGGAGCTACCATTAAGCCATCACTGGAAAGGAGGTGGTCCAGAAATAATGAACGACAGTAGACCGCGCGAGGTGGCCGACTGCTAAAGTCGAGCCTCTAACGTTGTCGATCCTGTTCAGTGACAGGGTCAAGTTCCTGTGGACCGGCTACCTCTCGCGTAAGCCCAAGCCTCAGGTTTTTTAAGGCTACCTGGCCCCCGTGCATTCGTGAGAATCCACGGGGGTTTGTATTTTCTGGTATACTCGGAAAAATGAAAGCTGGAATTCATCCCGCCTACAACGAAATCAACGTCGTTTGCGCCTGCGGGCATACCTTCAAGACCCGGTCCACTCACAAGGGTGATATCCGGGTGGAAATCTGCTCGCACTGCCACCCGTTCTTTACCGGACGTCAGAAATTGGTGGATACGGCGGGACGGGTAGATCGTTTTGAAAAGAAGTACAAGGCAACTCGTGGGAAAAAGGCTCAGCCCGTAGCCTAACTCACTGCCGCACAGGCAGTTCCTCGATTACTTCTCCTGATTTTTCCTGGCCGCCTCTTGTTGCCGGCGTTTCTCTCGCTCGGCAATGATCCGTTCGTACTCGGCCCTCTGGCTGTCTGTCAGCATCGCCCGTACCTCTTGACGGTGCTCCGTCTGAATCTGCTTCTCCGCGGCCTTGATGGCGTCCAGTTGGGGCTTGGTCCGTTCGTGTAGTTCGCGGAAGTGTTCGCGCGTGTTGTCCATGATTTGCACGAGCTGCGCGACCTGAGCGTCCGTCAGCTTCAGGCGGGTGTGCATCTCATCGATGTACCGCTTGCGGTAATCCTCAGGCTTCGGTTTGCTGATGGTGCTGGCACTCACCGACTTCATGGTGTAGAGGTAATGTCCGAACCCCCCCACCAGCGCGCCGCTGAGGAAAACCAGCGCGAGATAGAGTCCGGCTGAGAAGTTCGTCCGCCGCATCACATTTCATCCGGCTCCGGAAA
Source organism: Solibacteraceae bacterium (assembly GCA_021324015.1). Classification (GTDB taxonomy): domain Bacteria; phylum Acidobacteriota; class Terriglobia; order Bryobacterales; family Bryobacteraceae; genus JAJPJX01. Next base: position 85,838 of record JAJPJX010000099.1, on the reverse strand, counting down.
CAGATCGGCATGAAGTTGATCCGCGTCCAGGTTGTGGCCGCCCGACAACGCCTCTACATAGCTCTCATTGAACAGGGCCGAGCTGTGCCGCGGGACCGAAAGATAGACCGCCATCCCCAGGCAGATAGCCACAGCGGCCGTGACGATTCCTTTGGCCAAGCGTCCAAAGAAGAAAGAGTAGTTTTGCCGCGCTTCGATTCGCTGCCAGAGCAGCGGCATGAAGTTGGGGCTGGGTTCGGGGGCCTGACAGGCATCCCGGTAGGCCTGGAACAGCGCATCCAGGCTCCTTTCGTCACCGCCGCGATATGACGAGGACATACGCTTAAACTTCGGCCTTCGCCGAATCCTTCCCCCTGGGGTCCTGTGCTCCAAAGGCCTTGAGAACCCGCTGGCGGGCCCGGAAGAGCCGCACCTTAAGAGCATTTTCATTGACCCGGTAAATCTTTTCAAGTTCTTTCAGAGACAGCCCCTCCACCTCTTTCAAGGTGAGCAGCAGCCGGTCTGCTTCGGAAACCGTTCCCAACAGCGAATCTACCATCTCGCGGATGCGTTTCTGCTCCTGCTGTTCCTGATCGATTTTGCCGCCCGCCTGCGCATCCGCCATCACCACCTGCTGTTCGGACAGGTCCGACATGCGCGATTCCATGCGCCGACGCTGCTTTCGCAGGTAATCGTACGCCGCGTTCACGGTCAGGCGATGCAGCCAAGGCTCAAATACCTCGGGCGTCCGAAGCTGGTCCAGCGAGAAGTACAGACGGAGGAAGACTTCTTGCCCCACGTCTTCTACATCCTCCGGTCGCGCAATCAGACGCGCGATCGTACCCAAAATCCGCTTCCGATATGCCAGCACGATTTCGTTGAAGGCAACACCGTCTCCGTTCTGCGCGCACTTGATGAGCTCGAAATCGACCAGCATGCCGCACTGACTGGGCCGGCCTCGGAAAGCGCCATCACTTCGTTCAGGAAGGCGTACCGGCAACTCTCTAGGTTACAAAGGTTTGCTGGTGAAGAAAAGCCGGGCTGGCAGAAGCCTGTTAGAGTGGAAGGATGCCCCCGCGTGCGCTGATCACCGGCATCACCGGCCAGGATGGCTCCTACCTCGCAGAGCTATTGCTTTCAAAGGGTTACGAGGTGCATGGGATCGTCCGCCGGGTGGCCCTGGAAGACGCGGAACACCGCTTGTCGCGCATCCAGGCGATCCGCTCCCGGCTGGTCTTGCACGCCGCCTCGCTCGAAAGCTACGCCAGCCTGCACCAGGTGGTAGCCGAAACCGCTCCCGACGAATGCTACCACCTGGCTGCACAGAGTTTCGTCAGCTACTCCTTCGATGACGAGTTTTCCACGCTCAACGCTAACGTCAACGGCACACACTACCTGCTGGCCACGCTGAAGAACCTGGTGCCGCGCTGCCGCTTTTACTTCGCCGGCTCCAGCGAAATGTTTGGGAACGCGCGGGAAGTGCCGCAGCATGAAGGGGTTGCCTTTCATCCGCGTTCGCCCTACGGGATCAGCAAGGTGGCCGGCTTCCACCTGACCCGCAACTACCGCGAAGTCTATGGATTGAAGGCCTCCAGCGGAATTCTGTTCAACCACGAGTCCCCGCGGCGGGGTTTCGAGTTCGTCACCCACAAGATCACCGCCGGCGTCGCACGGATTCTGGCCGGCCAGTCCGACGAATTGCTCCTGGGCAATCTGGAAGCCAAGCGCGATTGGGGGCATGCGCGGGAGTACGTGGAGGCCATGTGGCTCATGTTGCAGCAGCCGGAGCCGGACGACTACGTGGTGGCCACCGGGGAAACTCACAGTGTGCGGGAATTTGCAGAACTGGCCTTTGCCTATGCGGGACTGGACTACCGCCGCTATGTGCGCGCCGACCCGAACCTCTATCGTCCGGCCGAAGTGAATGTCCTGCAAGGTGACCCCTCAAAGGCGCGCGCCCGTCTGGGCTGGGCGGCGCGCATCCGCTTCCCGGAACTGGTCCGCGAAATGCTTGAAGCCGATTGCCGCTCTTTGCAGGTCCGCCTGCCCTCCAAAACAGCCGCCCTCCTTTGATACAATGCGCCGGAGCGGGGGAGGCGGGGTCCGCCTGCCCAGGCCGAGGAGGGAATCACCGTGAGAAAATTGGCTGCCGCGTTTCTTGCGATTGCGGCCCCGTTGCTCTGCGCCCAGAAAAAGATCGTGGTTATCGGCATGGATGACGGCGCCATCCGGGAATTTCAAAGCGTCAGCCCCGAAGCCAAGGTCGAAGCTGGTGATAAGACCAGGCTGCTCGAACAGGTGGCCGACGCCGACGCCATTTTCGGGACCATCAACCCGCAACTTTTTCACGCTGCCAGGAAGTTGCAGTGGGTGCAGGTGTACTCCGCCGGTGTGGAGACCTACCGCTTTCCCGAATTCCTGCAGAGCGACGTCATCCTGACCAACTGCAAGGTCATTCAGGGGCCGGAGATTGCAGACCACGCCATGTCCCTGCTGCTGGCTCTCACCCGCGACCTCTATCAGGTCATTCCCCGCCGCACGGAGGAGCGTTGGCGGCGCGGGGAGTACCATCCCCTGGAGTTGCGCGGCAAGACGGCCGTGGTCATCGGAGTGGGAGGCATCGGCTCGCAAATCGCCCAACGCGCGCACGCCTTCGGCATGCGGGTGATCGGCGTCGATCCCAAGGAGATGCCCTTCAACGATTACGTCAGCAAAATGGTTTTTCCGGACCAGTTGGACAGCGTGATTCCGGAAGCCGACGTGGTCTTCATTTCCGCGCCGCTGACCCCAAAGAGCCGGGGCATGATGGGCGCCCGCGAGTTCTCGCTCATGAAAAAAGGCTCTTACTTCATCGCCGTCTCGCGCGGCGGGCTGTACGACACCGATGCCCTGGTCAAAGCTCTGGATGAGCGCCGCCTGGCCGGCGCGGGCATGGACGTCACCAATCCCGAACCGCTTCCCCAAGGGCACCCGCTCTGGAAGTTTGAAAACGTGATCATCACTCCGCACATCGCGGGCCAGTCCGACGGCATTCAGGCCCGGCGCATTGCGCTGATCAAGGAGAACATCGCCCGCTTCGTGAAAGGCGAGACGCTGATCAACGTGGTGGACAAGCAAAAAGGGTATTGAGGGCCGGCCAGGGCTCTCAGCCGGCCCGCCACTCCATCTGCAAGTGCACCCCGTCGTCGCCGGTCACCTGAAATCCCAGCCGCCGGTACAGGCGCGCCGCGGGGTTGTGCTTCCAGACCCGGAGACGCACCGGCCGGCCGGAAAGCGCCGCCTCCGCCAACACTTCGCAGATAATCTGGCTGCCGATTCCCCGATTTCGCGCGCCGGGCATCAACGCAATGTCGATGATCCGGATTTCCTCGTCTGTTCGGTCAGTCAAAAGCCGTCCAGCGGGTTGGCCCTCGTCGAGCACAATCAGATGCTGGGCGTTGGGGAACTGCGCCTGGTAATGCAGCCTCTGGGCTCGAAACTGCAAGCGCAGCAGCGTTGCGCGCTCCTCTGCGCCGCCGGGCAGCGCCTCCAGTTCCGGCGCCCGCGTGCTGCAATACAGCGCAAACAGAAACTCTTCGTCTTCCGCGGCTGCGGGGCGGAAGATGGGTGCGGGACTCACCTGCGACCTCCGTTACGACGCATGGGGAAACTGAAACCTCACTTATTTTCCAACACCCGCGGCTGGCGTGCAGCGAATCTCCGGATTTTTCCCTACTGTTTCCGGAAAATGGTACCGGCGCGGATCAACAAATTCATCAATCCGCGGGAATTTTCTGATACTCTGAATCCCAGGCTTCGAAATCCCAGAGGTTCTGGAGGGCACGATGAGTCGCGGCTTATGGCTGTGCGTTCTGACCACCACTTTGCTGGCATTGCCCGCCGCCTCCCCGTTGGTGGCCAGTCCTCTTTCCTTCTCGTATACCGGCCTCTTCACGCAGGACGACAACATTCAGTTGTTTAGCTTCGCCATTGGCGCAACCGCAGCCGTGACGATCCAGACCTGGTCCTTCGCGGGAGGCACCAACGCGGCCTCCACAGTGATCCCCGCGGGCGGCTTCGCTCCGGTGCTTTCTCTATTCGATGGAACCGGCAACGTGCTGGCTACCGACAAGAACGATAACAGCGGCACGTGTGGGCCAAGGAACGTCGATCCGGCCTCGGGTTTTTGCTGGGATGCCTATCTGAATCCTACGCTGAGCGCCGGCAAGTACACGGTTGCGCTGACCGAGGATGACAACGTGCCCATCGGGCCCACGTTTGGCGACGGGTTTAGCGAGCAGGGCAACGGGAACTTCACGGGCCCGCTGTTTTTGGGCCCCGTGGGCGATGGGAAGTCCTTCATTCTGGCGGACGGCGAGCAGCGAACGCCGGGTTGGGCGGTGGATATCGTGGGGGTGGATACGGCGAGTCAGATTCCGGAGCCGGCGCCCGCCTGGTTGTGCGCCGCCGGCCTGGTCGTGGCGCTGGCCCTGCGGCGCCTGACGTGGCGGCGAGATTAGCGCGGTCCTTGCCCCATACAGCGGTTTCTTTGGAGGAATGCAAATGATGACTCGATCGTGGTGGTCCCGCGGCTGTCTTCCGGCTCTGGCGGCGCTGTTTCTGCCGGCCGCCGGGTGGGCCCAGGTGGCGCCGCTGGTGGCGGACACGTATCTCAACAGTACCAATCCGACGGTCAATTTCGGCACAGTGGCGAATCTCAATGTGGGGAACGGCAGCCGGGCGCTGCTGCAGTTCGACCTATCCAGCTTGCCGCCGGGCACTACGGCCGCGCAAGTTAGCCGGGCCACTCTGGTGCTCTACGTGAACCGGCTGGGCGTAAGCGGGGCGGTGGATATCTCTCAGGTGACCAGTTCCTGGGGGGAGTTGACCGCGACATTCAACAGTCCTCCCACGATCAGCGCCGGGGTAGAAGCGACCGTGGCGGTCACCCAGGCGGCCGTTTACGTTACCGCGGATCTGACAACGCTGGTGCAATCCTGGATCACCAATTCCGGGACCAACAACGGGATCAGCGTGGCCGCCTCCGCGGGCGCTCCGTCCACGGTGGTGTTCTTCGACAGCAAGGAGAACACCAGCACGAGCCATCCGGCCGTGCTGCAGGTTACGCTGGCGAACTCAGGGCCGCAAGGTCCGACGGGGCCCACGGGACCGACCGGAGCGACCGGGCCGACGGGGCAGGGGTTGACCGGTGCCACCGGTCCGACCGGACCAACGGGGCCGGCCGGAGTGGGGCTGACGGGTGCCACCGGACCGACCGGACCCACAGGCCCGACGGGAGCGACAGGTACGGCCGGACCCGCCACGATTTTCGGGACCAATATGACGATTAGCGGCAGTCAAACCGTCTACGCATCTCCCAACGGCACCAACAGCCAAGGTACAACTGCGTCTTCCGGCGATGTCATTATGCCGGCGTCGTGTACCTTCGATGTTCTGGAGGGGTTCCTGAACCTGACGTCCGGCAGCGGCACGGCGACATTCACTCTGTTTGTAAACGACAGCCAGCCCGGCTCGACACTCACCTGTTCAGTCAGCGGAAACATTGGCGGGAACACCTCGTGCGAGGACACAAGCCATAGCGTTTCGGTCAGCCGGGGGCAACTGGTATCGATGCAGATACACTGGGCTAGCACCCCGACGCCCGTGGGACGTGTGGGCTTTTCCCTGCACTGTCAATAAGCAACCAACCATTCACACATCTCGCGCAGAAAAGGAGACTACACGGCACATGTCAGAACCATTTCTCGGTGAAATCAGGATGTTCGGCGGAAACTTCGCCCCCACGGGGTGGGCGTTGTGCAACGGACAGCTCCTGCCGATCTCGCAGAACACCGCGCTGTTTTCCATCCTTGGCACCACCTTCGGGGGCGATGGGATTAGCACGTTTGCCCTTCCCGACCTCCGGGGGCGCGTGACGGTGCATCAAGGCCAGGGCCCGGGGCTCAGCCCCTACACCATAGGCCAGTCGGCGGGGACGGAAAATGTCACGCTCCTGAGCAGCCAGATGCCGGCGCACAATCACGTCATCAACGCCACGGAGTCGGCCACCACCAGCGACCCGGCCGGCGCCGTGCCCGCCAATGAGGCCGCCAACCGCACGATGATCTACGGCGCGACGCCCGACGGCACGGTCATGAATGCCGCCATGTGCGGGAATGCGGGAGGCAGCCAGCCGCACTCCAACATCCAGCCGTATCTCTGTGTGACCTTTATCATCGCCTTGCAAGGCATCTTCCCCAGCCGCAACTGACGTTTGTCGCGGACCGTGGATCTTGCCTGGCGCCGGGGTGGGTTTCCTGCCCGCCCCGGTTCGACCCCCGTGATAGCCTGAAAGTATGGCGCTCTCCGAGTCGTGGATCGCGGGCAAGTTCGGCATCACTCCTCAGGATCTGGAAAGCTATCTGGGTGAAGCGTTGTCGCGGGGGGGCGACTACGCCGACCTGTATTTCGAATACCAGGCCACCAGCCTGATCAGTCTGGACGAGGGGATCGTCAAAAGCGCCTCGCAGGGGGTTTCTTTGGGCGTCGGTGTGCGCGTGATTGCCGGCGAACGCACCGGCTACGCGTACAGCGACGATCTGAGCCCGGAAAGAATCCGCAAAGCTGCCCGGGTGGCCGCCTGTATCGCCGCCGGTCCGGCGCAGGTGGAGAAGGTCCCGCTCCTGGAGGGGGCGAAACGCGATTTGTATCCGGTCGTGACGGCTCCCACGGAAACCGCCTTTGCCGAGCGCGTGGAACTGGTGAGCGCGCGGACCGGGCGGCGCGGGCCTACAACCGGAGCATCTTTCAGGTGCAGGCTACCTATGCCGACAACCTCCGCCACGTGCTGATCGCCACCAGCGACGGCGTGTTGAGCTTTGACCGGCAGCCGCTGGCCCGCCTGTCGGTCTCGGCGCTGGCGCGGCAGAGCGGGGGAACCCCGCAGCGCGGCCACGCCGGCGGCGGAGGCCGGGTCGAACTGCGCTATTTCCTCGAAGAAAAGACCCCGGAGCACTTCGCCACCGAAGCAGCGCGCGAGGCGGTGGTGATGCTGGATGCCGTCGAGGCTCCCGCCGGAGAGATGACCGTGGTGCTGGGCCCCGGATGGCCCGGAATCCTGCTGCATGAGGCGGTGGGGCATGGCCTCGAAGCTGACTTCAACCGCAAGAAGATTTCCGCCTTTACCGACCGAATCGGACAGAAGGTGGCCAGTCCGCTCTGCACGGTGGTCGATGACGGCACCATCGCGGGCCGGCGCGGCTCGCTGAATGTGGATGATGAGGGGCACCCTACCGAGCGCAATGTGTTGATCGAAAACGGCGTCCTGCGCGGCTACCTGCAAGACCGGCTTTCCAGCCGCCTGATGCGGGCGGCTTCCACCGGCAGCGGCCGCCGGGAGAGCTATGCCCACATCCCCATGCCGCGCATGACCAACACGTTCATGCTGGCCGGCGACAGCGACCCCGAGGAGATTCTGCGCTCCGTGCCGCAAGGCCTCTACTGCGTGAACTTCGGCGGCGGCCAGGTGGATATCACCAACGGGAATTTCGTCTTCTCGGCGTCGGAAAGCTACCTGATCGAGGGCGGCCGGGTCACCCGGCCGGTGCGCAATGCCACGCTCATCGGCAATGGTCCGGAGGCGCTGCGGTACGTCAGCATGGTGGGTCATGATCTGAAACTCGACGAGGGCATCGGGATCTGCGGCAAGGAAGGCCAGAGCGTCCCGGTGGGCGTGGGCATCCCCACCATCAGGATCGATCGCATGACCGTGGGAGGCACGGCGTGAGCGGCAGCGGCAACCTGCTGGAAATGGCCAACGATGTGGTGCGGCAAGCTCTGGCCGCGGGCGCCAGCGACGCCGAATGCACCATTGCGGAGGGGGAAGAATTTTCCGTCAACGTGCGCTTGCGCGAGGTAGAGACTCTCAAGGAGGCCGGATCGCGCGGCGCCGGACTGCGCATCCTGGTGGGGCGGAACACCGGCTCCTCGTACACCTCGGATCTCACGCCCGAGGGCATTGCGCACCTGGTGCGGTCCGCCCTGGAACTGGCCCGGGTGACCACCGAGGACCCGCACGCGGGGATGCCGGATCCCAAAGAGTTGGGCGCCATCCCCGGCGATCTGGCGCTCTACTGCCCGGATTTCGCGCAACTGGAGACGCCCCAGAAGATGGAACTGGCGCGCCGCGCCGAGGATGCCGCCCTGTCCGCCGATCCGCGCATCAGCAACTCCGAAGGCGCCTCTTTCGATTCGCACCTGGGCCGTCACGTGTTCGCCAACTCGCGGGGCTTCTCCGGTGAGTACCGCAGCAGCTATTGTTCCCTGAGCACCGTGCCCGTGGCGCGGCAGGGTGAGAGCATGGAGCGGGACTACTGGTTTTCCCTCGCCCGCGGTCTGGCCGGCCTCGAGCCGCCCGAGCAGATCGGACGCATCGCCGCGGCCCGCGCCCTGCGCCGGCTGGGCGCCGTGAAAGTCGAGACCCAGAAGGTTCCGGTGGTGTTTGAGCCGCGCACCGCGCGCTCTCTGCTGGATCACATCTTCGAGGCCGTGCACGGCGTAGCCGTCTACCGCCAGGAGTCGTTCCTGGCCGGGAGGCTGGGCGAGAAAGTAGCCTCCGAGAACCTCACGGTGATCGACGATGGGACTATCCCGGGCCGCTTCGGCACCTCGCCTTTCGATGATGAAGGCGTGCCCACCCGGCGCACGGTGGTTATCGAGCGCGGAGTGCTGAAGAGCTACCTGCTGAACACCTATACCGCACGCAAGCTGGGGCTAAAGACCACCGGCAACGCCTCGCGCGGGCTGGCCGGCAACGCCGGTATCGGCCACGGGAACTTTTATGCGGAGCAGGGCGTCGAACCCCCCGAGGGTATCCTCGCCGGAATCCGCAACGGCTTCTATGTCACCGAGCTGATGGGGTTCGGTGTTAACATCGTCACCGGGGATTATTCCCGCGGCGCGGCAGGTATGTGGATCCGCGACGGCGAACTGGCCTTTCCGGTCTCGGAGGTGACCATCGCGGGCAACCTCCGGGAGATGTTCCAGGGCTTGGCGGCGGTGGGTTCGGACCTGGAATTCCGAGGTTCTTCGGCAGCGCCTACACTACTGATAGCGGAGATGACGGTCGGTGGTCGATAACAAGACAGCCGCGGCGAAAAGCGGCTTCCCGGTGCCGGTGGTGGTGGTCTCGCTGGTTCTGCTGCTGGGTATGGCCGGCTTTGTGTTGCTGGAGCGGGCCGCCCGCAAGGGCCCACCCCCGCCTCCGCCGCTGACCGGGGAGGCCAAGGCCTACGTGCACAACCTGCAATTGTTCGACGTGGCCATGCAGGCGCACGAGAGCTACCTGAAACAGTCGGTAGTGGAAATAACCGGCAAGATCGGCAACAACGGCAGTCAGACTCTCAAGCACATCGAGATCAACTGCGTCTTCTACGACGCCTACGGCCAGGTGGTCCTGCGCGAGCGGGTGCCCATCGTCAGCGACCGGATGGGGGGCCTCTCCCCCGGAGAAATCAAGAGCTTCCGGCTGGCCTTCGACAACATTCCGGAGAGCTGGAACCAGGCGATGCCTCAACTGGTCATCGCGTCGATTCTCTTCGGATAGCCAGCCGGGCGGGGAACCGGGAGTCGAGTCCTATTTCAGAGAGTGTACGTATGCCGCGACGTCGTCGATCTGCTTGGCCGACAGACCGCTGATCGGCCTCATTTTGTTTTTGCCCTTGGTGACGGCGTTCTTGACGTCGGCTTCGGCAGTTCCACCGATCGGTTTCACTCCCATGGCCTTTACCATTCCCGGATTGCCTTTGCCATCCGCACCGTGACACATTTTGCACTTGCCGTCGAAAACCGCTTTCCCCTCGGCAGCGCCGGCCCAAGCGGAGCCAATCCCGAGCGATACCAGAGCCAGAGTAGCGAGAAACAATTTCATCGATGGATCTTCCTCCTTGTGCACCAGTATATATGAGCGCCGAGGGTTTCGTGGCGATCGCCAGGTTCTACACGTCGCACAGGCGGACGGCTTCTTCGAGCGAGGTCAGCGGATCGCGCCGGGGAACGAACTCGTGCGCGAAGTAGCCGGTGTAGCCCAGGTCCACGATGGCCTCAGCGATGGGGCGGTAGTCCAATTCCTGTGTGTTGTCGAGTTCGTGGCGCCCGGGAACACCTCCGGTGTGAAAGTGGCCGATGTAGCGGATGTTTTCCCGGATGGTGCGGATAATGTCGCCCTCCATGATTTGCATGTGATAGATGTCGTACAACAGGCGGACGCGCGGCGAGTCCACGCGCCGGATCACCTCCACGCCCCACGCCGTGTGGTCGCACTGGTAGTCCTTGTGATCCACCTTACTGTTGAGCAGTTCCAGGCAGATGGTGACGCCCTTGTCCTCGGCCACCTTTTTGACGCGGTTGAGACCGATGACGCAGTTTTCCAGGCCCAGGTCGTCAGGCAGCCCGCGCCGGTTGCCGGAGAAGGTGATGACGTTGGGTACGCCGGCAGCCGCGGCGCGGGTGATGTTCTCGCGCAACTCTCGCTCGATCTTGTCGTGGTTCTCCTTGCGGTTGAGCCCGTCGGGGATGGTGCCTCCGCCCGGAGTCATGGCCGGAACCAGGCCGTACTTCTGCGCTACGGGCCACTCCTCGGAATTGATCAGGTCGATGCCTTTGAGCCCCATGCGCTCGGCGGCCCGGGCCAGGTCTTCCAGCGGGATCTTGTTGTAGCACCAGCGGGCCACGGATTGCTTCAGCCGGCCTTTCAACGGCGCGGGCTGCGCATGCGCCGCGGGCAGCGCGGCGCCGGCGGCGAGCAGAGTTCTACGAGTCATCTTGTTACAATCATAAAAGCACACCGCCTTCGCTATGACAATCGCTGAAGAGCGCCGCCAGGCGCTCGCCGACGCACTTGCCCGCCGTGTTTTGGTCATCGACGGGGCCATGGGAACAATGCTGCAACAGCAGCACCTCACGGCCGCGGACTTCGGCGGCCCGGCGCTGGAAGGCTGCAACGAATACCTGGTGAAGACGCGGCCGGACGTGGTGCTGGGAATTCACCGGGCGTACCTGGAGGCGGGCGCCGATATCATCGAAACGAACACTTTCGGCGGCACGAAAATCGTGCTGGGCGAATACCACGTCGAAGAACAGGCGCCCGAACTGAACTTGGCGGCGGCGCGCCTGGCGCGCCAGGCGGCGGACGAGTTTTCGACGCCGGTCAAGCCGCGCTTCGTGGCGGGCTCGATGGGGCCCACCACGCGCGCCATCACGGTGACCGGCGGGGTTACCTTCGCGCAACTCAAGCAGAACTTCTACGAACAGGCCCAGGCCCTGGTGGAGGGCGGCGCGGACATCCTGCTGCTCGAAACCTGCCAGGACACGCGCAACGTGAAGGCCGGCCTGCTGGGTATCCAACAGCTCATGAGAGAGTTGGGGCGCCGCATTCCGGTGATGGTCTCGGGCACCATCGAGCCCATGGGCACGATGCTTGCCGGGCAAACTGCGGACGCGCTCTACGCCTCCATCTCGCACGTGGACCTGCTTTCGGTGGGGCTCAACTGCGCGACCGGCCCGGAGTTCATGACGGACCACATCCGCACCCTCGCGGAACTGGCTGCCACGCGCATTTCGTGTTATCCCAACGCCGGGCTGCCGAACGAAGAGGGCCGGTACCTGGAGACTCCGCAGTCGCTGGCCGCGCAGTTGGAGCGCTTCATCGACCACGGCTGGCTGAACATCGTGGGCGGGTGCTGCGGCACCACGGCGGCGCACATCCGGGCCATCGCGGAGATGACGCAGGGCAAACAGCCGCGCGCGGTGAAGCCGCCCTCGCGCCGCGCCTTGTATTCAGGCATTGACCTGGTGGAGGCGGAAGAGAGCAACCGGCCCCTGATTGTCGGCGAGCGCACCAACGTGATCGGCTCGCGCCTGTTCAAGAATCTGGTGGCCGAAGAGAAGGGGGAGGAGGCCACCGAGATCGCCCGGCGGCAGGTGAAAAACGGCGCGCACATCGTGGACGTATGCCTGCAAAGCACCGACCGCGACGAGATCCGGGACATCCCGCCGTTCTATGAGAAGCTCATCCGCAAGGTCAAGGCCCCGCTGATGATCGACACCACCGACGCCCGCGCGGTGGAACTGGCGCTCACCTACTGCCAGGGCAAGAGCATCATCAATTCCATCAACCTGGAAGACGGCGACGAAAAGTTCGAACGCACCTGCCCGATCGCCAGGGCGTACGGGGCGGCGCTGGTGGTGGGCTGCATCGACGAGGACAAAGTGCAGGCGCAGGCCTTCACCCGCGAGCGCAAGCTGGCCGTGGCGGAACGGTCCGTGCGGCTGCTGACGGAGAAATACGGCATCGCGCCGGAAGACATCGTCATCGACCCCCTGGTGTTCCCCTGCGCCACCGGTGACGCCAACTACATCGGCGGAGCGGTGGAAACCATCGAAGCCATCCGGCTGATCAAGGCGCGGATTCCACACATCAAGACGGTGCTGGGCATCTCGAACGTTTCCTTTGGCCTGCCGCCCGCGGCGCGCGAAGTGGTGAACTCGGTCTTTCTGTATTACTGCACCAAGGCGGGTCTGGACCTGGCCATCGTCAACGCGGAGAAACTGGAGCGGTTCGCTTCCATTCCCGAACAGGAGCGCCGCCTGGCTGAGCACCTGCTGTTCAATGCACCGCCGGCGGAAGGGCCGGAAGAACTGCGGCTGGCTCCCGAGGACTGGAGGAACCAGACCCCCGAGCAGAAAGTGGCCATCAACCAGCTCCACATTGCGGCCATCACCGAGCATTTCCGGCAGGCGGGCAAAAAACAGAAGATCAAGGCTGAGGACCTGCCGCTCGATCAGCGGCTGGCGAATTACATCATCGAAGGCACGAAAGACGGCCTGATCGCGGACCTGGACCGCAAACTGGCCGAGGGTGCGGCGCCGCTCGATATCATTAACGGGCCGCTGATGGACGGCATGGCCGAGGTGGGCCGCCTGTTCAACAACAACGAGCTGATCGTGGCCGAGGTGCTGCAATCCGCCGAGGCCATGAAGGCGGCGGTGAACCACCTGGAGCAGTTCATGGAGAGGGCCGCCTCGGCCAGCCGGGGCCGGATTATCCTGGCCACGGTGAAGGGCGACGTGCACGACATCGGCAAGAACCTCGTGGACATCATCCTTTCCAACAACGGCTACCAGGTGATCAACCTGGGTATCAAAATCCCGCCCGAGGCGCTGATCCGCGCCTACGTGGAACACGCCCCGGACGCCATCGGGCTCTCGGGCCTGCTGGTGAAGAGCGCGCAGCAGATGGTGGTGACGGCCGGGGACCTGCGCGATGCCGGCATCCGCGTCCCGCTGCTGGTGGGCGGTGCGGCCCTTTCCCGCAAGTTCACCGAGACGCGCATCGCGCCCGCCTACGGCGAGGCGGTGTGCTACGCCAAGGACGCCATGACCGGGTTGGACCTGATGAACCAGTTGATGGATCCCAACCGGCGCGCAGCGGCGATCGAAGCGCATACCTGGACGGAGGCGGCGCCAGCGGCAGCGCCGGTAGAAGAAGTGGTAGCGCCTGCGGGCGAGGCGCGCAGTCCCAAGGTGCATGCGGACCTTCCCGTGCCTCCCGCGCCGTACGTGGACCGGAAACTGCGCGACGTGCCGCACTTGGCCGAGGTATGGAGCTACATCAATCCCTACATGCTCTACGGACGGCACCTGGGCTTCAAGGGCAACTTCGAAAAGCTACTGGCCGAGCACGACCCCAAGGCGCTGGAGTTGTTCCACAACGTGGAGGAACTGAAGCGCGAGGCCGCCAGGTTCATGCGCGTGAAAGCCGTGTGGCAGTTTTTCGAGGCGGAGCGGCGCGGCAATGCCATCCATCTGTTCACGCCCGGCGGCGCGAGCCCGGTTCACACGTTCCATTTCGGGCGCCAACGGAAAGAGGACGGGTTGTGCCTCAGCGACTACATCCTGGACCGGGAGGACGGCCGGCGGGACCACCTGGCGATGTTCGTGGTGACGGCCGGCGCCGGCGTTCGGGAGAAATCCGAAGAGTGGAAGCAGCGGGGCGAATACTTCAAGGCGCACGCCTTGCAGGCGCTGGCGATCGAGACGGCGGAAGGCTGCGCGGAGTGGCTGCACCGGCGCATTCGCGAGGACTGGGGCTTCCCGGATCCGCCGGGCATGACCATGCACGACCGTTTCACTTCGCGCTATCGCGGCAAGCGCTACAGCTTCGGCTATCCGGCGTGTCCCAACCTGGACGATCAGCAGGGCATCTGGAAACTGCTCCGTCCGGAAGAGATCGGCGTGCGGCTGACCGAAGGCATGATGATGGAGCCGGAGGCCAGCGTGAGCGCCCTGGTGTTCCATCACCCCGACTGCGCCTATTTCACGGCCGAAGAGACCGAAGTTGTGGTCGCGTGACAGCCGCGCACGCGGCTAAAACGTGAAGCTTTTCCGCACCACGGTGGCGTCCGGCCAGAAAGGCGCGGGCATGGCGTCCGGCGGCCGGGGAAATTGGGCGGGGATGCCGTAGGAAAGATCCATGGCCGTGAGTTTTGCCGGCGTTCCGGCTTTGACCTTGAGCAGGAGTTCGACGCCCCCCGGCGGCAGGGCGGAATAGCGCAGCGCCCAGCGGCGGCCAGGCCGGATGAGGGCGCGCTGCGCGGGCTTGAGCCGGACTTTCGATTTTTCAATCGGCCGGCTGTTCACGGCGGCTGCCAGGATCTTCAGGCGCGGGTCCGCAAATACGAAGAGTACCGGCGCCGAGCGGGGCGAGCGCATGCGCAGCCGCAGCGTGCGGTAGCCACCGCCTGTCTCTTCCCGGATCAATTCCAGCACCGGCGGGACCATTCCGATCAGGGCTGCGGGAGCGGTAAGCGCCTCGCGGCTGAGAAACGGCTGGTACTCGGGCAGCCGCTCGCGGGCGGGATGCGGGCCGAGGTAGCGTCCGGTCCAGGAATCCGGCTGCGGATCCCAACTGAACCAGGCGGCGCTACCTGCATCCGAGTCGAGGCCATACCAAATGCTGTCCGGGCGGGGATGCTCGCGATCGAAGCCGTTCGAAAAGCTGCCGGCCGCGAAGCAAACGAGGCTTGCCAGGGCGGCCCCGGCGGGCAGCCATCCGCGGAATACTCCCGCGATCGGCAGGAGCAAGACTGTCAGCAGCGCAACGACCAGGGCCGCCACGGCAGCGAAGCGCAGCGTCAGTCCCACGAACAGCAGTTGGATGACGGGCGTCAGAAGCGCCACACCGGGAACCGCCGCCAGCCAGAACGTCGGGGAAGCCAGTTCGCGATCCTGCCGGAGAAACCCCCACAGCACCGCGAGCAGAACGAAGAGCAGCGGCCAGACGAAGAGATAACTCACGCCCGGCAGGGCGAAGCTCGTTGCCAGCGAGAGCGCCAGCCAGAGGAGCAGCGCGGCGACGGTCGCATTCGCCATCCCGTACCTCTTCTTCAGCCAGAAGCAGACCGCCGAGGTCACCGACACGGCGAGCGCCACGAAGGCGGTGCGGTACACCGCCGGGTTGTAGGGTTCGCCCTGGGCCAGGAAGGCGTAGCCCGGGTGGAGCTTGCGGACGCCGTACCAGACCAGCGCGGCTGCCGCCGCCGCCGTGGCGATGCCCGCCAGGCAGCCCAGCAAAGCCAGGGCGGCGGCCCGAAGCTCCAGGTATCGCTTACGCCTGCCGGCCCACACGATGGCGGCAAAGAGCCCCACCGGCAGGAGCGCCACCGGGAATGCCCAGGCTGCCGGATAGCCGATCAGGCCTAGCGGCGGCTGATACCAATAGACCGCGTCTCCGCCGCGCAAGGCGGAAAGGTTCAGGTTGCCGAAGTGGCGCGCCAGTGAAAGCGCGTAGTCGCCCTCATGCTGGAGGCTGGGCGGGTCAAGGTGCGCGACATTGTCCAGGGATGTGTGATAGTAGACCACATCGCCGATGTAGGCAAAGTTCAGGCCCGGTGCGCCGGCTTCCTTGAACAGGGTCAGATCGGTGTCGTTGGGAAGATACTGATAGGCGGTGTCGCTCAGAGAGGTGGCGGCAGGCCGGGGCGCCGCATGGGCGAACTCACGCACCAGCGCTCCATTGCCGCGGCTGGTTTCAAACAGGTAGGCCGGGCCGCTGGTGCCGCGCGCCTCGAAATTCAGGGCCAGCCCAACATCCCGCGCCCAAGGGTGTTGCTCCAGGAAGGCGGCGGCGCCCAGCAGGCCGGCCTCCTCCCCGTCGGTAAGCAGGAAAATGACGTCGCGTGCCAGCGGTGGGCCGGCCTTCAGCGCGCGTAGAGTCTCGAGCAGAACGGCCGCCGAATGACCGTCGTCGCTGGCGCCGGGCGAGACCGGCGCGGAGTCATAGTGTCCGCCCAGCAGCAGGGCTTTCCCGCCGCCCGAGCCCCGCAAGCGCGCGACCACGTTTTGCACGGTGGCCGCGGCATAGGGCGGTCCCCAGCGGGTGACCACGGCGGTGGCAGTCTGCACCTGGGGTTCGACGCCCAGCGCGGTGAACTGCCGGAGCAGGTAATCCCGCACGGCGGCGTGCGCGGCCGAGCCCAGCGGATGCGGCTCGCGGGCGATGATCCACAGGTGAGCGAGAGCACGTTCGGCGGAAAACTCCGTGGCCGGCGCGCCGACCGGCACTGCTGCCGGAGGCCGCAATGCCGCCCCGCCCAGCCAGATGGCGAGGCTCAGCAGAACGGCCACCGCGCCGGCGCGCATGGATCAGGTTCGGGCGAACTGGCTTTCGCGGGGCGCCTGGTATCGCACGTTCAGATGCGGGGTCTCCAGGCGCTGGTGATTCTGCACCTTCGAGGTGAGGCAGGCTTCCAGGGCCCCGCTGACGATCAACGTGCGTTCCACCGGGTAGGGAGCCTTGCCCGTGGCAAACATCTCCTCGATCTTGCTGACCAGGCAGGCGGAGTAGGTCACATTGGGTGTGGGCGTCAGCAGGAACTGGTTGGAGACCAGACCCAAGCCCTTGACGCGCGCGGCGAAGTTGTAATCACGCAGCGCGCCGTTGAGCATCAGCAGGGTG
Source organism: Solibacteraceae bacterium (assembly GCA_021324015.1). GTDB lineage: Bacteria > Acidobacteriota > Terriglobia > Bryobacterales > Bryobacteraceae > JAJPJX01. Next base: position 68,866 of record JAJPJX010000099.1, on the reverse strand, counting down.
GCTTTGAGACCATCGTTGTACTCGATGAAGTAAGCCGCCGGGTCTTTCACCAGGATGGGAAGCTGGCCGTTGTGCACCAGGTCCTGCGTGCGGCCGTCCTTGACTGTCAGGCCCAGCGGCGTGTCGCTGCGCGACAGCGCGGCGGTGAGCAACTCCTTGGACCAGCGGCCCTCGTCTCCGGCTTTCCAGACGGCATCGCCTTCGATCAACTGCACTGCCTTGACGCCGGTCTCGCCGCCCTTGCGGCGCTCCACCATGCACTGCATGGCTTCCAGAGCATGGTAATCCATGGGATCGGAACCGCCCACACCCACCATCAGGGCGCCCTCGATCTCGCAACCGAGCGGCAGTTCGAGTTGCGGCAGTCGCCAGGTCACGGGCAGAGACGAGCCGGCCAGCATAGGGAACTTCAGGCGCTTGGAGCTATCCACCATCCACTTGGCCTTCTCGAAACTGTAGGATAGGTGCTTGTCGTTATAGACCGGCACTACGCGCCCGTCTTTTTCGAAGACATCCACGCACTGCTTGAAGAACTCGTAGCGCGGGTAGAGGATCTGGCCCTTCTCGTTCTTGGGATAGTTGCCGTGCTCGCCGATGATCAGGACGGCATCCACGGCCAGTTTGTCGCCGCCGCAGCGCAGGGCTTCGGCGATGGTGGGGTACACCTGAAACCCGAACTCTTTGGCGCGTGCCTCGCTCAGATCGCCCTCCGGCTTCTGGTCCACGTAGAGCGAGACGATCCTCATGTCCGGGCGATGCCATCTCCCGTTGATGGGATAGCCGACCAGAAAGCGGTCAGCCTCGTGCTGCGCGTGGGAAAGATAGCGGTAAATGGTGGTGACAACCGCGATTCGCTTGGGCATGACGGATTATGTTCTCCAGAAGGTGGACTCTTTGGTGGGCTGATAGGAAATCGCCAGGTGCGGCGTCTGGTAGCGCTCCTGCTTGCGGTAGAGGCTCTCGACGCCTGCGGCGGTCAGGCCCGTAGTGAGCAGAGTCCGCTCCAGCGGATAGGCATTCTTGCCGGTGAGAAACATCTTTTCCATGTTGTTCACCAGCGGGCTGAAGAAGTTGGCGAGCGTGGTGCGCCCGTCGGGCATGGGCAGGTACATCTGGGTGGAGAAAGGATCGCGATGGCCTTCCAACTGCGCGGCAAAGTTGAAGTCTCGCACCAGGCCGTTCATGAGCATCATCGTGCATCTGACGCCGTCGTGATGCTCGTAGTGATAGGCCACGGGGTTCTTGACCAGGCGGCGCATGTCGTCGGGAGTGGGAAACACATCATTGAAGCCTTCGCGTGCGGGCGTCAGCGTGTGGCTGCGGCACAATGCGGATTCCATCAATTCGTGCGACCAGACTTTGTCCTCGTACGCTTTCCAGAAATTGTCGCCGCGATAGGCTTGCAGCCATTTGACGCCGCTCTCGCCGCCCTGCCGCCGCTCCACCATGCACTGGATGGTCTCCAGGCCATGGAAGTCGTAGCTGTCCACGCCGCCGTAGCAGACCGAGACAGCTTCACGGATCTTGGAGCCCAGCGGCATCTCCAGCGAAGGCGTGCGCCACGTGACCGGCAGGCTGGAACCCGCCTGGAAGGCGAAGCCCATGCTGCGCGAGGTGTCGTACATTTCCTTGGCCCAATCCCAGTTCCAGGAGAGGTGCTTGTCGTTGAAGACCGGCACGGAACGGCCGCTATCGCGGAACACCTTGACGATCTGCTGGAACAACTGGTAGCGCGGGTATTGCACCTGGCCCTTTTCGGTCTTGGGGTAGTGACCGTGCTCGCCTACCAGCACGACGCCGTCCACCGCGAGTTTACTGCCGCCGCAGGTCAGAGCCTCGGCCACGGTGGAATACATCTTCAGGGTGGGATGCCGCGCGACCCGCTCGCGGCTGAGATCGTCTTTGCCGATCTCGTCCACGTAGATCGAGATCAGGTCCATGGGCGGGTGGTGATGCCGGCTGTTCCAGCCATAGCCGTCCAGGAAGCGATCCACGATGTGCTGCGCGTGCGACATGCGGAAATAGATGGTGCAGACGGCGGCCAGCTTCGGCCGCGCGGGCTGCGGCGGCGCGCCGCGCAGCACGAATGGCGAGCCGACCGTTCCTGCGATGAGTTCTCGTCGGGAAATCTTCATGCGGGTTTACCTTGCGGTGCCCCTATTATATCCAAGCCCCGCGGGATGCCAAATCCGCTATGCTCGTAAGTTCATGGAGGCCATGCTTTGAAACTCTGGTTTTGCCTGCTGGCCGCCGCCGCGGCCGCTGCGGCGGACGGGCCGCAGATTTCCGAACGCGCGCGCAAACTGCACCAGGACGCGTTTGTCTTCGACGCGCATGTGCACGTCATCGACCGGCAGCTTTATCACGGAGGCGATATCGGGGAGCGCGTCTCCGACGGACAGTTCGACCTGCCCCGCGCCAAAGAGGGCGGGGTGGACGCCATGTTCTTCTCCATTTTCGTGACCGAAGAGTATTATCCGCAGCGGATGGAAACCAAGCAGACCTTCCGGCTGATGGACCTGGCGCTCACGCAACTGGCAAAGAACAAGGACAAGATCGAATTGGCGCTCAATGCGGACGACATCGAGCGCATCCATCGCCAGGGCAAGATCGCGGCGGTACTGGACCTGGAAGGCGGCTTCGACCTGGACGGCGACCTGGGCATCCTGCGCGATCTGTACCGGCTGGGCCTGCGCTCGGCGCAGTTGCCGGCGCACAACTGGGCCAATAATTTCGCCGATTCCTGCTGCGCCCCGCCCAAGTGGCATGGGCTGAACGAGCATGGCCGGGAAGTGGTCCGGGAAATGAACCGGCTGGGCATGGTGATCAACGTCTCGCACGGTTCGGACGAGACGATTTCGCAGGCCATCGACGTGAGCACCTCGCCGATCGTGGCCACCCACCACGGCCTGCGCAGCTTCAACAACATTCCGCGCAACATGCCGGACTGGCTGGTGAAGAAACTGGCGGCGCACGGCGGCGTGATCGGGTTTCAGATCGGCAACGAGTTCCACAACCGCAAAATGTTCGACTGGCGGACCCAGCACGCGGGCAAGCCCTTCTGGGATACGACCGAGATCGCCAAACGCGGCACGCCGCTGACCATCGAGCAGATCGATCACATCGTGGCGCCGCAGTTCCCCATGGTGGGGGTGGACTGCCCCGAGGACCTGAAGTTCACCGCCGACGGCTGGGTGGCGGTGGTGGACCGCGCCATCCAGTTAGTGGGCGAAGACCACGTCGCCTTGGGCAGCGATTTCGACGGCGGGCCCACGCTGCCGCGCGGCATGCGGGACATCCGCGACCTGGCCCTGATCACGGACGCCATGCTGCGCCGCGGCTACAGCGAGGAGCGCATCCGCAAGTTCCTGGGCGGCAACCTGCTGCGCGTGTTCCGGGAGATTACCGAGAAGCACTAGCCGCAAATGGCGCGGCGCCGCTTCATTTCGTCAAGTCCACCACCGCGTAAGTGCTGATCGCCGGGATGGTGAACTCGGTGCCCCCTTCGGAGGCGCCGAAATCCGCGAGCATGGCGTCTTTGACGCCGGAGTCGGCGATGACGGCATGCGCGTAGGCTCCCCGCACGCGAACGCGCATTCCCTCCACGCGGCGGCGGCCATAGTTGAGCAGATGCACGCGGACATGCCCCTCCCCCCCGGTCAGGTGGCCGATCACCACTTCACTGCCGTAAATGCGCAGCAGGCGTTTCGCGTCTCCCAAATCGCCGCGAAGCTTTTGCGCGAAGGAATAGGGGTCTTCGGCATCCGCCTTGGGATATTCGGGGCTGCCGATGCGCACGTTCAGATCGAGCTTGGGGTCGGGCGCCGGAACCACGCGGAACAGCAGGTTGCGCCGCGCCATCAGGTTGAGCACTTCGGCGGTGGTCTCCGAGCCGTCGTCGATGATGCCGAAGTTCGCCAGCACCGGCATCGACGCGTCTCCCAGGCCTTTGAGAAATCGCAGCATGGCCGAGAAGTCGGCCGGATCGCCGGCCACGTGCACGGCGGCGTTGGCGCCGTAGGCGAACGCCTCCGCCGCGGCAAGAGCGGCTTTGTCCGCCGGAACATCGTAATAGAACTCCTTGCCGGGATTGCGCAGGAAGCGCCAGCCATTGGCATCCACCCAGGGTACGCGAGTGGCGGAGGCCACGTCCATGCGGTATTCCACGCCCGGGGCAACAGCTTTCTCGGCGTGCGCGGTGTCAAAGACCTCTGCCGCGAAGCCCTGTTGCTTCCAGGCCTCCTGCTGGCCGGCGGGCACACAAACGCGTTCAATTCCGGCTTCCTTGAGCTTCGGGGCAGCCTGGACTCCCTGGCTCCAGTAAAGCCCCGGCAGAAGGGCCGCGAGCAAGAAGAAGTGCATCAGATTTCGATTTTCCTGACTTTGATTTTCTGAATGTCATACACGCCCAGCCCCAGCGTGGAGGCGTACTCGATGTGGCCGGGTTCGCGAATGAACCGGTCGAAGTTGGGATCGTCGTCGTAGCCGCGCCCGGGGCGTATGTGGTCCTTGGAGCGCGTCCAGACCGACATGGCGTGCTCGGCTTTGCGCTTATCGTCGATGACGTCCAGCAGCAGGCGGTCCATGGCCACCGGGTCCGTGCCGATCATCATCTGTTTGGGATAAAACCGGAATTTGCGCGAAGGCGAGAACGGGCCGCCATGCCAGACGCCCCGCAGGCCGTCCATGATGCTGAGTACGGTGCGCGAGCGGATGGGCTCCACGTTGGCCAGCGTGCCGATGAAGGAATATGTGTTGGTCGTCACTCCGCTATGCGAGCGCGCCACGTTGGAAAAGCCGCCGTAGGCGATATTCTTCAAACAGCCGGTGACACCCGCGGCCCCGTGGTCCTTCATGTTGGGCACGTTGATGATCTTGGTGAGATGCTGCGTGATGACCCGGCACATGTTCGAGCGGGTGTCGTCCTCGCCGAAGAAATCCACCTCCACGTAGACCTTGGGATCGTAGCCCAAAATGGAGCCGCGCCAGGTTTCCGCCGCCCAAATGTGTACTCCCGAAGGCACGTAGCGGTCGTAGTGCACCGTGTTCATCTGGTTCTGGAAGCGCTCGTAGATCCAGACGTTCTCCGGCTTGACGCCGACGGTGCCGAGGTTCCGCACGATTTCCGCTACCACCTCCGGCGTGGAACAGATGCCCGGCGCGCCGGAGCAGTTGACTTTAATGCCCACCACGTCGCCGGGCTGGAAGAAGTGCGCCCAACTGTCGCGCGCGTCGCCGTGCCCCGTCAGCGACCGCATGCCCTGCGAGATCATCTGCTGGACCGTGGGCACATCGACCTTCTCGCTCTCCGGATCGATGCACTTTTCGGCATGCAGACGCACCACCTGTCCGGCGTATCGCCCGGGCATGCCCGGATTCGGCCAGGGCTGGTAGGGAGTCACGACACGATACTTCGGAAGATCTTTTTGCGGATCAGTGTTGGCCAGCGCGACCGGCACAGTCGCAGCCGCCTGAAGAAATGTGCGTCGCTTCATGGGCTTTCTTTCCATGATAACGCTCCCGCGCGGCCTTTCGCGGGCTCGGGGGCGATACACTCAAACTAAGTACCCATGCGCAACCCTTATCTGCCGTTGTTAGGCCTGCTGGCCGGATCCATCCTGTGCGGACAGCCGCAGCCCGCGGCCTTCGATCCGGCGGCCATGGATCTCTCGGCCAGCCCATGTGTGAATTTCTATCAATACGCCTGCGGCACGTGGATCAAACAGAATCCCATCCCGGCGGATCAATCGCGTTGGAGCCGGTTTGACGAGCTCCAGCAACATAACCGGGAGGTGCTGCGGCAGATCCTGGAACAGTATTCCGCCGATGACCCTAAGCGCGGCCCGGAGGAACAGAAGATCGGTGACTTCTACGCCGCCTGCATGGATGAGCCGGCCATCAACCGGCAGGGGGTCGCGCCGCTGAAGCCGGAACTGGGCCGCATCGCTGCGCTGCGCGATAAACAGGGGCTGGCGGAGGAGGTGGCGCGCCTGCACGAACTGGGAGCCAATGCGCTGTTCTCCTTCAGCGCCGGCCCGGATGACAAGGACTCTACGCGAAACATAGCGCAGGCCGACCAGGGCGGCCTGGGGCTCCCGGACCGCGACTACTACCTGAAGACCGACCCGAAGTCCGTGGATCTGCGGCGTAAATACCAGGCGCACGTGGCCCGCATGTTCGAATTGTTGGGCGATCCGGCTTCCCGGGCGGCGGCCAAGGCGCGCATTGTGATGCGTATCGAAACGGCGCTGGCCCACAACTCGCTCGATAACGTCTCCCGCCGCGATCCGGAGAAGGTGTATCACAAGCTCAGCCGCCGCGATCTGATCTCCTACGACCCGTCATTCGATTGGCCGAGATACTTCACGGCGGTTGAAGCGCCGGGCTTCGAGAGCCTGAACGTAGCGGTCCCGGGTTTTTTCAAGCAGCTCGATCCGGTCCTGAAAAAGGTCAGCCTTGCGGACTGGAAGGTGTATCTGACCTGGCAACTGCTGCACGCGGAGGCGCCCATGCTGCCGGCGGCCTTCGTGAACGAGAACTTCGAGTTTTTCAGCAAGACGCTGCGGGGCACCAAGGAACTGCGTCCGCGCTGGAAACGCTGCGTGGACTACACCGACAACGAGCTGGGTGAGGCTCTGGGGCGGAAGTTCGTGGAGCGTACCTTCGGCGCCGAAGGCAAGGAACGCACTCTCCGCATGGTCCACGAGATCGAGCGCGCGCTGCAGCAGGACATCCGGCAACTCACCTGGATGACCGACGCCACCAAGAAACAAGCTCTCGTCAAGCTGGCGGGCGTGACCAACAAGATCGGCTATCCCGACCGGTGGCGGGATTACAGCCGGTTGAAGATCGTGCGCGGAGACGCCCTGGGCAACGTGGAACGCGCCGACGCCTTCGAGTTCCGCCGGCAGATCAACAAGATCGGCACCCCCGTGGACCGCAACGAGTGGTTGATGAGTCCGCCGACGGTGAATGCCTACTACGATCCCCAGATGAACAACATCAACTTCCCGGCGGGCATTCTGCAACCTCCCTTCTACAACAACCGCGCGGACGACGCGGCCAATCTGGGCGGCATCGGCGCGGTGATCGGGCACGAACTGACGCATGGCTTCGATGACGAAGGCCGGCACTACGATGCCAGCGGGAACCTGCGGGACTGGTGGACGCCCGAGGACGCCAAGGCATTCGAAGAGCGTGCCGCCTGCCTGGTCAAGGAGTATTCCGCTTTTACCGTGGCCCCGGATGTGCATCTGAACGGGAAACTCACGCTGGGTGAAAACACGGCCGACAACGGCGGCGTCCGGCTCGCCCTAATGGCCCTGATGAATCTTCTCGCCGGAAATTTCGGGGAAAAGATCGGCGGCTTTACGCCGGAACAGCGGTTCTTCCTAAGCTTTGGCCAGATCTGGTGCGAGAACCAGACCGAGGAAAGCCTCCGGCTGCTGACGAACGTGGATCCGCACTCACCAGGCAAGTACCGTGTGATGGGAGTGCTCCAAAACATGCCGGAGTTTCGCACGGCTTTCGGATGCCGGGAAGGGCAGCCCATGGCGCCGGCGTTGGCCTGCCGGGTGTGGTGACGGGGCTCCTCTGGCGGCTAAGTAGACCGCGGCGCACGGAAGCGGCATCTAACGAACGTGCCTGAAAGTTTGATTCTATTGACGGGCGCGTCGGGATATGTCGGCGGGCGGCTGGTGTGGGCCCTGCGAAACCGGCGCGTGCGCTGCCTGGCGCGGCGCCCCGACTATCTTGGGCCGCGAGTGCCCCCGCAAGTCGAGGTGGTCGCCGGCGACGTGCTGGACCCGGCTTCGCTCGCTCCCGCCATGGAAGGCGTGGAGACAGCGTATTACCTGGTGCATTCGCTGGCCGCGGGCCCGGCGTTTCGGGAACAGGACGTCACTGGGGCGCGCAATTTTGGCCTGGCGGCCCGGGCGGCGGGCGTCCGGCGAATCATCTATCTGGGCGGATTGGGCGACAGCGGCGCGCCGCTGTCCTCGCACCTGCGCAGCCGGCAGGAAACCGGGGAGGTGCTGCGCGCCTGTGGCGTCCCGGTGATCGAGTTCCGCGCTTCCATCATCATCGGTTCGGGAAGCCTGTCCTTCGAGTTGATCCGCGCGCTGGTGGAGCGCTTGCCCGTCATGATCTGCCCGCGGTGGGTGAATACCCCGGCACAGCCGCTGGGCATCGATGACCTGATCGCCTACCTGTTGGCCGCACTGGACTTGCCCGTCGCGGAGAATCGCATCTACGAGATCGGCGCCGAGCGGACGTCCTCCTACGGAGAAATCATGCGGGAGTACGCCCGGCAGCGGGGTTTGCGGCGCTACATGCTCTCAGTGCCGTTGCTCACGCCGCGGCTTTCCAGCCTCTGGCTGGGCCTGGTCACGCCGGTATATGCGCGCATCGGCCGGCCGCTGGTGGAGGGGATGAGGAACGCCACGGTGGTGCGCGACTCCAGCGCCCTGCGTGATTTCGAGATCCGGCCGGCTGGGGTCGCCGAAGCCGTGTCGAGGGCACTGCGCAACGAAGACCGCGAACTGGCCGAAACGAGTTGGACCGACGCCATCAGCTCGGCTGGCGCGGCGCGATCCTGGGGCGGCGTCCGCTTCGGCTCGCGCATCGTAGAGGTGCACACCGCCCGGACAGAACGGCCGCCCGCCGAGGCCTTCGCTCCCATTCGCCGTATCGGTGGGCACAATGGCTGGTATTACGGCAACGTGTTATGGCGGCTGCGAGGCGTACTCGACTGGCTGGCCGGGGGACCCGGGATGCGGCGGGGGCGGCGTGATCCGGAAACGCCGTGGACCGGCAGCCATATCGACTTCTGGCGCGTGGAGGCGTATCAGCCAGACCGCTATCTGCGCCTGCGCGCCGAAATGAAACTTCCGGGACGCGCCTGGCTGGAATTCCAGGTGGAAGCGGTGCCCGAAGGCTCCCTCATCCGGCAAACCGCCACCTTCGATCCGCTCGGCCTGGCCGGGCTGCTGTACTGGCACGTGCTGTATCCGCTGCACCGCCTCATTTTCAAAGGCATGCTGCGGGGCATCGTCCGCCGGGGTAAGAGCGTGGCGGCTACACCCGCAGGTACCAGCCCCTCCGGTGCATGCCCCAAGCCAGCAGGTACATGAGCAGTACATAAGCCACGGCGTACAGCAGCGAGGCGTTGATCGGCGCCGCCAGCGGAGCAAACAGTTGTTGAAAAAGCCAGGCCCGCAGCGAAATCGGGCCGGCGCCGGATATCCACCGGATGCTGTCCAACGTTTCCGCCAGCAGTTCGGAAGCCAGGTACACGGTGATGGCGTTCATGCCCAGGACCACCAGGGGTTTGACGATTCGCCGCCAACCTAAACCATCTACCAGCCAAACGAACATGGCGAAGATCACGAAATCCATTCCGCCCATGAACAGGGCGAACGAAGGGGTCCACAGCTTCTTGTTGATGGGCATCCACACGTTGCAGATGAGACCCAGCGCGATCAGCAGGTTGCCGCCCAGAAAGAGCCACGTAGTCCGCTCCGCCAGGTCCCGCTTCAGGCGCAGGAGATGGCCCGCCAGGACCCCGAGCAGGGTCGTGGCAATCGCCGGCAGTGTGCTGACCAGGCCTTCCGGGTCCCAGGTTTTCGTGGGCTTGTAGTTGTGCGCGCCCAGGACGATGCGGTCCACGTAGTGGGCGAAGTTGCGCTCCACATCCAGGTAGCCTGCCCCGATGCCGGGAACCGGCGCCAGTTTCATGAGCAGCCAGTACGCCGCCAGCAGCGAGGCGATCCAGGCGGCCTGCCCGCGCACCCCCGTAGTGAGATAGATGGCCGAGGCGATCAGGTAGCAGATGGCAATGCGCTGCAGCACCCCCAGGATGCGCATGGTGGAGAAATCAAAGTGGGGGAACAGGTACCCGAACACCCCCAGGGCGTAGAGGACGGCGGACCGGCGCAGCACCTGCAGGAAGAGGTGGGTGCGAGGCACCCCCGCGGCAAGGCGCTTGGATAAGGAGAGCGTCATGGCCACGCCCACGATCCACAGAAAGGACGGAAAGACCACGTCGGTGATGGTCCACCCGTTCCATTCTGCGTGTTCCAGCGGGGCGTACACCGCGCGTCCCGTGCCCGGATTGTTCACGAGCACCATGAGGGCCATGGTGGCGCCGCGAAAGGCATCGAGAGAAACCAACCGCTGCGCGGTGAAGCGTGGCGCCGCGGTCGCGGAGGAACCCGTCTGCGTTTGCGGAACGGAGGCTTGTGCCATGGTTTGGTATCTCATGATACTAACGTGCCCCCTGGCGCGGCGGCATATAGCCTGCTCGCTACATCCTCAGGCGGCAAATGACACCCACATCGTCGCAGTACCACATCATGCCTTCCCAGATGGTCATGCCGTGCGGGAGCGGATCGGAGTCCGCCAGTTGAATCTTCTCCAGGATCTGCCCGGTTTCGGGATCGTGCTTGAAAAACGCGTTGAGGTTGGAATCGGTGCACCAGAGATACCTGCCCTCCCAGCCGATTCCATGCGGGCGGTTGCCGGCGGTCTCGAATCGCTTCTGGACCACCCAGGTCTTGGGGTCCAGGCAGAAGATCATGCGCGCCGGAGGCACCGCCATCCACAGCTTGCCGTCCCTGACTTCCTGTCCGTGCGCGCCGGTTCCCAGGGCGCGCGCGCCGAGCAGTTGGCCTGCCTGGTAGCCCCCCACCTTATTCGGGTCCAGGTTCTGCGGCGAAGCCTTTTTCCGCGCCTGTCCTGCTGGCGCCTTCGCCAGCGGGCTGCTCCGCGCGGGCGGGTCCCCAACCATCTGGTAGATCACGCCGGCTCCGGGCGTGAAGTGCCGGTCCAGGGTCTTCCCGGTCATCGCGTCGCAGTGCACGATCTCGCGGCTGTAGGTCGAGCCGATCCAGAGAGTCCCCGCGTCGTAAGTAATGCCGCTGGATCGGTCTGTCTCGGTCTCGAAGGATCGCAGCACCTTACCATCCGCGTAGCTGAGCAGGAAAGCCCGGTTGCGCTCGCCCTGATCGATGACCCAAAGTCCATCTTTGGTCGCCTGCAATCCGTTCGGTCTCGAACCGTCCGGCGACTTGAAAGCAATCTCGACCTTGCCCGCGCGCCGGACAGGCACGGAACTGATCGTGCGCGCCGCGCCCAAGGCGGGCCGGGCGGCAACGGGCGCCGCGGCTCCCAGGGCCAGGAAATCTCTACGTCGGATCATGGCGATTCTCCTCCGGACTCAGATCTTGGCGCGGCGTTCGAGCAACATCCCGCGCGGGCAACTTGGCGAGAATTATATACGAGCACGCGGCAAAGTCAATGCCGCCATGCAGCCCGGTCACGCGGACGCTCCGGCAGAGAGAGGCAAACATGAACCCGGAAGCACGGTTGCGCCGGCGGTACACCGGTTACCATGGTGAAGCTTCGGGGCGCGCCCTTACGGGTGTGCTAGAATTCTTAACGATCCGTGCCTTACGGGCGGCCTTGTGCAGTATAGACTAACTCTCTGATTCGGTTACGGCGGCAGAGGCGGAGGATGATCCTGAAGTGAAAAATAGTTGGCGAAGCGCTCAGCTCGCGCTTGGTATTGTTGCCAGCTCAGGAATCTGCCTCCCTGCCTTTGCCGAAGGCCCGACTGTTGCCAGCCTGATCCCGCCTTTTGCGACAGTTGGAGCGCCGCCGCAAACCCTGACCATTAATGGAACGAACTATACCGCTACCTCAACAGTGACGTACGACGGAATTGAGCACGACGCGATTCTTATCAGCCCCACGCAATTAGCCATCGCCCTCACCTCTAACGACTTGGCCGCCGAGGGGCCGCATGCTGTCGTGGTTACCAATCCGGCGCCAAATGGCGGTGCGTCAACTCCCATTTACTTCGTCGTCCAGCAGGCGCCCGCTTCTGGAAGTTGGATCTCGCTAGGTCCGCATCACGTGATCGGCCAGGCCGGTGAACTCGAGTCCGGCAAGCTCCAGGCGTTTGCGGTGTTCAACAGTGACCCTAACGTCATGTACGCCGGCGGTGGGATAGGCCAGGGCATTTCTGGACCACTGACGGCGGCTGGCGCATGGAAGACGACCGATGGCGGCGCGCATTGGGCTCGCATCAACGTTGGACTGAGCGACCCACAGGTCAACACTCTTTGGGTGGACCAAACTAACCCGAACACGGTAATTGCAGGAACTGAGAACGCCGGGATCTTCAAGAGCGTAGATGGCGGATTGACCTGGAATCCGACAGGAAGACTTGGAGCTACGTCGGAATTCGTAAGCGCGGGATCAACGCTGTTCGCGGCAACCGCCGCTGGAATAGCACTCTCAACGGACGTGGGATCGACCTGGACGCTAACTTTGCCGACAACCGTCCCCGTTCGTGCGCTTGCCGCGGGTGGAGGGGCGATGATCGCCGGACTCGAGGACGGTACCGTGATCATGCAGGCTCCCGCCGCCCCGGCGTGGAAAACGGTCATTCCCAACCGCGGCCCGAACAGGACGGCCTATTCTGTTGCCGTGAGCCCTCTCTCGGCGACCAATGCCTACGTGGTTCTCAGTGATTCGGGAAAATCACAATTGCTGGGGACAGGCGATGGCGGCAGTACTTGGGTCACGCTGCTCCCGAGTTACACCCTGATGTCAAAAGTTGCGATTCCTGACGCTGGAGCCGTCATATACGTCGCGGGAAATGGGGTCTTGTTCCGATCTGACGACAATGGGCAGACGTGGAACCCACTCCCGAATCCGGGCTTGGATATGCGCAAAATCGATGTTGTCGGCCAGTCGACACTCTTTGTATGTTCCGATCAAGGGATTCACAAAAGTACGGACGGCGGGAATTCGTGGGTTGGCATTACTGGGCCTGTTTACTCTTCGATCCTCACTGGGCTTGCGGTCAGCGGATCAACGATTATCGCAGCCGTGCAAGACTTCAGCCCGATTCTGAGTTTCGATGGCGGCAGTAACTGGCAGCAGCCTGGATGGACGATTGGGCTGCCCGTAGGCGAAGATGGAATTGCTGTAATCAATCCTGGCGATTCCAGGTACTGTTACCTCCACACAACCTCCGGATATCAATACTCTACCGACAACTGTCGCACTTTTCATTTTTCATCGCCGCCCGCGGGCTTTCCCTTTCACTTTTACGGTGCCGACATTGTTGCCGTCGATCCGAATAGTCCGGTGGTTGTGTATGTCATCACCGACTCAGGCGTGCTGCACAGTACGGACTGGGGCGTAACACTCGCACCGGCAAATTGGAAAATCCCACCAGCGACTGCCATCGCCGTCAGCCCCGGGGACAGCAACACGATTTACGTGGGAACAACTACCGGGCTTTATCGCACAAAAGATCGGGGTGCGAGCTGGCAACAAATCGGCATGGCCGGTGCGGCAGGTCAGGTGTCAACGATTGCCATAGATCCCCTGAATCCAATGGTGGTATTGGTTGGGCTCACACAGGGGCCTGCTATCGGCGGCGGCGTGCTCAAGAGCGTTGACGGGGGCGCAACGTTCCACCTGTCGAATTCCGGATTATCGACTGCTGTCAAGAGACCCACGATTTGCTGTGGAATCGATATGGAGTCACTTCGGTTCGGCCCGGACTCCCTTCTGGCTCTGGCTACGAGTACGGGAATTTACTTGTCGAAAGACTTAGGTGACACGTGGCAGAACATCACTGTCAACGCGATCTCAACTTATTTTTCTGATGTTGCCTGGGACAGTGGCTTCCTGTATGCGGCTACATACGGGGAGGGAGTTGTGCGCCTGCCGATCGGACAAATCTCTTCGCAGTTCTTGCTCGGCGCCAGCAGCTTATCATTTAACTACACGATCGGCGGAGGCACCCCCAAGGCGCTTCCCGTCACTGTTTCCAGTTCCTTTAGCTCGCTGAGTTTCACTGCCACGCCAGCCACTGATTCCGGTGGGTCGTGGCTTATGGCTTCCCCTGCCAGCGGTACAAGCCCCGCCACTTTGAATGTGAGCGTCAATCCGGCTGGCCTACTGCCGGGAAACTATACGGGCCGGATCTCAGTCGCGGAAAGCGGCTCGCATAACGGCGCTTTCACGATACGAATCACTCTACAGGTCGCTGCAGCCGTCACATCATCGATCCCGATCATCAAGTCGGTTGGAAATGCGGCCAGCTACCAGCCGGGTATGGCACCGAATACCTGGATCGTAATTCAAGGTGAAAATCTATCATTAAATACAGGCACCTGGACAAATGCCATTATCAATGGCATTTTACCCACTTCCCTGGATGGGGTGAGTGTGATGGTTGGTGGCTCACCCGCCTACATTGCATATGTGAGTCCTACGCAAATCAATGCACTCGCTCCCAACTTAGCCGCAGGTGCTGTATCGTTGACAGTCACCAATTCGAGCGGGACCAGCGCCCCTGTCAATACCGTCGCCCAAGCGACACAGCCAGCTTTCTTTCAGTGGGGTAGTTATGCGGTCGCTACGAGGCAGGATTATAGTCTCGTAGTGAGGAACGGCACTTTTCCCGGCATCGCCACACTTCCAGCGAAGCCGGGGGAGGTTGTTATTCTGTGGGGAACCGGTTTTGGCGCGACGAATCCTTCGGCACCTGCCGGCGCCGTAGTGCCGTCGGACACCACATACAACACGGCGAGTAACGTCTCGGTCACGGTCGGAGGTGTCCAGGCTATGGTGTACGGAACGGCCTTGGCTCCCTGGTTTGTTGGGCTGTATGAAGTTGCCATACAAATACCTGGCTCACTGGTGGATGGGGATTACCCGGTGATAGCAACGATCTCCGGCACACCAACGCCTTCGAGTACGCTCATTACTGTGCAGAACTGATCCGATCCTGTAGCAAACTCAGCCGGCCAAATAACGCGTCACCGCGTCTTCGTTCCACGCCAGGCCGACGCCGGGGGAATCCGGAATGAGATAATGGCCGCGCTCCAGCTTCGGCGGTCCCTGGAGTATGGGCTCGGCCCAGTCAACATACTCCAGCCAGTGTGCCGTCGGGGTCACGGCCAGCAGATGCGCGCTGATCTCCGGGAAGAGATGGCTGGAAAGCGGAAAACCCGTGGGCTCGGCCAGGGCGGCGGCCCGCAGCCATCCCGAGACCCCGCCGATCTTCATGGCGTCCGGCATGCCCAGATCCGACGCGCCGGCGGCCAGAGAGCGGGCCATCTCGTGGGTGCCCCACCAGTTCTCTCCGATCTGGATGGGCGTGCGCGCGTCTCGCCGGATGGCCGCGTGACCGGCGTCGTCATCCGCTCGCGTGGGCTCTTCCACCCAGAGCAGGTCCATTTCCGCCTCGATCCGGTGCACGCGGTGCAGAGCCTCTGCGGCCGTCAGGCATTGGTTGTAGTCAGTCATCAGGGAAACGCCCGGACCTACGGCCGAGCGCACGGCGCGCAGCACCGCGAGGTCCGTGGCGGGATCCGGATACCCCAGGCGAACCTTGACGGCGTCGAATCCGGGTTCCGCCAGTTCTGCGGCTTCCGCGGCGGCGCGATCCGGGCCGATGAGTCCGAGGCCGCAACTGTTGTAGGCGTGAACCGGGCGCGGCCGGCCTCCCAGCAGACTCACCAGCGGTAGCCCGTGTGCGCGGGCCAGTGCGTCCCAAGCCGCCATGTCGATGCCCGCCAGGGCCATGCCTACCACGCCGGAGAGACCCAGCAGACGAAACCGCGTCTGGAGCTTCTGTTCCAGGTCATGCGGCGCCAGCGGGTCGTCGCGCAAAAGGTCCGCCAGGCTAGCAAGCAGGCGCGTCACCGGCTCGAGCGCCAGGGGCGTGTAGGTGAAAAGGTAGCTCGCTCCCGTGATCCCCTGGTCGCATTCGAGATCGATCAGCACCAGGGGAACGACGGCCACCGTGCCGCCCCCGGTCACCAGCGGGCGCCGCATGGGCACCTTCACGGGACGGGCGCGCAAGGCCCGGATGGTGAGTTGGCTGGAGAGAGTGGACATGGATCGCCTTTAGAGTCGCGGGACCTCGGTTTCCCTGCCCCGGTCGTCGGCTGAGACGTAGCCGGCGTAAATGGTCAGGGTGATATCGATCGCCAAATCGAGGTTGCTCTCCGGCTCTCGCCCCGCAGCCGCGGCTCCGATGAAATCGCGCAGTTCGCGGCCGTAACCCAGGCTCCAGCCTTCTTCGGGAGAGGCCGGAATCCAGCCCTCGTTGGAGCTGATCTTCTCCACCAGGTACAGGTCTTTGAACTGCTCGTGGCGCGGATTGTACACATCCACGACGTTCACCGGGCTCATGCGGCAGCGCGTGCGGTGATTGTTGGCGAAGACCTCGACGAAATCATAGATGCCGCCCAGCACTAGTTCAGAGGCGGTGATGTCGGCCACCGTGCCGTCGTCGAAAACCACGTGCAAGACCCCGTAGTCCTCGGTGTCCTGATAGGTCGTGCGCAGGAAGCCTTTATCTTCGAAGCCCGGGATTTTGGTGATGCTGTGCGTGCGCGCGGAGACAGCCGCCGGGCGGATGGGGCAGCCCAGGCGTGCCAGTCCTTCCTTGCGCTTCAGGTACAACACGGCGCCCAGCGGGTGGCAACCCTTGGCGATGAGCGACCCGCCTCCCTGGATGCTCCAGATGCCATAGACCGGCGAGTGCGAGCCGTTGTGCGATTCCTCGCCCACCAGCCGCAGGATTTGCGCGCGGGTCTTTTCCACGATCTCCCGCTCCTTCTGGATGGAGGGAGCATACACGAAGTTCTCGGCGTAGCCCAGCATGATGCCGGCTTGCCTTACAGCGTCTTGCAGGCGCCCCGCCTCCTCGACCACCGCCGCCAGCATGTGGCGTTTGTCATAGCGCCCGGGAGATCCATAGAAGCCGCTGAGCGGCTTTTCTACCACTACGTGCTTGCCGGCCTTGGCGGCGGCCAGGATATAGTCGCGGTGGGAGGAAGGGGGAGTGCAGATGTCCAGCAGGTCGATTTCCGGCAGCATCTCCTCCACCGAGCGAAAGACTCTCAGGCCGTGCTGCGCGGCGAAGGTCTCCCGGCTCTCCGCCCGGGCGGAGGTGACCCCCACCACGGCCACCCCGCTTTCCGGCAAGTTCTCCAGGTGAAAGCGCGCGGCGAAACCCGCGCCTGCAATGCCAATGCGAATCGGGCTCATCATGTGTGACTCGTAGGGGCAGCAAACACGCCGCTTACTGGGCGCTCACCCGGCCTTTCGGGGCGGCGACCGGCAAAGCGATTGCTCCGGAAGACGGCAGCAAAGGAGCCGGCGTGCGTACCCGCCGGTCCAGACGCAGCGCCAGCAGCGCCTCCTTGGCTTTCTGATAGCGCGGCGTACCGGGCTTGGCATCCGCGGGCTCAAGTTCCTCCGGCGGGACCTCCTGTACGAGGGGAATGTATTTCTGCAGGTAGTTGCGAATGCGCTCCTGAACCGGCTTGAGTGGCGAATGGTACAGCAGGAACAGGATCTCCTCGGAGGCCGCCGCCGCCAGAATCTGATAAACCTGCGAAGGCTTGCGAATGCGCGCGGACTTCAGGCTGTTCTCCAGTTTGCGGGCGCGAGTCTCCAGCTTTTGCCAGAGTTCCACGTCGCTTCTGGACATCTGCGTGGCTTTCGCCAGGTCGCTCTTTTCCCGCGGCGAGAGCTTCTCACTCAGCGCGTAAAGGAAGGGGCCCAGCCGGGGGACAGGCATCCCTGCTGGAAAGAGGCGCAAAGCACGCTCGAGGCGCGCCATGCCCGCCGCATTGAGTTTGGCGCCCGTGAGCGCGGGGGAGATCGCCGCCAGCAGCCCGTCCTGTTCCAGGGTTTGAATGATTTCGGCGGGATTCGATTCACTCGAAATCTGCTTCAACTCTTCCCGCAGAGCCGCCGGAGAAATATACGACTGGTACCCGGCCGCGCGGGCCTGGTCGTAATATTGCGCCGTCCGCGCTTCGGCGGTGAAGCCCAGGCGGGCCCGCAGGCGCACCAGGCGGAACAGGCGCACGGGGTCGTCCGAAAACGAGGAGGTGGCCAGCATGCGCAACTCCCGGCGCTCCAGGTCGGCCAGCCCGTTAGTGGGATCGAGCAGCAGTCCCCGCGAGGCCCGGTTCAGCGAAAGGGCGATGGCATTGACTGTGAAGTCCCGGCCCCGCAGATCTTCCTGGATGGTAGCGGGAGCAACCCTCGGCTTGCCGCCCATCTTCGGAAATCTCTCGGTGCGGGCCATGGAAACCTGCACCGTGACACCACCGGGAAACACCAGTTCGGCCGAGCGGCGGTCTTCGTCCACGGACAGGGTGCGAACCCCCGCTTCGGAGGCCAGAGTCTTGGCGACTTTGAGGGCGTTGCCTTCGACGCTGAAATCCAGATCCCGCACCTGGAATCCGCCCAGCACGTCGCGCATGGCGCCGCCGGCCAGAAAGACATTCACACCGGCCGCGCCGGCAGCCGCCTGTACGTCCGCCACCACCCGGTTCTGATCGGAACTCAGGTGATTCTCCAGCATGAACATGTAGTCGCTCATGGCATTCGCCTCGGCTACAAAATGTCCGCCTGCCCGGCAGGGTCAGGCCCGGGGATGGTGTTCATCCACTGTTTTCCGAAGTCTCGACCGCATCACGTGCGTATAGATCTGTGTAGTCGAAATATCGGCGTGTCCCAGCATCGTCTGCACGCTCCGCAAGTCCGCGCCGCCCTCCAGCAAATGAGTGGCGAAACTGTGCCGGATGACGTGGGGGGTCAGGTCGTGGAAAATACCGGCCGTCCGCCCATAGCCGGCCAGCAGCTTCCAAAACGCCTGCCGGGTGAGGCACCCCCCGCGCGCAGTGACAAACAGGTAGCGGCTGGGGCGTCCCCTGAGCAGGCACGGCCGCCCGTCGGCCACCCAGGCCCGCACCGCCGCCAGGGCGCTTTTGCCGACGGGAATCAGCCGCTGCTTATTTCCTTTTCCGGTCGCCCGGAGCACCCCCATTTCCGCGTTCAGGTCGGAGACATTCACCCGGCAGAGTTCGGAAACGCGGAGGCCAGTGGCGTACAGCAGTTCCAGCATGGCGCGGTCCCGCAACCCGGTGGGCCGGAGCGGGTCCGGCGCCTGTAACAGACGATCGATTTGACCTGAATTCAAGAACTTAGGGATCGTCTGCCACTGCTTGGGGGTGCCTAAGTGCTCGGTGGGATCGCTGGCAATGCGACCTTCCCGCAAAAGAAAACGATGAAAATTGCGGAGGGTGGAAAGATGCCGGGCAATCGTCCGGCTGCTCCTCCCTGCCTGGTACAGGTGATTCACGTAGCGGCGCACACACTCACTCCTGTCCCCCGGCTCGGAAGACCGGCAAAACTCCCGAAATTTCTCCAGGTCGTGCGCGTACGACTCCAGCGAATTCGCGGCTAAACCCTTCTCCACCCTACAGTAAGCGAGATACGCCGAGATCTCACCGGAGAGCGACCCCACACCTTCGGCCGCCGCTTCGGTCATCGAGCCAATGATACAATAATCAGCAAAATGTTTGAAACATCGTTCCCTTGGTGGTGACGATTTGGCAGGCTCAACCACCAAAAAGGTTCGCGTCACCCGGTTTGATCGGGAGCCGGTGCTGGGCTATGTCAACCCCCAAACCTACCTCCGCGGGACTGGGGTGGAACTGCTGACGCCCGACGGAGGCTTCAGCACGATTCCCTATGAAGATGTAAAAACCGTTTGTTTTGTTAGGGATTTCGAGGCACCAGAACCCGCCGTGGAACGCCGCACCTTCCACACGCGCCCGAAAATGGACGGACTCTGGGTCCGGGCCCGATTCCGCGACGGAGAAATCCTGGACGGAATCCTCGCCAACAATCTGTTGCAACTCGACGCGCAGGGCTTTACCCTGATCCCCCCGGACCCCACTTCCAACAATCAGCGGCTGTTCCTTCCCCGGGCGGCTTTGACCGAAATTCAGGTACTGGGAGTGGTCGGGAGCCCCCTGCGGCGCCCCAAGCCCAAACCAGCGCCCCAGGAACAGATCGGGTTGTTCGACGGACAGTAAGCTCTCTACCGCGGTACGGAGACCGCTCCCAGCGAGATATTGGCCAGGTCCACCCACTGGTTGTCACCGGAATTTTGCACAAACACGGCGTGCTCGGCACGGAAGATCCGGCTCCCCGGAAACTCGCGCCAGCGGCGCTTGGCTAACTCCACCAGTTGCGGTACCTGCGCGGGGCTGATTTCCTGGGCGAGCGTGATGTGAGGGTGGTAGCTGAAAGGCTCCTGGAAGCCCAAACCGTCCCGGTTCATGGTCCGGTGCATCCCGCGCAGTTCCTCCGAGCCACGGGCCAGGTTGATGTAAACCACGTTCGTAGTCGGGAAGATTTCGATCTCACCGGCTTCCACATCGAAGGGATGAAATTCCTCCGCGATCAGGCGCGCCTGTTCACAGGCGGACCGGACGTCCACCGACAAGGGGCGGGGTGGCAGAACGCTGACGTGTGCGTGCGGGTTGCAGCCGGGCACCAGCTCCCGGCGCAGATCATCCAGAAACCTGCCCAGCGGGTCCGGGATGTAAATTACCAGGGCAAAGAGACTACGGTCTTGCCCGGCCTGGGGCATCCCGTTGGAATTTGAACTACCCATGCTGATTTCCTGTTGCCGTTACCTGCTACCCTCAAAAGAGCAATGTCTCCAGAGACCGAGCCCAACCCCCTGCTTAGCATCCAGTTTCGTATTTCTTTCGATCGTCTTCGCGCGGAGCATGTGGAGCCCGCGGTGACCACACATCTGCGGGAGGCGCGCGCCCGATTGGACGCGCTGGCCAACGATCCGGGACCACGAACGTTCGAAAACACCCTCGCCCGCCTGGACGAAATCACCGAGCCTCTTGACTATAGCATGGGCGTTGTCAAACATCTGGAATCCGTGGCCACCTTCCCGGAACTGCGCGACGCCTATAACCGCGTACAGCCTGAGGTTAGCGCGTTCTACTCCAGCATTCCTTTGGATGCCGGATTGTGGAAAGCGATCCAGGCGTATGCCGCCACGGACCAGGCGCAGGCCCTGAATGGAACACGTAAGCGGTTTCTAGTCAAGACGATAGATACATTCCGCCGGCATGGCGCGGAGTTGGATCCGGCCGGTAAGGCGAAACTGGAGCAGATCGATGTGGAACTCGCCCGGCTCACCACGCGGTTCTCCCAGAACACCCTGGATTCGACCAACGCTTTCGAACTGGTACTGACCGACGAGGCCCGCCTCGCCGGTCTGCCGGAAAGCGCCCGCGCCGCCGCTCGGGAAAGCGCCGCCCGGAAGGGGGTGGACGGCTGGCGATTCACCCTCCAGGCGCCCAGCTACACGCCGCTGATGACCTACTTGGACGACGCCGGCATCCGGCGGGAGGTCTACCATTCCTATTGCGTCCGGGCCACCAGTGGGGATTGGGACAACCGGCCGCTCCTGCGAAGAATTCTGGAACTGCGCCGTGCCAAGGCTGAACTGCTGGGATTTCAGCATTTTGCGGACCTTGTGCTGCATGACCGGATGGCCCACACGGGAGCCCGGGCGCAGGCCTTCCTGCGGGACCTGAAAGGTAAGACGGAGGCGCACTTCGTACGGGAGAACCGCGAATTGCTGGAGTTTCGCCGCGCCCTGGAGGGTTCCGCGGCGCCGGAACTGGAGCCCTGGGACGTGGCCTATTATGCCGAAAAGCAGCGCGCCGCGCTGTACGCCTTTGACGAAGAGGCGCTGCGGCCTTATTTCCCCCTGGATCGCGTGGTTGCCGGCATGTTCGAGATCGTGGGCCGCCTGTACGGCGTCCGCGTGGCCGAAGATCCGGGCGTGCCGGCCTGGGATCCACAGGTGCGCTCCTACCGGATCTACGACCGGGACGGCGGCTTCCTGGGCGGTTTCTACGCGGACTGGTATCCGCGGGAGAATAAACGCGGCGGGGCTTGGATGGACGCCTTGTTGACGGGGTTTCCTCCGGGAGGCAAGCCCCACCTGGGACTGATTTGCGGCAACCTGACGCCTCCGGTGGGCGATAAGCCGGCGCTGCTGACCCACCGGGAGGTGGAAACCATCTTCCACGAGTTCGGCCACCTGCTGCACCACCTGCTGAGTCGCGTGGAGATCCGCAGCCTGGCGGGCACCAATGTGGCCTGGGACTTTGTGGAACTGCCTTCGCAGATCATGGAGAACTGGTGCTGGGAGCGCGAGGCGCTGGACCTGTTCGCCCGTCACTACCAGACCGGCGAGCCCATTCCTGAGGATCTGTTCCAAAAAATGCGCCGGGCCCGTACCTTCCGCGCAGCCAACGCGCAGATGCGGCAGCTCGGGTTCGGTTTCGTGGACTTGGCCCTGCACATCGATTACTCGCCCGGGCGGGATGGAGATCCGATCGCCTACACCCGCGGCATCCTTCAGGAGTTCTCGCCGGCCAAACTCCCGCCGGACCACGCCATGGTGGCGGCGTTCACGCATCTGTTTGCCGATCCGGTAGGGTACGGCGCCGGCTACTATTCCTATAAGTGGTCGGAAGTGCTGGACGCGGACGCCTTTACGCGCTTCCGCACGGACGGGATCTTCAGCCCGGAGGCGGGGCGGCGATTCCGTGAGTCCATCCTGGAACGAGGCGATAGCGAGGACCCGGGCGAACTGTATCGCCAGTTCATGGACCGGGACCCGGATCCGAACGCACTGCTGGAGCGCTCGGGCCTGCTATAGCAAAATCTCACACGGCGTGCGCACTGATTGCGCCCCGATCCTCAAATTGGTAAATTGAGCCTGAAATTCTGTTTTGAGCGAGCGGACCTTATGCTGTCCAGACGCGTCTTCATGGCCGGCGGTGCTACCGCCGCCTCGGCTCTCCGGGTAGCGGGAGCCAACGATCGGGTGCGGCTCGGCATTATCGGGACTGGCAGCCGCGGGAGCTACCTGATGCGGGTAGCCAACAAAGCCGGCAACATCGAGTGGGCGGCCGTGTGCGATGCCTGGGACCAGCGGCGGCGGGAAGCGGCCGCGTTCGCCGGGCCGGGCGTGCGGGAATACGCCGACTACCGGCAACTGCTGGAACGCCCGGACATCGACGCGGTGATCGTCGCTACGCTGGACCACTTGCACGCCGGCATCACCACGGATGTCTGCCGCGCCGGCAAAGACGCCTACGTGGAGAAGCCCATGACCTCGCTGCCCATGCAGGGGCACGGGCTGGTGCGGGCCGTGCGCGAGACCGGCCGCATCGTGCAGGTGGGCACGCAGCAGCGCAGCATGGCGCACTTTCTCGAGGCCAAACAGCGCTTCTTCGACAACGGGCTGATCGGCCGCGTGAACATGGTGCGCACCATCTGGAACGCCAACGGCGGGTACCTGACCCCGGTGCCGCCGGGGATGGAGCAGAAGCCGCCAGGCCTGGATTGGGAAGCGGTGCTGGGCTGGCTGCCGAAGATTCCGTGGGATCCCAAGCGTTACTTCAACCGCTTCGCCTATTGGGATTTTTCGACCGGCGGGCAGACCGGCGGCCTCTTCGTGCATTGGGTGGATGTGGCGCACTGGTATCTCAACCTGCGCCGGGCCAAGGCGGCGGTCGCGCTGGGCGGGATCTACCGCTACGACGACGGGCGGGACACGCCGGATAACATCAACGGCATCGTCGAGTATCCCGAGAACCTGACGGTGAGCTTCGAAGCCACGCTGACCGACATGATCCCGAAAGAATCGGCGGATATCGTCTTTCTGGGCAGCGGCGGGCGCCTCTCGATCAAGCGCGGCGGCTACCGCTTCCTGCCCTCGAAGGAAAACGCGCGCCTGGGCGAGATTACCTCGCCGGGCTCGCCGGAAGAGGCGCACATGGCGAACTGGCTGGACTGCGTGCGCAGCCGCAGGCAACCCAATGCGGACGTGGTTTCGGGCCATTATTCGGCCATGGCATGCCACATGCTCAATCTGGCGTACCGCGAGCGAAGTCGCGTCGAGTGGCGGGCGGAGTGGGATGTATGAGGAGCCTGATCCTGCTGGCCTGCCTGATGTCTTCGGCGGCTGCGGAGCCGCCGGTCCGCGCGCTGATTTTTTCCGGACGGAACAACCACGACTGGCGCACCACCACGCCATACCTGAAGAAGCTGCTGCTCGACTCGGGACGCTTCGACGTGCGCGTGGAGGAAGAGCCGGCCGGCGCCAGCGCGCGAACTCTGGCGGCTTACGACGTGCTGGTGCTGGACTATAACGGGCCGCGCTGGGGGGAGACCACCGAACAGGCGGTCGAGACGTTCGTGCGCTCCGGCAAGGGGCTGGTGGCGGTGCATGGAGCCAGCTACGCCTTCGGCACAATGGAACTGCTGGGAGACCGGCACCGGCGCACCGGCCTGTTCGAAAAGCCCTGGCCCGCATATAGCCGGATGGTGGGCGGCCACTGGTCGGCGGAGGAGCCCAAATCGGGGCACGGACAGCGGCACGTCTTCCCGGTGAAATTCGTGGACCGGCAGCACCCCATTGTCGCCGGCCTGGGCGAGACTCTGCTGGCCTCCGACGAACTGTATCACAACATGCGCATGGAGCCTGACGTTCACGTGCTGGCCACCGCCTACGACGCGCCGGAGCGCGGCGGCACGGGTAGAGACGAGCCGCTGTTGTGGACCGTGCGCTTCGGCGAGGGCCGGGTGTTCCAGACCGCGCTGGGGCACGACGTGGCAGCCATGACGGAGCCGGCCTTCGCACTTCCATTCGTGCGCGGCGCGGAATGGGCCGCGACCGGCACCGTGACGAGACCTGCCAAGGCGCCCGCCGGACCCCGCCTATTGGTGGTCACCGGCGGGCACGAGTACGAGACTTCGTTTTACAGCCTCTTCACCGGCTACTCTTGGACGCATGCCGTCTCGAACGAGGCCGCCTTCAAGAAGGACATCCGCCCGGACTACGACGTGCTGGTGCTCTACGACCTGGAGCAGGACCTGTCCGAAAACGCGCGCAAAAATCTGCGCGAGTTTGTGGAAGGCGGCCGGGGCCTGGTCGTCCTGCACCACGCCATCGCGGACTATACGGCGTGGCCCTGGTGGTACCGCGAAGTGGTGGGCGGCAAGTATCTGTTGAAGGCCGAGGAAGGCCTGCCGGCTTCCACCTACAAACACGACCAGGAACTGATCGTGCGGCCGGTGGCGCAGCATCCCGTGGTGGCGGGCATCGGCGAGTTCCACCTGGTGGACGAGACGTACAAAGGCATGTGGATCTCGCCCGCAGTGCAGGTGCTGCTGAAGACCGACCATCCCACGAGCGACGGTCCTGTAGCGTGGATCAGCCCTTACACGAAGTCCCGCGTAGTGTTTATTCAGTTAGGACATGACCACGCCGCACACCAGCACCCCACTTACCGGGCGCTGGTGGCAAACGCCATCACCTGGGCAGCCCGGACGCCGCAATAACCCCCGCGTTTTGCCAGTGGAACCGAGCCGCGACCGCAGGGAGCGGTTTCCCTGAATCTATCGCATTATCCTGGCGGCTTGACCAAATCCTCCAGGCAGCGGGCGATCAGGGCCGTCCAGCCGGTCTGGTGGCTGGCTCCCAGACCCTGGCCGGTGTCTCCGTGGAAGTATTCGTAAAACAGTACCAGGTCTTTCCAGTGGGGATCGTCGGCGAAATTCCTGCATTCCCCCTGCCACGGGCAGCGCCCGTCCTGGCCGGGCAGGAACAGTTGCGTGAGGCGCCATACCAGTTCCCGCGCGGCCTCGCGGAGCGTCAGCATGCGGCCGGAGCCGGTGGGGCACTCCACGCGGAACCCCTCGCCGTAAAAGTGGTGGTAGCGCTCCAGCGCTTCGATCAACAGGTAATTCACCGGAAACCACACCGGCCCGCGCCAGTTGGAATTGCCTCCGAACAACTCCGTCTGGGACTCGCCGGGCTCATAGCCGACGCCCCGGTTCTCCAGGGCTCCCTGGCAGACAAAAGGATGCTCGTGGTGAAACCGGGAAAGCGACCGCAGGCCGTAGGGAGATAGGAACTCGCTCTCGTCAAACATGTAGGCGAGCACGCGTTGCAGCCGATCCCGCGAAGGAATGGCCAGCAGGCGATGATCGTTGCCGTCGGGCCCGTGCGATTCCACGTAAGAGATTTGCCAGGCCAGGTCGTTCCGGTTCTCCAGGAACCACTGCATGCGCTTGCGAAACCCCTTGAGGCGGCGCATGGTGCTCTCGTCCAGCACCTCCACCGCGATCAGCGGCAGCAAGCCCACCATCGAGCGCACGCGCAGCGGGATGTTGACGCCGTCATAGTGCAACTGATCGTAGTAAAAGCCGTCGGCTTCATCCCATAGGCCGCTACCGCCCAGGGTGTTCATCGCGTCCGCGATGGCCACGAAGTGCTCAAAGAATTTGGACGCCACGTCTTCGTATTCCGGGCTCTCGCGGGCCAGTTCCAGCGCGATCGAAAGCATCGTGAGGCAATAGAAAGCCATCCAGGCCGTGGCGTCGGCCTGTTCCAGGATGCCGCCTCCCCGCAGCGGTTGGCTGCGGTCGAAAACGCCGATATTGTCCAGTCCCAGGAAGCCGCCGGAGAAAATGTTTTTGCCGCCTACGTCTTTTCGGTTCACCCACCAGGTGAAATTGATCAGCAGCTTCTGAAAGACCCGCGCCAGAAAGACGCGGTCACGGCCCCCGCGCGGAGCCGTCATCTTGTAGACACGCCAGCAGGCCCAGGCATGCACAGGAGGATTGACGTCGGAGAAGGCGAACTCGTAAGCCGGCATCTGCCCGTTGGGGTGCATGTACCACTCCCGCAGCATCAGCACCAGTTGTTGCTTGGCGAAGTTGGGATCCAGCCGCGCGAAGGCCACCGTGTGAAAGGCCAGATCCCAGGCCGCATACCAGGGATACTCCCACTTGTCCGGCATCGCGATCACATCGCGGTTGTAAAGGTGCTGCCACTCCCTGTTGCGGCCTTTCCAGCGATTGCGGGGAGGCAGCGGCTGCGCCGGATCGCCCTCCAGCCACTGGCGGACGCCGTAGTAGTAAAACTGTTTGTTCCAGAGCAGACCGGCATAGGCCTGCCGGGAGATCCGCTGGGCGGCTTCATCTTCTCCTTTGGGAAGGACGTGGCTGTAGAACTCGTCCGTCTCGCCGATGCGCTCGGCAAATACCTGCTCCCGATCCACGGGCTTCCGCTCGCTCTCCGCGACCAGGCGCAGGTGTACCTCGACGGATTCTCCGGCGGGCACCTCCAGGACGTAATGGGCGGCTGCCTTGGTGCCGGTCCCGGCCGGGTTCACCGCTTCTTTGCGCCCGGCGATGACATAGTCGTGGAAGGCATCCTTGACGTACGGGCCGGCGCTAGGGTAGTGGAAGAGCCGGTCCATGTTAGTCTCGTTCTCGGTGAACAGGAATTCGAGGGGCGGGTCCGCCTCCAGCCAGAAGCGGCCCAACGACTCATGCTCGGCGAGCAGAGCGGCCTCGCCGCCTAGGCTGATCCTCGGCTTACGCCAATAACCTTCTCCCTGGCGGCCCCAAGACCAGGTGTTGCGGAACCACAAGGTCGGCAGCAGATGTAAGGAGGCTTTTTCGGGGCCACGGTTGGCCGCTGTGAGGCGAATCAGAATATCGTTCGGCGAATCCTTCGCGTATTCGGCGATGACGTCGAAATATCGGCCTCCGGCGAACACGCCCGTATCCAGGATTTCAAATTCCGGCTGCCCGCGGCCACGCCGGTGATTTTCCTCCAGGAGTTGGTCGTACGGAAAGGCGGCCTGCGGATACCGATAGAGCGCCTTCATGTAGGAATGCGTAGGAGACGAGTCCAGATAGAAATAGATTTCTTTGACATCTTCCCCGTGGTTGCCTTCCTGGGAGGTCAGGCCGAAAAGACGCTCTTTGAGGATGACATCGCGGCCGTTCCAGAGAGCCAGGGCGAAGCACAGGCGGCACTCCCGGTCGCAAATCCCCAGCAGCCCGTCCTCACCCCACCGATAGGCGCGGCTGCGGGCGTGTTCATGCGGGAAATAAGCCCAGGCTGAACCGTCGGGGGAGTAATCCTCCCGCACGGTGCCCCATTGCCGCTCGGAGAGGTAAGGACCCCAGCGCTGCCAGTTGCGGGTGCGGTGCGCCTCTTCGGCCAGGCGGATCCTTTCGGTGTCGATCATGCGAGTGGTGGGCGGAAGTCCGCCTGTTCCTGTTCCAGCACGATGACATTCTTGATTCCCCCAGGCGGCCCGAAGATGGCCTCGTGGAACCGGTCAATCGGATATCGTCCGGTGATTAGCGAGCGCACCGCCGCCGGCCAGCGCTCCAGGAACGCCCCCAGATCGCGAATCGCGGCGTCAAACGCTCCGGAACCGGCATTCACCGTGCCCATGACTATTTGATTCTTCACTACCAGGTTGAGGACAACCGGCGCCGTGTCAAAACTCACGGATGCGTCGGCGCGGGGAACTCCCGTGAACACGAACACGCCATTGAAGCCCAGCCATTTCAGCGCATCAAAGGCCAATTGCGGCGCACCCATGGCTTCGTAAACCAGGTCGATGTTGCCCACGCGCGCGGCGAAGCGCGCGAACGTCTGGTCTTCGGAGGAGACATACTCCGCTCCGATTGCGACCGCGATGGCAGCCTTCGGATTGGGCACGCGCGCTCGCGAATACACCCAGGTTTCGAAACCCGCCTGCACCAGTCCCATGGCGCCCAGCAAACCCACGGGTCCTGCGCCCAGCACGACGGCGCGGGGACGCTCGTGGCGCCAGGGCAGGCGCCCCTGGATCTCCGCGAGCTGCAGGAACACTTTCTCGGCGATGGTGAGGGGCTCGACCAGCACGGCAACTTCGCGAAGCTCCGGCGGGATGACGTGGAGGTGGCGCTCTTGATCGATGACAGTACCTGTCATGAAGCCGTGCAGTTCCTTGATGCCGCGCTCCCGGTAATCTCCGGTCTTGCAGAAATCCTGGTTGCCGGAACGGCAGGCGTCGCAGGACGCGTGCGCGCAGGGATGCCGCACCGCGCTCACGACCAGGTCGCCTGGCCGGATGCGCGAGACTCCCGGCCCGGTCTCCTCGACGGCGCTCAGTGACTCGTGTCCCAGAATCAGGTAATCGCAACCCGGTGGCGGCGTTCCCAGGTGGAAGGAGACGATCTCCTTGTCCGTGCCGCAGACTCCCACCTCCAGCATGCGCAGCCGGACTTCGCCCTCCGCGCAGACGCGCGGCTCGGGTTGGTCGATGGCGGCCACTTCCCGGCGGCCTGGGAAAACCGCGACGGCCTTCATGAAGACAGGAGGCGCGGGAACGCCTGCGCCGCCGGGCGGAGGCTCTCCAACAGGCCTTTCCACTTGCGGAGGACTAGCTCGATGAGGTTCAGCGCAATGGCGATGGCCAGCAAACCCGGCCACAGCGCCATCGTGCCCGGCACGGTGCGCCCGCCGCTATCAAAGACACGCTGGACCGGCGGATTGAACCGCCCGCCGGTAGCCTCGGCCACCTGGCGGAGCAACTGCTCATTGACGCCGTACTCGGTCATCTCGTCTTCCTGGCGGTACAAGCCGACCTCCGGGAATGCGCGCGATTCAGCCAGCGGCCGCACCCGGAACAAGCCCTGATTTTCTCCGATCGACACGCGCGCCCGGTAGTGGCCGGCGGCCATCTTGCTGACCTTCAGCGGCGAGCGGAAGCCGTTCGGGCCGAAGACGTAAATGTCCGGAATGGCGGCGGGTTCCTCGACATTCCGGCCCAGGTGGTAATCCACCACCAGTTCATTGCTGGCGCGATCGAACTCGGCGGTCGCCTCGCTGGCTTCGGCGTGAGGCAGCAGGTCTCGGAACACATTAGCCCACAACCGGTCGAAGCCGGGCCAGTTCACCCAGTTGGCCGCCCACCGGTTCTTGGCGTCGGAGGCGAACACCGCGGCGCGGCCCAGCCCATACTGCCAGCGGGCCAGTAGCGGGTCCTTCGGATCGGCGTTCAGGATGATATCGGCGGTGGGGCGGGGAATGAAGCGGATATAACCCTTGAGCGGCGGCGCCTGGTCCATCCCCACGCCTTCCAGAATTTCGGCCTGCTTCATCACCAGGGGGTGCAAGTTCTTTTCCACGGCGGTGCTGCCGGTGTGCTCCTGTACGTCGCGCAGCAGGATTTGCTGCAAGCCCGAGGGATCGCTGAGGAAATACGCCCTGCCCTGCGCCAGCGTGGCCACTTTTTCGAGGAAGGCGCGGTTGACGTCCTGCCCCAGACCGACGGTGGAGATGGTCACGTGGTTGGCCAGCGCGTCGCGGGAGAGCGCCATGCTGTCGCCCTCCTCCGAAATCCCGTCCGTGAGCAGCACGATGTGCTTGTAAACGGCGCGCTGCGGAAGGATGCGGCGATATGCCTCGGTGAGCGCCGGTGCGATTTGCGTGCCGCCATCGGGCGTGATGCCGGAGATCAGGCGCTTGATGAGCATGCGGTCTTCCGCCTTGCGGATCGGCACGGCCCACTGGAAGGAATTGTCAAAGATGAGCACGCCCACCGAGTCGATGGGACGCAGATTCTCAACCACGCCGATAGCGGCCGTGCGAGCCAGTTCCATCTTCTTGCCTTCAATGGAGGAAGACTTGTCGATGATCAGGACCACACAAGTCCCTTCCGGCGTGCGCGGAGGCGCCAGTTTGGCGGGTAGCGTGCGCTCCAGGGGATCCTCCTCACCCTTCTTCTCGACATACACATTGCGCTCGCCGGCGATCCACAGCAGACCGCCCCCCTGCTTCACGAAATCTTCCAGGGCTGTCTTGCGGGGGAGCGGAATGCTTTCCATGGACCAGTTGTTGAAGATTACCAACTGGTAGTCTTCCAGATTTTCGGGCACGCCCCCGGGCGCTGTCTGCACCTCGAACTGATCGGCGGTCAGGGTCCGCAGCAGGTGAGCCTCGGCGGCGGGCGGGTCCTGAGAGACGAACAGGACTTTCGGGCGGCGAAGGGTCAGGGCGGTCTCGAAGCGTGCCTCACTCAGCCCCGGAGCGCTGACCACTCCGGCCACGGCAATGGCTCCCACGGCGCTCAGAGTGGCGTGCGCGCGGAAGTGGTTCACGCCTTCGGAAAGCTCCACCTGGCTGGCGCCCAGGACCCTGCCTTCGGCGGTGATCTCCAGCCTGGCGCGCGCCGCTTTGGGAGAAGAGAGGGTCACATCGATGGGAAACTGCTCGCCGGTGAAAACTTGCGCCGGAAGGCTCACCGAATCGAGCAGCAGGCTGGGTCTGGGGCGGCCGGAGAGCGGAATGGTGTCGATGGGAACACCAAGTTGCCGGGCCTGCCAGATCGCGCGGGTCACGCTGCCCAGGTTTTCGTTCCCGTCGGAGATGAGCAGCACCCGCGGCACCAGGCCGGCCGGCAGCGTGGCCAACCCTTCCCGCAGAGCGGCTTCCAGATTGGTGCCGTGGGATGCCGGCCCCGGAGTGTAGTCCAGGCGCCAAGCCTGCCGCTCGTGCTCGCGCGGCATGGGGTTTCGCGTGGCGCGCGCGAACGGCAGCACCTGGGTCCAGTTGCTGCGTTTCTCCTTGTCGATGGCGGTGACGAGCCGCGACGCCTCCGCGAGGTCCTGCCGGGAGATACTCGCCGAGGTGTCCGGGAGGATGGCTAGCGCCACCTTGGACTCGTAGACCGTCAGCCGCGGCTCGGCGAGAGCCAGCAGAATGGCCAGGATGGAGCAGGCTTTGAGGATCAGCGCCCCGCGCCGGGCTGAATCCCGCCACTCCCAGGCGGCCCAGGCCAGCGGCGCCCAAACCATCAGCAAGACCCAGGGACGATCGAACGTCATCCGCGTGCCATCCTTGCGCCGCTGGCCGATCGGCTTTTGGCGGGAGACCTGTGCAGCAGGGAAAACCCGACCGTTATCCGGCCCAGGCCACGGCTGAAGCGCCCGTACAGGAACCACTCGGTAAGCAGTCCCAAGCCCCCTAGCACCGCCAGAATCTCCCACAAATCCAGCGATCCCGGATCCGTGGCTGCAAACCTGGGAAGGCCCCGCCGGGCCTCGGACGGCATCGACCAGTTGGCTTCCCAGAGCTGAGGTAAGGTCAGGGAGTAAACGTACTCGTCGTCACCGGCCAGCACACGCACGGTTCCGGGCACGCCGGAGAAAAAGTGCAGCGAGCCGTCCCGTACCGTGAAGGCCACGGGCGTGCCGTCTTCGCGCAGCACCCGCACGCCGGAGGGACGCACGCCGGATTCCAGTGCGGTCTTCACGGTGCCGACGCTGGCCGCGCTCAGTTCCCAGCGGCGGAACGTCTCCGGCGCCACCCAGCGAAGGATATTGGCAAACAGCAGCGGCGTGGCTAATTCGTAGCGCATGGCGGAAAGAGCCGGATGGAAGCCGAAGACCACGATTTTGGGTTTCCCCGGACGCGCCACCACCACCGGGCCGCCGTCCACTTCTCCGATCTTCACGTCGCTGGGGGCGGCTTCAAACACCGAAGTCGCCTCCAGTCGGAAATCCTTGGTGCGCAGGCCGGACGCCAGCGGATGATCGGCCAGCCAATGAGAGAACGGCACGTCCTGGAGCCGGGCGCGAACCGGGATGGGGGACCCGTAGGCCGGCGGATCGATCCAGACGGAATCGACCGAGGGAGGCACGGAGGGACGGAAACGATCGAGGATCACCAGTTCCGCTTCTCCTCCGGCCGGGTAATCGGAGGGAGAGTGATACGCGGCGCTGACTCGCGGGCTGGCGCTCAGAACGGGGCGCAGCAAATCCGGCTGGGCGGAGTAGACGGCCACATTCAGGGTCTTGAGCGGCGGCAGTTCCAGCACGGCCCGGTCGTCGTCCGGGAAAGCATCCTGCGGCAGCAGATCGGCCTCCAGGAACCCGGCGGCGCGCGTGCGATAGGCGAACGTGGCTTCGCTGTCCGCGCCGGGAGCCACTGAAAGCCGCTGGGAGCCCACCGGCGAACGGCCGCGGCCGTCGGCGGAAGGCCCGAACCCCAGCCACAAGGTCAAGGTGTGCGGCCGGCTGCCGTAGTTGTGCACCGAGGCGTAGATCTCCCACACGTCCGGATCGGAGTTGGAGCGCCGCACGCCCACTTTGCGAAGACCGCAGTTCTCCACCGGGTCCGGAACGGGCAGCACCCGCAGGTTGCCCGGAGCCGGGTAAGGGCTCCCCCCCTCCCGTTCGGCGATCTTGCCGGTGCCCACGAAGACGATCTCGCCCGCCCGCCGGCCGCTTTGCGTCTGGATGCGGCGCGCGAAACTCAGGGCCTGCTCCAGGTTCAAAGCGGTGGAGCCCGGTTCGGAGACATCGATGGCCTGCTCGATTTTTGTGTGGTTCGGTTCAAACGCCGTCGCCGGCGTGGCCAGCGCGTCCGCGCGCACCAGCATCAGCCGGTCACCCGGCGGCACGGCGCGCACGTAGGCGCGCGCACTCTGCTTGGCCGAATCCATGAGGCTGCGCCCGCCGGCGGCCCCCCCCGAGCCGCGAGTACGGGCGCCCATCCACGCAGAGGTGTCCAGGATCAGGACATGATCGCGCGGCTGCCGCGCTTGCGCGCCCCAGCGGAGTTGGGCGATCGCCAGCAGCAGCAGAGCCATGCTGATCAGTTGCAGGATGAGCGAAAACGGCTGCTGGATCCACTTGCGGCGGGCCACCATGGTGGGTTGCTCGGCCGCCAGCCAGAAGCGCAGAGTGGAAACCACCTGCTTGCGCCGCGAACGATCGAACAGGTACAGGGCCACCATCACCGCCGAGACGGAACCGAACAGAACCAGGAACTGCCCCAGCGTGAGGTTCAGAAAATACATCAGGCCACTCCGCGGGCCCGCACCAGGGGACCGAAGATCACTTCTTCGATGGGTTGGGAGGTGGATACGCCGACATAGCGCCCGCCGGTGCGCACCGCCATGCGCTCGAGCGACTTGCAGTAGTCGTCAAACGCCCGGGTATAGCGCTCGCGGGCTCCGGCATCGAACTGCAGACGAAGATGCGTCCGGCTTTCGGCGTCTTCCAGCTCCAATTCTCCTTCCCAGGGCGGCGTGCGGTCTTCCTCGCACCAGAGCTGGATCAGCAGCAGTTCATGGCCGAAGTCCGCCAGGTACTGCAAAGGTTTCTCGCAGCCCTCGTCGTCCACGAAGTCGGAGATCAGAATGGCCAGGCCGCGCTGGGAATAATTCGAAATGAATTCGCGGATTACCCCCAGATAGTCTGTCCGGCCTCCTGTTTGCAGAGCACTCAGGGATTCCAGCACCGGGCCGAAGCGGTGCCGGCCGCCGCTGGCCGTGAAGCGCTGGCCCAGCCGATCGGAAAACGGGTGAATCTCGAGGGAATCCAGCCGCACCAGGCCCACGTAACACAGCGCGCCGGCCAGCTTGCGGGCGTAGTCGAACTTCTGGGCGCCGTGCGTGCCCATGGATTCGCTGGTATCCAGCAGGATGCGCACCGGCACGCGCGGCTCCACCTGGAACATCTTCAGAAACAGCTTTTCCAGGCGCAGATAAGCCCGCCAGTTGACCGCCCGCAGGTCGTCGCCGTAATGGAAATTGCGGTGATCCAGGAATTCCTGGCCGGCCCCGGCGAAGCGCGAAGGATTGTGCCCCCCCACCAGGCCCGGAAACGACTTCTGCCACCGGATCGTGAGCCGCTCGAGCTTCTCTAGAAACTCTCGGTCCAGGAGAGGAACGGACGGCATACCAAACCTACGCGATGGAGACCTGGGAGGTTACCGACTTGATGATGGCGCCGATGATGGACTCCGGAGTCTGTCCGTCGGCGTGCGCGTCGAAATTCAGAATGATGCGGTGGCGCAGCACCGCGGGAGCCACGTGCTGGATGTCATCCACGCTGAGGTGAAAACGGCCCCGCATCAGGGCCAAAACTCTCCCGCATTCCACCAGTGCCTGCGCCCCGCGCGGCGAACTGCCGTAGCGAATATACTTGACCGCCAGTTCGTGCGCCTCTTTCTGCTCCGGCTGGGTGGCCATAACCAGTTGAATGGCGAATTCCTTGACATGCGGGGCCACCAGCACCTCCCGGCAAACGGAGCGGATTCCCAAAATGGCGTCCCGGTCCATGACCGGATGGACTTGCACCACCTCGGTTTGGATCGTTCGCTCGACAATGCGGTGCAGTTCTTCCCGGCTGGGATAGGTAACCAGGATCTTCATCAAGAAGCGGTCGAGCTGGGCTTCCGGCAACGGATAAGTGCCCTCCATTTCAATGGGATTCTGGGTAGCCATGACCAGAAACGGCGCTTCCAGCTCATGCGTCGCATTGCCGCTGGTGACGGTGCGCTCCTGCATGGCCTCCAGCAGCGCCGACTGGGTTTTCGGTGTCGCGCGGTTGATCTCGTCCGCCAGCACCAGGTGGGCAAATATGGGTCCCGGCTGAAAACGCAGGTTCTTGGAGCCGCGCTCGCTGGTTTCAATGATCATGCTGCCGACGATGTCGGCGGGCATTAGATCGGGGGTGAATTGAATCCGGGAGTATTTCAGTTGCAGGGCGCGCGCCAGGGTGCGCAGCAGGGTCGTCTTGCCCAATCCCGGAACGCCCTCCAAAAGCACGTGGCCGGAGGCTAGAAGGCAGATCAGAACGCCTTCGACTACGTCATCCTGACCGACGATGATCTTGCCGATTTCCTGCCGAACGTTGTTAAGCTTCTCGACAGCCGCCCGTAGCTCCGCCTCGGATCCCACGCCCACCATTGTATTGCACAAATTGCGTTACGTCGGTTCAGGCTTCCTGAAACGAACCCGCCCCGGCAGCGGCTTTGCGGACCAGGTAGCCGATGATGCCGGACATTTCTTCCAGAGCCTTGTAGGCGAGAGAACGGTGGGAGTGCTGCATCATTCGATACCAAAGCCGCATGAGGTGATAGTCCAGCATCAGGATCCGCGCCTCCACGCAGCACCCGCCCGTGCGGCCGGTCTGGCGCAGCAGGAACCGCACGAAGCGGTAGTCTTGCTCCAGGGATTGACGCAGGGATTCGAGGGGAAGATCGCCAGAGTGGTTGCGCAGTTTCTCGCGGATGGCGGCGAAGCTCAGATGGTTGGTGCGTGCCTGTTCCGCCTCGCCGGCCTCATCAGGCTGCGCGTCCAAGATCATGACACACGTATAACGGAACCAGTAGGCCAACAGCCCCAAAGAAAAAAACAAAATAAGTGCGCCCGCGATTGTCATTTTCTCGTGA
This sequence comes from Solibacteraceae bacterium, assembly GCA_021324015.1. Lineage (GTDB taxonomy): Bacteria > Acidobacteriota > Terriglobia > Bryobacterales > Bryobacteraceae > JAJPJX01. The sequence goes on along the minus strand of JAJPJX010000099.1, from coordinate 32,883 downwards.
GAAGAAGCGGCATTCCCACCGCCAAAGGTACTAGATCTCCCATAACGAGAGTATCATTCCTTTTTGTGCGGAGCAACACGAAATTCCACCGCCCCCGCGTTTCCGGCACTAACCTTCGGTAGCACTCGACCACCACGTTCTCGCATTATATCCTTTCCGCCAGGTTCCAGGGGAGCCGACTATAATTGCGCTATGCGCAAGGTGTTGTTTTTGTTGCCGCTCGCGGCCGTGCTGTGCGCCGGGCAGAGCCGCATCCCGATCCTCTTCGACACCGATATCGGGGATGATATCGACGACGCGCTGGCCTTGGCTCTGGCGCTGCAATCGCCGGAGTTGGACGTGCGCGCGGTGACCACGGTGGTGGACGACACCGAGAGCCGCACGCGGCTGGCGTGGAAGGAATTGGGGCTCTTCGGGAGGCAGGACGTCCCTCTGGCCACCGGCGCCCCGGAACCGCTGCTCGACCCCATGCGGCATTCGCGGGCGAGGCAGTTCGAGGTGCTGACCGAAGCGGACGTGGCTCCGGCGGCAGCGCGGCGGCGGGCGGCGGACCTGATCGTGGATACGCTGATGCAGTCGCCGGAGAAGCTGACCATCGTCCCGGTGGGACCTCTGACCAACATCGCGCTGGCGCTCAAGCTGGAGCCGCGCATCAAGCCGCACATCCAACGAATCGTGCTGATGGGAGGCGCGTTCAGCATGTTGCGTGCGGAGTACAACATCTGGCGGGACCGCGCGGCGGCCGAAATCGTGTTCCGGTCGGGCGTGCCGGTAACGGCGGTGGGCCTGGACGTCACCACGAAGTGCAAACTGGAGGGCCGCGACCTGGAGCGGCTGCGGGGGGCCAGGAACCCCGCTTCGCAGTTTCTGGTGCGGCTGATCGAGTTGTGGCAGAACAACAAGCCGGATCAGTATCCCACGCTGCACGATCCGCTGGCGGTGGCCGTGAGCATGCATCCTTCGCTCGTGGAGACGCAGTTGGGCAGCGTGCAGGTGGAAACGAACAGCCCGCTGACCAACGGCATGACGCTGTTCCAGCCTGCCGATCGTCTACCCGCGGGCGTGACGGCTACCACCGAGGTCGCCCGGCAGGTGGACGGGCGTAAATTTCTGGATCTCTTTGTGACCCGGTTGAGCTCTCCGCCGCGCGGCCGGTAGCGCCGGCTGCCTTACGAGGGAATCGCGGCCATGGCTTCGTCGATTTCCTTGCCGGGATGCTCGTAGTCCTGCAGCTTTCCGCTGAGGTAGTTGTCGTACGCCGACATGTCGAAGTGCCCGTGACCGCTGAGGCAGAAGAGAATCACGCGGGGGCGGCCTTCTTCTTTGGCGGCCAGGGCTTCGTCCATGGCGGCGCGAATGGCGTGAGCAGATTCCGGGGCAGGCAGGATGCCTTCGGTTTGCGCGAACTGCACGGCAGCCTCGAAAACCGGTGTTTGTTTGTAAGCCTTGGCTTCCAGCCAGCCGTGCTTGAGCAGGTGGCTCAGCAGGGGGGAAGCGCCGTGATAGCGCAACCCGCCGGCGTGGATGCCGGGCGGCACGAAGTCGTGCCCCAGGGTGTACATCTTGATCAGCGGAGTGAGCTTGGCGGTGTCGCCGTAATCGTAGGCGTAGGCGCCACGGGTGAGGCTGGGACACGCGGCCGGCTCGACCGCCATGATGCGCACGGCGGATCCGGCGAACTTGTCCAGTACGTATGGCAGTGCGAGGCCGCCGAAGTTGCTGCCGCCGCCGAAGCATCCAATCACCACGTCCGGCTGCTCGTCGGCCAGGTCCATTTGCCGCTTGGCTTCCTGCCCGATCACGGTCTGGTGCAGCATGACGTGGTTCAGGACGCTGCCCAGCGAATAGTTCGTGTCGGAATGGGTGGCGGCGTCCTCCACGGCTTCGCTGATGGCAATGCCCAGGCTGCCAGGAGAGTCGGGATGCGCGGCCAGAATCGACTGGCCGGCGTGCGTGCGGTCGCTGGGACTGGCGAAGACCTCCGCCCCCCAGGTGTTCATCATCATGCGGCGATAGGGCTTCTGCTGGTAGCTGACCTTCACCATGTAGACCGTGCATTCGAGCCCGAACATCCGGCAGGCCAGGGCCAGGGCGCTGCCCCATTGTCCCGCCCCGGTTTCCGTGGCCAGCCGCCGGATGCCCGCCTGCTTGTTGTACCAGGCCTGCGCCACGGCGGTGTTGGGTTTGTGGCTGCCCGCCGGGCTGGTGCCTTCGTACTTGTAATAGATGTGCGCGGGCGTATCCAGCGCCTTCTCCAAGCGTTTCGCGCGGTAGAGCGGCGTAGGCCTCCACAGCCGGTAGATGTCCAGCACTTCGCCCGGTACGTCGATCTCCGCGAGCGGCGAAAACTCCTGCTCGATGAGCGACATGGGAAAGATGGCCTGGAGGTCCTGGGGGGCCAGCGGCTGGCGCGTGCCGGGGTGCAACGGCGGATCCATGGGCTCCCGTAGCGCGGGCAGCACGTTGATCCAAACCGATGGAATCTGTCCGTCGGTCAGCAGAAACTTCGCAAACTGTGACATGGAACGTTTATTGTAGACCAGCCCGGGCGTGGAAGACCTATCCCACGACCACGACGTGAATTTCTCCCGGGCCGTGCACGCCGCGCACCAGGATCTGCTCGATATCGGCCGTGCGGCTGGGTCCGGTGATCAGCACCATGGAACTGGTTTGCTCGGCCGGCCGGGGCAGCAGGGTGAACAGCTCATCCAGACCGGTGAGGATGCGCGCCTGCGGCACGACGGCCACGTGCACCGGCGGCAGCAGGGAGATCAGGCGGGCTTCCTCACGGCTGGAAAGCATCACCAGCGTACCGGTATCGGCCAGGGCATAATCCGCGCAAGTGACGCCGAGATCGGCGGAAGCGCACGCCTGGCGCAAGTCCTCTCGGGCGCTGATGCCGCTGCGCACACCCGCGAGGGCGGTGATGCCGCACTCCGCGAGAAACGGGGCGTTGGAGGCCACGGTGCGCCTGCCGTCCAGCAGGGCGGCCACGTAATCCCTGGCGGCCTGGGGAGAATCCACACGGCGGGTCTTGCCCGCCAGCGCCGCGACCTTGGCCATAAGGCTGTTCACGCGAGCGTCCGCATCCATCTCCGGCAGGCGCAATCGGGCGGCGGGCGGCGGGGCCGGGGCCTGCCCGGCGCTGCGGCCCAAGGCGGTGCGCACTTTGTGCAGGATGTTCTCGCGGGACATCAGCGCCGCCTCCACATCTGCCGGAAGCTGCGGGCGGGAGGCGGCGGCAGATCGCGTTGGCTGAGCCAGGCCCGCACGGGCGGCAGATTGAAGGCCGCTGGCACATCGCGCAGCCAGCCGGCGTTTTCCGCGGGGGGAGCCACGGAAGCCGCCATCGCTCCCAGCATTTCGTAAATGCCGGGATGCCGCATGATCCAGGCCCAAATGCGAAAGGCCAGGCGCTCCAGCTTCCCGTGACCCTCGCGAGCCTCCGTCTTCTTCACCTCCGAGCGCAGGTCTAGCAGCACCTGGGGGATGTCGATCTTGACCGGGCAGACCTCCGCACAGGCCCCGCACAAGCTGGAAGCGAAGGGCAGGCCGGGCTCATGGGTCACGCCCAGGAACTGCGGCGTGATGATCGCGCCGATGGGCCCGGAATAAACCCAGGGGAAGCTGTGCCCCCCGATCTTGCGGTACACCGGGCAGTGGTTCAGGCAGGCGCCGCAGCGGATGCAATAGAGCGACTGCCGCTTGTCGCGATCCGCCAGCAGCCGGGTGCGGCCGTTGTCCAGCAGTACGACGTAGAACTCGTCCGGGCCATCGATCTCTTCTCCGCGGCGCGGACCCGAGAGGAAAGACGTGTAGACGGTCAACTCCTGGCCGGTAGCGCTGCGCCCGAGCAGTTTCAGAAACACCGCCAGGTCCTGGGCGCGCGGAATCATCTTCTCGAGACCGGCGACGGCGACGTGAATCTTGGGCGCGGAGGTGGTGAGCCGCGCGTTGCCCTCGTTCTCCACCAGCACCACGGCTCCGGAATCGGCTACCAGGAAGTTGGCGCCGCTGATGCCGATATCCGCGGCCAGGAACTTCTGCCGCAGCACGCCGCGCGCGATCATGGTCTGCTTTTCGATGACCGTTTCGTTGGGCACCCCCAGCTTTTCCGTGAACAGATCGGCCACCTGGTAGCGGGTCTTGTGCAGCGCCGGGGCCACGATGTGATACGGCCGTTCGTGCGCCAGTTGCAGGATGTACTCGCCCAAGTCCGTCTCCACCGATTCCAGGTGATGGTGCTCCAGCCGTTCATTCAGATCCACCTCTTCGGTGGTCATAGACTTGGATTTGACGATCAGCCCGGCGCCGCGCTCGCGGGCCAGCGAGAGAACGAAATCGGCCACCTCGGTGGCGTCTTTGCAGTAGACCACCTTGCCGCCGTGCGCCGTGACGTTGGCCTCGAACTGCTCCAGGTAGTAATCCAGGTTTTCGATGGTGTGCTTCTTGAGGTCGTTGGCTTGCGTGCGCAGTTCCTGGTAGTCGGGCAGAATACCGGCGGCGACCGCCTCCCGGCGCTTCTCCATGAGCCGCCCGGTGGCCGTGTAAATGGCCAGTTGTAGCTTGGAGTCATCCAGTGTCTGGTGGATCTTTTCGTCGAAGACGACGGACATAAGAATTGGCCTTAACGGCTGGCGAGCACTTCGGCCAGATGCAGGGTGCGGATAGGAAGGCCGGCGCGGGAGAGCGCCCCCTGGATCTGCATCAGGCAACTGGCGTCCAGGGCCACCACGGCGCGCGCGCCGCTGCGCACGATGGAATCCAGCTTGGTGCGCGCCATGCCTCCGGAGATCCCGGGGAACTTGACCGAGAAAGTCCCGCCGAAACCGCAGCACTCCTCTGGGATATCCATCTCGCGCAGTTCCAGGCCCTGCACGTGGGAGAGCAGGCGCCGCGGGCCTTGCTTGATACCCAGTTCGCGCAGCGCGTGGCAACTGTCGTGGAAGGTAACCACTTCTTCGAGGCGCGCGCCTACATCATCCACCTTGGCGACCTCCAGCAGAAACTTGGAAAATTCCCACACGCGCGTCTCGAGCGCATGAGCTGCGGCGAGCATGTCGGGCTCCTTGGGGAACAACTCCGCGAAATGATGAGTGATCATCGAGGTGCAGGAACCGGAGGGCACCACCACGTATTCGGCATCGCGGAATACGCCGAGGAAATGACGGGCCACCTCGCGCGCCTCCGCGCGATAGCCGGTGTTGAAGGCCGGCTGGCCGCAGCAGGTCTGCGCTTCGGGAAAATCCACTTCGTACCCGATGCGCTCGAGCACTTCCGCCATCGCCATACCCACTTTGGGAAAGAGTTGGTCCACAATGCAGGTAACGAACAACGAAACCCGTCTGCCCATTCGAGACTGATTTTACCAGGAGGCGGAGCGCCCCACCCGGACCGCTCCATCGCGAACTGATGTTTCGGCAACTCTCACTGCTCCTCCCTGGAGGAGCCTAGTAGGTAAATTTCAACGCCAACTGAATCTGCCGCGGAATGTTCGCCTGGCTGCTGACCACGCCAAAGGTCGGAGTGCCGAACTGCATTCCGGCGATGCCGAAGCGGGGGTGATTCATGACGTTGAAGAACTCGGCGCGGAACTGCATGTTGTAACGTCCCTCGTGCCCGAACGGATTGTTCTTGAACAAACCGAAATCCAGGTTGTTGATTCCGTCCCAGCGGACGTCGGGCAGCGTGCGGGGCGCGGTGCCGTAGGTAAACGGCGCCGGCTGGCTGAACACCGAGGTGTCGAACCACTGGTTCAGCCGGCTGATCGCGGAGCCGTTCAACCTGGCGCTCTGCCCGTTGTTGTTCGGGCGCGAATTGCTGCTATAGGAGCCGTACACGTCGGTGACGGCGTTGAAGGTACCGGTGAGATTCGTGGGCGTGCCGACGGCTACCGGGCCGCCCACCTGGGCTGTGTACACGCCGCTGAGCTGCCAGCCGGAAACCAGCCGGTTGATCGGCCCCAGGTTGTTGAGCAGACGGCGGCCCTTGCCCAGCGGGAGATCGACGACGTAATTGAAGACCAGCCGCTGCGGCGTGTCGGCTACAGCGAGGGAGCGGTCCAGCCGGCGGTTGTTGGGATCCATGAAACCCATGCTGGTGCCCTGGGCGCCGCCCTCCAGCCAGTCGCTGCGGCTTTCCGTGTCGCCGATCGCCTTGCTGATGGTGTAAGCCGCGCCCAGGACCGAAGCGCTGAAGCGCTTCGTAAACTGCAATTGGAACGAGTGGTAGTTGGAGTGGCCCAGCGGCATGCCCTCCACATACAGGGTCTGGAACTGCGGGTACGGGCGCAGCAATTGGGCCCGCTGCACGGTGGGCTGGGAAAGCGGGCCGCTCGAGACCACGCCGGCGAAGGGATTTGGAACCAGTTGCTGCAGCGCCGCGCCCAGGCTCAGGTAGGAATCCGGAAGCTGGTTCATCTGGCTGGCCCACTGGGCGGGGAGGCCGACCCCGACACTACCGGCGTAGAGCGCCTCCAACACCATCTCCCTTCCCAGTTCGTGCTGGATATCGAAAATTCCACTGCTGCATGTAGCCGGTGTGAAAGCTGCGCTGGTTGGCCGCGGCGTTCTGACCGATCAGCGTGTTCAGCCCCGCCGAGTTTCCAGGGGGATCGAGAATACCTTTGGGAAACGGGTTATCCAGCGTGTCGTAGGGTGTAACCCCATTGTCCAGCGAAGCTACCGCCTGGGTGCTGATGGCCCAGGCGGGGGCACGGACGTCGCCGGTGACCTCGGTAATGGCCGCCGGAATCCAGAACAGGCCATATCCGCTGCGAATTACGGTGTGCGGAAACAACTGGTAGGCGAAGCCCACGCGCGGACCGAACTGTTTCCTGTAGAGATCGTACGGAGAGCGCGTGCTGCTGTCCGCGAAGCGAAACCCGCCCACCAGGGGCAGGCCCACCTGCTGGCTGATGGGCAGCGGAGCCGTCGGGTCGAACCACATCTTGCGGTTGTAGCGCTCGGTGATGGGGAACTCCAGGCTGTAATCGGTGCCGATGTTCAAGGTGAGCTTGCGCGTGATCTTCCAGTCGTCCTGGAAGAAGAACGCCAGGTACCTGCGCTCGTTGGCCAGGCGCTGGCTCTTGCCTACCGACGCGCTCGCCATATACCCCATCAGGAACGAAGCGTACGGCAGGCCGCTATTCGCATTGAGGCTCAGCGGGTTGATGGCGCTCATCTGGCTGCTGAACTGGAACGCCGGTTCCAGGGAATTTTGCTGGAACTGGTTGAGCTGCTCGATGCGATAGTCGACACCGAATTTCATGCTGTGAGCGCCGTGCACCCAGGTCATCGAGGCGCGCTGCCCCCAACTGTTCAGGTCTACGAGGGTCATGCCTGCCGACGATGAGCTGCCTACGGGCACCAGGCTGCCGCTGAAGTTAAAAGCAGGGAAAGACTTGATCTGGGTCTGGTCGGCAAGGGCCTGGGGGAATCCAAGGCTGGTGATGTCGAAGCCCAGAGCATAGGGAATGCTGGGCGAATCGTAACGCGCGAAGCCGCTATGGAGTTCGGCGATCAGCCCCGGACTCAAGACGGCCGTGGCCGATACGGTGGTGTGCGTGCGCGTGTAAGTGGCGTGCCGGGTGAGGTTGACCTTGTATCCGAGAGGATCGATGTTGGACGTCGTGGCCCAGATGCGGGACAACGTCCCGAAGAGCTTCCAGCGGGCGCTGAGATTGTGGTCCAGCTTCGAGACGACCTGGTGCTCGTTATTTCCGCTGCCTCCGACGGTCGAATAGTTGTTGACGTTGGTGAGCGGGTTGCCCGTCGTGTTCGGCTGCGGAAAGACCTGGGTGATATTGGCGGCCACCCTGCTGATGCGGGAGGCGGGGATGACATTGCCGGGGAATACGTCGCGGATGTAGCTGCCATCCGCCAATCGATGTGTGGTGGCCGGGTCCGCGACGGCGATGAGATTTCCCGTTGCGTTGTACGTCTGCGAGAAATCGCCCGCTCTCTGCAGGGCCGTCGGCACGGTAGTGATGCTGGGAGAGGACGTCCGGTTGCGGTAGTCTTCCCAATTGACGAAATAAAACGTTCGATCCTTCCGGATGGGGCCTCCGATCGAAGCGCCAAACTGGTTCTGCTTAAAGGCAGGCCGCTTGTTTCCCGCGCGGTTCTGGAAAAAGTCATTGGCGTTCAGCGACTTGTTGCGCAGGAATTCGTAGGCCGAGCCATGCAGTTCGTTGGTTCCGGACTTGATGCTGAAGTTCACTACCGCGCCGGCCGTGCGACCGTACTCCGCCGAAAATTTGTTGGTCTGCACGCGAAACTCCTGGGTGGCATCCACCGGAGGCACGAATGACGGCGCGTTCATCTGCGCCAAGTCGAGCGCCAGGCCCTCCACCATCACCTCGTTGGCGTTCGCCAGGCCGCCATTGGACGAGAAATTCCCCCAGGAGCCGTTCTTGCCGCCGAACCCTCCCTGAATGCGAATGCCGGGAACCAGCCCCAGCAGGTCTAGAGGATCGCGTCCATTAAGCGGCAGTTCGGTGACTTGCCGGTTCTCGACCACGCTGCCGATGGTGCTTGTGGCCGAGTCGAGCAGGACCGCCGACGCTTCCACGGTGACGCTTTCCCGCGTCTCCCCCACCTCCATCGTGAAGTCAATGCGTCCGACCTGGTCGACCGCCAGCGAGACCGGCTCGCGTTTCATCTGTTTGAATCCGGACGCCTCGGCCGTCACGCGGTACCGGCCCGGCAGCAGAGCCGTGATGAGATAGTTGCCGGCCTCGTTGGTGACCGAGTTTCGAGCGACGCCGGTATCCAGATTCGTGGCAACCACCCTGGCCGCGGGAATCGCGGAACCGGTTGGGTCAGTGATCGTGCCGGTGAGTTGTGCGGTCTGGCCGAAGGCGCTCATGACGGAGATGCCGGCCAGCGCAAAGCATCGAATGCGGGAGGCTAATCTGTTGTTGCTCAAGCTCCCTCCTACTCGAAAGCTCGCAGATTGGGTGTAGTATATGTACGCTCCACGGTGAAGTCAAGCTTGGAATTACAAGCAATTGTTTGGAATTACAAGTATTTATGGGGAACTTTCGAAAACCCTCCCAACCGGTGGGTGCGACTGGCGGGAAAACCGGCGGCGCGCCGCCGCGATAAAGTGTTCGCATGGCGTCTTCTTCCAGAAGAACCTTTGTTGCCTCTCTGGGGACCGCCGCGAACGCCCTGACCGAGTCCGTCCGGCTCGCCGCCGCCGCGGCCAAGCCCGTCCGGATCCGGAACATCACTATCTTCCCGATCGAGATCCCGATTCCGCGCGAAGAGCTCGCGATAGGGAAGTACGCGCGATACACGTTCTACGAAGTCGAGACGGATGTGGGTATCCGCGGCTTTTGCTTCGATCGGGGCACGGATTACCGCCTGCTGGACCGTGTGATCCGGCCGGCGCTGGTGGGAAAAGACCTTTTTGCCGTCGAGCAGCACCTCCGGGCGGGTCTGGGCCAATGGGGAGCCGTGGAGCAGGCCATCTGGGACGCCATCGGCAAGATCGCCGGCCAACCGGTGCATCGCCTGCTCGGCGGCGCCACCCCGCGTCTGAAGGTCTACCTGACGTGCGTGTGGAGAGGGAAGGCGGACCAATCGGACGTATCCTACCGCGACCAGGCGGAAATGGCGCTGAAGATCAAGAGGGCCGGCTTTCATGGAATGAAGATCCGCGCCTGGCGGCCCGATCCCGCCGCCGACGCCGACGCCTGCGGCGAAATCCGTGCGGCGGTGGGGCCCGATTTCGCGATCATGGTCGACCGCACGGCGGACCTGCCCGGATTGTGGAGCTATTCGGCGGCACTCCGCGTTGCCCGCGCACTCGAGAAACACCAGGTCGCGTGGCTCGAAGAGCCGTTCGCCCGCGATGATTTCTTTGCGCCGGCGCGGCTTGCGCGCGAAGTGAACATTCCGATCTCAGGCGGGGAGCGGTTTCAAGGGCTGGACGCGTACCGCGAGTGCCTCGTGCATGAGACCTACGACATTCTGCAGCCGGACGTGGTGATCTGCGGGGGGATCTTGACGGTCAAGAAGATTGCCGCCATGGCCGACGCTTTTCACAAGCCGGTCACCCTGCACGGATCGATGGGCCTGCGGCTGGCGGGATGGCTGCAAGCCAGCGCGGCAATTGGGGCGGAGTGGCAGGAACTCGCTCTCATCACGCCGCCGCTGCTGCCCGAGGAACAGTGGAGTCCCGCGCTGAAGGTGCTCCACACTCCCACGCTCTTCACAATCCGGGATGGCTACGTGGATGTGCCGCAGGCGCCGGGTCTGGGCCTGGACGTCAACCGGGAGGCCGTCGCTCAATTCAGGATTCCCGACTCACCGGCCCGCAGTTTCTATCCCCAATATCCGGAGTAGCATACCGGGCTATGCTCAAGGAATGAAAAATCGCCCCTTAACCCGCCGTGAGGCGGGCAAACTGGTCGGCGCGAGCCTGGCGGCCTCCTCGGCGGCCGACGCGATCCCCGATATCTGCCTGCTGAGCGCGGCCGAGATGGCCCGGCGGATTCGCGCCAAGCAGCTTTCCGCGCGGGAAGCGCTGGCAGCCCACCTGAAGCAGATCGAACGAGTCAACCCGAAGGTCAACGCCATCGTGACGCTGGTGGAGGAGCAGGCGGAGACGCGGGCGCGCGAGGCCGACGAAGCCCTGGCCCATGGGAAGGCCGCCGGCCCGCTGCACGGCCTGCCGATTGCCCACAAAGACCTGCAGCCCACCAAGGGGATCCGCACCACTTTCGGCTCGCGCATCTACAAGGATTTCGTGCCGCAGGAAGACTCCTTGCTGGTGGAGCGCGTCCGCCGCGCCGGCGCCATCGTGCTCGGCAAGACCAACACGCCGGAGTTCGGCGCGGGGTCGCAGACTTTCAACGAAGTGTTCGGCGCGACCCACAACCCGTATGATCTGAGCAAAACCTGCGGCGGCAGCACCGGCGGCGGGGCCGTGGCGCTGGCCTGCCGCATGTTGCCGCTGGCTGACGGCAGCGACATGGGCGGCTCCCTGCGGAACCCGGCCAGCTTCTGCAACGTGGTAGGCCTGCGTCCCTCCCCCGGGCGCGTGCCGGCGTGGCCGGTGATGATGGGCTGGTTCCCGCTCAGTGTGGAAGGTCCGATGGCCCGCAGCGTGGCCGACGTGGCGTTCTTCCTTTCCGCGATCGCGGGACCGGACGAGCGCGCGCCGCTCTCGATCAGCGAGCCGGGCAGCCGGTTCGCCCGCCCGCTCGCGCGCAGCTTCAAAGGCGTGCGCGTCGCCTGGTGGAAGGACCTGGGAGGCTTGCCGGTGGACGCCCGCGTCCAGCAGGCGGTGAACGCGCAGAGGCGCGTTTTCGAATCCCTGGGCTGCGTGGTGGAGGAGGCCGAACCGGATTTCCACGGGGCCGATGAGACGTTCAAGACCTTGCGCGCCTGGTCATTCACGCTGCAGATGGCCGAGTTGGTCGAACAGCATCGCGAACTGGTGAAGGACACGATCCTGTGGGAGGTGGAGCGCGGCCGCCGCCTGACCGCCCTGGAGGTCGGCCACGCCGCCATGCGGCAGACAGAGCTATACCAGCAGGTGCGCCAGTTTTTCGAGCGTTACGAGTTCTTCGTGCTGCCCGTGAGCCAGGTGCCGCCGTTCGATATCCGGCAACCGTACGTCACCGAGATCGAGGGCGTGGCGATGCCCACCTACATCGACTGGATGAAATCCTGCTATTACATCTCCACGGTCGCCAATCCGGCGCTTTCGGTGCCTTGCGGGTTCACCCCCGAGGGACTGCCGGTGGGGATCCAGATTGTGGCGCGCCACCGCGACGACTGGGGATTGCTCCAGATGGGGCACGCCTTCGAGCAGGCCGCCGGCCTGCCGGCCAGGCTGCCGGCGGTGGCGGCATGAGCCGGCGCACGGAAGGTCCGTATATCGCCGCCTGATCCGCCTGAGTGCGGCGCGGGCTTATATCAGCGCCGTGGGATGACGAGTCCAGCTCTTGCCCTTCTCCCTGGCGATGCGTTCCATATCCAGCACGTAAGCCGTGGACTGGGTGAGGACATGGTGCAGGTCGTTGCCGATGCTGATGAACGTGAAGCCCTTCTCCAGGAACTCGCCCACGCGACTCGTGCCGAACAGGAACAGCCCGAGGATCACCTGATTCTTTTGCGCGGCTTCCACCAGAGCACGGGTCGCCTCTCCCAGTTCGGGCGACGTGTACATGTGCGGGAACTCGTACTTTTCGTAGAGTCCCATTGACATGCATAGGTCGTTCTGGCCCAGAAACAGGATGTCCACGCCGGGCACGGCCGCGATTTCGGCGATGTGTTCGATACAGGAAGCGGTTTCCACCTGCAGGGCCACGATGATGTTCTCGTTCGCCTTGCCCGCGTAGCCCAGCAGCCCGGCCTTGTTCATGCTGCGCTGCGGGAAGTAGACCGAGCGCGTGCCGGCGGTGGGGTAGCGGGCGCAACTGACTGCCTGGCGCGCCTCCTCGGCACTGTTGATGTACGGTACCAGCACGCCGTCCGCGCCCAGATCGAGGGCCTGCTGAATTCCGCCGCGGTCCTGAAAGCCTGCCACGCGCACGAGGGACTTGGCCCCGCCGCTCGACACCGCGCACAGCATAGCCGAAAGCCTCTCGTAGCCCATCGGGCCGTGCTGTGTGTCGATCAGCAGCCAGTCGTAGCCGCTGTGAGCCAACTGCTCGGCAACCGTCGGGCTGTGCGAGTTGATGAACAGGCCCATCTTGGGCGCGCCCGCGCGCAACTGCTTCTTAAATTCCGCCCCGCTGAGGGTGGCGTGACTCATTCGATGTTCTCCTTAAGAACGGGATCGGTGGATCCCCGTGATTGGGTGGAGCTTTAAAGGAATATAGCGCAGGCCCGGACAGCCGTCAAAACACGCCAGCTTCCCGGTCGCGTACGCCCAGCAGGTACAGGATGCCGTCGAGCCCCAACGTAGAGATGGACTGGCGGGCGCTCCGGCGCACGACGGGTTTGGCGCGGAACGCGATGCCCAGGCCGGCGATGCGCAGCATGGGCAGATCATTGGCGCCATCGCCCACGGCGATTACCTGTTCAAGGCGGAGATTCTCGGAGGCGGCGATGCGCTGGAGCAAAGCGGCCTTGCGCGGCCCGTCGACGATCTCTGACGGGACCTCCCCGGTGACGAACCCGCCGCGGATCTCCAGTTCGTTGGCGTGCAGGTAGTCGATTCCCAGGCGCCGCTGCAGTTCCCGGCCGACGAAAGTGAATCCCCCGGAGAGAATGGCGGTTTTGTATCCCAGGCGCCGCAAGGTCGTGATCAGGCGTTCGGCGCCGTCCATCAGCGGAACGCGCGCGCGCACCTGGTCGAGAGCGGAGACGGGCAGGCCCCTCAACAGGGACACGCGTTTTCGAAAGCTGGCCGGAAAATCCAGCTCGCCGCGCATGGCGGACTCCGTGATCTTCCGGACTTGCTCGCCGGCGCCGGCAATCTGGGCCAGTTCATCGATGACTTCGGTCCGGATCAGCGTGGAGTCCATATCGAACGCCACCAGGCGCCTGCTGCGGCGGTAGACGTTATCGTGCTGGAAAGCGATATCGATCTCGTGTTCCTCGGTCAGCCGCAGCAGCTCGGCGCGCAAAGCGTCCTCCTGCGCGGCTTCGCCGGAGGCCGCCAGTTCCACGCACACGCGGCTGGGAGCTTCTGCCGGGCACAACGGGGTCCGGGCCGACAGGCGGTCGATCCGGTCGATGTTCAAACCCGCGCCGGACACCACGCCGCTCACGGCGGCCAGGTGGGCGGCCGTGATGCTGCGCCCGAGCAGGGTGATCAGAAAGCGCAGCTTGCTCTGGCCGGCGACCCAGGACTGATAATCCTGGCCGGAGACCTCCGTGAAGCGAATCTGCACGCCCAACCCGTGAGCCTTCAGCAAAAGATCGCTGAGCAGGGGAGAGGCCTTCATCTCCGGGGTCCACTCCACCAGCAAGCCCAAAGCCAGCGCGTCGTGAATCACCGCCTGGCCGATGTCCAGAATACGGACCTCGGAGCGGGCCAGGATTTCAGTGAGCGCGTGCGTGACACCGATCCGGTCCTGGCCGGTGATGTGGATGAGAAGAACTCCCGGTTCCTGGGGCGAGAACATTCTGCTCCCAGTGTAGCGGGAGCCGCGCCGCCGCCGCGCGACGTGAACTATGATGGCTCTTCGGAGAAACCAGCCTATGAACCCAGTCCCCCCGAGACAGCAACAGGCGCTGGTGGCCCGCCTCATGCAGGCCTGCGGCGGCGCGCACAGCCCTCAGGCGCGGCGCAAGTACTTCATCAGCGGCCCGCAGTGGGCGGCCGCCTACCAGGGTCAGGCGTTGTTCCACGCCCCCACCCGCGAGCCCGTCGGGTTCGAGGAAGTCATCCGCCGGTACGCGGAGATCGGCATCGGCTACTGGACCACGCACGATACCGACGTGATCCCCACCTCCGCGCTGGGTACCGACCAGCAAGGCGAGATCGTGGCGCGCATTCGCCAGGCGCTGGATGAGAACGGCCTCCGGTGCTCCATGGTGACCACCGAGACGTTCTACCACGCCGTGTGGGCCGCCAGCCCCGCCGCCGAGTCGGCGAGCGTGCGCGATTACGCCGCTTTCCGCGTGCGGAATACCGTGGAAATCGGGCATGAGCTGGGTGCGCAATACGCGGTCTACTGGCCAGGCTCGCTGGGATACTACGTGCAGGGTGCGATCGACGAGACCGAGACGTTGCAGTGGTATGCCGCCGCGTTGAACGCCGCCTGCGAGCGGGATATCGAGGTCGCCGCCAAGAAGGGCCGGCCCACGCTGAAGCACTGTCTGGAGGCCAAGCCCTTCGAGCCGCAGGCGGAGATTCTGCTGCCCACCAGCGACGCCATGCTGGCCTTCATCTCTTCCGGACTGCTTACGCACCCGGAGATGGTGGGACTGAATCCCGAATATCTGCACGAGCTGATGTGGGGCTCCGCGCCGCGCGCGGCCCTGGCGCGGGCCCTGGTCTGCGGCAAGCTCTGGCACTTCGATATCAACGACGGCTATCGCCTCAAGCACGACGTGGACATCGCCGTCGGGCTGGTGAATCCCCTGGACTGGCTCAATGTGCTGGTGCTGTTGCGCAGCCACGGCTACAACGGGCCGTTCAACCTGGACTACAAGCCCCCGCGCACCACCAGCAACTACGGCGTATTCGCGGTCAGTTTCCCCTCCGCGGTGGACCGCTTCATCACGCTCTGGGAAATGGCCGGAGAGGTCCTGGCCGACCCCATTATCCACGAGGCCACCGAAGCCCTGAAAGCCGGGGGTGGGCCGGTGGATACGCGGGATGCCGAGGCGGTGGCCGCATCCAACCGGGAGCTCTTGACCCTGCACGAATTGATTGCCCACCGCCTGGTGCAAATCCTACTGGGCCTGCACCGGGGGAGGAGCTATTCGGTCTAGAAAAGTTCTATCCGCGCGGAATGGACCTGAACACTAGTTGGTGAGCCGCAGAATCTCGGATGCCACCGTTCCGAAAGCCGCCGCGAGCTGCCCCGTCGTAGGCGCCATCACGTACAGCCCGGATGGCTTGCCCGGGTCGTAGGCGGTGTTGTCGGGATCGTCGACATTCGAGATGCGTTTCATCAGCACCGCATCCGGCTTTTCGCTCCCGCCGTTGTACCCGATGGTGTAGATCACCGGGGTCAGCGTGGCATCGGCCCGAATGCGCCGCGCCGCGTCGTCGGTAGCGTTCCAGGAGGCCAGCCCGATCTGATACGGAGAGTTCACTTTGGTCAGGTTCAGCACGACCCCCTGGGTCTTGTACATATTCGATTGCAGGTAGGTCGTGCCGTCGGTGCGGTTGCCATAGTTATCCACCGATGGGATGGCTTTCATGTCCTGAGGCATGTTGTTCTTGTTGCTGTAGTACGCGCAGCTCTGGCTGGCTGGAGTGGGAATCGTGTTTTCCTGCGCCGAAGACATCCAGGACGTGACAGTCGGGTGGCTCGCATCCTGGGTGGTGTTCATGAGTTGGTAGACGCCGGAGACCGTGCCGGTCTGCGCGAAACCCGATTGCTGCGAAATGAAGCCGATCATCATGGTATTCGGGATGACCGCCTTGGTGATCGGATCGGTGGCCGCCTGTTTGTATGTGCACGTGCTGGTCCCTTTGACCACGTTGTTGGCGGGAACCGTGTCGTTGAAATACGCCGTGACGCCGTTGGGCAACCCGTCCGTAAACAGCACGATCAGGTTCAGGGCGCCGTCCAGCGGGTTCTTTTTCAGCTCCTGGTAGGCCAGCCATAGCGCTTCAGCCATGCCCGTATTCGAGCCGGAGTTAATGGCGTTGATCAGCGTGGGGATGCTCGGACTGGCGCTCTTGAAATTGTCCGCCGGGCCAGTGCCGGCCGCCGGGTTGTTGGGATTGCGTGGCGGAAAAGCCACGATCGCGCTGCCTCCGAAAACCACCAGCCCCACCTGGTCTCGTCCCTCCGCGAACCGGTTCACGAAATCCGTCGCCGCGGACTTCAGGCTGCCGATCACGCCGGACATCGAGGAAGAGCGGTCCAGCACCAGCACCATCCGCACATCCCGGCGGGCCGCTTTGCCATAGGCCCGCACGGTGCTCGATTGCTTCCCGAGGATCCGCATGAACAGCAGCGGAACGGTCACGGTCGCATTGATTTCCACCGTGCGCCGCTTGATCGATGACTGCGTGTCCTCTTCCACATCGATTGGCGGATCGTATACCAGGTCGTGCGAGCCCCAGAATCCGTCCGGAAAGTTGGCGCGCACAAACTCGTCGGCCGTCTTGGTGGCGGCATCCTTCTGTGCCGCGAAGCTCATCCCTGCACTCAGCGAGCGCGCCGCTGCAATCGCGCCTCCATCCACGGCGGCCGAGAGTTTGGCTTTCACGATGAACAGCATGGTACCGTCGATGGCCAGACCCACCATGGGCAGCAGCACGGTTGGCAGCATGGCCGTAAACAAGACGAGGGCCGCCCCCCGGGAGCCGGGTCTTGCCGCCACTAGCTTAAAACAGAGCATAAGAATACGTGCCTGGATGGTTCAGAAAGCCGGGAAACTCGGGCGCCAGGAAGTACGCCTCCACCACGTAGGCAAATCCGCCCGCCTGAAATCCATCCGTGCCGTCCTCCTTCGGCTTGGGCAACAACGTGAAGCTATCGGCGCGCGCGCCGGCTTGCTTGACGTAGTTGTCGCTCGTGATATAGCCGGTTGTGGCGTCCACCAACGCCGCGTCCGGATTACCAAAACTGCTGGCCCGCAGCGGCTTGTTTCCGATCGTCAGCCGGTGTGCGAACACAAAATGCCCATAGTTGGTGCAGCCCGCGGTGGGGTTGGGAGGGTCGGCGCTGTCGGCCACCCCGGCCGCCTTGCACTGGTAGCGGCCCACATAGGTGATGGTGGAAAGAATCACCACGCCTTGCCCGCCGGAGGCGGCCATTCCCAACTCCTGGCCCAGCCAGGCCACCATGGCTTGATTTCCGTTAAGCGAAAAATCCACGCCACGCGCGTACATGTGACCGGTGTCGCGCACTACCTGGATGGTCTGGAGGCCGCGGATCATGGTCGTGCCGATGGCCAGTGTGCCCAGCAACAGCGGCGCCCACACCACCGTTAGCAGCGCGAATTCCACGGCGGATCCGCCCTGCCGGCTGTACTGGTGTGTTGGCATGGCCATCTTCCTACAATGGAGGTGGTCCGGTCGGCGGCGAGGCCTCCATGCGGTCCATGGCCCGCGCCGCCATGGACAGCGCGCTGTTGCTGCGCATCAGCGGCATCAGCGGCAGCCAGGAAAATCCCTCTACGGCCACCTCGACCAGGTTTCCGCCCGCATTCGCGCCCGGATCGTCCGAGACGTCCGTAAACGTCTCCGGCGTGTAGAAACGCACCTGAATCTTATCCAGCCCGCTCTGGCCCGCCAGCATCCCCAGAGCGTTCTGCTGCACCACCTGCTTGATGGAATCCTTCTGCCCCAGGCCGGTCGCGGTTTGGCTGGTTACCGCGTAGCGCACGCCCTCGCGCACCGCGTATTGCAAGGTGCTGCGCGTGAACACGCCCCAGCCGATGTCGATGATGAGCAAGGTGAACCCCAGCATCGGCGTGACCACGAAGCCAAACTCGAGCACCTCGGAGCCTTTCTGTTTACCGCGACTGTGGCCCATCTGCGCCTCCAGCATAAGGCGCAAAGGCCGCCGCTCATATCCGCGAAAAGCCCGATAATGCGGGGACGATTCCCTTAGTTCGCCCGGCCCGCATCCTCCCCGGGGAATCTGCCCTCCGGCCGGCGTGGTCCGTCCTGCCGGGGTCCGTTGAGAGCCCATAATAGGGCTATGGGGCTGGGCCGTTCGCTGATCCTACTGGGCGCGATCCTGATCGTCGCGGGAGTGCTGCTCTCGTTCGGGGGCCGGCTGCCGTTCCGCCTGGGGCGCCTGCCGGGGGACATCGTCATCCGCGGCCGGAATTCGACCTTCTATTTCCCTCTGGCCACCTGCCTCCTGCTGAGCCTGCTGTTCTCGCTGGCCGCGTGGCTGTTCCGCCGGTAGAACAGTTTCGGACAATATAGTACGATATTGGCCGATGACTCCGAAGGATCCGTGCGGCCCCTGCAGCGTTTCCGCGTGCGGCGGCTGCCCCCAGGCCGGTGTCAGCCGGCGCGGGTTTCTGGCCGGCAGCCTCGCGCTGCCCGCGCTTCGTTCCACCTCCGCGGCCGGCGTGCGCGATCCGGCGCGTCAGGCTCCCATCGCGCAGCCCCTCGCCGTGCAGCCGGTGCTGCTCTACGAAACGCCGCAGCGGCGCCCGGCCACGAGCTGGCGAGCATGGGGCGGCATCCAGACCGAGCAGGACGCCGCGGCCGAGCAGGAACGCATCCGGCGGGAACTGTTTCACGTGAGTTCGCAGGCTGGTTTCCGGGTGCAAATCCGCCCGCTGGCCGCCGTGAAGAGCCCGGAACAGGCCGCGGCGCTGGCGCGGGAGCCGGGCGATGTGCGCCTGGTCTACGCCGCGGGCGGCAGCGCCAAGGCCCTGGAAGCGCTCACGCCTCCGGACCGCTGGAACCTGTTGTTCCTGCGGCACCGCTCCGGACCGGTTTACCTCTGGTACGAGATCGCTCACCCGCGCTATCTGCGCAAGACGGTGGATGACTACGGGCAGCCCGGCATGCGTGTCGAGGACGTCGTGGTGGATGACCAGGCGGACCTGCTCGCCCGCCTGCGGGGGCTCTACGGCTTGAAAAACACGCTGGGCAAGCGCATCGTGGCGGTGGGCGGCCCGAGCGGCTGGGGCGAAGGCGGCCGCACGGCCCCTGACCGGGCGCGCGAATTGTGGAAGCTGGATATCCGCACGGTCTCCTACGAGGATCTCGGCAGGCGCATCCAGCGGGCGCGCGAGAACCCCGCGCTGGTGAAGCGCTGCCGCGCCGAAGCCGCCGGCTATCTGGCCAGGCCGGGAGTGACGCTCGAAACCTCGCGGGAGTTCGTCGAAAACGCCTTCGTCCTCACGGAAGTGTTCCGCGACCTGCTGGATGAGGCCGCCACCGACGCCATCACCATCAACCATTGCATGGCTACGATCATGCCCATGTCCCAGACTACCGCCTGCCTGCCCCTCAGCCTGCTGAACGACGACGGCTACATGGCCTTCTGCGAATCGGATTTCGTGGTGATTCCTTCCGGTATCCTGCTGCATTACCTCGCTTCCAGGCCGGTTTTCCTGAATGATCCGACCTACCCGCAC
The DNA here is from genome assembly GCA_021324015.1 of Solibacteraceae bacterium. Taxonomy (GTDB): domain Bacteria; phylum Acidobacteriota; class Terriglobia; order Bryobacterales; family Bryobacteraceae; genus JAJPJX01. Next base: position 13,183 of record JAJPJX010000099.1, on the reverse strand, counting down.
GACGGGCTGGTCACCCTGGCGCACTGCACCGCGCCGCGCAAGATGGACGGCGCCGAAGAGGCCCCGGTGAAGGTGCTGACGCACTTCGAATCGGACTACGGCGCGGCTCCCAAGGTCGACATGCGGAAAGGGCAGGTGGTCACCAACCTGGTTCCGGATTTTGCCTCTCGCAAGTGGGTGGGATTCGCCGGCGAGATCGTGGACAACCCCTCCCTGCCCATCTGTCGCAGCCAGATCGACGTGGCCATCAAAGGCGACACGCGCAAGCTGCTGGAAGAGATGAAAGGCTTCCACTGGATGACCGGGTACGGCGACTATCTGCGCGAGACCGGATACGCGTTGCACAAGGCGGGCGTGGAGTTGGTCACGGTGTAACGCGGCCCCGTGGACCCGCACCCGGGCGGGCAAAATCCGCCGGGCGCCGGTTGTAACATGGTGGTGGATGACGGAACCGTCCCCCGCCATTGTGGTGCGCGGTCTGCGCAAAGTCTACGGAAACAAAGCCGCGGTGGATGGCGTCAACCTCACGGTGCCGCGCGGGTGTTTCTTTGGATTCCTGGGACCGAACGGCGCGGGCAAATCCACCACCATCCGCATGCTCACGGGCCTGGTGCCGCCGACCTCCGGGGAGATCGAGTTGCTGGGCTTGCGCATGCCTGGGCAGGAAACGGAGATCAAGCAGCGCATCGGGCTGGTGCCGGACGAATCGCTGCTCTTTGACCGCCTGACCGGCGCGGAGTTCCTGGAATTCGTGGGGCGCATGTACGGCCTCGATCGCGCGGTGGCGCGGGATCGCGGCCGGGCGCTGCTCGACGTGTTCAAGCTAAACGAGAATCGCAAGCTCATCGCCGAATACTCCAAGGGCATGCGCAAACGCCTGGCCATGGCGGCGGCGTTGATTCACCACCCCGATCTGTTTCTCATGGACGAGCCGTTTGAAGGGGTGGACGCCGTGGGGGCGCGGCTGATGAAGGACATTCTGCTGGACCAGGTGCGGCGGGGGGCCACCATCTTCCTGACCTCGCACGTGCTGGAGGTCGTCGAGCGGCTGTGCGACCGCGTGGCCATCATCCAAGAAGGCAGGATCGTCACCGAGGGCGCTTTGGCGGACCTGCGCGGCGGCGCCGAGTCGCTCGAAGAGGTGTTTGTGCGCGTGGTGGGCGCCGAACGGGAGTTTGCCAAACTGGATTGGCTGTAGCAGACCGTGACCCAATCTAAACGCGAGCGCCTGGCTTACCGAGACGCGACCGTCAGGGAGCGGTGGCGCCTCCGGATATTTCCACGGGCCGCGGGCGGGTGCGCATGATTGCGGCGATCCTCAGGGCGCAGTGGCTGAGCATGCGCGGCTTCCGGCTGGGATCCAGCCGGCGAGGGGCGGCCTTGTCCTTGGGGATCGCTTTTGCCTGGTACGGCTTCTGGGCGATGCTCGGGCTGATGGTCGAGGAGGCCATGGCCGGTTCCGGCGCGCAGGCGGGTACGCTGCTGCCCACCGGTCTGCTGCTGGTGTTCCTTTACTGGCAGCTCGCGCCGCTCGTTTCAGCCAGCATGGGCGCCTCTCTGGACCTGCGCAAGCTGCTGGTCTATCCGGTGCCGCACCGCCTGCTGTTCCGGGTCGAAGTGCTGCTGCGCTTGACCACCTGCGCCGAGATGCTGCTCCTGCTGGCGGGAGGCGTGGCGGGACTGCTGCGCAACTCGCTGTATGGCGGGTGGACGGCGGCCCCCCGGCTGCTTTCGGGCGCGCTGGTGTTCGTGGCGTTCAACCTGCTGCTGGCCGCCGGGCTGCGGTGCCTGGTGGAGCGGCTGCTGGCGCGCAAGCACATCCGCGAGGCCCTGGTGCTGTTCCTGGTCCTGGCGGTCGCCACGCCGCGGCTGCTGGTCTCGACGGGAAGAGCGCCGCGGAGTCTCGACGAGATGTTCGCGGCGGCGCACTTTCTGCCGTGCCCCTGGGCGGGCGCGGCGCGGTGGATGGCGGGTGGCGGTTGGGTGGCCGGAGCCGCCGTGCTGGCTGCCTGGACGCTGGCGGCCTGGGCCTTCGGCCGCTGGCAGTTTGAGCGCAGCCTGCGGTTTGACGCCCAGGCCGCCCGGGCCACGGAAATCGACCCGGCCGAAGCGAAGCCGGTCCGGCTGGAATGGCTCTTCCGCCTGCCCGGCAGCCTGTTGCGCGATCCGCTGGCGGCCATCGTCGAGAAGGAACTCCGCTCCCTAAGCCGCACTCCGCGGTTCCGCCTGGTCTTCATCATGGGATTCTCGTTCGGCGTGCTGGTCTGGCTGCCCGTGGCGATCGGCCAGCAGGGCAGGTTGGACTCCGCGGTGGCGCAAAACTTCCTGGCCGTCGTCAGCGTCTACGCGCTGACACTGCTCGGCCAGGTGTCCTACTGGAATGCCTTCGGCTTTGACCGCTCGGCCGCGCAGGTCTATTTCTCGCTGCCGGCGCCTGTCTCGACTACCCTAGCCGGCAAGAACCTGGCGGCGGCTCTCTTCATCCTGCTGGAAATCGGGCTGGTCACGGCAGCCAGCCTGCTGCTGCGGATCCGCATCCCGGTGGCAAAGATCTTAGAGGCCTTTCTGGTGACGCCGGTAGCGGCGCTGTACCTGCTGGCCATCGGCAACCTGAGTTCGGTGCACTATCCGCGGGCCATGAACCCGGAGCGCGTCTCCCAGGGCGGCGCCGCGGGACGCTGGCAGGGGCTGGTCTTCCTGTTCTTCCCGGCGGCGCTCCTGCCGGTGTTTCTGGCGTATCTGGCGCGGGCGGTGTTCGACAGCCAGACGGCTTTTTACGGCGTGCTGGCCTTCGCTGCGCTGCTCGGCGCTGTGGTATACCGGATCGCGATGGACTCGGCGGTGGAGGCTGCCGGGCGCCGGCGCGAGACGCTGCTGGCGGAATTGAGCCGGGGCGAGGGCCCGGTGGCGAGCGAATAGGGTAAATGCTCCTCTTTACAGTAATTGTCTAAACAAATAAAATGAAGGTGGCATGAGCGGGAAGCTGCAGGCCGAAATCAAGCAAAGCAAGCCGTTTCCGAGGCTGGAGGACGAGGCCTTCGTCAACCTGATCCGCACCGCGGACCGGCTCGTGTCCGCGCAGGCTCAGTTGATGAAGCCTTGGGACCTCTCGCCCACGCAATACAATGTGCTGCGGATTCTGCGGGGCGCGGGCCATGAAGGTCTCTGCTGCGGCGAGGTGGGCGAGCGCCTGATCACGCGCGACCCGGACATTACGCGGCTGCTGGACCGCATGGAGAGCCGCGGTCTGGTGACGCGTTCCCGGGACCGCAAGGACCGGCGCGTGATCGCGGTGCGCATCACGCAGGCCGGGCTGAAGCTGTTGGAGGAGATGCAGCCCGCTGTGGAGGAGTTCGCGAGGAAGCACCTCGGACCGCTGGGCGCCGCACGGCTGCGCACGCTGATCGACCTGCTGGAGCAGGCCCGCGAGCGGGCCGGCTGAATCCTCCCTCGCCGCACTCTCACCGCATCAGCGCGCGATACTTGCGCAGCAGTTCGTACACCACCACTCCTCCCGCCGTGGCCACATTCAGAGAGTGCTTGGCTCCGAGCATGGGGATGCGTACGTGGGTATCGCAAAGCTCGGAGAGCGAGGGGCGGATGCCCTCCACCTCGTGGCCGAAGATCAGGCAGACGGGGAATCGGGGCTGCCAGTCGAACAGGTCTACGGCATGCAGGGTGGTCTCCACGGCCGCGAGTTCGTAGCCGCGGTCGTGCAGTCTGGCCAGCACCGGCAGGGCATCCCAGGCGTGCTCCCAGGAGACAGAGCTTTCCGATCCCAGCGCCGTTTTGGCGATGCCGGCCTTGGGCGGATAGCCGGTGATGCCGCAGAGATACAGCTTCTGAATGCCCGCGGCATCGCCCGTGCGGAAGAAGGCTCCCACGTTGTACAGGCTGCGTACGTTGTCCAGCAGCACGGCCACCGGCAGCCCGGCGATGCGCTGATACGCCGCGCCGGCCCGCGTCACCTGGAAGGGAAGCCGATCCATCACAACAATGTTAGCTATGCTGGGAGACAACAGACCAATGCCCAAATCCCAGTTCCTGCTGTCGACCATGGTCCTCTGTCTTGCCTTTTCCGCATGTTCGGGCAACCACACCGCGGCATCCGTGCCAGCGCCTCTGGACCCCATGGCGAACCCGCTGCCGGGTATGCCGCCCATTCTGGATCCGCACGATATTTACGCCGCCGATCGCCCGGGCGCGCTGAGCCCAGTGGTGCGGGAGTTCCGTCCGCTCGTCTATGTGCCGGACTCGGGCGCCAACCGGGTGGACGTGATCGATCCGCGGACCTTTCGGATCATTCACAGTTTTCCCGTGGGCAAGCAGCCGCAGCACGTGACGCCTTCCTACGATATGCGCACCCTGTGGGTGCTGTGCGACCTGAACGACCAGCTCATCCAGGTCGATCCGCTGACTGGCAAGCCGGGCCGGAAGATCTTCGTGAAAGATCCGTACAACATGTACTACACTCCGGACGGCAAGTATGCGGTGGTCTGCGCCGAGCGCATCCGGCGGCTGAACTTCCTGGATCCGCAGACCATGAAGCTCAAAGATTCCCTGGAAATTCCCTACCGCGGCGTCGACCACCTGGATTTCTCCGCCAACGGACGGTACTTTCTGGCCAGCTGCGAGTTTGACTCGCAGGTCATCAAGGTGGACACCGAATCCCGGAAGATGGTGGGTCATGTGGCCCTCAAGGCCGGTGGCATGCCGCAGGATGTCAAGCTGTCGCCGGACGGGCGCGTGTTCTACGTGGCGGACATGATGGCGGACGGGGTCTACGAAATCGACGGGGAGTCGATGAAAATCATCGGCTTTCTGCCCACCGGGAAGGGCGCGCACGGCCTCTACGTCAGCCGGGACTCGAAGTACCTGTACGCGTCGAACCGCGGCGAGGGATCGGTCTCGGTGATCGATCTGGCCACGCGGAAAGAAGTGACCAAGTGGCGGATCCCGGAGGGCGGCAGTCCGGATATGGGCGGAGTCTCGGCGGACGGCAAAGTGCTCTGGCTGAGCGGGCGCTACAGCAAGGAGGTCTACGCTTTCGATACCACCGACGGGCACCTCCTGGCGCGCATCCCGGTGGGCAAGGGGCCGCACGGGCTGTGTGTCTATCCGCAGCCCGGCCGCTACTCCCTGGGCCACACCGGAATCTTCCGGTAGATTCACAGGGCTGCCGGGCGGCCCGTTCCAACTTTTCGCGGATCCGCCTGAAACCAGAGGCCCTTCCGGGGAATCCTGGTACACTGGTGGTGTCAATGCTATCCATCGTGATTCCGATTCACAACGAGGAGCATTCGATCCTCCCGCTGTACGATCGCCTCAGCGCTGTTCTCGAGAAACTCGGCAGACCATACGAAATCCTGTTCGTGGATGATGCCTCCACCGATCGCAGCTTTGAGCTGCTGGCAAACCTGGTGGAGACCGACGGCCACCTCAAGGTCATCCGCCTGCGCCGCAATTTCGGGCAGACCGCGGCTCTCTCGGCGGGTTTTCACGAGTCTAAGGGGGACGTGGTGATCGCCATGGACGGCGATCTGCAGCATGCCCCGGAGGACATCCCGGCTCTGCTCCAGAAGATCGACGAAGGCTACGACATCGCCAGCGGGTGGCGCAAGCAGCGCGTGGACAACGCCCTTACGCGCAAGATCCCCTCGCGCATTGCCAACTGGCTGATGGCCAAGGCTTCCGGGCTGGAGTTGCGGGATTTTGGAACGACGTTCAAGGCGTATCGGGCGGAAGTCCTCAAAGATGTGAACCTGTACGGCGAACTGCACCGGTTCATTCCCGCGCTGGCCAGTTTCTACGGCGCGCGGGTGGTCGAGGTTCCCATTCAGAACACCCCGCGTGCGGCGGGCGATTCGCACTACGGCATCGGCAGAACGTTCCGCGTACTGTTCGACATCCTGACCATCAAGTTCCTGTTGAAGTATTTCACCCGCCCGATGCACTTTTTCGGTTTTCTCGGGTTGGCCGGCACTTCGACCGGCGGGCTCATCATGCTTTACCTGTTCGTGCATAAGCTGATGGGCAACGATCTCATCATGGACCACGGTCCCCTGATGATCGCGGGCGGACTGCTCCTGCTGGCCGGGCTCATGATGTTCAGCACCGGCCTGCTCGGCGAGATCATGATGCGCACGTATTTCGAGAGCCAGGACCGGCGCATCTACGCCGTGCGGGAGATCCTCACGCGAAAACAGCGCGGAGTGGCCGGCGAGCGCGGGCGGTAGCCTCCCGCGGGATGTCCTAAAGCGCCACGCCCCGGCGCCAGTGATCCTCAAACAGGCCTTTCATGGCCTCGCCCATGCCTTCGTGGTTGAAAACCACCGCGGTCCACGTGGGGCGCGTAATCACCGGATCGAGCAGCGCGATCATTCCCTGGCGGCCATCGAAGACCGCCAGTTTCATGGGCAGAGATTCGGCCTGGCGCACTTCCACGCCGCTGGCGGCATAATCCACCAGCCGCTGCCGATGCTGCTCATCCAGCGAAGAGGACTCCAGCAGCAGACGGCAGGAGACGCCGCTTAAACGCGCCTGCTTGACGAGCTTCTCATCCAGGGGATCGACCGCGTAGGGCGGGCGGGAAAACTCCAGGTATTCCGCTTTCACTTCGGAGAGCATGCGGCGGTACTCGGCCGCGGTCTGCGCCGGTTCCGTCACGATGCGCAGGAAATCCAGGGTGCCGCGGCCGCCCTGGCCTTCCGAGTAGAGCGCTTTCAGGTCATCGACCAGGCCCACGCCGGCGCGTCCCTGGTCGGTGAGTTCCTGCTCCAGAACCTGGCGCTTGCGGGCCAGATAGCCGGGAATCGCCAGGCTGGGCTCCACGGCCGAGAAGAGCTTGGTCTTCTCCTGAACCACCTGGGCAAAACCCTTTTCCACCAGGCTGTCCAGCACCTCGTAGATTTTCTGGCGCGGTACGTGCGACCGCGCGGCCAGTTCCAGGGCCTTGAATTTCGGATGTCCGAGCAAGACCAGGTAGGATCTGGATTCGTAAGCATTCAAGCCGAGTTGCTGCAGCCGGCGCCAAAATCGCTGGAATTCCACTTCGGGCAGTTCTTCACTCATTGCTCATCCTGAGAATACCCTGTAAGATTATCAAAAACATACCCGATTGACTTGATACCTCGGGGACTCTAAAATTGGTGCAGAATAACGGAGTGTATGAGCGAGAACAGTGTCGGAGTGAACGCGGCTCCCTCAGGCGCGGGAGAGGTTCCCGAGCCCAAAATTCGCATCGTGGTGGCTGACGATCATCCGATCTTCCGGGATGGCCTGTGCAAGCTGCTGGCGTTGGAGCCGGACTTCGAGGTGGTGGCCCAGGCGCAGGATGGTCACCAGGTGCTGGAAGTGTTGCAGAAGCACGACCCGGATATCCTGCTGCTGGACCTGAAGATGCCGGGTCTGGACGGTCTGGCGACGCTGCAGCGGTTGCAGGCCAACCGGCAGCGCACCAAGGTGATCGTGCTCACCGCCTCTGAGGACAAGAACGAATTCGTACAGGCCATGAAATTTGGCACTTCGGGGATCGTCCTCAAGCAGACAGCCACGGAACTGCTGATCAAGAGCATCCGCAAGGTCCATGCCGGAGAGATCTGGCTGGACTCGCACACCACCGCGGCGGTGATGCGCCAGTTCGCCGCGGCCGAAGAAACCGCGCCTCCGCCGCCGCGCGGCGAACGCGAACGCTCCCCGCTCAGCCAGCGCGAACGGGAGATCGTGGCCCTGGTAGCCCAGGGCTTCAAGAACAAAGAGATGGCGGAGAAGATGTTTATCAGCGAGCAGACCGTCAAAAACCACCTGCACAACATCTTCGACAAGCTGGGTGTCTCGGACCGGCTGGAACTCGCCCTCTACGCCATCCACAACAATCTGCACACCGGCAAGTAGCTTCGCAGGCGGCAGTCGCCGCTACGAGCCCACCCCGAATTCTTTTGCCGATGAGCCGTATTCTTTCAGCTTATTGTGCAGGGTTTTCAGGCTGATACCCAGAATTTCGGCGGCCCTCGTTTTGTTGTTGCGCGTGTGCTCGAGGGTCCGCAGAATCAGGCCTTTCTCGGCGTCTTCCACCGTCGTGCCGATGGGGAAGCGGACGAAGCCGGGGTCGTTCGCGGAAACGGGTGCCTCCGCCGTTGCCGCGGCGGCCGCAGTCTGGCGGCCTTGCAGAAATGCCGGCAGGTGCTTCCATTCAATCGTGCCTTCGCCAGCCAGGATCACGGCGCGTTCCAGCACGTTGCGAAGTTCCCGCACGTTGCCGGGCCAGTCATGCGCTTCCAGGGCCTTCAGGACGTCGGGAGACAGATCGCTGACCCGGCACTCGTGCTTCCGGTTCAAGTCGGCAACCAGGGCCTCGGCGATGGCGGAAATATCCTCCTTGCGCTCTCGCATAGGAGGCAGATGAATGTGGAAGACGTTCAGGCGGTAATAGAGGTCTTCGCGCAGGTGGCCTCCCTTCACGGCCTCGCTGGGCACCTTGTTGGTGGCGGCCACCACGCGGACGTCCACTTCGAACTCGTTCTTCCCTCCCAGGCGCCGCACGCGGGAGTCCTCCAAAATGCGCAGCAATTTGGCCTGTGTCGGCAGGGGCATCTCGCCGATTTCGTCCAGCAGCAGCGTGCCGTGCTGCGCCACTTCGAAGCAGCCGGCGCGGCGCTCCGACGCGCCGGTAAACGAGCCTTTCTCGTGCCCGAACAATTCGCTTTCGATCAAAGTTTCCGGAAGCGCGGCGCAGTTGATGGCGATGAACGGGCCTTGGCGACGCGGGCTCAGTTCGTGAATCGTGCGGGCCACCAGTTCCTTCCCGGTCCCGCTTTCCCCGGTGATCAGCACACACGCCTTGCTGGGCCCGGCCTGCTGCAACAGGGTGAAGATCTCCATCATTTTCGGCGAAGTGCCGACGAGCCGGCCAAGCGCCCCCTTGTATCCGAGTTGCCGTTCCAGCATCCGCTTTTCCGTGTGCAGGCTGGCGTGCGCGCCGGCACGGCGTAACAAGACTTCCAGTTCGCGGGGCTTGACCGGCTTTTCCTGATACCAGTAGGCGCCCAGTTCGTGCACGGTGCGGACGGCGGTTTCTATATCGCCGAATGCGGTCAGCACGATGGTGGGCGGCATGTCTCCGGCTTCGCGGAGCTTTTGGAGAAAGCCGAAGCCGTCCAACCCCGGCATATTGAGGTCGGTCAGGATGACGTCGGCGGGGAACTGTTCGAGTTTGCCCAGCGCCTCGTTGCCCTCCGCGGCCGTCTCTGCGGTCATGCCCCAGGCGGAAACCATCTGGAACAAGCCGGTTCGCTGGCTATAGTCATCTTCAACAATCAGAACTCGCAAGAGATTGCTCCCTTCCGGAGGGAAACGTCCATTTCCCCATTGTACGGCGGGAAGGCAACCCGTTCCCCGCCGGCCGACTGCCGCTGCCGGCCCGAAGTGATACGATGAAGAGCGAAAGCGATCCGGGCTCCCCGCGGGTTCCCGGAAAGTGATGTTCCGCACGAGGCACAATGGTCGCCGAACTGGTTCGCCGGGCCCGCCGCCGATTCCTTGCCAATGAAATCCTGGCGCAGTTCGCCTGGGCTCTCAGCGCAGGCTTCGGCGCCGTCATCCTGCTCCTCCTGCTGGGTACCGAGATTCTGAGTTGGCACTGGCTCGTGCTGCTTCCGGCGGGAACGTTCGGCCTGGGCCTCTACCGGACCTGGCGGCGCCTGCCCACGCTGTATGGCGTAGCACAGTTGGTGGACCGGCGACTGGGTCTGGCGGACACCCTCTCCACGGCCCTGCATTTCTCTTCCGGCGAGCCTGGAATGCCGGTCTCCGAGGAGATCTGCCTGGCCCAGCAGGCCCAGGCGGAGCGCCTGGCGGCCGCCGCCGTGGTGGAACAGGCGGTGCCCCTGCGGATGCCGCGCGCCGTCTATGCCACGCTGCTGCTGGGGTGCGTGGCGTCCAGCCTGTTTGCGCTGCGATACGGTCTGGACCGGAGGCTCGACCTGAGGCCGCCCCTGGCCCGCGTGGTGATGGACGCCATGGGGCTTGGGCCGCGCACCCGGGAAATGGCTCTGGCCAAAAAGAAGCTGCCTCCGGAGCATCGCAGCCCCCTTCAGGACGCCGTGGGCGTCTCCGTGCCCGACGGCCAGCAAAAGACGCCCGATGCTCTGGACGCCGCGCCGGACTCGGCTCTGGACACCGTGGGTGATCCCGACGCCGACAACAGCAAGGCGGTGCAAACGCCGGGCAACGCTAAGTCCAAGGCCGAAACACCCGGCTCGCAGCAGATGGAAGATTCCAGCGAGCAGGAGGCCGCCGAGAATTCCCCCGGCAATGCAGGCGAAAAGCCCGGTGACGGGCAGCAGGGGCCGGGGAAGGGCAAAAATCCCGGCGAGTCTCCTTCGGGCGCTCAGTCCTCAGCGGCGATGGGGGACAACTCGAGTCTGCTGAACAAATTTCGGGATGCCATGGCGAACCTGATGTCGCGCATGCGGCCGCCGCAAGGGAATGGCTCGCAACAGGCTTCCGGCAAGCAGGCCCAACAGGGCAAGGGACAACAGGCCAATGGCGGCCAGGGCGGAAAAGACGGGCAGCAGCCTGGGGCCCAGCAACAAGGCGACGCCCAGGATGGCCAGGACACCAAGGATGCGCAGGCTGCCCAGAATGCGCAGGGGAAAGGCGCCGGCCAAAGCGCCGACGAGCAGACCAGCAAACAGCCGGGCAGCGGCATAGGCCGCCAGGATGGTAGCAAGGATGTCAAGCTGGCCGAGCAGCAGGCGGCCATGGGCAAGATCAGCGAGATTATCGGCAAGCGCTCCGCCAACGTGAGCGGGGAAGTGACCGTGGAAGTGCAGAGTAGCAACCAGCAGTTGAAGACACCCTACGCACAAAAGAGCGTTCACCACGCCGAATCCGGCGGGGAAATCAACCGGGATGAGGTCCCGGTGGTGCTTCAGCCGTACGTGCAGCAGTATTTCGAGCAGGTGCGGAAGACGGCTCCCGCAAGCGGCGACGCCGGCAGCCGGACGCGTCCGGATACCCGCTCTCCGGATTCCGAAAAAGGCGTCAACTGAGTTTCTAGCTTTCCCAAACCCTCTTGGGCACGCCCGTATCGCGGTCCGTGAGCCGGTCGTAGAGATACAGCGTCGAAACGGTGCCCAGCGACTCGTTGTAGAAACTCTCCAGCCCCAGGGCCTCCTTGACGTCCTCCTCGAACTCATGAATGGCCTTCAGTTCGTCGGCCAGCGCCGGCTTGCGCTTTCCGGAAGGCGTCTGAAAGAACTTCTGAAAGCCCCCGTCCACGAGAGCCGCGATCTCGTCCTGCCATAGGATGCCGGTGCGAGTGGTCTGATGGATGCGGCCGCCGTTCTCCGCGATGACGGTCGCGCAGTTGCCCCGGCTGACGAGCACGCCGCCGGCAGATTGGGGAGTGACGGCGAAGCCGGCTTGCTGGAGCGCATCCAGCCGCTCCGCGAAGGTAGGGTTCTTCGGACGTTGCCTGCGAAAGAACATAGTCTTCCATTATAAAATCGCGGCATGCCGTATATCTTGTCCCTGGATGAAGGCACCACCAGCGCTCGGGCGGCGCTGTACGACCAACAGGGACGCTGCCTGGGCATGGAGTCCGTGCCGGTTGCGTGCCGGTATCCGCAGCCCGGCTGGGTGGAGCAGGACGCCCTGGAGATCTGGGCGGCCCAACTGGAAGCCGCGCGGCGGGTCATGGCGCGCACCCGCGTGCCGGCCACGGACGTCGTGGCGGCGGGCCTGACCAACCAGCGGGAAACCACGCTGGTTTGGGAGAGGGACACGGGGAAGCCGGTCGCCCCGGTGATCGTGTGGCAGTGCCGCCGCACCGCCGACTTCTGCGCGGAACTGGCCCGCGGGCCGTGCGCGGCGGAGATCACCCGGAAGACCGGCCTGGTGATCGACGCGTATTTTTCCGCCAGCAAAATCCGCTGGATCCTGGATCACGTAGCCGGCGCGCGCGAGAAGGCTCGAGACGGAGAACTGCTTTTCGGCACCGTGGACACCTGGCTGGTCTGGAACCTGACGCAGGGCGCCGCGCACGTGACCGATTTGTCGAATGCTTCGCGCACCATGCTCATGAACCTGGCAGGCGGGGAGTGGGACGCGGATCTGCTGTCGTGGTTCGAGGTCCCCCGGACGATGCTGCCGCGGATCGTGCCCTCGAGCAGCCAGGCGGGGACGATCTCCCCCGAGTGGCTGGGCGCGGAGATCCCCATCGCGGGGATTGCGGGCGATCAGCAAGCGGCGCTCGCCGGCCAGGCCTGCTTCCGTGCGGGGCTCTCCAAGAACACCTACGGGACGGGATGCTTCGCCCTGCTGCACACGGGCGCGCATGTGCCGGTTTCCGCCCACCGGCTGCTGGCCACGCGGGCTTCCTCGCCCAATCGCACCGCCCAATATGCCATCGAAGGCAGCGTATTCGTGGCGGGCGCGGCCATCCAGTGGCTGCGGGACAAGGTGGGACTCATTCGGCAGGCGAGCGACTCGCAAGGCATGGCCGAATCGGTTCCGGACACCGGCGGAGTGTACTTCGTACCAGCATTCGTGGGGCTGGGCGCGCCCCACTGGGACGCGGAAGCGCGCGGCGTGTTGACCGGCATTACCGGTTCCACCTCCAAGGAACACGTCGTGCGGGCGGCGCTCGAATCCATCGCGTATCAGACCCGCGAACTGGTGGAGGCCATGGAAGCCGATGCCGGAGAAGCGATGAGCGAACTGCGGGCGGACGGCGGCGCGTCGGTCAATGACTTCCTGATGCAGTTCCAGGCCGATATTTTGGGCCGGCCCATCGTGCGCCCGGCCGACGTGGAGACCACCGCCTTGGGCGCCGCTTACCTGGCAGGCCTGGCTACCGGGTTCTGGAAGAGCGTGGCCGAGGTGGAGAGCTTCTGGCGCGTGGAGCGCCGCTTCGAGCCGCGTATGAGTACCGAGACCCGCGAGGCGCTGTTCCAGGGATGGAAGTCTGCCGTGGCCCGCTGCCGCTATCCGCGCTAAGCCGCTTGTGGATTGATTCCCACCTAGCCTTGTTAAATTTCGGCGAATTTGCTTGATCGGCCCGAGGGAGTTCTTTATTCTGGTGCTGCCATGAACAAGTTAGCCGCGTTGCTCCTGCTGTTCGTCTGCTCGCTGTTTGGTCAGTCTGCCGAAACGGTGTTCTTCCGGGCGATCCTTCAGCCCG
>JAJPJX010000035.1 GCA_021324015.1 Solibacteraceae bacterium | reverse complement strand
GCGGCCATGCCGCCGCGCTGGTGCAGCCAGGCGAAGACCACGTCCCAGAGCCATTCCCAGGCAAACCAAGGCTGCCCGGTCATGCTGAAGGAGAAAATGTCCCGGTGGGGCGCCTGCCCGTGGCGCAGAATCCACTCGCCGGTGCGCACGTGCCAGCCCGTATCGCCGTCTCCCAGCAGTCCGCGCGCGCCGTTCATTTTCCCGAACACGAACAAAATCGGAACCACAAACGCGACGTCGGCCAGTGAGGGCAGGGCGTGCAGGAGACGGGATGGCGCAGGGCGTGGCATCACTCTCACTACGGTTTCACTGGGCCGGCGTATCTACCGGCAAGCCCTCCAGGGCCAGCAGCCGGGGCGGCGCGGCCCCGATCTCCCGAAAATCCATGAAGTTCACCCGTAAGGCCACGAGATGTGCCCCCGGTTGGCCAGGCGTCACTCGCAACACGGTGGTCTGGCAATGCATGCAGCGCGGGCGGAAGGCATGGTGGCGGGGCAGTTCGATCTCCACGGTCACCCGGTCGCCGACGCGCGGCAGCGTGGCGGGCGCTCCGGCCCAACGTAGAAGAATGCCGTCCCGGCTGATGTCCTGGGTGCGCATCCAGCCGAGCGGAGGTCTTCCGGCTACCGCCACATGGCACCGCAAGTTCACCTGCAACCGCCTGCTGGTCCGCCTGTCGATCTGCATAGCGCCTCGTCACAAGCAGACTGTAAGGGGAACGCGTGCCGGATACAAGAATGCTTTTGGTGCATAGCCGGCTGCTGCCCATCGGCCACGGGGATTTCGCTTAGACAGGGTGTTTTTTCGCCTTAGAATCTTAGCCTGCAGTAACGTGTGCGTGCCGCGGCACCGATTCTCCGGTTGAGACAGCAGCCACACAGGGCAGGAACCAGATGATGCGCATCCTGTTGCATAGCGATCAGCCCATTCTGGCCGTCGGGCTGGAATGCCTGCTCTCCGCGACGGCAGGGCTCGAGATGGCCGGGACCTGCTTCGGGATTGCGCAGGCGGAGGCGCAGATCGCGACGCTGGACCCCGACATTCTGCTGCTGGACCTCAGCCCCGAAGTGAATTTCGAAGTATTGCGCGAACTGCGAAATATCCGGTCGGAGTGTCCGGTGGTTCTTTGGGTGGACGAGATCTCGACGGAACTGGCCTTTCAGGCGCTCGGAATGGGCGTGCGCGGCATCCTACGGAAGAATCTGTCGCCGGAAGGTATCGTGGAGTGCCTGAGAAAAGTGCATGCCGGGGAATTATGGTACGAGAAAGATCTCACCGATCGCTTTTTCGCCGCCCGGCGGGTGGTGCTGACCCCGCGGGAAGGGCAACTGGTGAGCCTGATTTCGCGGGGGTTGAAGAACAAAGAGATCGCCACCGCTTTAGAGATTGCGGAAGGGACAGTCAAGGTTTACCTGGGGCGGCTGTTCCAGAAACTCGGGGTGAAGGATCGTTTTGAGCTGGCCCTGTTCGGCCTGAAGAACCTGAGCTCGGGTCGCGGGCGCAGCGTGGAAGGCTGTGCGGCGGGGCAAGCAACGGACGCGCAGGGACTGCGCTCGCTGCTGATCCCCCGCGAACCACGGGGGCCGGCTGGCGGTGCGGCGCGGGCTCAATCCTGGAGGAGCCTGTCCGGAAGCAGAGGTCTGCCCGCCAACGAGGTGTGAAAACCGTAGCCGGCGATAGCGATCACGATCAGCAGGGCAAACAGGGATGGACCGATGTACCAGGCCGAGAGATTGGTGGTTACCGGAAACATGAGCAGGAAATCGACCACCATAGAGGCGACGATCACGGGCACCAGGCCGAACCGCAACAGGAAGATGACATAAAGCAGAAACACGAGGGCATAGAACGGAGCCTCGACCAGCGGAAAATCGCTTCGCATCGCCCGCGTCACGGCGAACAGGAGGATGAAGACAGCCGCCGCCAGCCACTCTTTGCGCAGCCCGATGCGCAGCAGGAAGAGGAAGAAAAAGCCGAACAACGCCATTCCGATGGAGGCGGAAAGATGGCCCAGCAGGTTGGCGACGATGTAACGCCAGCCGAGCAGGGATTGGAGGGAGGTGTCGATCGGCGGCGCGCCCAGCTTTTCGAAGACGATCACGGAGGTGGCGAAGAGAAGTCCCCAGATGAGGGCGAAGAAGACGCCCAGGAGCACATCGCCGCCGACCACCGGGTCGCGCAGCTTGCCGGACAGCACGCGGCTCCACGAAATCAGGGTCTGGGGCCAGCGGCGGCGGACGTAAGGTTCAAGCGCCATATAGGCCAGCCAGAAGAGCACGGCGACCAGCAACGACTGGCCGGAAATCCTGGCCAGGGTCTGAAACTCGGCCGCTTCGGGCACGTGGCTGGCCTGACAGAGCTTGACGGCCAGGTTGACGCACAACGTAAAGGCGGCCAGTCGAGCGGCGCCGCGGCGGTCGCCGCGATTCAATTTCCAATTCCGCCGGGCCAGGACACAGGCTCCGGCCACCAGCAACAAAAACACGGTCAGGAAAGCAAGTTGCTGGGCGTGCTCGCTGGGCGGATGGTGTTGTTCCATATGTTCCGGCCGGCTCCAGGGGGCCACGACGCGAAAACAGACGGGATGTCCGCGCCAGGCGGCGGCTTCGACGCGCAGCGGAATTTCCGGAGCGCCGGGATAGACACCGGACCAGGCTGCTCTCTGATCAAACGCCATGGGCGGGGTCCATTTCGGTTCCGTGGGTGTGAACCGGGCCGCGTCGAGTCCGGCGGCGGAGAGCAGCGCCTTGAGGTCCGCGGGATGCGTGGATGCAGGGCCTTCTTCCACTTGCAGGGGCAGGGCTTCCAGAAACAGCAAGCGCCCCTGGGGGTCCAGCATCAGCCTCAGTTCACCAGACTGGGTGAGCGGTGGAACGTTCATGGTGACCGCGCCGCTGGTTTCGAGGCTGTCGGTCCTCAAGAAGCGGGGACTCTGCCGGTACCAGAAGGCGACCAACGAAGGTTGTCCGAGGGTGAGTAGCCGGTGCAGCCGGGAATCGGAGCGGTGCTCGGTCAAGTATTGCAGGAAGTCCTCATCGTAGTGAAAGCCGAAGGTGGAGTCCTCCGGCGTTGCGGAATAGCCCCAGGTTTGCACCAAATCGCGCGCCCGGGCGGCCAGCACATCGGGTGGGCTGTCGAAGGGCACCTGATTCACCATGTGGACGCGATTGCTGAGGAAGGTGATGGCAAGCAGCAGGAGCACGACGGCGGCCATGCAGGCAGTTGCGGCGCGGACCGAAAGGCCCTCGGTCTGGCCGGCCGCGGCGACTATGTCCGGGGAAGGGGTCTCGCCGGCGGCCAGGGCGGCGGCCAAGGGGTCGCCGCCGGGGAGCGCGGCCGCCACTGCCAGGGCGGAGGAGGGCCGGTTCCGAGGGTCGGGATCGAGGCACCGCAAAACCACGCGTTCGACGGCCGGGTCCAAATCCCGCACCAGGGAGGCCAGGCTGACGGGCGTGGACTGCTCCTGGAGGCGCATCAGTTCGGCGAGGGAGTTGGCTTCGAAGGCGCGCCGGCCGCTGAAGATCTCGTACAGTACCAGGCCGAGGGCGTAGAGGTCGCTTTTGATGGTGACTTCCCTGCCGGCGAGTTGCTCGGGAGCCATATAGGCAGGGGTGCCACTGCGGATCTCGTGCCCTTCGACCTGGCCGGAGAGCCCGGCCAGACCGAAATCGGTGATGCGCACTTCGCCGCGGCTGTTGATCATGATGTTGGCTGGCTTCAGGTCACGGTGCAGGACGCCTTTTTCGTGGGCCGCGGCCAAACCGGCACACAACTGCCGCGCGATTTCGATGGCCCGGTCCGGGGGAAATCGCCCGATGCGGCGCAGCAGCGAGCCCAGGTCTTCGCCGTCCACATACTCCATGGACAGAAACGTGAGCCCCTCGAATTCGCCGATGTCATAGACACGGCAGACGTTGGAATGGGAGACCTGAAGGGCAATGCGGACCTCGTTAAGGAAGCGCGCGAGCGCGCGTTCGTCGCGGGCGGCGCCTTCCGGCAGGAACTTCAGCGCGACAGGCTGGCCGAGCTTGAGATCGTTGGCGCGGTAGACTTCGCCCATGCCGCCGCGCCCCACCAGGCCCACGATGCGGTAGCGGTCGGCCAGCAAGGTGCCGGGCGGGAAGCGGCCTTCATCGACGGCTTCAGAGGAAATGCGGGACGTGCCGGAGCTTGGGGGGCGGGGGGAAGCGCCGCGGGGCGAAACGGGTGTCGGCCGCGGCGGAACCGCAATGGTCGGCACCTCGGAAGGAGGAGTGGCGAGCGCGAGCGGCGTCCCGCAGGATCCGCAATACCGGCCCGTATCCGGATTCTGAGAGCCGCAGGATCGGCACTGGGGCATAGGCGTGTGCAGGACCGAAAAAACTCGGGCCGCCTGTCCAAATGTAGCATTCCGCAGCGCGCGGGTTGGATTCCCGGGATCCGGGCAGACTGCCGCGCGGCAGACGCTCCTATTTCTTCATCTCTGCGCGGCGCTTCTTGACGTAGGCGTCGTAGTCGGCCTGGAGTTCGGGGCTGAGCGCGGACGTATAAATCTGGCTGGATTTGTACTTGCCGGTCAGGAGCTTCATCTTGGTCCACTCGTCGTGAATGTGCGTGAGATCCGCGGCATCAACGATTTCCTGGACCAGGTGGGGCGGAATGAAGATGACGCCTTCGCGGTCACCGAGCACCACATCGCCCGGCATGACGATGGCATGGCCGACTTTGACCGGAATGTTGATGCCGATGACTACCACCTCGCCGACCGGGGTAGGGTTCGCCTGGCGGAAATAGAGCTGGCTGGGCAGTTCGAAGATGCCATCGAGATCGCGGATGGTGCCGTCGATGACGGCGCCGGTATGCGTGGCGGCCCAAACAGCGGTTTGGAGGTTATCGCCGCCGTAGTTGTGACCGGGCGCCACGCCCATCAGGTCTATGACCGGCACATCGTCCAACTGCAACTGGTCGATGGTTTTCTGGTTGGTGCTGGAGGGCAGACCCTGCGCCTTGGCGTCTTCGGCCAGCGCCTCGGCCAGATCGGGGCGCATGGGCAGGTACTGAGCCGTGAAGGCCCGGCCTACCAACTTCTGGCCCGGGTGCAGGATCTCGAGGTCATTGACGTACTGATGGTGGTAGCCCTTGCTTTGGAGAATTCCCCAGGCTTCTTCGAGCGACATGTCCTTGACTTTGGCCAACAACGAGGCGGGCACTTTGGGCCGCCCGTCAGGAAAGCGCTCGAACGGGTTTTTCGTGGTGTAGCGGATCATTTGTTCGCGGTTGAGCCGGAAAAGCTGGCCACAGGCGGGCAGGCTCAGCACCGCAGTGAGGAGAAGGACAGAGACGTATCGCATAGCTCCACGAGTGGACTCGGGCAATGAGCATACTACAAAAGCATGTGGCGGGGATATACTAGCCGGCATGCTGATCATCGACTGCCACGCCCACATCTACTCGCCGGATGAAAAGCGATATCAGCCCAAGGACCACCCGCTGCGGCCGCCGGTACGCAAAGGTTCCGCGGTGGATCTGCGCCGCGAGAGCCTGGCCAACGGGGTAAGCGCGGTGCGCGGAGTGCAGACCCTTACGTTCTATGGCTTCGACAACCGCTACCTCTGCGACAGCGCCAAGGCCAACCAGGGCTGGATGGCGGGCGTGTGCACGCTCGACCCGGACGACCCGCACAGTCCGGGATTGTTGCAGCAGTTCGCGCGGGAATACGGAGTGCGCTCGTTGCGGAGCATCCCTTCGCCGGCGCGCAAGACCTTCGATGATGCGGGTGTGCGGGCACTCTGGAAGATGGCGATGGACGAGGGCGTTACGGTGGACATTTTCCTGATGCGCCTCGACATGGTTCCGAGCGCGGAGAAGCTACTGCACGAATTTCCGCGCCTGACCGTAGGCTTTTGCCATTGCATGGACATGAAGCCCGGGCCCCTGCTCGCGCCGTCCCTGGCCGAGGTGCGGCGGCTGGCGCGATACAAAAATCTTCACCCCAAGCTGGACTTCATCGGCACCGGAACGCGGATGAAATATCCGTGCAGCGACCTGCACGATACGTGCCTGAAAGTCATCGATGCCTACGGGCCGGAGCGCTGTGTCTGGGGAAGCTGTTTCCCCTGCGAGCTATGGACGCCGAACGTCAGCTATGCGGAGCACCTGCGCATCTTCACGGAAGCGCTGCCGCTCACCGAACAGGCGCGGCGGCAGATTCTGGGAGAGACGGCGCGGCGGCTGTGGTTTCCGGATTTGCGGGTGGGATAGCGGCGGAACGCACCTGCGCCAGGTCCCGGACCGCGCCGCGTGAAGCGCTGGTGGCCAGTGCGGCGTAGGCCTGGAGCGCTCGCGACACGCGGCGCCGGCGGACTGCAGGCCGCCACTCGGTTTTCGCCCGGCGGCGCGCGGCGAGCTCGGTTTCGGGGATGGCGAGCTGCAGGGAGCGCCGCGGGATGTCGATCTCGATGCGGTCCCCTTCCTCCACCAGGGCAATCGCGCCGCCCTCGGCGGCTTCGGGGGAAATGTGGCCGATGGAGAGGCCGGAACTGCCGCCTGAGAATCGCCCGTCCGTGATCAAGGCGCACAGCTTCCCCAGCCCTTTGGACTTGAGATAGCTGGTGGGGTACAGCATCTCCTGCATCCCGGGACCACCCTTGGGTCCTTCGTAGCGGATGACGACCACGTCGCCGGGCAGCACGCGGCCACCCAGGATGCCGGCGACAGCGTCATCCTGGCTCTCGAAGATGCGGGCGGGGCCGGCAAAGACCAGATTCGACGGGTCTACGCCGGCGGTTTTGACGATGCAGCCGTCCTCGGCGAGGTTGCCGTAGAGCACCGCCAGCCCTCCATCCGGGCTAAAGGCATGCGCGCCGCCGCGGATGGCGCCGCAGACGCGGTCGGTATCTAGGCTGGGGTAGCGCGCGCTCTGACTGAACGGTTCGGTGGTGCGGATGCCGCCGGGCGCCGCCCGATAGAATTCGTGCACCGCCGGATCCTGGGTGCGGCGCACATCCCAGTGATCGATGGCCTCCCCGAGGCTGGCAGAGTGCACGGTGGAAACCTCGCTGTGGATCAGGCCCAGCCGGTCCAGCTCGCCCAGGATGGCGAAGATTCCTCCGGCGCGATGGACGTCCTCCAGGTGAACATCCGGCGAGGAGGGGGCGATCTTGGAGAGATGCGGCACGCCCCGCGAGAGGCGGTCGATATCCAGCATCGTGAAGGGCACTTCGGCTTCTTGAGCGGCGGCCAGCAGGTGCAGCACGGTATTGGTCGAGCCGCCCATGGCGATATCCAGCGTCATGGCGTTTTCAAACGCCGCGAAGCTGGCGATGGAGCGCGGCAGCACGGAGACCTCTTCGCGCTCGTACCAGCGGCGGGCCAGGTCCACGATGCGCCAACCGGCCTCCAGGAAGAGCTTCCGGCGATCCGCATGCGTGGCCAGAACGGTGCCGTTGCCGGGAAGCGCCAATCCCAGCGCCTCGGTGAGACAGTTCATGGAATTGGCGGTGAACATGCCGGAGCAGGAGCCGCAGGTGGGACAAGCGGAGCGCTCGTACTCGGCGGTTTCGGCGTCGCTGACCCGCGGGTCTGCTGCCACGATCATGGCATCCACCAGGTCCACGGCTCGCACCACATCGCCGTGGCGCACCTTGCCGGCTTCCATGGGCCCGCCGGAAACAAAGATGGTGGGAACGTTCAGGCGCAGGGCGGCCATCAGCATTCCGGGGGTGATCTTGTCGCAGTTGGAGATGCACACGAGCGCATCGGCGCAGTGCGCGTTCACCATGTACTCCACGCTGTCGGCGATCAATTCGCGTGAGGGCAGGCTATAGAGCATGCCGTCGTGTCCCATGGCGATGCCGTCATCCACGGCGATGGTGTTGAACTCCTTGGCCACCCCGCCGGCGCGTTCCACTTCGCGGGCAACCAGTTGGCCGAGGTCCTTGAGGTGTACGTGGCCGGGGACGAATTGGGTGAAGGAATTGGCGATGGCGATGATCGGCTTGCCGAAATCGCCGTCCTGCATTCCGGTAGCGCGCCAGAGGCTGCGAGCGCCGGCCATGTTGCGGCCGTGCGTAGTGGTTCGAGAACGATAGGCAGGCATGAGAAAGCGGTAGTTTTTCATTATCTCAGACGGCGCCAGGCGAAATCGCCCGCCCGGCTGGGTTACGATGGCGACATGAAGATTGCCGCCTGGGTGCTGATGGCCGCCTCGGCCGCGTATGCCGGTGAAACGATCGAGGTGTTCGGGCGCCAGTGGAATGTGCGCGTGGGCTCCGACTGGAAAGTGGACGAAGAGGGCGGGCAGCCCGTGCTGCGCCTGGTGCAGCATCGGGGTCCGCTGCCGGGACCGCGCCGGCCGATCCAGTTCGCTTTATCCGATACGCGCTATGCCGGCGGGGTCACCGTGGAGGCGGCCGTGATGCCGCTGGGCCGGTCGCTGATGATCGTGTTCGCCTACCGGGATGAAGCGCATTTCGACTACGCGCATCTTTCCACCGACACAGGCAGCAAACAGCCCGTGCACAACGGCATCTTCCATGTGTATGGCGGCGAGCGGGTGCGCATCAGTTCGGAGCGCGGTCCGGCAGCTTTTGCGGCCACGGGGAGGTGGTATCACGTGAAGCTGACGCACGATGCCGCAAGCGGTAGCGTCCGCGTGACCGTGAACGGCGAGGCCGTGCCCGCCCTGGAGGCGGTGGACCGCAGCCTCGCCGGGGGCCAGGTGGGCCTGGGCTCGTTTGACGAAACCGCCGTGTTCAAGAATGTGAAAATCGTGGCGAAATGAGCGCCGCTCAAGCGCGGCTTCGCGCCAGGATCTCCTTCAGGCGTTCGGCGATGATCTTCTCTTCGCCGGGTTTCAGGGTGTCGGAAACAATTGAGATCAGGCGGTCGGGCTCGCCGGGGTGGTGCGCTTCCTTGATCGGCGGCGGCTCATCGGCCTTCACCATTTCGCGATATTGCCCGCCCACCACCTCGATCTGCGGTTCGCCCGCCCGCAGCGCATCGACGCACTGCTGACGGGTGAGGCCGAAGGCTTTCTCGTCCCAACTCACGGCGCAGTGCGGCACTTCGTGCCCGATCTGGCGGTAGTAAATCTGGGCGTGCACGCCGAGGATGGCGGAGAGCACGTCCACGATGTGCTGCATGCGCGCTTCCCAGACCTTGCAGTCGGCCTTGTAGTCGCGGCGGGAGGACCATTCGACCGCCGCCAGCGCCCCCACGATCTCCTCCTTGCCGACTTTCATCGGCCGGCAGATGGAGCCTTCATAGGGGGAGCCGTTGCGCAGCGCGGCTTCGATCAGCGGTTTGCGTCCGAAGAGGATGCCGGTGCACTGCGGGCCGAAGAACCCCTTGCCGCCGCTGACACAGAACAGGTCGGGTCCGAGCGATTCCAGGTACCGCAGGCGCTCGAACGGGGGACACATGGAAGCAGCATCCAGCATGAAGGGCACGCCGCGCCGCTTGCAGACGGCGATGGCGTCCTGGAGCTTAACCGGACCGTTGTCCCCATACTCCATTTCCATCATGGCGGTCTTCTCGTTGATCGCGGATTCCAACTCCGCCAGGCTGCGCACGACCACCAGTCTGGCGCCCGCCAACGCGATGCTGCGGTCCCAAACGCTGCGCTGGGTGAGGATCACCTGGTTCTTCATGCCTTCGGTATCGGGGAGGCGCGCAATCTTTTCCGGATCGGTGCCGGCGATGCAGCCCGCGGTCGCCTGGGCGATGCAGGCAGCCGAACCGCTGCACACCATGGCCGCCTCGGCGCCGGCGAACCGCGCGAGGCGTGCTCCCACGGCCTTTTGCAGCTCCACGATTTCGACGAAGTGCTCGGAGGCCCGCTCCATGGCGCGGTGGACTTCGGGCGGGATGAGAGAACTGGAATAGAAGGTGGCGATGCCGCGCCCGTTGATCAGGGTGCGGACCCCAAGCTCGGCGTAGATGCTTTCGGAAGGGAGCTTCTCTTTGCCCGCGGCCAAAGATGGCGGGGCCGCGGCTCCGGTCAACAGTGAACCCATGGCAGCCTCCTGAAGAAAGGTCCGGCGCGATGCAGCCCGGTCTTTGGATTTCATTCGAAACACCTCCCCGTGGGGCGGATTATACAACATATAATGAAGCCCTATGGCCGGAGAAAAAGGCTTGCCGATAATGCTGGCCGCCCTGCTGCTGGGCATCCTGCCCGCCGCGGGGCAGGAACCGGCGGCGCGGCCGTACTGGCGAACGATTGTGCGCGGCACGCACGGCATGGTCGCGGCCGAGCACCCGCTGGAAGCGATGGCCGGGCTGGAGGCGCTGAAGGCGGGGGGCAACGCCATCGACGCCGCGCTGGCGGTCTTCTACATGACCGCCGTGGTGGAACAACACCAGGAGGGGTTGGGCGGCGACTGTTTCGTGCTGGCCTACATCGCCAAGGAAAAGCGGGTGGTGTTCTTCAACGGCACTGGGCCGGCGCCAAAAGGCGCCACGCTGGAGGTCTACCGGAGGCTAGGGGGCATCCCGGTAAACGGGCCATTCGCCGCCTCCGTGCCGGGTGCGGTGGCTGGTTTCGACCTGGCGTGGAAAAAATACGGAACGCTGGGTTACGCCACGCTGCTGAAGCCCGCGATTCAAGCCGCCGCGGAAGGACACGTGCTGTCGGAGTGGTCGGCCTCGAATTACAAGGAGGCGTTCCCGATCCTCTCGAAATACCCCAGTTCCGTGCGCGCCCTTCTGCCCGGCGGGAAGCCGCCACGCGCCGGCGAACTGTTCGTACAGGCAGACCTGGGCGGCACCATCCAGACGATCGCGCGCGAGGGCGCCCAGGCGTTTTACCGCGGCCGTATCGCGCGCCTGACGGCGGACACATATACCCAGGCGGGCGGCGTACTGCGCTACGAGGATCTGGCGGCCTTCCAGGCGGAGCAGGCGGAGCCGATCCACACCAACTACAAGGGCTACGAAGTTTACGAGGCCGCGCCCAATTCCCAGGGCATCGTGCTGCTGATGGCGCTGAACATCGTGGAGGGTTTCGATCTCCAGTCGCTGGGCTACGACTCGCCGGATTACCTGCACGTGCTGACCGAAGCGCTCAAGTTGTCCTTCGCGGACCGCGACCAGTACATCGGCGACCCGCGCGTCGTGAAGGACATCCCAGTAGCCGGCTTGCTCTCGAAGGAATATGCCGCGGCGCGGCGCAAACTGATTCGCATGGACCGGGCGATTCGCGGGATGGCTCCGCCGGGAGACCCGCGCGGGATGCATGCGGTGCTGCCCGGCAGGGAGGTTTCCTACGAAGAGGCGCATCCGGCTATCCACACCGGAAGCTCGGGCGCCGATGGACGAGGCGAGACATCATCTTTCTCCATTGCGGACCGGTTCGGCAACCTGGTGTCGGTAACGCATAGCGTGAACGGGACGTTCGGAAGCGGGATCGTGGTGGACGGCGGAGGCTTCGTGCTGAACAACCGCCTGCCCTGCTTCTACCTGGACGACGGCAACGTGAATCTCCTCCAGCCGGGCAAACGCACGCGGCACACCATCAATCCGGCGCTGGCCCTCAAAGACGGCAAACCGTTTCTGGCGTGGAACACGCCGGGCGGGGACAACCAGCCGCAGGCCATGTTGCAGGCTTTCCTGGGGGTGGTGGAGTTTGGCATGAACATCCAGCAGGCCGTGGAGGCCCCGACGTTCACCAGCACCAGTTTTCACGATTCGGTGTATCCGCACCCGGTGGCCGGCACACTGATCCTGCCCAAGGTGCTGGCGGACCACGTGGGGGCGGCGCTTGCTGCCAAGGGCCACCACGTGGTCGTCACGCCGCTGCAAAAGCCGTATGGACAGCAGCCTTCCGGAGCTGGCGCAGTGAAAATGGTGCGCATCGACCCGCACACCCATGTGTTCGCGGGCGGCGTGAGCCCGGCCAAAGACGATTACGTGATGGGCTGGTAAGGCGGAGAGAGTGATCCAATCGCGCCTGGCAATCCCACTGGCCTTGTTTCCCATGCTGCTTGGAGCCGCTGAACTCACTATCGATCATGCGACTGTTGCCGGAAGGAGCCTCAAGAGCATGCAGGCCAGGCTGGCCGCGGTGGGCATCGCCTCGGAATACGGAGGGCCGCACAGTAATCACGCCACAGAGATGGCCCTCACGAGTTTTCCGGACGGCTCCTATTTGGAACTGATCGCGATTCAGCCCAACGCCGATTCCAAGGCCGTGGCGGCGCATGCCTGGTCCAAACTGATGCAGGGCGACGCCGGCCCGTGCGCCTGGGCGGTGCGGGTGAAGGATGTCGCCGCCGAGGTCGAGCGGCTCAAGGCAGCGGGTGTCCCGGTCGGACAGCCGATGCGCAGCGGCCGCGCGCGGCCCGATGGAGTACGGCTGGATTGGGAGACCGCGCAGGTTGGCCAGGAACCCAACGGCACCTTTTTCCCCTTCCTGATCCGGGACTTCACGCCGCGCAAGCAGCGTGCCTGGCCTGCAGGCAAGCCCAGCACCAAGGACTTCAGCGGCATCACGCGGGTAGTGATTGCCGTCCGCGACCTGGACGAAGCCGTAAAACGCTATCAGCAGGCGTACGGGCTGACGCGGCCGATCAAGCAGGTCGATCGAGCGTTTGGCGCACATCTGGCCGTTGTGGGCGCTGGACCGGTGGTGCTGGCGGCTCCTCTTACGGCCGACTCCTGGATCGCCGCACGAATCGAGCAGTTCGGGGAGGGCCCCTGCGCCTTCGTCCTGGGCGTCAGGAAGGCAGGCCGGTATAAAGCCGCGATGACCACGCGGTGGTTCGGCGCCGATATTTCGTGGTTCGATCCCGAGAAGCTTGGATGGCGCCTGGGCTTTGAGTAAGTTGGACGGGCGCCGAGGCCTGTCGGAGGAGAATTCCCGCCATGCGCTTTGCTTTTGCCGCAATCCTGTTTGTGGCCTTTTGCGGAACTGCCCCAACATCCGGAGCCGGCCGCCAGTGCCCCGGCTGCACGGGGGCCGCCGATCCGGAGGCGACGGCCATCCGGGTGGCCGAAATCGCCGTGCAGGAAGTGCTGCCTCCGGAGAAACCTTCCGCCGCGCCACGGCGCCGGCCGCCGATCAAAGAGCCCGGCACATGGTTCAACGTTCTGGCCGGCGGCGAGTATTGGTATCGCGACCAGGAGAGAGCCTCAGAGCTGATCGATTACCTGAGGCGAGTGCGTCCCGATGTGTTGCATGCCTCGATTTTTGGTCCGGAACTGCTGGGTGCGCTACCTTCGGGCGGCGGGGTGTACGGGGTCACGCCCATGCGCCCCAAGGGCATCACCACGGTGCGCGAATACCTGGCGTGGTGGAAGAAGGTGATCGCCGAAGCGCACCGCCTGGGCATCAAGGTGCAAGCCACTTTCAGCATGACCATGGTTTACGACACCCCGGCACGTGACCGCGGCTTTTTCAAGTACTACAACGAGCGCTGGGAGGCGGACATACTGGGGCCCAAGCCCGTGGCCAACCCGGCAGAACTGCTGCAACGTGATGCCCTCGGCCGGGTGTTGATGGGCCCGCCCGGACAGAATCCGGAGGACTACGCCTATGCCGGCTGTCCGAACAGCCCGCACTGGCGGCAGTTGATGAAGCAAATGGTGAAAGCCGGCATTGAAGCCGGTTTCGATGGCTTCATGGTGCAGTTCAACTACCGCTACGAATGCCTGTGCCCGTATTGCCGCCGCGCCTTCCGCCGTTTCCTGCTGGCCAACCACACTCCCGAGTTTCTGCGCGACCGGTTGGGCATCGCGGACACCGCCGCGTCCCTGCTCGATACCACGCGCGGGCGGGGCCCGGACCTGGTGCCGGCGGGCGTGCAGGCGGATGACCACCCCGGTCCGCTGGAACTGGAAGCCTGGCAGTTCACCAGCCAGTCGCTTAAGAACACCCTGGACGAAGTCTTTCTGGAGTACGGGCGATCGCTCAAGCCGGACCTGATGGTTTCCATCTGGGCGCATCATCGCAGCTTTCTGGTGCCAGGGGTGGACTACTCGAAAGAGGGCATCAATCCCTTCAACGAGCGCATCCTGCTGCCGCCGGACCGCTGGGGACGGGGCGAGGATTACATCTGGGTGTGCCTCGGCCAGATCCGCAGCCGCCTGGCCGAGCACAACGCCGGAGACGCTTCGCTTTCGGCGAAGTTCATCTACAGCCTGAGCGGCGGCAAGCCGTTCGTGATGGCCAAGTACGACGACGCGCGCCCGCGGCTAAACCTGGCGGAAGCGTGGGCGCACCGCGGCATTGGCCTGGCGCTCGACCGGCCGGGCTTTGCCGAGGCGTTGGCGCCCTACTACGCCTTCGTGAAGCGTTACCGCGACCTTTACCATCCAGCGGAGCCATATGCGGACGTGGCCCTCTTGTTTCCGCGGCGCGCCATGTACCGCGACGATGCCGCGTTCCTCACGCCTCTCGACCGCTTCGCCCGGGCCTTGTTCGAAGGGCACACGCTGTTCGATCTGGTGATGGACCAACACCTGCCGCGCACCGACCTGAGCCGGTACCGGGCGGTGCTGCTGCCCACTACGACGTACCTTTCGCCGGCTGACCGGCGGCAGTTGGAAGCCTATCGGAAAGCGGGAGGGGCCATCGTGGTCGCCGGAAGG
>JAJPJX010000031.1 GCA_021324015.1 Solibacteraceae bacterium | reverse complement strand
GCGCCAGCGGCTCACTTCTAACGCCCTTATCGAAAGTGGCCCGACCGACCTTGCCGTCTTCGCCTGCGGTCTCGTGCGCCGGGCCACTTCCGATAAGGCTCTAGCGTGATACGGCCAAATGGTCGTCGCGACGCTCGTCCGGCCGCAGAACTGCCGAGGCGGTAAAATACGCTCATGCGGAACGAGTTCACTGCGATTGTCGAACGGGATGGTCCATGGTACGTCGCGTACTGCGCAGAGGTGCCGGGGGCCAACGGTCAAGGCAAATCGCGAGAAGAATGTCTCGCGAATTTGCGTGAGGCGATTGCGCTCATTCTTGAACACAGGCGCGAGGAGTCCTTGCGCTCACTGCCGCCAGACGCAGCCCAAGAACTCGTAACCATTGGATGAAACGCGAGCGGCTGTTGCGGCATCTGCGCCGGCACGGTTGCGTGCTGCGGCGCGAGGGCAAGGAACACACATTATGGGAGAACCCTCAGACCGGTCACGCCGAGGCTGTTCCCCGTCACTCTGAAGTCGCGAATCTTCTGGCAAGAAGAATTTGCCGCAAGCTGTCGATTCCCGACCCACCGGGTTAGACGCGAGGCACAATGGCAGGTCGGGCGTGATGCGGCCAAATGACCCGCATTTACCCGCATTAGAATCAGGCCATGGCGAATCGAGTAAAGCCGAAGGTTTGGCTGGTTGACGATCGGCAGGAGAACAGGGATGAATTCACCGAACGGCACCGAAGCGAGTTCGACGTTAGGGCGTTTGAATCGCCAGATTCCCTCCTCGGTGCCATCTCAAGCGACGAACGGCCCGACGCCTTGCTTTGCGACATTTTTTTCTACCGGGATCCTACCCAGCGCGAGAAGGTCGAAGAGCGAATCAAAAAGGAAGATCGAACGGCACCGGATCAGTCAGGATATCAAGGAGTTTGAAAACCGGTATCAGTGGACGCCGCGGCGTATGTGGGGCGTAGCGTGGCGCACGGGGCTCGTGATGGCCATCCTGGGAGCCCTCCTGAGTGTGTTCTTTGACCGCCTCGTGCGGTGCCTAGCGGGCATTTGATACCGAGCCACTGCCTCCGACTTGGCCGCATAGTCGCTAGCCTTCATCGGAAACGCCTCGGCGCACAATGCTTGGGGCGAAGACGTGCGCCGCGAGCCGAGGCGTTTTCGATAAGGAGACTTGAAGGAAGCCGCTGGCGTTTGCGGCGGACGCGGCAGCTATGGAGATTGAGGGCCGCCTTGGTACCGACAGGCCGGGGGTTGATGCTGCCGACCGTTGCCGCGATGCGGAAGGCGGGCTTTCCGGCAGGATGGCGGTGTTCGCGTGCTGCATTCGAACTGCGCCACCCAGACCGCCATTGACTCGGCTAGAGGCGCGTGGACAGACGTGTCCGTTGACGTGCTGCATGCACATCGCTGGAGCGCCGATGGGCGCCGTCTTATGAAGAATCGAAGTAACCGCACCGCGAGGCTTCGGCGGCGGTGAGTCTGTCTGCCACCACCATGGCCGCGCCGCACCGCGGGCAATGCCAAGTTGTAGGGCCTTCGCCAGCGCTCGGCGGTGTGGGTGCTTCGGATGTGCTTATTGCCGACAACCGCCGGCATAAGGGCAACGTGGCAGCGCGCCGCGAGTTTGCCAGATAGCCGAAGTGCCGAATCCGGACAAAGCCCTTGGGTAGTACATGCAGGAAGAATCGGCGCAGAAACTCCGTTCCCAGGAGGGTCATCTTGCGCTGCTTGCTGCCATGCGCAT
The DNA here is from genome assembly GCA_021324015.1 of Solibacteraceae bacterium. Classification (GTDB taxonomy): domain Bacteria; phylum Acidobacteriota; class Terriglobia; order Bryobacterales; family Bryobacteraceae; genus JAJPJX01. Next base: position 30,032 of record JAJPJX010000031.1, on the reverse strand, counting down.
AATCCTTCCACCGGAATGTTACGTGCTCGCCGTCAAAGGCCAGGAGCCTGTGGTTGGAAATGGCCACCCGATGCGTGTACCGGCCCAGGTAACGGAGGACCTGCACCGGGCCGCCAAAGGCCGGCTTCGCATAGACCACCCAATCTTGCCGGTGCAATCTCCGGAGGAGTTGGCGGAACTGCCTGGCATCCGCCAAGGTGGCTGCCGGCCCTGCGCAACGGAGTTTCTGGCGTCGATAGAGGCGCTTCAACCCAGCGCAGAACTTGCCGCGAAAAACCCGGCTCAGGATCTTCACGGGCAGGAAGAAAGGATACCGTGGGCGCACCCAGCGGTCGTGATCCGGCGACAGCCCGCCAGCAGGAATCACGCAGTGTACATGGGGGTGCAACAGCAGGTTCTGCCCCCAGGTATGCAGAATGCTGATGAGACCGATTTCGGCGCCCAGGTGTTTCGGGTCGGCTGCCACTTCCAGCATGGTTTGTGCGCTGGCGTTGAACAACAGGTCGTAGAACAGGCGCTGGTTATCCAACGCCAGCACGTTGAGTTCGTGGGGAACAGTGAACACGACGTGGAAGTAGTCCGTGCTCAGCAGGTCCCGTTCCCGTGCTGCCACCCAATGATCGCGCGCCTGCGCTTGGCACTTCGGGCAGTGCCGGTTACGGCAAGAGTTGTAGGAGATGGCCGCTTGGTATCCGCACCGGGGACAGGCATCGATATGACCGCCCAACGCCGCTGTGCGGCAGCGCTGGATGGCCCGGAAAGCCTTGAGTTGCTGAAAATCGAAACCTTTTTCGTACCTGTCCAGGAAGCGGTTGCCCTGCGCGCGGAGGATGTCGGCCACCTCCACGGCGGGCCGGCTCATTTTTGCCGCGGCCGGTGATAGAACCGGTTGGTCTCTCCGACTTCAGAAACCGACAGGTGTTCCAGCGGATTGATGGTCTTCTCCAGATGTCGCCGCGACAAGTGCAAGTAGATGCTGGTGGCCTCCAGGTCGGCATGGCCCATCAGGATCTGGATGGTCGGCAGATCGGCGCCGTTCTCCAACAGGTGTGTGGCAAAACTGTGCCGCAACATGTGGGGAGAAACGGGCTTCTTGAAACCGGCATGCCGTGCGGCTTCGGCGCAGGCATACCAGACCGCCCTGTCGGTGAGAGGTTGGTCGCCCCGCGTGGGTGTCCCGCGAACAAAGAGCCAGGTTTTGGGTTTCTTCCACCGCCAGTACTCGCGTAGTGTTTCCAGCAACCTTGGGCATAACGGGACATCGCGATCCTTGCCACCCTTGCCCTGACGGATGTGAACGACCATGCGTTTGCTATCGATGTCCTCCACGCGCAGCCGTACCAGTTCGCTTCGGCGAACGCCGGTCGAATAGAGCAGCATGAGCATGGCGCGCGCCTGGAGATTACGAGCGGCGTTGATCAATTGCGCCACTTCTTCGGGACTGAGCACTTTCGGAAGATGGTGAGCCGGGTATTTCGGGTACGGTATGGAGTCTGGCGGAAACCGGCGTTTCAGTGTTCGGATGAAGAAGAACCGCAGTGCTGCAACTTGAGTGACGACCGTCTCTGCTTTCAGTTTCCGGGCGTGCAGAAGGTGCGCCTGATACTCTCGGATATGTTCCGGACCGAGTTGATCGGGCGGCTTGTGAAAGTAACGCGCGAAGCGCTCGACAGCGCCGATGTAGGCGCGTATAGTGGCCTGAGAGAAGTTACGTCGCTGGAGTTCCTCCAGCATGACTTTGCGTAATCGGGTCACAGGGACCTCCTTGTGACCCGTACACTACTCCTCGTCGAAGCCCTTTGCCTCCCCTACGCACCACGCGTAGCGTCCGCCGCGCCAGCGGCTTCGTTCTGGTCGCCGTGTCGGACTCTGAAAAGGAGCGGTACTGATGGCGATCGATCCTCGTCGGCGAGGATAGAGCTATGAACGTGCACCACGACGGCATGCCCAAACCGAGCCCTCGCGCGGCTAGCGGACCGAAACGGTCAGTTCGAAGCGGTCGATGATGGAGCTGTCTCCGGCCCACTGGCGGTAGTGTTTGAGACGCAGAACGGCGCGGCCGGGGGCGACTCCTTCGAAGGTCAGGATGCGGGTTCCGCCGCGGCCCGGGGCCGGGCCGCCGGAGACGAAGCGGGAGCCGTGGAAGGTCAGCGCGGGCGGGTCGATCTCGTGGACTTTCCAGAGGTAGCCGGTGGTGGGGGTCTCCGCGAGGTGGATTTCCAGCACATCCCCCACGGCAAGTTCCACGCTGCCGCCGCTATCCTGGCGCGTGCGTATGAGGGTTTCCACCGCCGTGCCATTATAGCGCTATGAAGATCGAAACACTGGCGGTGCATGCCGGCCGCCGCGCAGACCCGGCCACCGGGGCGGTCACCCCTCCCATCCACCTTTCCACCACGTTCGAACGGGCCGCGGACGGGGAGTATCCGCTGGGGTTCAGCTATGCACGGGAGGGGAACCCGAATCGCGCGGCGCTGGAGGAGTGCCTGGCGGCGCTCGAAGGCGGCAAGGAGGCGCTGGTTTTCTCGTCCGGGCTGGCGGTGGCCACGGCGGTGCTCCAGGGGCTGGAACCGGGCGACCACATCCTCGCTCCGGACGATGTGTATTACGGACTGCGCAAGGTGATCGGCGAAGTGTTCGGCAAGTGGGGCCTGGAGACGGACTACGTAGACATGACCGACCTCGCGGCGGTGCGCGCGGCCGTGCGCAAGAACACGCGCCTCATCTGGGTGGAGACGCCCTCCAATCCACTGATGAAGATCACCGACCTGGAGGCCATCGCGCGCATTGCGCGGAGCGGCAACGCCATCAGCGTGTGCGACGGCACCTTCGCCACGCCGGTTTTGCAGCGGCCGCTGGAACGGGGGATCGACATGGTCACGCACTCCACCACCAAGTACATCGGCGGGCACAGCGACCTCACAGGCGGCGTGTTGATCAACAAGTACGACAATTACCTGTTCGAGCGGGCGCGCAATTCGCAGCGTTTCGGGGGCGCGGCGCCTTCGCCCTTCGATTGCTGGCTGACGCTGCGCGGCGTGGCCACGCTGCCGTGGCGCGTGCGGGCACAAGCGGAAAATGCGCGGCGCATCGCGGAGTTCCTGCGCGCGCACCCGGCGGTGGAGGCGGTACACTATCCGGGGCTCGCCGACCATCCGGGATATGCCGTGGCGGCGCGCCAGATGTCCGCCGGGGGCGGCATGCTTTCCTTCCAGGTGCGCGGGGGGAGACAGGCCGCCGTGGCTGCGGCCGCGCGGGTGCGCGTGTTCACGCGGGCCACCAGCCTGGGCGGTCCGCACAGTTTCATCGAGCACCGGGCGTCCATCGAGGGGCCGCAGACACGCACGCCGCCCAACCTGCTGCGGATGTCGGTGGGGCTGGAACATGTGGAGGACCTGATCGGCGACCTGAAGCAGGCGCTGGCGGGGTAACGCGAGCCGCAGCGGCGGCGCATTGACATTCGCCGCCCGGCCTCCGTAGCATTTGAGTACCGCATTTCGCTTTGCGAGGAGGATCAAGGTGCGCAGATTCGCGTGGATGGCTCTGCTGGCGGCCGCGTGGGCGGTTGTTCCGGCGGCGGCCGAGCGGAAGATCATTCAACCGGAAGGCTATACGCAGGGGTATCCGTTTACACCAGGAATTCTGATCGACGGGACGCTGTACATCGCCGGTTTCAGCGGCGAGGATCCAAAGACCGGCAAGGTGCCGCGCGAATTCGAGGCCGAGGTGCGCCAGGCGCTGGACAAGATCGGCACGATTCTGAAGGCGGGCGGGATGGGATACGAGGATGTCGTGTCCGTGCAGGTGTACCTGACGGACATGAGCCTGTTCGAGCGCATGAACGCGGTCTACAAGACCTACTTCCAGGAGCCGCGGCCCACGCGGACGACCGTGGGGGTGGCCAAACTGATTGGGCCCTCGCGGATCGAGATCACCGCGACGGCGCGGAAGTGAAAGGGAGCACGAAGAGGAGAAAGGGATGACAACAGAACGGATATCACGCCGCCGCCTGGTGGCGGCGCTGGCGGCCCCTGCGGGACTGGCAGCGCTTCCGGCCAGCGCGGCCGGACGCAGCGAGCGGCTGCAAATCACCAGGATCGAGCTGTTCAAAGTGGTGGTGCCGATGCAGGACGACATCACCAGCAGCCCCGAACTGGGCGGCGACGATTTGACGGAGTTTCCCAAGACGCCCAAGTTCGTGGTGAAGCTGCACACGGACTCGGGGATCGTGGGGATCGGAGAGACGCCGCGCGGGGTGAAAGAAGAGAACCTGCGCAAGAGCGTGGCCTATCTCACGGGCAAGAACATTCTGGACCTGAACCTGAGCAGCCTCGAACTGCCGGACCGGACGGGCTACTACGGCTTCGAAACGGCCCTCTACGATGCCGTGGGCAAAGCCATGGCCTGGCCGATCTACCGGCTGCTGGGAGGGCTGGCTCAGCGCAAGGTGCTGGTGAACTACTGGTGCGCGCGGAAAAACCCCGTGGACATCAAGCGGGTGGCGCAGCGCGCCGTGGCGGGACACTTCAAGGGCGTGAAGATGAAGGCTTTTCCGGGCGATCCGGTGGTGAAGGCCGTGGAGGCGATCGCCTCGGTTTCGCCGGATCTGAAGGTGACCGTGGATACGGAAGGCCGCTTCCGGAGCGCCGCCGAATTTCTGCCCGTGGGCAAAGGGCTGGACGCGGTGGGCAACATGCTGGTGATCGAAGACCCGGTGGCCAAGCGCAACCTGGCGGGCTTCGTGGAACTGCGGCGGCAGTTGAAGACGCCGCTGGCGCTGCACACGGGCGATCCCAAGGCCATGATCCAGGCGGTCCGCATGGACGCCTGCGGGATTTTCAATACGGGCCCGGCGCCCAGCATGTTGAGCTTCGTGGAGAACTGCTACCTGGCCGCGGCGGCGGGCCGGCCGGTGTGGCACGGCTCGGGGCACGAACTGGGCATCCTGGACGCCGCCATGCTGCACTCCTGCGCGGCGGCGGCCAACTGCACGCTGCCCAGCGACATTCTGAGCCACCAGCGCGTGGACGATCTGATCGTGAAGCCCATCAATATCCACGACAGCTATGCGATCGTTTCGGACGCGCCGGGACTGGGCGTGGAACTGGACGAGGACGCCGTGCGGCGATATCGGGCGGCGTGACGAAGCCAGTTTCGGGCGAAGCGGCGGCCGGCCCGGCGGGCCGTTCGAGCACCGGCGAGACGGACGCCCTATCGCGGCACCCGATAGTTCACCACCATGCCCCAAAGACCCACGGCCTTCAGTACCCAGATACACACGGCGATCACGACAACTACGTTGAGGATGGTTTTGATGCTCGCCACCATGGGTATGTAATTATTGATCACCCACAGAGCCATACCGACCACGATCAGCACGATCACAATTTGAATCAAGGGCATCGGGGACCTCCTGGGTGACGGCGGAGCAATTGGTCTGCCACCGCGGGCCGGCTGATGGTACGATTCTTCGCGGAGGTGGCGATGCGGGCAATCGCGGTGCTGGCGCTGTTGGGGTGGGCGCAGACGATGGCCGCGCAACCGGATCGGGCGCGCGGCCTGCTGGAGGAACTCAGTAATGCGTTCGGGCCGCCGGGCTACGAAGGCCCGGTGCGCGCCATCATGCGGCGGGAACTGACCCCGCTGGCCGACCGCATGGAGACGGACGGATTGGGCTCCCTGGTGGCGGTGCTGGGAAAGAACGCGGGCGCCCCGCGGGTGATGCTGGACGCGCACCTGGACGAAGTCGGGTTGATGGTCAAGTACGTCACCGAGCAGGGCTTCGTAAAGATCGAGACGCTGGGCGGGTGGCTGGACCAGGGGCTCATCGACCAGCGCTTTCTGATTCACACGCGCAAGGGGGACGTGCTGGGGGTCAGTGGGTTGAAGACGCCGCACGTGATGTCGCCGGAGGAGCGCACACGCGCGGTGCCGCGCCAGAACATCTTTCTGGATGTGGGCGCGGCGGACCGGAACGACGCCGAGGAGCGGCTGGGGATCCGACCGGGCGATCCGGTCGCGCCGGAGAGCCGGTTCGCGGTGATGAACGGCGGCGCGCTCTATGTGGGCAAGGCCTGGGACGACCGGGCGGGGCTGGCCGTGCTCGTAGAGGTGATGCGGCGACTGCGGCAGTCGCCCCCGCCGGCCATGGTCTACGCGGTTTCAACCGTGCAGGAAGAAATCGGGCTGCGGGGCGCGCACACCAGCGCTTATCTGGTGAAGCCGGATATCGGCCTGAGCATCGAATCGGGCATCGCCGGGGACTATCCGGGAATCTCGGCCGACCAGGCCCAGGAGCGCCTGGGCAAGGGGCCGGGCATCTTTCTGCACGACAACAGCATGCTGCCGAACCTGAAGCTGCGCGACTTCATCGCCGGAGTGGCCAAGGAGAAAGGCATCCCGGTGCAATACGAAGTGCTATCCGGCGCCTCGGAAGATGGCGCGGAGATGCAGCGCTCCTATGCGGGAATTCCGAGCATCAACCTCACGGTGCCCGTCCGCTATCTGCACAACCACAACGGGGTGATCAGCCGCCAGGACTTCGATCGGACGGTGGAACTGGTGACGGAGGTCGTGCGGCGGCTGGACGGGGCGGCGATCGCGCGGCTGAAAAGCTTCGAGTAACGCGAAGAGCCGCTCCATCACGGCCGCGCCTCGGTAAGTGCAGCGCGGTGGCGCCGGATGGCTATGGCAGAATGAGGGGTTGGTCCTCGTTCAAAACGTTTCCAAGCTGTACCCTTTGTACCGGCGTCCATCGGACCGGCTGCGGGAGCTGTTCCCGCTGGGCCGGCGGCAGTGGCACACCGATTTCTGGGCGCTCCAGGACATCAGCTTCGGCCTGGAGAAGGGCCAGACGCTGGGGTTGGTTGGTCCCAACGGCTGCGGCAAGAGCACGCTGCTGCAAATCGTCTGCGGCATCCTGCAACCCACCACGGGCCGGGTGGTGACGCGCGGGCGCATCGCAGCGCTGCTGGAACTGGGGGCGGGCTTCAATCCGGATTTCACGGGCCGCGAGAACGTGTATCTCAACGGCGAGATCATGGGGCTGAGCCGCGCGGAGATCGACCGCGCGATGCCCTCCATCGAGGCGTTCGCAGAGATCGGAGAGTTTATCGAACGTCCGGTGAAGGAGTACTCCAGCGGCATGTACGTGCGGCTGGCCTTTTCGACAGCCATTCACGTGGACCCGGAGATCCTGATCGTGGACGAAGCCCTGGCCGTGGGCGACGCCGTGTTCGCCAACCGCTGCGTGCGCAAGTTCGAGGAACTGCGAGAGCGCAAGATCACGGTGCTGTTCGTCTCCCACGATCTGGGGCTGGTGAAGCAGCTTTCCGACCGCGCAATCCTGCTGCTCAACGGGCACATGGCGGCTGAAGGGACGCCCAACGACGTAATCAACCGCTACATCGGCCTGGTGCTGGAGAAGCAGCAGAGCCAGCGGCAGCGCGAGGACCGGCTGAAAGCCAGCCACCGGCATGGCGACGGCGCGAGCGAGATTCTGAGCGTGCAGATCCTGGACCGCCGCGACCTGCCGGCCGAGGCCGTGCGCAGCGGCGATTGGATCTGTGTGCGGGTGCGGACGCGCTTCTACCAACCGAGGTCCGATCCCATGGTGGGGATCCTGATCCGGACGCGCATCGGCATGGAGGTGTACGGCACCAACACGCGCATCGAGCAGGCCGCCCTGGGGGACTTCGCGGCGGGCGACGAACTGGAGGTGGACTTCGGGTTCGAATGCTGGCTGACGCCCCAGCAATACACCCTGACGGTGGCGACGCAGGACCCCGATGGATCGAGCCACGACTGGCTGGATGACGTGGTGGTCTTCGAGGTCATCGATACGCGGCACGCGGCAGGAGTGGCCAACCTGAGGGCCAAGGTGGAATGGCGCGCGTCACGGTGAAGGTGCATCCACGGGCCAAACGGACGCGTATCACGGGCAGGCTCGGAGAGGCCTACAAGCTGGACCTGGCGGCGCCGCCGGCGGAGGGCAAAGCCAACGAAGCCTGCATCCGGTTCTTCGCGGAGACGGCCGGGGTGCCGCAGTCTCGCGTTCGGATTGTGCTAGGCTTGACGAACCGCACGAAAGTGATCGAGATCGAAGGAATGGCGCAGCAGGCGCTCGAGGACAAGCTGACGGCATGATCTACGTGGCCGTGTTGTCGCTGATGGTGGCGGTCCTGCTGGGCACCGCCTTCTTTCAATCGCGGAGCGTGCGCAGCCCGGCGGACTTTCTGGTGGCGGGGCGCTCGCTGGCCTGGCCGGTGCTGGTCTTCACGCTGCTCTCCTCGTGGATCGGCGCGGGCAGCCTTTTCGCCGGCGGCGAGAACGCCTACCGCAACGGCTTTGCGGCGTTGTGGCAGCCGGCGGGGGGGTGGTGCGGACTCGTCGTGATCGCGGCCATCGCCGGGCGGGCGCGGCGCTTCGCGCAGTTCACCGTTCCGGACCTGCTGGAAACGCGCTACAACACCACGGCGCGCGTGATGGCCACGGTGGCCATCGTGATCTCTTACACCATGATCACGAGCTACCAGTTCAAGGCGGGGGGCGACATTCTGCATTTGATCTTCCCGTCGCTCCCCACCACGGCCGGGATGTACGTCATCGCCGCCTTCGTGATCACTTTCACGGCGCTCGCGGGTATGGCGTCGGTAGCGTACCTGGACGTGATCATCGGTTCGCTGGTGACGGTCATCGCCCTGCTGGCTGTGCCGATTTTGCTCGCGCGGGTGGGGGGCTGGGAGGCGGCGCGGCAGGCGCTGCCCACGGACCACTTCACGCTGTTCGGCCCGCTGAGCTGGGATAAGGACCTGGGGTTCCTGCTGCCCACCATGCTGCTGCTCATCGGCAACCAGGGGATGTACCAGAAATTCTTTTCGGCGCGCTCGGAGAGGGACGCCCGGCTGGCCGTGTTCGGCTGGATCGTGGGGACTGTGATTCTGGAAACGGCCATCATCACCATCGCGGTGCTGGGCAGCTCGTTTCTGCACGCGGAGCGCCCGCGGGAGATCATTCCCCTGACGGCGCGGTTGGGGCTGCCGCAGATTCCCGGCGCCATCCTGCTGGGCGGCATCTTCGGCAAGGTAATTTCCACGGCCAACAATTTCCTGTTCTCGCCGGCCACCAACCTGATCCATGACGTCTACCGGCGCTTTCTGCGGCCGCAGGCGGATGAGCGCCAGACCTTGCTGGTGTCGCGCGTGCTGGTGGTGGTGCTGGGCCTGTTCGCGCTGCTGCAAGGGGCGTATTTCGAATCCATTTTGCGCGCGGCTCTGTACGCGTACACGGTCTACGGGGCGGCGGTCACGCCCGCGGTGATGGCGGTGTTTTTCTGGAAGCGGGCGAACACGGCGGGGGCCATCAGCTCGATCGTGCTGGGGACGGTGATCACGATCGTATGGAATGTGCTGGAGATCCAGTGGCTGGACGCGGTGTATCCGGCACTGGTGGTTTCTCTGATGGCCCTGGTGGGGGTGAGTCTGGCGACGGCGCCGCCCCCCAAGGAGAAGTGGGAGCCTTTTGCATGAACATTGCGGAGATTCAAGCCGAGCTGCGGCGGCAGGGGCTGGACGGCTGGTTGTTTTTCGACCACCACCAGCGCGATCCGCTGGCCTACCGGGTCCTGGGATTCGCGCCCGGGCGGGCGGTGACGCGCCGCTGGTATTACGCGATTCCGGCCAGCGGCGAACCACAGGGGCTGGTGCATCGCATCGAGGCCGGCATGCTGGACGCGCTGCCGGGCGAAAAGATCCGCTATGCGAGCTGGAGCGAGCAGACCGAAGGGCTGCGCAGGATTTTGCGGGGCTGCCGGCGCGTGGCCATGCAGTACTCCCCGCAGTGCGCCGTGCCCTACGTGGCCATGGTGGACGCGGGCACGGTGGAACTCGTGCGCAGCCTGGGCGTGGAGGTGGCAGGGTCGGCCGAACTGATCCAATACTTCGAGGCGCGCTGGACCCTGGCGGGCCTGGAGTCCCACCTGGAGGCGGGGCGGCGGGTGGACCGGGTTCGCGCCGCCGCCTTCGATCTCATCCGCGAGCGCACGCGGAACTGCCAGCCGCTTTCGGAATTTGAAGTCAAGCAATTCGTGCTTGAGGGATTCGCCCGGGCGGGGCTGTTCACGGATCACGGACCCATCGTGGGAGTAAACGCCAACGCTTCCAACCCGCACTACGAGCCGTTCGCCGAGCTGGCGGCGCCCATCCGCGGAGGAGATTTCGTGCTCCTGGACATGTGGGCCAAACTGGACCAGCCGGGCTCGATCTACTACGACATCACCTGGACGGGTTACTGCGGCGACACGCCGCCGGAGGAAATGCGGCGGGTCTTCGAGGTGGTGCGCGGGGCCCGCGACGCGGCGGTTGACCGCATCCGGAGAGCGGCGGCGGAGGGCCGGCGGCTGCACGGGTTCGAGGTGGACGACGCGGCGCGGGGGTACATTCAGAGCCGCGGCTTCGGCGAGTTTTTCGTGCATCGCACGGGACACTCGATCGGCCAGGAAGTGCACGGCAACGGGGCCAACATGGACAACCTGGAGACTCACGACGACCGCCCGGTGATTCCGTGGACCGGTTTTTCGGTGGAGCCGGGCGTCTACCTGGCGGAGTTCGGCGTGCGCAGCGAGGTGAACGTCTTCGTAGGCGAGCAGGAAGCGCGCGTCACCGGGGAAGCGCAGCGCGAACTGGTTCTGCTGTAGTACTTTTGTAGGTCGACAAACAATCAGCATGCGTTCAAGATTCGTGATTGCTCTCTCGGGCGCCGCCATGATTGGCGCCGTTCTTTTGCCGGGAGCCGACTGGCTGACTTTTGGCGGCGACCCGCAGCGCAGCGGCTGGGCGCAAAAAGAAACCCGTCTGAACCGGGACACCGCCAAATCCCTGGCGCTGGAGTGGAAGCTCAAGCTGGATAACGCGCCCAAAGAGCTGAACTCGCTGATGCCCCCGATTGTGGTCGAACAGGTCTACACGCCGCACGGCGTCAAGGACGTGGTGATCGAGGCGGGCGCCTCCGACACCCTGTTTGCCATTGACGTGGACCGCGGCAAGGTGCTGTGGCAGAAGAAATTCGAGATCGAGGGCCAGTCCCGGCAGAAGCCCCACTGGCTATGTCCGAACGCGCTCAACGATACACCGGTGATCGAAAAGGGAGGGCGCGGTCTGGGCGAGAAGACCGTGCACGTGATCTCGAGCGACGGCAAGCTGCATTCGCTCAATGTGATCAATGGCGAGGACCGGCAGCCGCCCAAGCAGTTCGTGCCGCCGTTTTCCAAGAACTGGAGCCTCAACCTGCTGGATGGCGTGCTCTACACCACCATCTCGCAGGGCTGCAACGGCGCCAAGTCCGGGGTCTATGCGATGGACCTGCGGGATCCAGAGCGGCCCGTGCGTTTCTTCCAATCCGCGCCCGCAGGCGGCGGAATCTGGGGCCGGGCCGGCGCGGCCGTCTCGCCGGAAGGCGTGGTGTTCGTCGAGACCGGCGACGGGCCGTATGACGCCGCGCAACACAAGTTCCCCGATTCGGTCCTGGCGCTTTCGGCCAAGGATCTCCGGTTGCTGGATTACTACACGCCGGCCAACCGGGAGTGGATCACCAAGAAGGACCTGGACATGGGAAACACCACTCCGGCGGTCTTTCCTTTCCGGCAGTGGGAACTGGTGGCGGCGGCCGGGAAGGAAGGCGTCATCTACCTGCTGGACGCCAAGTCCTTGGGCGGCAGTTCGCACCGCGAGCCACTGTTTCGCAGCCCCCTGTATCTGAACGAGGACGTGGATTTCGCGGGGCGGGGAGTGTGGGGCGCTTTCGCCACATGGCAGGACGGCCAGGGCGCCCGCTGGCTATACGCCCCCGCTTGGGGACCGCTGCATTCAGAGGCTCCCAAGTTCGCCATCCGCAACGGCGAAGCACCCAACGGCAGCATTCTGGGCTTCCGGGTGGAAGAGAAGGACGGGAAGCCTCAGCTTGCGCCAGCCTGGGTCTCGCGTGACATGAACGTGCCTGAGCCGCCCGTGGTGGTGAACGGCGTCGTGCTGGCCGTTTCCAGCGGCGAGAACGTGCGGCAACTGGATACTGAAGGCCACCTGCTGACCTCCGAGCAGCGGGCCACCCATCCAACCGGGCACGCCACGCTCTACGCCTTCGATGCCCAGACCGGCAAAGAGCTGTTCTCCAGCGGCGATACCATGCCCAGCTTCACGCATTTCAGCGGGCTGGCGGTGGCCGGCGGCCGGGTGTATGTGTCGAACTACGACGGCACCCTGTACGCGTTCGGCGTCAAGGACTGATCGAAATCCACAACCTGTTGAAAATACAGACACTTGGCAAGTGGGGAACTTTCCCTCCAAGGGTGGAGTCTAACTTTACAGGACCGATGGTTTCCTGGTAGTTTTAAGTCTGGTTGAGAAAAAAGGGTCTCTCATGGCCGCTTCCATCTTGGACTTAAACTCGAATCGGGGTCCGGAACCCGGCGCGGACTGGGAGGACCTGGAATTAGTAGCCGCGTTACGCGACGGCTCAGAAGACGCCTATGAGACCCTGTTGTGCCGGTTTCAGCAGCCGGTATATAACCTGGCGCTGCGCTTGTTGAATGACCAATCGGACGCTTGCGACGTGGTGCAGGAAGTGTTCCTGAAGGTCTTTCGGAATGTGGGCCAGTTTCGCGGCCAAAGCAGTCTGAAGACCTGGATTTACCGCATCGCCATTAATGAAGCGCACAACCAGCGGCGGTGGTTCTTTCGGCACCGGCACCGGGAAGTGGGTTTGGAGGAAGAGCAAGAGGATAGCCGGAGCATGGCGGAGGTGATCCCGGATGGCGGCCAGTCGCCTTTCGATTTTGTGTTCGACCAGGAAAAGCACATGCTAATCGAGGCGGCCCTGGAACGGATCAACCCGGCCTTCCGCGAGGTGGTGGTCCTGCGGGACATCATGGACTTGAGCTATGAAGAGATCGCGGAGGTGTTGCAGCTTTCTCTCGGCACGGTCAAATCCAGAATCCTGCGCGGGCGGGAAGCTTTGCGGGAAGCTTTGGCGGGCAGGTTGCGGTCGCAACCGGCCTTGCGGTTAATAGCGAAAACGGCTGAGTAATGGTTATGAGCTGCGAAACGGTGCAAAAATCCATTTCGGCTTTCATCGACCAGTCGCTGGGCGAGGAAGAGCGCGAAAGCGTGCGTGTGCACCTGGAGAACTGCCAGGTATGCCATTTGCGCGCCGAGCAGACTTCCCGCCTGCGCAGCGAACTCCGGCGGCTGCCGCAAGCGATGCCGCCGCCAATTCTGAACGGCCGGCTGCGGGTGATGGCCTCCCACGAACGGGCGCGGCGCCTGGCGCACATCAGCCTGGCTGCGTTGTGGAACTACTGGAAAGACCGGGCGCGGCTGACCGTGGACAATCTGATGCGGCCGGTGGCGCTGCCGGTGGCCGGCGGCCTGCTTTCCGCGCTGTTCCTGTTTGCCGTGCTGGTACCCACCCTCGGGTTCCAGCACAACGTAAGGAACGACGTGCCGATCGGGCTCTACACCCAGCCTTCCGTGGACCAGATTTCGCCGTTCGGCATCACCACCGAGGAGACGGTCGTCGAGTTGACGATCGACGAGAAGGGGCAAATCGCCGACTATTCGATCCCGGCCGGCCAAGATTCGCGGCAACTGGAAGCCGACATCGCCAACATGGTGCTGTTCTCCACCTTCACTCCGGCAACCTGGTTCGGACAGCCCACTTCCAGCAAGATCCTGGTTTCCTTCCTCCGCAGCCACATCGTGGTGCGCGGCTGACGCGGGCGGAGAACCCGCCCTCCGAGCGCTTCGTGGCGCGGCAAAAACTGGGGCAGCATTTTCTTGTCAAGGGCGCAATTCTGGAGCGCATTGCCGCGGCGGCGTGCCCCGAAACGGAACCCCTGGTGATTGAAATCGGGCCGGGCCGCGGCGCACTCACCGGGCGCCTGCTCCCACGGGTCGGGCGCTTGGTGGCCATCGAACTGGATCCCGCGCTGGCGGAGCATCTGCGGGTGAAGTTCGCCGGCGAGCCGCGGCTCGAGATCCTCCGTAGGGACGCGCTCGAAACCGATCTCGGGCAGTGGGGACCGGCGGTGATTACGGGAAATCTGCCCTATTATGCGGCCACTCCATTGATCGAAAGGGTGCTGCGCCTGCGCGGCACAGTGCGGCGCGGCGTGTTCCTGGTGCAGAAAGAGGTGGCCCAGCGCCTGACTGCGGCGCCCGGAAGCCGCCAATACGGCTATCTGACGGTGCTGGCGGCCTTGCTGGCCGACTGCCGGTACCTGTTCGAGGTCAAACCCTCTGCTTTTCACCCCCCTCCCAAAGTGGACTCCGCCGTAGTGCGCCTGGAGCCGCACCGCCGCATGGAGGAACTGGCGATCCGGGATCTGGAGGATTTTCTCCGCTTTGTTTCGCGGTGCTTCCGCCAGAAGCGAAAAACCATCCGCAATAACCTTGCGGAGATGGTGGGAAGAGAAGCGCTGGAAGCGTGGCCGGAGGCCGGCCTGCGCGCCGAACAGCTTTCTCTGGAACAATTCGCCGGGATGTACCGGCGGGCCTAAGCCTGAGCCGGCTCGGGCTGCTGCCCGGCGTGCGCGTTCAGGTAACGCTCGCGCGCGGTGCGGATCGTCACGCGCGCCTCGCGCGGCCCTTTCCAGCCTTTCATGATGGTCTTCTTGCCTTCGAGCTCTTTGTAGATGGAAAAGAAGTGTTCGATCTCCCGCAGGGCGTGGGGGAAGACCTGGTCGATGGTATGAATCTGGTCGAAGCGCGGGTTGCGCGTAGGCACGGCCAGAATCTTCTGGTCCGGTTCGTCGCCATCGATCATCTCGAGCAGCCCGACAGGGCGGGCCATCATCAGGCAGCCTGTGAAGCTGGGCTCGGCCACCATCACCAGAATATCCAGCGGATCCCCATCCTCGGCCAGCGTTCCCGGAATGAAGCCGTAGTCTCCGGGATAATGCATGGGTGAGTAGAGCGCCCGGTCCATGCGAAAAACCCCCAGCTTTCCGTCATATTCGTACTTGTTGGCGGAGTTTTTCGGGATCTCCACGATGGTGCGCACAATCTCCGGGATTTCCGGACCCGGGTCTATGTCGTATAGTCTCTGCTCCACTTTGCTAGCTTATCGTATGAGGGAGTGAGCGGCCAATACGATGGCGATGCCCACGAAGGAAACCAGCATCTTCATGGCGCTCCAGGTCTGGAGCGTCTGTGGAACGGTCATGCCGAAGTATTGGTTTACCAGCCAGAAGCCCGCGTCGTTGACGTGTGAAAGCACCGTGCCTCCGCAGCAGACGGCCAGCACGATGAACTCCGGGCTATAGCCGGGCAGCGCTTTCATCAGCGGGGCTACGATGCCGGCGGCGGTGATGATGGCCACCGTGGCCGAACCCTGAGCGATGCGCATGGCGGCGGCGATCAGGTAGGCCACCACCAGAGGAGAGACGCTGGAGGTAGCCAGCAGACGGCCCGCATATGGGCCTACCCCCGAATCCACGATCACCTGCTTAAAGGCGCCGCCACCGCCCATGATCACCAGCAGGCTGCCGATCGGAGCAAGCGACTCGGTGGCCATGCGGGAAACCTGGCTGAGATCGAGGCCGCGGGTCAGACCCAGGAAGAACATGGCCCCCAGGGCCGTCACGGTGAGCGCGGTGAAAGGATGTCCGAAGAAGCCCAGCACGCTTCTGCCCGGCAATTTCCAGATGCCGGCCAAAGTGGCGGCGAAGATGAACAGCACCGGCAAGGTGAGAATCAGGATCACCAGAGACACGGGCGGCGCGGGGCGGTGGTCCGCACGCGCGGCAGGCTCGGCGAGACCCATTTTGGGAACCGGGATGAACATGCGTTTGGAGATCCAGCCGCCGAACAAGATGCCCCCCACGATGACCATCGGCAAGGCGACCGCGGCGCCGTAGAGGATCGTGCGGCCCAGATCCGCCCCCAGCAATTGCGCCGCGCCTGCGGGCGCCGGATGGGGCGGCACAAGGGCGTGGGTGACCGTGAGGGCACAGGTCATGGGCAAGCCATAGAGCAGCAGGGACCGCTTGGACTCGCGCGCCAGGCTCCACACCAGCGGCACCAGGATGATGAAGCCCACCTCGAAGAAGATGGGCAAGCCCACCAGAAACGACGCCGCCAGCACCGCCCAGGCGGCATGATCGCGGCCGAATTTCTCGAGCAGCCAGTCGGCCAGCGCACGCCCTCCTCCGGAATGCTCCAGATATTGCCCGATCATGGAGCCCAGCGCCACCACCACGGCGATGAAGCCCAGCGCGTCCCCGAAGCCGAACTGGATGGACTTGAGCACTGCCTGGGGCTGCATGCCGGCACCCAGCCCCAGGGCCATGCTGGAAAGAATCAGGGCCAGGAAGGCGTGCAGCTTCACGGCCAGGATCAGCACCAGGAGAAGCAGAATCGAAGCGAGGGTCAGGGCGATCAGATAGGGGCCGTTGGCGGGCATGCAGCCGCTATTCTATCAGCGCGTTCCCACGACCACGGGCAGCGAGCCCAGGGCCCCTTCCGCGGAGTCAGTCCCGTAGCCGCAATTCAGGGTGACCGGCGTGAGGCGCAGGCCGCCGGGCACCACCATCTCCATTTGATCGATGCCGATCATGCCGGGAGCCAAGCCGGCGTAGAGGATCTGCACGCCGTTGGGCCCTCCATCCCAGGCCTGGCACACCGGTGGAGTGACCACGCGGGCGGGCGGATCCGCCGGCGCGAGCGTGCCCTCGGGCACGGGCGGATCCACGGCGCCCAGGCCGCGCAGATACAGGTGGATGACCTCGCCGGCTTGTGCCGGATTCTGCGAGCTCACCAGCGCGTCCCAGTTCTGGTGCACGGCGACGACGATCGTGCCTGCCGCGGGATCGGCGGTCTGGTAGAACTGCGGATCGCGGGGGCTCACGTGCAGCGTATCGGGCGCGCCGCTAAACGGAGAGGCGCCGGAGAGCAACTGGAACGGCGCATCGCCCGGCGGCCAGTACCAGGGGATCTGCCAGAGGATACGCGTGGGGGAGACCAACGCCAGCGGCATAGGGACGCCGCCGAGCTTGACTTGGACGCCGGCCAAGGTGGTGGGCAGAGGGGCGCCGCCGGAGGAGGTCGCATCGGACAGCCCGGCGCCGGAGATTTCGAGCAGCGCACCCGGTGCGACGCCCGCGCTCACGCCGGAGATGTTGGGCGTGCGCCCGACCAGTTCGAGGACCGTGCCCGAACCAGCGTCGATGCGCAGCATGCGCCCCTCCCCGGTGACGGCGTAAATAAACTGGCCGTTGCCCGTGAGCAGCGCCTCGACGATACCGGCGGGTTCGTGACTGATTTGCCGGAGTCCGCTGCCGTCGCTGCGCACCAGGTACGCCTGTCCCTGGCTGAGAAACAGAATCAGGGAGCCGTCGCCGGTCAGGCTGGCGCCGAATGTTCCGGCATCGGTTCCGGACTTAGTCGCCAGGGTGGTTTCGCGTCCGGACGTCACGTCGTAGACGATCAGCTTGGGCGCCGCACCGGTGGTCTGGTAGATCACCAGCGTGCCGTCATCGTTGATCATGGGCTCGGAAGGGGTTTGGGAATTCGTCAATGTCTGCGCCCCGGAGGTTCGCCAGAGCGCCAGTTGACTTCCGGAGGAGACCACGACGGCGCCATCCAGCGTGATGCGCCTCCGCCCGCTGCCGCCGAGGTTGTAAGCCGCAGGCAGCGCCGTCACCTGGCCGGACTGAAGGTCGATGAACCGCGTGGTCGGCGTGGGGAATAAGGCGGTCGAACCGAAGGCGATGGCGAATCGGCCGTTCCGGCTGATGCGCACGAAGCCAGCGAAGACTTGTTCCGGTTGGCCGGGCAGGCCGGTGATATGGCCCTGGCGGGTTTCCACCGACAGGCAGCCGCTGCCGCCGTAACACGGGCGGGTGGCGGTATAGGCCAGCACTTTGCCGTCCGCGCTGACATCGGGAGCGACGAGTTGATAGAAGTTCGCCGTGGTGCGACCGATACTGTCGCCGGGTGCCTGCTGCGCATAGAGATGAATGCCGGCGGGGTCCATGAGAAAAAGCTTGGCGTGCAGGTACTGGTCGGAGCCGGCGAGGCGAAGAGCCGAGGAAAAGTAAAGAGCGGAACCGTCGTCGGGGGTGGCGAGATCCTGAAACTGCGCCAGGACGCTCCCCGCCGCGAACAAGGAGAGCAGAAAGACCCGCATCTGCCTCCAGCATAGAGGATAGCAGCGGCTTGCGGACATGCTATCCTGGAGCCGACTTCGGTGGCGGCTTATGCGTGTCCGAACCGCGTTCGCATGGGGTTTACTGGGGCTCTCGGCCTGGGGTGTGGTGCGCGCGCAGAGATCCTTTCGCGAATACCCCGCCATCGAATACGGCGATTTTCCGGTGCCTTCCGACTGGAACCAGAAGACCGACTGGACCCGCGCCCGGCTGCGCTATCCGGACATCACGGGCTACCCCACCTACCAGCCGCGTTACCGCGGCGGCGGCCTGTTTCCCGGCTATTGGACCATGGACTATCCACGCTCGGACCGGCACCTGCTCGAAGGAGTGCGCCGCCTGACGCGCATCGACACCCGCTCCGTCGAGCCGGTGGTAGACCTGGACGGCACCGACGACATCTACAACTGGCCGATGCTCTATGCCGTCGAGGTGGGACACTGGCTGCTGCCGGACCAGGAAGCCCGGCAATTACGGGAGTACCTGCTGCGCGGCGGATTCCTGATGGTGGACGACTTCCACGGCGTGGAGGAATGGGACATCTTCGTCAACAGCATGAAGAAGGTGTTTCCCGAACGGCCTATCGTAGAGATCGAAAACAGCGACCCGATCTTTCACACGCTCTACGACCTGGACGAGCGCTTTCAGGTGCCCGGCGCGCAATATTTCTGGAGCGGGAGGACCTACGAGCACGGCGGCGTGGTGCCGCACTGGCGCGCCATCTACGACGACCGCGGGCGCATCATGGTAGCCATCTGCCACAACATGGACCTGGGCGACGCCTGGGAGCATTCGGATAATCCCCGCTATCCGGAAAAGTGGGCTTCGCTGGCGTATCGGATCGCCATGAATTATTTCGTTTACGATTTAACGCACTAGCGGTCGTTTTCAGCGGACTTCGATTTCGCGGAGCCAGTCGGGGCGCTTGAGAACTTCGCGCGGTTTGCTGCCGTCGGGGGGGCCGATGATGCCGTCGCGCTGCATCATATCCAGGATGCGGGCCGCGCGCCCGTAGCCCAGACGCAGCCGGCGCTGGAGCGTGGAGGTGGAGGCCTTGCCCATCTCCAGCACGATGCGTACAGCGTCCTCGTACATGGGGTCCTGGTCGTCCGGACCCACTTCTTCGGGTTCGGCTTCGTCGCCTTCCGACGGCGGCGCCACCAGGAAGGACTGATCGTACTCCGGCGCGGCCTGGCCCTTCCAGAACTCGACCACGCGGTTGATCTCGTTCTCGGAGACGAATGCGCCGTGCACGCGCGTCAGCCGCGAAGAGCCGGGCGGCAGGAAGAGCATGTCCCCCTTACCCAGCAGGTGCTCGGCGCCCATGACGTCCAGGATGGTGCGCGAATCGACGCGCGTGGCCACGCGGAAACTGATGCGCGCGGGGAAGTTGGCCTTGATCAGCCCTGTGATCACGTCCACGCTGGGACGCTGCGTGGCCAGCACCAGGTGCATGCCGACGGCGCGCGCCATCTGCGCCAGGCGAGTGACGGATTCCTCCACGTTGCGCCCCTCGAGCATCATGAGGTCGGCCAGTTCGTCGATGAGGATCATGATGTAGGGCAGGGGACGGAGTTCCTCCGTGGTGGGCTCCTCGCCTTCCTCGAACAGGCTGCGCGGCTCTTCCTGGAGCTTGCGGATCTTCTTGTTGAACTGGTCGATGTTGCGCACGCCGTACTCGGCCAGCAGGCGCAGGCGGCGTTCCATTTCAAGGACCGCGTTACGCAGCGCGTTAGTGGCCTTCTTGGGGTCGGTGATGACCGGAGTCAGCAGGTGGGGGACGCCTTCGTAGATGCCCAGCTCGACGCGCTTGGGATCCACCATGATCATGCGCACTTCGTCCGGCGTGGACTTATAGAGGATGGACATGACCATGGAATTGATCATGACGCTCTTGCCCGAGCCGGTCGAACCTGCGATCAGAAGGTGCGGCATGGACTCCAGGGGCGCCACCTTGATCCTGCCGTTGATGTCCTTGCCCATAGACAGGGTCAGGCGCGACGCCGCTCCCTGGAACTCGTCGGATTCCAGGATCTGCCGCAGGCTGATGAGTTCCCGGCGGGTATTCGGAACCTCGATGCCGACCGTAGGTTTGCCCGGGATGCGCTCGATCAGGATGGATTCCGCCTGCAAACCCAGACAGAGGTCCTCGGTGAGGTTCACGATGCGGCTGTACTTGATGCCCGCCTCGGGCTTGAACTCGAAAGTGGTGACCACCGGGCCGGGGTTAATCTGCACCACCGACCCCAGCACGTTGAATTCTTCGAACTTGGCCTTGATGCGGGCGGCGGTCTCCTTCAGTTCCTGCTCGTCGTAGGGATTCCTGCCCGCGGGCTCGTTGAGAAGCTCCGTAGAGGGTAGCCGGAAGAGGGTGGGCGACTTGGCCGCGGCAGCGGGGACGGGGGCTGCCACCGGCAGGGGCGGGGCAGGAGCCGCCGGCGCCGGAACGGACTCCAGGGGGCAGATGGGGATTTCCTCGAGCACCGCCTCGGGCTCGGGTTCCGGCCGGGGCTGAGGCACGATCGGGGGCGTCGGCTCGGCCACCGTACCGGGACGGAACCGCGCCGTCCGTGTAGCGCGCTGCTCGGCGGCCGCTCGTGCCCGGGCGGCCTTGGCGGCCGCTTTTTCGGCCCGCACCCGGGCCTTCTCTTCGGCCTTGCGGCGGCGCCGGGCAAGCCAACTCCTCCAGGCCAGCACCAGGCCGCGGTAGACGGCGATGGGGCCGGAAAACCATTCCGCCAGCTTGGAAACGCTAAATGTCGAGACCAGGTAGAGCGAAACCACCAGCGAGGTGATTGTCAGCACGATGCTGCCCGCCACATTCAGCGAGGCCAGGAGCGCGTGCAGCAGCACGATGCCCAGCACGCCGCCCGGCGGGATCATGCCGCCGAACAGCCTCCAAGACCGGAAGTAGGAGACGGCCGTGGAGAGGCTCAACAGCAACAACACGCTGCCCAGCATTTTGAAGAACGGCGCGTCCACCTCTTCCGAGCGGATCCATTTCCAGGCCAGCAGGAAGGTGAGCAGTGGGAAGACGAAGGCTGCCAACCCGAAGGTCTGCAGAAAGAAATCGGCCAGGTAGGCGCCAGGATAGCCGATCAGGTTGTGCGGAGGAGCGCCTTCGGCAGCCGTGTCCCAGGAGGGATCCTGGGCGTGATAGGACGTCAGGCTGAGCAGCAGCAGGAGTCCCAGAGCCAGGAAGAGAAAGCCCGCCAGTTCATTGAATCTTTGGTGTCGGGTCGGAGATAAGAGCTTCATCACGCTGGCCGGCGGATGAAAGCCAGAGCAAGCACTATTATGCCAAAAATCACACGATAGTACACGAAGAAGGTGAGGCTGCGTTGCTGGAGATAGCGCAGGAACCAAGCGATCACCAGCCAGCCGCTGACGGTGCTGAGCAGGACGCCCACGAGAAACGCCGCCTGCATGCCGGGCGGAATGCCACCCGCTTTATGCAGATCGTAAAAGGCCTTGGCGGCCGCGCCGGCGATGGCGGGGGTGGAGAGCAGGAAGGAGAAGCGGGCGGCGGCGGCGCGATCCACGTCGCGAAACAGCGCGGCGGTGATGGTGACGCCGCTGCGCGAAGTGCCGGGCACGATGGCCAGGGCCTGCGCCAGCCCGATGGTGACGGCGTCGCCGGTGTGCACGTTACCCAGCGAGCGCGCCCGCCGCCCGACGCGGTCCGCGATCCCCATCACCACGCCCACGGCCACGAGCATGGTCCCCATGACAAACGGGTTGCGCCAGGTGGATTCCGCCTGCTTGTTGAAGAGCAGCCCGAAGACCGCAACGGGAACGGATCCCAGCGCCAGCAGCCAGAGCAGATAAGGATTACGCCGCAGATCGTCGTCGCTGCCGGCGCGCAGGCCGAACCCCTGGGCTACCAGTTGCACCCAGTCGCGGTAAAAGTAGGCCAGCACAGCCAGCAGAGTGCCCAAGTGCAAGGCAATGTCGAAAGTCAGGCTTTCGGTCTGCCAGCCCAGCAGCCAGGAGGTGAGATAGAGATGCGCCGTGCTGCTGACCGGCAAAAATTCCGTGAGGCCCTGCACAATCGACAAGAGCACTACCTGGTAGAGGGGCATGATGACAAAATGGAAGGATAACCCGGTTTATGGCCAACACCAAAATTGTCGCGACGGTGGGTCCTTCGTGCGGCAGTCAAGCCGCCTTGCGGCACATGCTGGCGGCGGGAGTGGATGTCTTCCGCCTGAACCTGTCCCACGGCGACCACGAGCGCCACGCGGAAAGTATCCGGCTAGTGCGGGCGGCGGCCGCGGAGGCAGGGAAGTTCACGGCCATTCTGCTGGACCTGCAAGGGCCGAAGATCCGCCTGGGGAAATTCGCGGGCGGCGGCTGCATGCTGGAGAGCGGGGCGGAGTTCGTGATCACCGTGGAGCCGGTGGTGGGCGACTGCCGCTGCGCCTCGACCGGCTACGCGCAATTCGCACGGGACGTGCAGCCCGGTGCCCGCGTGCTGCTGGCCGACGGCGCGGTGGAGTTGCGCGTGCTCGCAACCGACGGCACGGCGGTGCGCACCCAGGTGATCGAGGGCGGCGCGGTCTCCGACCACAAAGGCATCAACCTGCCCGGCGTGCGCGTGAGTTCTCCCTCGCTGACCGCAAAGGACCTGGAGGACTTGCGCTTCGGCATGGAGGCGGGCGTGGACTTGGTGGCGCTGTCCTTCGTGCGCTCGGCCGAGGATGTGCGCCTGCTGCGGCAGCAAATGGGCGGCGCGCCTGCGGCCATCGTGGCCAAGATCGAAAAGCCGGAGGCCTGGGACAACATCGAGGCGATTCTGGACGAGGCGGACGGAGTGATGGTGGCGCGCGGGGACCTGGGCGTGGAGATGGCGCTCGAGAAGGTGCCGCCCATCCAAAAATCCATCATCCGGCGGGCGCGCCGCAAGGGCAGGTTCGTGATTACTGCCACGCAGATGCTCGAGTCCATGATCGCCAATCCCACGCCGACGCGGGCCGAAGTCAGCGATGTGGCGAACGCCATCTACGACGGCACCGACGCGGTGATGCTTTCGGCGGAGACGTCCATCGGGCGGTTTCCTGCGGAGGCGGTCAAGTTCATGGCCCGGATAGCGGCCGAAACAGATCACTCCATCCGCTCGCGCGGATACCAGGAGCCGCAGGTGCATTCCAACCCAAGCACGGCCGAGATTCTAGCCGATGCTGCCTATCACGCGGCGCGGGAGGCCAAGGCGGGAGCCATCGTGGTGTTCACGACCAGCGGTTCCAGCGCGCGCCTGGTCTCGCGCTACCGCCCGCCGGTGCCCATCTACGCAGTCACCCCGGGCGAAACTACGGCGCGGCGCCTGGCGGTGAATTACGGAGTGATGCCGGTGCTCGCCCCGGAAGTGGCGTCGACCGACGAGATGCTCGGGCAGATGGACCGCCTACTGGTGGAACGGGGGCATCTCGCGGCCGGAGAGACCGTGATCTTCGTCGCGGGGCAGCCTGTGGGGCGCCCCGGCACGACCAACCTGATGAAAGTCCACCGCATCGGCGTGGGGTAAGGACTAGGGTGTCGCGGAGGAGGAGCCGGCTTTCGTCATACTGGCGCAGCCGCCCGGCCGGAACGCTTCGCCGCAGGCAGGCAGCCCGGCGGGCGGAAGGGCAAACTCCTGTCCCGGTTTGCGCACGGACTCCCGCATGGACTCCAGCGTGCGCTTCAGGGATTTTTCCGGGCTGATTCCGATCATTGACCCGAAGGTGCGCGCCAGCGAGCTGAACTCGCCGCTCAGGGTGATGCTTTCTCCCTCGACGTACACTCCCTGGGGCGCTTCCGCAAAGCGCCAGTAGGAGTACAGCCGCAGCACGTAGCGTTGGTCCTTGCCGACGGGACGGATCTCGGTAGAGTACGAGCGGCAGCGCCAGCGGCGCGCATCCACGCGCTCGTAGACCACGTCGCTGTCTACATCGATCACCGCGGGCTCCTTCATGCGCATGGTAAAGCGGTAGTGTTCGCCGGTGCGGCACAGCAGCTTGGAAGCCGAGATGACCTCGGGGAAATACTGCGCGCGGTGATCGTAGTCCTGGAGCATGCGGATGACGCGCTCCAGCGTGGTGCCAGGGATGAAGACGCTACCGATCCAATCGTGGATCAGGCCGCCTTCCACGCGATGCGGGCTGGGGCCGCTTGCCGGGGCCGTCTGGATGCGCTGGCCGCGGACCAGTTGCTCGTTCAGGGCGGTGTCGGCATCGGCCAGCAGAAACTGCTGCCGCCCGTTCATGCGCGTTTCGGCGGATTGGATGTAACAATCAAAAGCCTGCACGGTCTGCGGCTTCAGCGCCTGCGCCGGAAGCCTTGCAGGGATCGCGAAACCCGACGCGATCACAATGACCATGAAAAGGTCCCTTCTCTTGCTGCGGTTCATGCATTCGCCTCCAGAAGCTCGAGTCACGGGACCGGCTGCTTGATCGCAGCCGGTCCCATAGCCGTTACTTGCCAGCGATGAGCGGGATGCCGACTTCCACAAAACGAGGCGCCGGGGCGCCGGGGGTGGAAGTGTCGATGGTGCTGACCGGGGCAAAGGAGGTCCGCACGGTCATATCGCGGAGGGCGGGTGGGCTGAGAATTGTGTGGCAGCCGCTTTCATCCACCTTGCCGCGGCAGGCCACAAGCGAAATGTCGGCCTGGTCGATGCCGTAGGGGAAGCTGTTGACCACTTCGTACACGGCAAAGCCCCCGGTTTTGGAGAGATCCACCTCGCCCATGGTTCCGCCCGGCGGCGGCGTCATGCATCCCAGGTAGTAACAGCCGCCCGCGCCGCTGGAATCCGCGTTGAAGACGCGCCGGATGTCTAACCCGCCGGACGTCTGCACCATGTGCGGCACCAGGAGGTGCACACCGCCGGGCACATCCGCGAAGCGGAGAATGAAGCGGGTACCCTGCGTGGCGCCGCCATTGTTCACACCCGATCCGGGCGTGAGTAAGCCGTCTTCCTGGATCACTATATAGCCCGGGGCGCTCAGCGGATACCCCAGCGGTTTGAAAGCCGTGGGAAACATCTCCTGAAGACGAACGTTAACCGCCCCGGTAGAAGGCTGCAAACTTACTCCCAGCCCGGACAGGACGAAGGCAATCGTGAGGGTGTTCGGCACCGGCACTATGGGAGCTGGCCACGGGCCGGTCAGCGAGACCGAGGCCGTGATCATGCCCGGGTTCGGTTGAACCGCGGAGACGCCAAAGCCCTTTGCCCGGATGTTGCTGATCTGCAGCATGGCGGAGCCGGAAGTGCCGGGAGGAATCACGACCAGCGGGTGCCACTCCAGAGTGGTGTCGCTGATCAGCCTTCCATAAGCAGGCACCCCGGGATTAGGCGGCTGGCAGCACACTGTTTGGAAAACGTAAAGCTGCGCGTCGGTGACGTCACTGCCTTGGCCGAAATTCCGGTTGTTGGTCACTTTTGTGTTTAATGTCACCTGAAGATCCAACTGCGCTGAAAGCGGCTCAGAGCCGGGCTGCATGCAGTTGATGAAAATGTCACCCACAAGGTCCGCCAAGCTTTCGGCACGTACCTGGGGTAGCGGGCCTGTATAGAGCGAGCAGACAGGTTGGGGTGGAACCTGCGCGGCGACAATGCCGGCGGTTACCAACGCCAGAAGCGCGACTAGCAGAGGGAATCGATGTAAAGTCATTGCTGTGGCTGATCCTTTCCGACTTGTTCTCAGGAAACGGCAGACTTGCCCGTTCCAGTCCTGCGCGGGACCTCGCGGCCGAGATCTTAGCCCGAATCTACACCTCTCCACCGGTATATTCAAGATTAAACGTACTGAATATCTTAAATTCGTCTGGCGCTGTCGCAATATTCAACGACAAAGCCGATCCGTGCGGGAGTGTAGAGTAAATGTGATGGCTCACCGTGTGTGTCCTTGGTGGCTTGGTTATCTGTTGGCTAACCCTCTGCGCCGAAGAGCGCAGGATCCTTCGAAGATTCTGGGGCCTTACGTCCGGGAAGGCATGACCGTACTCGAGCCTGGGCCGGGAATGGGATTCTTCACGCTGGAACTGGCCCGGCGGGTGGGAACCTCCGGCCGCGTGGTGGCGGTGGATATCCAGCCGAAGATGCTGGACGGACTGAGACGCCGGCTGAGGAAGGCCGGTCTCCTCGTTCGGGTGCAGACCCGCCTGGCGCAACCTGCCGGAATGGGCGTGGCGGATCTGGCGGGTGATGTGGATTTCGCGCTGGTGTTCGCCGTGGTGCACGAAGTGCCGGATCAAAGCCGGTTTTTCGCCGAAATTGCTGAGGCGCTGAAGCCAGGCGGCTCGGTTCTGCTGGTGGAACCCGCTGGGCACGTTAAAACGCCGGAATTCGAAACGCAGTTGCGGGCCGCCGCGCAGGCCGGGCTGCGGGTTTCCGAGCGCCCTTTATTGCGGCGCAGCCATGCCGTCCTGCTGGCAAAACAAGGAGACGGCCACCCGCCTCCGGCTGGTGTAGAGTTATAGGCGGAAGCACCCCAACAAGCAGGTGAGCCGGAGGGAATTCTCAAAGCAGGGGTTACTGGAACGATGAAAGCCAAACTTTCGCGAAGAAGCATGATGCAGGCGGTAGGAGCCACGGCTTTCGCGCCGTCCGCGGGGATGGCCGCGGCGTCACGGACGTGGCCGATCGTAGAGGGGCCGGATACGCCCAAGCTCTGCCTGCTGTCGGGTGCGCGGGATGACGCGGGCATCCGGCGCCTCACGCAGATCGGCGTGAATTACATCATTTCGGGCGGGCCGCCGATTCCTTGGAAGGAAGACGAACTGCGCGCCCGCATGGAACGTCTGAAAGCCGGCGGCTTGACCCTGTACAACATGATGATCTATGGCTTCAACAACGCCATCTATGCGCGGCCGGGGCGCGACGAGGAGATTGACAAGGTGCGGCAGTCCATCCGCGCGGCCGGCAAAGCGGGCCTAGCGGTGGTGGAGTACAACTGGTATGCGCACCGCGCCATGGAAGGCTACTACGAAAAGACCGGGCGCGGCGGCGCCGGGCTGACAGGCTTCGACTATGAGCGCATGAAGGGGCTGCCGCCGCTGCCGCAGGAGGGCGCACACACCCTGGACGAGATGTGGAAAAACATCACTTACTTCCTGAAAGCCGTGATTCCGGTGGCCGAGGAGGCCGGCGTTCGCCTGGCGCTGCACCCCAACGATCCGCCCGCGCCGCTCAGCCGCGGCTCGCAGCAGATCATGGGGACAGTGGCCGGATGGAAGCGCTTGATTGAGATCGTGAATAGTCCCTCCAACGGGATCACCTTTGACTGCGGCGTGACGCGGGAGATGGGCGAGAATCCGGTGGAGGTGGCCCGCTATTTTGCGAGCCGCAAGCGCATCAACCACGTGCATTTCCGCAACGTGCGCGTGGAGAAGCCCTATGAGAACTACACCGAGGTGTTCATCGACGAGGGCATGGTGGACATGTTCGGGGTGATGAAGGAGCTGGTGCGCCAGAAGTACAACGGCACGATTTACCCCGAGCATCCGCGCGCCCTGGATTACGACCGCGAGCGGGGCCCGATTCGGGGCTATCCCGGTGGCGGCGGTTACACCGGCGAAGTGTACAACGTGGGCTATGCCCGCGCCATGCTGCAGGCAGCGCTGGAATCCGTCTGAGCCGCGAGGGTAACGGAGCGGTGATTTCCGCACACCTGGGAGCCCATCAGACGTCCTGATGGGTGGCCGGCAGGGCCGCATTCTGGATGTTACGCTTCCAGTCTTCGGTGATCGGGCCTTTCATCCGGGCGGCCCGGTCGCGCAGCGAGGCCATCTGATCCGCCGAAAGCGGGCGGAAGGATTGGGCGATGCGGACGTCGTCCTCGAGCTGTCCGATGGTGGTGCAGCCCACCGAGACGCAGTGAATGGGCAGGCTCAGCACGTAGCTCAGACAGTCGCGCGCGCTGAGCTCGGAGAGCAGCTTGGCGTTGGCAAACGGTTTCATGCCCTGGATACCCAGGCCGCGCTCCACGGCGGTGGGGAGGACCAGTTTCTCGAAGCTCAGGTAGGCGGGGTCGGCGGCGTGCAGCGGCATGAAGATGGTGTCGTATTTATCGTAGGCCTTGAGCATCTCCTGGTGGACGTAGGGGTCGTGGTGGCCGGTAAAGCCGATGAAACGGCACTTGCCGGCCTTCTTGGCGGCCTCGAAGGCTTCCACCGCGCCGCCCGGGCCGAAGATGCGCGCGACTTCTTCTTTTTCGTTGAGGGCGTGCATCTGCCAGAGGTCCACGTGGTCGGTCTTCAGGCGACCCAGGGACTCGTGCAGTTCGTCTTCGGCTTCCTGCCGGGTGCGCTTGCTGGACTTGGTGGCGAGGAATACGTCCTTACGCCGGTCTTTGAGGACGTCGCCGAAAACCTCCTCGGACTGGCCGTTCCAATAGCCGTGGGCGCAGTCGAAGTAGGTGATGCCCAGGTCATAGGCGCGCTGCACGATCTGGCGCGCTTCGTCCTTGTCGGGCAGCAGCGGAAAGCGGCCGCCGGCTTGGCCGATGATGGTGATCCTGACGCCGGTTTTGCCGAAAACGCGCATGGGGATGTCCCCGGCGCGGGGCTTGGCGGGACGGGCGAAAGCAGCCGAAGCGGGGAGGCCGGCGAAAACACCGCCTACGAACATTCTGCGTTGCATCCTGATCCTCCTTGGCACCACTCATTGTAATGCGAGCGAGGCCGGCCATCCAGCCGTGCTTACGACTGCTGCGCGGAGACGGCCTCGCCGGCCATTTCGGCGACTTTCTGCTCCAGTAGGCGGGTGATCGTACCGCGGTCCTGGAGAGTCAGGCCGCTGGTCGGGATGGCGTCGCCGACGTGCAGTTCCACAACGCCAGGGCGAAAACGCACCGAGCCCATGGGGAGCAGGGCGCGCGTTCCTACCACTGCCAGAGGCAGCAGCGGCGCGCCGGCCTTGATGGCAAGGTGCGCGGCGCCTTCCTTGAACTCGCGCATGCCGACCGGCGCGCGGCCGCCTTCCGGGAACAGCAGCACGGAGAGAGAGCGCTCGCGGATCATTCGCGCGGCGTCGTGCACCACCCGCAGCGCCTTGCGAGGATTCTCTCGCACAACCGGCAGGTGGCCGGCGCGCCGCAGGTGCCAGCCGAGGAACGGAATGTGAAAGAGGCCCTCCTTGGCGAAAAAACGGAACTGCACCGGCAGGTTGCCCATGATCAGGGGGATGTCCATGAGGCTCTGGTGGTTGGCGACCAGGACATAGTGCGCCCGCGGGTCGATCTTTTCGAGCCCGGCCAGGCGCACACGCACGCCGCTGATGCGCAGCAGCAGGCGCGACCAAACACGCGCCACGCGATGCTGCGCGTGGCCGGTCCGGTCGAACAGCGAGGCGGCCATCGAGATGGTGCCCATCACCACGGTGCAAAGGACAATCAGTGGGTTCGTGAGGAGGAGGGATCGCAACAGCGACATAGCTGAGCCGAAGGCGGATTATAACACCGGGATGGCGGCTTTCCGGGTAAGGGCGGCCTTGGCTTCGCTGACCAGGAACAGCGATCCGGTGATGAACACCGCTGCGCCGGGCGGTAGGCTGTGCAGACGGATCAGTGCGTCGGCCAGGCACGGGGCCACCTCGATCGAGGGGTGTCCAGAGAGTTCCCGAATGGTTTCGGGAAGCACGGCGCGAGCCTGCCCGGGAGCGGTGGCGATCACGTGACTGGCGCGGGGGAACAGAATACCGATCATTTCCGCAACGGCTTTGTCGCGCATGGCGCCGTAAATCATCCAGACCGGCCGGCCGGCATAGAAGCGATCGAGATAGGCAGCCAGGGCGCGGGCGCCGGCAGGGTTGTGGGCGCCATCCAGGAGAATCTCCGGGTCGTCTGAGACGCGCTCCAGG
>JAJPJX010000172.1 GCA_021324015.1 Solibacteraceae bacterium | reverse complement strand
CGGCAAGCCTTTCTAGGGGCGCCGGGCGCCAGGATCACCGATGGGAGCGGCCCAAGGCCGCCCCACTGACGATGACATGCTGCGCAGCATGGAACTCATCGGGCCGGCCCGGGTGAACGAACCAGCCTTTCCTGATTTCAGCGTACGGCACGGGGGAAGAGGGCGGGGGGCGGTTGGGGCGGCGCGGGATTGAAAACAGGCGAGATATTTTCTCCAACGAGGTGTGATCATCACACGCGGATGGCGGCGGGGCTACCTTACGGACGCCTGGGCTCGACGGACGCCTGGGCTCGCGACGGCGAATTCTCTGTGCCGCGGCGAGGGCCACGGCTGAGGCCCAGAACATCACGATCATGCCGCGCACGTGTGCCGCCGCCGCGGCCGACAGGCCGACGCCGGTGATGACCGTGAGCCAAGCAGCCAGGCACAAGGGGCATTTCGGCAGCAACAGCAGAACGGCACCGGGCAGCAAGGAGGCCGCAGTCCCGAAGAGCCGGCAGGCGAGGCGGCGCGGTGGCCGCTCGCCTGCACAGCACTGCCTCCTCATGACGCGGACTCCTGCGCCTGGCAGCACGCACCCACTTCACGAGGTTTCTGATATCCGGCGGCCGGGTCAAGCACGTAACCGTCTCCGTACTTGTCGTGATGCCGAACCCACGCCATGGTGAACGCCAGGCCATCTTCGTCGCGGCCCTTGGGAACCAGGTCGAGAAACTGGTAGGTTCCGATCACTGCGTCGAGGCCGCGCGCGTAGGTGGAGTAGGTGTGAAAGATGCCGCCGCCGTCCTTATAGAACACGCTCAGGCCGGGCGCTTCCTCCGAGCCGAAGCGCCTCTTCCCGTAGTTGTAGCCGACTTCGCCGGTGAGCTCCTCTTTTGTGAAGTGCACCCCATAGTCGCGGTTGAAATCGCTGCCGAATGCCGACACCCAGTGGAAGCGCCAGCCCATACGCGCCTGAAACGCCTGGATGCGCGGCATAGGAGCGCGGGAGACGACCGCAAAGCTTGCGTCTCGATGTGCCAGGTGGACCAGGGTTGCATCGAAATGATCGGCCAGGAACGAGCAGCACTTGCAGCCTTCTTCCCAGTCTGGTGCGAGCATGAAATGGTAGATGATCAACTGGCTGCGGCCGGCGAACAGATCGGCGAGCGTCTCGGGGCCTTTCAGACCCTGGAAGACGTAGTTCTTCTCCACTCGTTCCCAGGGCAGGTCGCGGCGCTGCCGGCTCAACTCGTCACGCCGGCACGTGAATTCCTTTTCGGCGGCCAGGAGCGTCCTGCGCGCCTCCAGCCATTCGTCCCTGGACACCACTTTGTTGCGGGGTTGCGTTGCAGTCATGGAATTGTCCTTTCCTTGGTTGTGCACGGGCACACATCTCCTCCGTGGTCCGCGCGTGGTGATTGGTTAGCCCGGGCGCGGGCGCTTTCTGGCGGCTTGGGCTTCGGCCTCCTCCTTGATGCGCAGCAGGTGGCTGGCCCAGAGCTCTTCGAAGCGCCCGACCCAGCGCTCGTAAATTTGCCGGATCGGCACTACATTCAAAGCGTTGATGCGCTGCCGACCCTCCTCCCGGGTGTGAATCAGGCCGGCTTCCCGCAGCACGTCAATATGCTTCATGACGCCGAAGCGGGTCAGGTGCGGAAAGGCCTCCACGATCTCCGTGGTGGTCCGGGGGCCGTGACGCAGGAGATCGAGGATCGACCGGCGGGTGCCGTCGGCGAGGGCCTTCCATACCGCGTCGAGGTCGTCGCCGGGCATTCAGGTACGCTGCGCCCCGGCGCGCGGCAGAGACTCCTGGGCGATGGCCTCCAGGATGTGCCGCCAGCCGGCAGTAACGCCCTGGCGGTGCGCGGGGTCGATGAAGCCGATGGCGCGGTGGCGAAGGTTCACACGGGTTTCGCCGGGGCGCTGTTCGAGTTTCACTTCCAAATGGTTCAGGGCCGGGTAGGACATGAACATGGGCCCGTTCAACTCCAGCAGCACCGGCGGCTTGATCACCTGCACTTGCCCCCAGAGGTGCCCGATGCCGTTGCCGCGGTCGCGGAACCAGCGGCCGCCCGGCCACTCCTCCAGCGTCATCTGCAACGACTCGCCGCGTTCGTTGGCGAAGCCTTTGCCCAACCGGTGGAGAACGCTGCGGAAGACGTCTCCGATGTCAGCCTTTACGTCGATGCTTTCCGTGATATCCAGCGTCAGATCGTCCAGTGTCATGAGTGCTCGTTCCCTCCTTACGTGACTCTATAATAACGTGACCATTTGGTCACGTCAAGAGAAATCTTTCGGGAAAAGAGGGCGGACCGGGATTTTGTTGCGCACGCCGGGCTGCGGCTGCAAGCAGGCTGATCCCCTGGAGCCGCCTGTGGCTTTGTTATTGGGCTACTTAGTACCGGTACTCTCACGGAGCAATATCGATGCGGTTAGAAAGTGGAGTTACATGTATAATCCACCAAATCTGCTACCAGGCTGGGTATGGAGCTACTAACTCGATCCCCTCCAAGCAGACACCATCGAAAGGATGACTCGTCAGAAGAATTCATGGGTAAGCTGCGGCTCGGGCAGTTTGCCAAGTGAGTGGTAGAGCGCGAGTTCTAGGATGCGGAAGGTACGGAAGCCGTACGATCTT
>JAJPJX010000123.1 GCA_021324015.1 Solibacteraceae bacterium | reverse complement strand
CTGGCAGCGGCGATGGCGGTGCAGGTCGCGGTACGCGCCGATGTCGATGGCCAGGTCGAAGGCGTAGAGGCCGCCGCGGAAGGCGGCCAGCAGATCATCGCGTCGCGTGCGGGATTGCAGGGCTACGTCGATGACCTCGCGGCGCAGTTCCTCGCCCCAGTCGCAGGCGATTTCATAGAGATCGCGGAAGGGGCGGCCGGTGGCGGGATACAGCAGCGTGGCCACGATATCGGCCGAGAGGTTTTCGGGGCGCATCAGGTCTACGCGCTCGGCCGCGGCTGCCGGGGCGTGCGGCAGATTCTGCTCGGCCCATTGCC
Source organism: Solibacteraceae bacterium (assembly GCA_021324015.1). GTDB lineage: Bacteria > Acidobacteriota > Terriglobia > Bryobacterales > Bryobacteraceae > JAJPJX01. Next base: position 18,934 of record JAJPJX010000123.1, on the reverse strand, counting down.
GCAGGTCCGCCTGCGCGCGGGCAGCGTGCTCGTCGGGATCGGCGTGCCGCGCGAGCGTGGGCGCCAGCGGTTCGCGCGCGGCGGCCGAATCCCAGACGCACTCCGGCTCGGCGGCGCAGGCCTGCGCGATCTCCTCCGCCAATTCGCGCAGTTCCTGGTAGGGGGAGACTCTCAGGCGGCGGATCTGCTTTTCGAGCGTGCGGATGCTGGTGACCTGCCCGACGTTGGTGGGCACGCCCCAGAAGAGCAGATAGCGGGCCACGTCGAAGGCCCGTGCGGCGAGGTTGCGGCGGTAGGCCTCCGGCTTCATTTCCTCCGGCCGCGGCAGGCGCTCGCTCAGGCAGGCGAAGGCCAGGTCGTGAACCTTCTGATAGGCGGCCAGCAGGCGTTCGCCGCCGGCCCGATAGGCGGCCGCATCCTCGCCCGTCAGTTCCGGCGGCGTCACGAAGCCGGCGCGCGAAAAGTCCTGGTAGCGGGAGGATTTCGCCTGGCCATCCCACAACGACTCCTCTTCGACTTCGGTGGCCGCCAGTTCCGAAATGCCTTCGAAACAGAGCACGGTGTGACCCAGGTCGGCGATGGAAGCGTGGCCGTACTGGAAGTAGAAGCTCTCCAGGAATTTCTGCGAGTCGTGCGTGCGCACCCAGTCGAGCGACTGGCGGATGGAGTCCGGCGACCGGCTGTAGCGGGCCAGGGCGTAGGCGCACTTTTCCGGCGGCATAGGGGACACCGCCAGCACGCGCTTCGCTGTTTCGTGGGGCATGAAAACGCTATGATAGCGGATTCGATGAAAATTCGAATCCAGCGCCTGCACCCCGATGCCATCCTTCCGCGGCACGCGCACGGTCCCGAGGAAGATGCGGGCATGGACCTGCACGCGCTGGAGGATACGATGCTCGAGCCGAACGTCCCCCGCCTGGTTCCGACCGGTCTGCGCATCGAGCTGCCGCCGGGATTCGAGGCGCAGATCCGCCCGCGCAGCGGCCTGGCGCTGGAGCACGCCATCACGCTGCCCAACAGCCCGGCCACCATCGACCCCGGCTACCGGGGCGAGATCCGCGTGATCCTGCTGAACCTCGGCCGCCACAGCTATCAGGTGCGCCGCGGAGACCGCATCGCGCAGATGGTGATCGCGCGTTACCAGGCCATCGAGTGGGAGGAAGGCGATCTGAACAACTCGCGGCGCGGCGCCGGCGGCTTCGGCTCTTCGGGGCGCTGAGGCGCGGCGCGGGTCAGGCCAGGGTCACCAGGTAGCGCGGGGACACCAGCTTGCCCGCGGAAATGTAGTATTCGGCCAGTTCCGGGCCCTGGGGGAAAGGCCCCAGCGTAGCTTCCCAGGTGCGCCGCCCGGCCAGCCGCGCGGGCGTGCGGCTCCACTGGTTCGCGCCGCGCGCGCGGGTGTGCAACGCTACCGCCGGCACTTCAACCGTCACTACCGCCGACAGGCGGACTTTTTCGCCCGCGGCCAGCAGGCTCGGACGGGTGGGCAGGAACAGGCGCGGGCGAGGCTCGTCCGGCTGCGTGACCTGGGCCAGCAGGGTCTCGGTCTCGGGTGGCAAGGCGCCCAGGTATTCCTTCATCGACAGGCGCAGGCGCACCAGGGCCAGCCGCACGAACTTGTTGTGCATCGAGGCCAGCGTGCCCAGATCGTTGCGCGTGGCGACGATGCGCTGGAAATCCAACACCGCGCGCCGCACCTCCGGGGCCAGGCGCAGCCACAAGGGCGCCCCTTCGGCGCGCACCTTCGCGCGAGCTTCCTCCACGCGGCCGGCCTTCTTCAGCTCCGCGGCGCTCTTCAGCACCTGGTGCAGGGCATGGGCCAGCGTCCAGGCTTCGGCGTAGGGCGCCAGGAACTCGACATGTCCGGCCAGGTATTCAAGGCGCTCCCGTTCCAGCGGAGAAGCCGCGCTATCCGCCAGGCGGCGCAGGGCCGCGGCCACTTCTTTTTGCGAAGCCATCACCGCCGGCTCCGGCAGGGAATCGCTCCAGAAGGCGAAGGCTTCGCCGTAGTCGCCGGAGAATTCATGCGTCTGCGCGTGGCCATCGCGGACCTCTCCGTTGAACGTGCACAGCAGTTTGCGCTCCCGGTCGGCGTCATCCAGGATGCCGGCCAGTTCCGCGGCGCGGGCGCCGGCAGCTTGCGTGCGGGCGTAAGCGCGGTAGTAGGCGGAGGGAGCCAGCCGCCGGTCCCAACTGAAGCGCGCCTGGAAACCGGCGGTGGGATCGACAATGCGGTGCCTCCAGTGGATTCCCAGCAGTCCCTGGCAGCCGAACTGTTCGGCGCGGTTGAGGTCGCGCTCGAAGCGATGCACGTGGAACTGCGGCAGCCACATCGAAGGGTCGTCCTCCAGCCACGGGATGGGCCATCGCTCGCGGCCCTCCAACTGCCCGAAGACTTCGTGCACCGGATCCCACCCCAGCGAATCGCTCAGGCAGGAAAATATGACGTCGCCCGGCAGGCGCCGGTGGAAGGAAGCGAAGTGCCGCGCCACGCCGCCCCAGCCGCCCAAAACCAGGCGCTTCTTCGGTGCGTGCCGGCGCAGGAAATCGTGCGCTTCGAGGAAGGGCGTGGCCGCCAGCGGCTCGCCCTGCTTGCGGCTTTCCCAGTTCATCTGCTCGTCTTCCCAGAGCCACACGTAGTCCACTTCGGGATAGGCTTCCAGCAGGGCGCCCAGGCGCGCTTCCAGCAGATCGCGCGCGGCCACGGACTCGATGTCGAAGCGCGGTCCGGCGGTATGCCGGGCGGGAAGTTTCTCCGGCTTGACCTCGGGCGGCAGGGCGCGCCAGATCTCGTCCGGAATCTGGTAGGGCTCGAAGCCGATGCCGGTGCAGATGCCCAGGCGCTGCGCGTAGGCGAAGGCGCCGCGCAGGAGTTCCCGGCTGCGCTCGGCGGCTTCCCAGGGATCCCGCGACAGGCGCGCCGCGTCCGAACCGAACACCTCGCCGGCGTAGAGTTGCGAGGCGCCCATAGGGAAGCGCGAGGTGCGCTGCGGCAGGTAGCCCCAGCGGTGGGTGGCGGTCGAATCCAAGAAGGCCAGGTGCCCCACGCCGCCGAACTCGAAGGAGAGGTACGATTCGGCCCACTGCTCCGCCCCGGTATACACGTGCATGCCGAAGGTGTTGAAGCGCATGCGCAGCATGGACTCGAAGTAGGCCCGGAAATCCTCCCCGTTGTAGACGGTGATGCAGTTCAGGAAATCCGGCCAGGGCAGCAGACCGCGCACGGCGAAGCGCGGCGCGGCCATCCAGGGCTGCGCGGGCGCCGGCAGCACGAGATCGCGCGCGGGTTCGAGCGGATAGCTTTCGCCGTCGATCCCGAAAAAGGCGCCTTGCCGTTCCAGCAAGTCGAAAACGGCATAGAGCAGCGCCTGCTCGCTCGCGCCGCTCAGGACTACCTGGGGCGGGGCCGCGGAAATGGCGTACTCTTCCGCGCCGCGAAACCGCGCGGGCTCCACGCGCAGAGAGAAATGGACGCCGGCTTCCTCCAGGCCCAGCCGGGTGAGGCCGCGGAGTAATTCCCGCTCCGCCAGTTGCACCCGGAAGCTCTTCTGCAAGGCCTGCACGCTATTGCGCGCGGGGGGTTGCCCCTCCAGGCCCAGAGCCGTCGTCGCGCCCAGAAATTCCCTTCGGTTCATGGGATTGCCGCCTTTCGCCGCGTTCCTTCCGGCCAGGCCGCCGGAGGCCGGAATTCCCCGGGCCGGCAACCCGAGGATGACAACACGGCCTATTTGTCCTATTCTACAAGCAAAGACCGCATGAGCAGCAGGCAATGCGTGCTCGACACTTTGGATCACAAAGTGCCGGAGCGAGTCCCGATGGACTTCGGGGGCACCGCGGTGACGGGCGTTCACGTGAGCTGCGTAGCGGCTCTGCGCGAGTGGTTCGGGCTGGAAAAGCGCCCGGTGAAAGTGCACGAGCCCTACCAGATGCTGGGCTGGCTGGATGAGGACCTCAAGCAGGCCATGGGGATCGACGTGGAGGGGGTTTTCCCCCGCAAGACCATGTTCGGCTTCCCCAACGCGGGCTGGAAGGGGTGGCGCATGCCGGACGGCCTGGAGGTCCTGGTGCCCGAGGGGTTCGTTACCACCGTCGAGCCCAGCGGAGACATCCTGATCTATCCGGAAGGCGACCTGAGCGCGCCGCCGAGCGGCCGCATGCCCGCGGGGGGCTACTTCTTCGACAGCATCATCCGCCAGGAGCCGATCGACGAGGAGCGCCTGAACCCGGAAGACAACCTGGAGGAATTCACCCCCATCGCGGCGGAAGACCTGGCGCACCTGGAAACCGAGAGCGCGCGGGCAGCGGCCACCGGGCGGGCGGTGATCGCCAATTTCGGCGGCACGGCGTTCGGGGATATCGCCCTGGTCCCCGGACCCTTCCTGAAGCACCCCAAAGGCATCCGCGACGTGGCCGAGTGGTACATGGCCACGCGCACGCGCCGGGACTACATTCACGCCGTATTTTCCCGGCAGTGCGAGATCGCCCTGGACAACCTGGAGCGGATTCACCACGCCATCGGAAACCGCGTGGACGCGGTGTTCCTGTGCGGCACGGACTTCGGCACGCAGACCTCCTCGTTCTGCTCGGCGGCGACGTTCCGCGAATTGTACTTTCCCTATTACCAGCGGCTGAACGGCTGGGTCCACGCGCACACCGGCTGGCGGACGTTCAAGCACTCCTGCGGTTCGGTGGAGCGGTTCATTCCGGCTTTCATCGAAGCCGGTTTCGACATTTTGAACCCGGTGCAGTGCTCGGCGGCGGGAATGGGCGCGGAGCATCTGAAATCCGCCTACGGGGAGATGCTGGTGTTCTGGGGAGGCGGCGTGGATACGCAGCGGGTGCTGCCGTTCGGCACGCCCGAAGAAGTGCGCGCGCAGGTGCTGGAGCGCTGCGAGGTGTTCGCCCGCGGCGGCGGGTTCGTGTTCAATACGATTCATAATATTCAGGCCGGAACGCCGGTGGAGAACATCCTCGCCATGCTGGAGGCGGTCCGCGAATTCAACGGCCGGGAGGCCATAGGAGCAAGTCATGCCCGATCTTCGAAAACTATATGAGGCAATCCTGAGCGGCGACGCGAAGAGCGCGGTGGCCGTGACCAGGGAGGCGCTGGCCGAGAACGCCGATCCGCTGGAACTGGTCAGCCAGTTCATGGTGCCGGCCATGGACGAGGTGGGCAAGCGTTTCGAGTGCGAAGAGTATTTCGTGCCGGAGCTGCTGATCTCGGCGCGCGCCATGAAGGGCGCCCTGGAGCTGCTGCGCCCGCTGCTGGCCGCGCGCGGGGCGGAGCCGCTGGGCCGGGTGGCCATCGGCACGGTCAAGGGGGACTTGCACGACATCGGCAAGAACCTCGTGGGTTCGCTGCTCGAGGGCGGCGGGTTCGAGGTGATCGACCTGGGGTCGGACGTGGCGCCGGAGAAGTTCGTGGCGGCGGTGCGGGAGAAGGGCGCCAACATCGTGGCGCTCTCGGCGCTGCTGACCGTCACCATGCCCTCGATGAAGACCACCATCGAGGCGCTCCGGCAGGCGGGCGTGCGGGAGGGAGTGAAGGTGATCGTGGGCGGAGCGCCGGTGACCGAGCAATACGCCCGGGAGATCGGCGCGGACGGCTACGGCGACAACGCTACCGCGGCGGTGGCGCTGGCGCGGCGCCTGATGGGGCGGCAGACCACGGAAGTCCCCTCGGAAGGGGCCATGGCGATCGAAGGCCACTGGGACGTCACGTAATATCTTTTGGGTAGGCTTGTGGGCCGATATTTGGACGGTCAACTGGTCACGGCAGAAAACCGCTGTGACCATGGTGGTCACACGTGCTGAACCCGCTGCCGGTGTGAACCCATGGCCAGAAAACGAGTGGTGATCGTCGGCGGCGTCGCCGGCGGTGCGTCGTGCGCCGCGCGCCTGCGCAGGCTGGACGAAGACGCGGGCATCGTTATCCTCGAGCGTGGCTACTACGTCTCCTTCGCCAATTGCGGCCTGCCCTACTTCGTGGGCAACGTGATCCAGGAAGAGTCGAAACTCCTGCTGGCCAGCCCCGACCTGTTTCGCGAGCGCTTCAATATCGAGGTTCGCCTTCGGAACGAAGTCATCTCGATTGACCGGCAGTCAAGGGAGGTCGTGGTTCGCGAGGTCGATAGCGAACGGGAATATCGCGAGCCCTATGATGCCCTGGTATTGTCGCCCGGCGCCGCCCCCATTCGGCCGGCCCTGCCTGGCGTCGACCTGCCGGGGATCTTCACACTCCGCAGCCTGCCGGACAGCGAGGACATCCGCGATTGGATCGACGCAAAGAAGCCGCGGCGGGCCGTCGTAGTCGGCGGAGGTTTCATCGGTCTCGAAATGGCTGAGAACCTCGTCCACCGGGGAATGGAGGTCACGATCATCGATGTGGCGGACCAACTGATGCCCCCGCTCGACCCGGAGATGGCCGAGTACGTGCGCCGCCGCGTGGCGAAGCACGCGGTTCACGTTCAACTAAGCGATGGCGTTGCGGAATTCAAATCGTCGGCCGATGGCGGTCTGGTGGTGGCCACGCAGTCCGGCGCTGCATTTGACGCGGGCCTGGTCGTTCTCTCCATCGGGGTGCGGCCGGAATCGCGCCTGGCGCGCGCGGCGGGACTCGAGATCGGCGACCGCGGCGGCATTCGCGTCGATTCCCGGATGCTCACCAGCGATCCGTACATCTGGGCGGTCGGCGATGCCGTGGAAGTGAAGAACCGGATAACCGGCAAGTGGGAATGGATACCTTTGGCGGGACCTGCTAATCGGCAAGGGCGCGTCGCCGCCGACGTGGTTTGTGGCCGCAATTCGCGCTTTTCCAGCGTCCAGGGGACGGCGATTTGCGGCTTTTTCGGATTGACCGCAGCCCTCACCGGCGTGACCGAAAAGGCGCTGCGCCAGGCAGGAATCGAGGACTTCCAGGCCGTCTACCTCCACCCGGCTCACCACGCCGGCTATTATCCCGGCGCCAAGCCGATTCATCTGAAGATTCTCTTTCGCGGTTCGGATGGTCTCCTGCTCGGCGCCCAAGCCGTCGGCGAGGAGGGCGTGGAACGCCGCATCGACGTGATTGCGATGGCGATCCAGATGGGGGGTACGGTTTTCGACCTGGAGGAAGCCGAACTCTGCTATGCCCCACAATACGGCTCCGCGAAAGATCCGGTGAATCTGGCCGGCATGGCCGCCGCGAACGTCATGCGCGGCGATGTGGACCTCGCCTCGTGGCGCGAACTGGACGCCACGGACGCCTTTCTCCTGGATGTTCGCGAGGTGGAAGAGTTCCGTGACGGCTCAATAGATGGAGCTGTGAACATCCCGCTCAGCAAATTGCGGGCAAGATACAAGGAGTTGCCGCGCGGCCGCGAGATCTGGGTCTATTGCCGGGCTGGACACCGCTCCTATTATGCTTGCAGGTTCCTGGCTCAAAATGGCTTCCAGGTCCGGAATCTCTCCGGCGGGTACCGCACGTATCGAGCCTGGCAGCCGGAGGAGCGGCGCCAACTCTGCACGCGCTGAAAGGCGTTGGTATCGCTAACGCCAAGGCCACAGGGACGTCACGTAACCGCGGCGCGCACCTGGGCGACGGCCTCCGCGACAGCTTCCACGGCGCGGTCCACTTCTTCGGGGGTGGTCAGGCGGCCGGTGGAGAAGCGCACGGTGCCGCGGGCCCAGGCGGGCGGCACCTGCATGGCGCGGAGCACCCCGGAGACTTCGCCGGCCGAGTGGCAGGCGGCTCCGGCGGAGGCCGCCACGGAGTCCCGCAGCGCAGTAAGCAGGGCGGGCGCGTCCACCCCGGCGAACGCGGCGCTGAGCGTGTTGGGCAGACGCTCGCGCGGGTGGCCGTGGACCCGCAGATCCGGGATGCGAATCCGCAAGCCGGCCTCCAGGCGGTCGCGCATGGCTGCCAGGTGGGCGGCATTCGTTTCGAGGTCCCGCGCGGCGATTTCGCAGGCTTGCCCCAGCCCGGCGATTTCCACCACGTTCTCCGTGCCCGGGCGGCAGTTGCCTTCCTGGCCGGCTCCCTCCATCAGCTTGACCAGCCCCAGCCCCCGGCGCACGAATAGCGCGCCGACTCCCTTGGGAGCGTAGAGCTTGTGCCCGGCGAGCGAGAGCAGGTCCACACCGAGGTCGTCCACGCGGACGGGAATCTTGCCGGCCGACTGCGCCGCGTCCGTGTGCAGCAGAATTCCCAGGCGGCGGGCCAGCGCGGCAATCCCGGCGATGGGCTGAATCGTGCCGATCTCGTTGTTGGCGTGCATCACCGAGATCAGAATGGTGTCCGCGCGCAGGGCCGCTTCCATATCGGCCAGCCGCACCCGGCCGTGCTCATCCACCGGCAGATAGCTCACCTCGAAGCCCACGCGCTCGAGCGACCGGCAGACTTCCAGCACCGCGGGATGCTCAATCTGGGTGGTGAGGATGTGGTTGCCGCGGTCGCGGCAGGCCAGCGCCGCGCCGCGCAAGGCGTAGTTGTTCGATTCGGTGCCGCCGCTGGTGAAGACAATCTCCTCCGGGCGGCAGCCGAGCAGCCCGGCCACCTGCCGGCGCGCGCGCTCGACGGCGCGGCGGGGCTCTTCGCCGTACCAGTGCCCGCTGGAAGGATTCCCGAAATGCTCCTCCAGGTAGGGGCGCATGGCCGCGAGGACTTCGGGGTGGTGCGGCGTGGTGGCGTTGTAGTCCAGGTAAACGGGTTTCACGGCGCTGACCGCCTCCGTTGACTTACAGTCAAGCATACTGGAAATTTCCCCATGCGCGATCGCCTGGAGATTCTGAGGCAGGAGTTTCGTCCCACGCTGCGGCTGGCCGCTCCGCTGGTGCTGGCGGAGCTGGGCTGGATGACCATGACGCTGGTGGACACGGCCATGGTGGGGCGGCTGGGCCCGCGGGCCATCGGCGCGGTGGGGTTGGGCTCCATGCTGTTTTATACCCTGGGCATCTTCGGCACGGGGATGATGCTCGGGCTGGATACCCTGGTGTCGCAGGCGTTCGGCGCGGGCAAGCTGGAGGACTGCCACCGCTGGCTGCTGAACGCCGTCTATGTGTGCCTGCCCGCCGCCCCGCTGCTCATGGGGGCGATGTGGCTGGCGCTGCCGGCCCTGGGCCGGTTCGGGATCAACCCGGCCGTGCTGGCTGAGGCCGTCCCTTTCCTCAAGGCTCTGCTGTGGAGCGCGCCGCCGCTGCTGCTGTACTTCGCGGTGCGGCGCTACCTGCAAGGCATGAGCCTGGTCAAGCCGGTGATGTTCGCGCTGGAGAGCGCCAACGCGGTCAACCTGGCGGGCGACTGGGTGCTGATTTTCGGGAAACTGGGCGCGCCGGCCCTGGGCGCGGCGGGTTCGGGCTGGTCCACCTGCGCGGCCCGCGTCTACATGCTGGGCGCGCTGGCCGCTTACCTGCTGTACCGCGACCGGCGGCAGGATCTGGGGCTGCGCCGGGTGCCGCTCGCGCCCGACCCGGCGCGCATCCGGCGGCTGCTGGGCCTGGGCGTTCCGGCGGGGCTGATGTTCTCGCTGGAAGTGGGCGTGTTCGCGCTGGTGACGGCGCTGGCCGGGCGGCTGGACGCCGCCTCGCTCGCGGCGCACTACGTGGCCCTGAACGTAGTGAGCTGCACCTATATGGTGCCGCTGGGGATCTCCTCGGCGGCGGCCGTGCGGGTGGGTCAGGCATTAGGGCGCGGGGACGCCAGGGCCGCCGCGCACGCCGGCTGGGTGGCGGTGCTGTGCGGCGCCACCTTTATGTCCGCCGCCGCGGTGGTCCTCGTGGCGATCCCGGGCCCGATCGTGCGCATCTTCTCCTCCGACGCGCAGGTCATCCGCACGGGCAGCATCCTGCTGGCGGTGGCCGCGGTCTTCCAACTTTTCGACGGCATTCAGACGGTGGCCACCGGGGCGCTGCGCGGCGCCGGGGATACGCGCACGCCCATGCTCTGCCACCTGCTCTCCTACTGGCTGCTGGGCCTGCCGCTGGGGTATTTCCTGTGCTTCCGGAGGCACTGGGGCGCGGCCGGGCTGTGGGCGGGCTTGTGCGCCGCGCTGGTGGTGATCGGCACCGTGCTGCTGGCCGCGTGGGCGCGGCAGGTGCGGAGGGCAAGCGCAGTGTTTCCGGCGGCCCGGTAGCTTCAGAACGTCCAGAGAATGCTGGTGTAGCCGGTGTTGGCGCGATAGTTCTGGTTGAAGGCGAACAGGCCGAAATCCTCGTGATAGCCGTAGTACTGCCAGCCCGCGTTCCAGCGGACTTTGGGCGACAGGCGCACCGAGACGCGCGCCTGCGGGGACTGGAAGCTCAGCGGGAAGGTCTGCACGGAGGCCAGCAGTTGATCCACCGGGTTGGTGAGCCCCGCCGGCACGGCGGCCGAGCGGCCGTCTCCGGTGTCCCGCGTAATCGAGTAGCCCGCGTACAGATCCACACGTTTGGTGAGCGCGTAGCGGATCATCAGGGTGGCGGCGTGAATATTGCTGAGATAGATGGAATTGAGGCCTAGCACGGGCTGCGGGCGTCCCAGCCCGGCGAAGAAGGCGATGCCGCCCACCGTATCCAGGTGCAGCTTGGTATAGGTCGCATCCAGGGCGAATCGCTCGCGCGGCGTCCAGGAGGCGCTGGCGGTGTAATTCCGGGCTCGCGAACTGAACGTGGAGAGGGTCACGGAGTTGTTGTTGTAGTTCTCCTTGTAAGTGCTCGAGAGCACCAGGTTCTTCAGACGGTACTCCGCGCGCGCACCGATGGCGTGGTAGTTACGGTCCACCACCGGGCTAAGCGGTTTGTCGGAGCGGCCGATCTCGCCGTCCAGGCTGATGCTCAGGGGCTTCCACGGCTTGAGCCGGATGCCCGCCAGGCCCGTGTGCAGGTGATTGTCCTGCTCGTAGGAGTTGCCGGTGAGGTCCGAACCCGGCGGCACCGCCAGCGCCTCCTCCAGCGCGATGCGGCGCGTGGAGTAATGATAGCCGCCGTAGAAGCCCAGCCACTTGGAGACGCGATAGTGCGCGTCGGTGGAGTTGGTGATCACCCGGATCCCCAGGTACTGGAAGTTGAAGATGCTGCTGGTGAGCGTGGCCAGGTTGAGTTCCTGGTAGGTGGCGTCGCCGTCGATGTGGAAGTTGTGCACCGAGGTGTTGTTGACTACCGTGAGGCGCGTTCCGGGAAACAGGCTGAAAGAGAAATCGCCGGTGGCCACGGGACGCCGCGCGTTGCCGCCCACCAGCACCTCGCGGTTTCGCCCTCCGCCGAAGCGGTCGATCCCCACGGCGGTCTCGTCCAGCAGGAAGTTCCGCGTGCCGCCGATGTAGGTGAAGCGCCCGTTGATGGCCCAGATTTTCCGCTCCTTGAACAGGTTCACCAGCCAGCCGGGGCTGGTGCCGTGGTACGGCTCGTTACGCTGGAACTGGGTCAGGGTAGTGGGATCGTTGGGCAGGCCGCTCGAGGTCACGCCGTCGAGCGAGACCGGCGTGTCCTCCTTGTAGTCCTCCCAGAAATGCGTCACGGAGAGCCGCGCGCCGAAGATCTTGAAATCGCCGCCCAGGCGATAATCGTTCATCACGCGATGTACGTCGGCGAACAGGGGAAAGGCGTCCCCGCCGCTGCCGTAGACCTGGAGGGTGGTCAGGGCCGGGCCGGTCTGGTCGTTGCGGCTGTAGCCGAAGCGCAGTTGCAGCCGGGAGTCGGGAAACAGCGTCAGATCGTGGTCCTGCACGCGGCGCGCGGTGTCCATCAGGTGCAGGCCGCTGGCCACCGTCAAACCGGGGTTGTAATAATCGTTCAGGCGCCACTGCATGTCGTACTCGTAGAGCCGGTTTTTCTGCACCCGCAGGATGGCGGACTGGTAGGGATCGTTGCCCAGGCCGCTGGTGGTGAGCACGAGTTCGTCGAACCAGCGGCCATGGCCGTCGCGCGAATGCACGCTCAAGCTGCTGGAGAGCAGGCGGATGCCGTTGCCGTAATTCACGCTGCTGCGGTACATGCCTTCGTTGCCGCCCACCTGGCTGAAGCGGTAGCCGGTTTCGAAAGAGTTGGTTACGTTGTAGTCGCCGGTGTTTTCTCCGCGCGCGGCGCCGACCGTCGCGGGCGTGGGCGCCACGGGCTCCTGCGCGGCCGCCGCCTGCGCCAGGAGGATGATCGTCCAGATCCAGTGTTTTCGCATGGGCGTCTCCTAGCGCAGGAAGTACGAGTCGCTGTTGGACCCGTGAATCCGCACGTGGCACGTGGTGCACTGGCGGTACTTCGGGTCCAGCAGGTTGTGGGAGGCCGATTGAATCATGATGCCGCTGTTACGCGTGCCGAACGTGCCGGCGCCGTTGTGGCATTCCAGGCACAGCGTGGCGGTCACGGGCCGGTGCAGCAGCTTGGCGTTCATGGATCCGTGGGGATAGTGGCAGGTTTCGCAGCCATCCACGCGCACGGGAGCGTGCTCGAAGACAAAAGGCCCGCGTTTGTCGGAGTGGCAGCGCACGCAAGGCTCCTCGTTGCCCAAGGCCTGGTCCACCAGGCGTGGGCGCTCCGCCATGCGCCAGGTGGGAGTGAAGGTCCCGTGCGGATTGTGGCAGTCCGTGCACTCCATGAAGCCTTCGTTCACGCGATGCTTGAAAGGCATGGAGAACTGCGCGCGCACAGCCGCGTGGCAGCCATAGCACAGCTCGTTCTGCTGCTTGCGGGCCAGCAGAAAACGCGGCGCCGGGGATTTGTGGATGGAGTGGCAGTTGGTGCACACCACGTCGCTGCGGGTGTGCTCCGAGCGGCGGATATTGACTTTGGGGAAGTCCTTGGCGTGGCAAGCCAGGCAGGCTTCCAGCACCTGGCCCGGCTGCATCAGCGAAAAGGCCCGCGGGATGGTGGTCTTGCCGCCGTGCGCCTCGACGTGGGCCTTGGCGGGCCCGTGGCAGCTTTCGCAGCCGGTGCGTTCCGGCGGCTCCGCGCCCGAAGCGATGCTGCGGTAATGCGGATTCCGGTAAAACAGGAACCAGACGTCCGCGTGGCAGGTTTTACAGGCCTGGCTGCCGACGTAGCCGGAAGCGCTCGGACCTGGGGGGGCCTGCGCCCGCAGCAGTCCGGCGGCCAGAAGCAGCAGGAAGCACCAGCGCATCTTCCCAATATAGAAGAGCGGCAGGGAAACAGTTGTAATTTCAGTTACTTTCGCAGTATTGGATAGAACTGAACGAAGACGTTGTCGGCGCCTCCGTGGGCGTTGTGGCAGCTCCAGCAGGCTTGCTTGGGGAAGGGCGCGGCTTGGCCGCGCAGCGCGCCGCCGGATCCGCTGAAATCGAAATATGCCCATTTCTCCGGAAACCGCTGCTCGTCCTTGAGAGCCACTTCGAGTCCCAACAGGCGATCCTGAAACTGGCCCCGGCGGTTGATGGAGGCGATGGTCCCCGCCGAGTAGCGCTCCATTACCAGCATGGTCTTGTCCGGGAAACGGCCGGTCTGGCGATAGTAACGGTAGGCCTCCGGCTGCATGTAGATGTTGTGGAAAGAGGGATTCGCCTGCGGCTGGCCGGCGGTGTAGCCCATGCCCAGGTTGGAGGCCACGAAGATCCACTCGCGGTAGCCCTCGGGGCGGAGCAGTTTGTCCCCCTCGTAGCGGGGTTGCGCCATCCGCGAGAGCGGCTCCTGCGAGAGCAGCGTCCCACCAAGGAAGAGCAGTACGGCCACCGCGCGGCTTGCCATATCCAGAAATGATACCGGAGAATAGGATGTTCGCCCAAGAGGAGAAATGGCCAGAGAATACAGTTTGCTTCCCCGACACGTCCCGCGGGTCGAGACCCGTTACCGGCGCATCGTCACGGACCTGCCGGTTCCCGAATCGCTGCCGGTTTTGCAGAGGCTGCACGACTACGAGCCCGCGGCCATGCGCGGACAGCCGCCGGTGGTATGGGATCACGCGGAAGGCTTCCTGGTCTCCGACGCGTGGGGGAACCGTTGGATCGACTGGTCCTCGGGGGTCCTGATCACCAACGCCGGCCACGGCCGCCGCGAGATCATCGAGGCCATCACCCGGCAGGCCAACTCCGGGCTGCTGACCAACTATTGCTTCCCCAGCGATATTCGCTCGCGGCTGGCCGAGAAACTGGCCTCCATTTTGCCGGAGCCGCTGAAAAAGGTCTTCCTGCTGACTACCGGGTCGGAGACGGTGGAGTGCGCCATCAAGCTGGCGCGCGCCTGGGGCGTGAAGGTGGGCGGGCGCGCCAAGCACGTGATTGTCTCTTACGACAAGGCCTTTCACGGCCGCACGCTGGGTTCGCAGCAGGCCGGCGGCATCCCGGCGCTCAAGGAATGGATCGTCAACCTGGACCCCGGCTTCGCGCAGGTTCCGTTTCCGGACGGCTTCCGCACGGTGGATGTTTCCTTCGATGCGTTCGAACGCAGCCTGCGGGAACGCGGCGTGGAGCCGCAGAACGTGGCCGGCGTGATCCTGGAAACCTACCAGGGAGGCAGCGCGGCGTTCGCGCCTCCGGCCTACATGCAGGCGCTGCGGCAGTGGTGCAACGGCCACAAGACTCTCCTGATTTGCGATGAAGTGCAAGCAGGATTCGGACGCACCGGCACGCTGTGGGGTTTCGAGCATTACGGGATCGTGCCGGACCTGGCGCTGTTCGGCAAGGGCATTTCCAGTTCGCTGCCGCTTTCGGCGGTGGCGGGACGGCCGGACGTGATGGACCTGTTCCCGCCGGGCAGCATGACCTCCACGCACACGGGCAACCCGTTGTGCTGCGCCGCGGCGCTGGCCTCCATCGACCTGGTGCTCGGCGAGAACCTGGCCGAGAACGCGCGCAAGATGGGCGCCATGCTGCACCAGAAACTGCGCCAATTGCAGTCGCGCCACCCGCAGATCGGCGCGGTGGACGGGAAGGGCCTGGTGGCCGGAGTGGCCTGCGTCGTGCCCGGCGGCAAGGAGCCCGACGGAGATCTGGCCTGGGAGGTGGTGCGGCTCTGCATGGAGAAGGGCCTGCTGATGTTCAGCCCGGTGGGCCTGGGCGGTGGCACGGTGAAGATCTCGCCTCCACTGGTGATCACCGAAGACGCCATTGCGGAGAGCGTGGGCGTGCTCGAGGAAGCCCTCTCCGAGGCGGTGGGCGCGCAGGCGGCGGTGGCATAATGACGCCCCCGCAAGTTTTGATCGTCGGCGGCGGGATGATCACGCACGACCAGATCCTGCCCAGCCTGTACCACATGCAGCGGCAGGGCCGCATCGGGGAGATCAGCGTGTGCTCCTCGAGCGCCAAGACGGTGCGCGCGCTGGCGCACGCCGAAAACCTGCTGCGGGCCTTCCCGGGCCAGAGCTTCCGGCCCTACCCCGACCCGCATCATGGCGGCCACATGGGACCGGACCTGTTCCGCGAAGTGATCGCAGGCCTGCCGCCGCGCAACATCGTGGTGGCCGCCGTGCCGGACCAGATTCACTTCGATGTGATCATGACCGCGCTGCGGCACGACCAGCACGTCTGTACCGTGAAGCCGCTGGTGCTGGAGTACCGGCAGGCGCAGGAGATCGAGCGCGAGGCCTGCCGGCGCGGGCTGGTGGTGGGCGTGGAATACCACAAGCGCTTCGACGACCGCAGCCTGATGGCTCGGCGCCGCTATCGCGAAGGCTGGTTCGGCGAGTTCGTGCTGGGCACCGCCTGCCTGTTCGAGAAGTGGTATTACCGCCATTCCAACTTCCAGAACTGGATGACCACAGAGAACTCCGACGCCTTCACGTATATCGGCTGCCATTACGTGGACCTGGTGCACTTCATCACCGGGCTGCTGCCGGCGGCGGTGAGCGTGTACGGCGTCCGGGACCGCTATCCCAACGGCAACCAGGGATTCCTGTGGACCGACGCGCGCGTGATCTGGAACAACGGCGCCTGCCTCAACGTGCAAAACGGGCTGGGATTTCCCGACGACGCGCCCGGCACGAATACGCAGGGGCTGGTGATGTATTGCAAGGGCGAGGATGCGGGTGGCCTGGTGACGCATTCCGACCAGTACCGCGGTTTGAAGTATTCCTACGTGCGCAAGCCCGAGGGCTCCGGCGCCACCATCTACGCCGAGCCCAGCCCGGATTACTTTCAGTACCTGGACCTGGGCGGCCCGGGGCTGACGCCGGTGGGTTACGGCTACCGCTCGGTGGAGTACATCATCAACGCCTGCCTGCGCGCCGAGGCGGAGACCCAGGGATTGCCCGAGGACCAGGCGCTGGCCCGGAGGCAGGCGATTCTGAAGGAATACGACGCGGCGGGCATCATGGCAACGCCCGCCAACAGCAGCTTCAACGAGCGCGTACTGGAAGCCGGCCGCGAGTCGATTCTGAACGGCGGGCGGGTGGTGGAGATCGCCTGGCAAACCGCGGCGTAAACTCCCGCGCGATCCAGCCCGCGCCGGAAGCTATACTTGGGGTCATGGCCAGGCATGGTCTTCTTCCTGCTCTGCTCATCTTTCCTGCCATTCTCTGCGCGCAGCTCAGTTGGAACTCGGTCACGGTGACCGCGTCCCGAAACATGGACCTCGAGGCCGATCAGGCCGTGTTCAGCGTGGCGGTCGATTCCGGCTTCGATAAGAACCTGGATGACATCCTCAACGCCTTGCCGGGGACCGGCATTACGGCCGCCAATCTGGCGGGCATCAGCACACAGCCCTATCCCCTCCCGCCGAGGTTGGGCGCGGCGCCGCTGCCCATGCTCGCGTGGATGTTTCGCTTGCCCGTTCCCCTCAGCAAGGTGAAAGACACCACTGCGCTGCTCACCAGCTTGCAGCAGAGCATCGCCCAAAAGGGCGGCGGGCTGTCGTTGTCGTTCCAGGTGCAGGGCACACAAATCTCCCCGCAGGCGGCGCAATCGCAGGTCTGCAACCCGGCG
The DNA here is from genome assembly GCA_021324015.1 of Solibacteraceae bacterium. Lineage (GTDB taxonomy): Bacteria > Acidobacteriota > Terriglobia > Bryobacterales > Bryobacteraceae > JAJPJX01. Next base: position 2,117 of record JAJPJX010000123.1, on the reverse strand, counting down.
GACCTGCTGGCCGACGCGCGGGCACAGGCGCAAAAACTGGCAAGCGCGGCCGGACTCGCGCCGGGCGCCATCCTGGGCCTGGTTTCGAGCGCTCCGTCGCCTTCCCTGCCGGGCGCCTGCTCCCTGACCGTGCGCTTCGCCTTGGGCGCCACTTTCGGCCAGCCCGATCCCAACGCCATCACCATTACGGCCTTGCGCAATCTCACGGCGACGCCGGATCAAGTGTCGTTCGCGCTGACCGTAGTCTCCAGTGCCAATTCCGGTCTAAATGAGATCACCGCTTCTCTGCAGAACGCCGGCATCGCGGGCGCTATCTTCACGGGCGTTTACACCTCGCAGGGCTATACCCCGGCTGTCGGCTCCCAGCCGCCGGCCGTGCTCCAGTGGCTGTTCCAGATGACGGCGCCGCTGGCTAGGATCAAGGACACCTTCGGCCTGCTCACCGCAGCCCAGCAGGCCATTGCGGCCAACAATTCCGGGCTCAGCCTGACGTTTTCCACCCAGGGTTTGCAAACCTCGCCGGACGCACAAAAGTCCGTCGCCTGCCCGCAGACCGACCTGGTGAGCGATGCCCGGGCGCAAGCCCAGAAGGTGGCGGCCGCCGCCGGTGTCTCGGTGGGGCCGGTCCTCAGCATGTCCGGTGGCAACCCCGTGGGAGTCCCGATTCCCACGAACGTCATCTCCGCGTCGCGCGCGGGCGATTTCACGGGCGCGTCTTCAGGGTCTTTCCTGCTGGGGGTCATCTCCTCGGCGCCGCTTACCAGTTTTGGCTACACCTGCTCCCTGGCGGTCCAGTTTCAGCTCCTGCGCTGACGCCGGCTCACTTTCCGAGCAGGCCCAGGTGTTTCAAGACGCGGCGCACCTTCTTGGGTGAGATGGAGAGGCGCTGCGCCACGCGCGAGACCTTGCGTCCCTCGCTCTCCCAGACTTTGGGAATCACGAGCTCCGCGAACTCTTCGGTGATTTGCTGGAAACTCTTGTCGCCCACTTCGCCCTGCGACCAGGCGCGCAGCTTGGCATCCACGCTGCCGGCGCACAGGATGCGTGCGCGCAGGGCTTGCAGATCCTCCCAGAGGTAGTCGCGCGGATCGCTGCGCAGCAGCGCGGCGGCCTGGTCGCAGGCCTGGCGGGCGGCCTCCGGATTGGGGAAGTATTCGCCCGACAGCGCCTGCCCCTGGCAGAGGTAGGCCCGGGCCTGCAAGCGCCGGTTTTGCGTGTGCCGGGCGAATTCCACGGCCTCGCGGGCGTACTCCTGGGCGGCGCGTGCGTGCTGGCTGGGATGGTGGTGATCCTCGATGCCCTCCTCACAGCGGGCGTTCTCCGCCAGGCTCTGAATCACCCGCGCGCGGGCCATCAGGATGTAGTCCTTGCGCTCCCCGCCCAGGCTGTACGCGCGGGCGCCTTCCTCGGCCGCGCGGTCCAACTCGCCGTGATCCAGGTGCAGGTAGCCGGCATTGATGTGCACGGACCCGGCGCCGCGGTGATGCCGCAGATGGGCGTAGATTTCCGCCGCCTCGCGCAAGCTCTCCAACGCTTCGCGGCGCAGGCTCTCGATCGCCTCGCGGTCCGGCGCCGGGATGGGGGCGGCCCGCTCGCGCCCTCCGTGGCCCCTCCGGCGCAGCATCTCCGCGTCGATCCGGCGGCGCAGGTCCAGGGCGATCAGCCGCTTCGCGTATGCCATATTGACCAGCGAGCGCGCCAGGTTGCGATGCCGCGGGTCCCGCTTGCGGTACTCCTCGATGGCCCGCGCGAAGTGCCGCGTGGCCAGCTCGTAGCGCCCCTCCCGCCGAGCGATGCGCCCGTAGCCGGATTGGATGTTGCCCAGCGTGACGTAATCGTCGGTGCCGGCCAGCGTGTGCTCTGCCTGGCGCAGCAGTTCGGCGGCTTCCCGCGGCCGGCCCTTCTGAAACACCAGCCAGCTCTCGAGTACCTGCGTCACCGCCGCCACCCGCTCGTGCCCCAGTTCCAGCGCCAGCGTGCGGGCCGTAGCCGTGTCCGCCAGGGCGCGGTCGTACTCGCCCTTCTGCCGGTGGCAGCGCGCTTTCCAAAAGCTGGTGATGGAGAGCACGTCCCGGTCACGGATCTCTTCTCCCAGCCGCAGGACCACTTCGAAGTGG
>JAJPJX010000078.1 GCA_021324015.1 Solibacteraceae bacterium | reverse complement strand
TTTCCCCCCGGAGACTGCCGCCAATAAGCCCCGTTACGTTTCACCCCGCCCCGGTCCCCGCCAAAACGCGGAGGGCCGGGGCGGTGACGATCACCTCCCCATTCGCCGGACACCCCCCTTATAGCCGTAGTGTCTTCACACGCCGCAGCGGCAGGATGCTACCGGACCGCGACGGTGACCGAGCGGTCCTGCCCCGGAATATTCACACCCGCCTTATCGCGCGCCGCCGTGAAACGCCTGCGAGGCGTCTGGCGCGAACAGAGCGAACACATAGAGCGAGCCTCCACCGCGATAGTCGCGCATCCAGGGAGCTCCGGCGCCGGTGAATCCCCCGACCGCGCCGGACATGCCGGAAGCCACCGCCACGTACTGGCGTCCACCGATGCGGAAGGTGACCGGCGCGCCGCGGATGCCCGAGCCGGTCTGATAGGACCACAGAAGACGGCCGGTTTGGGCATCGTGCGCGGTGAAGTTGCCCTCCGGGTCGCCGCTGAAGACCAGGCCGCCGGCGGTGGCCAGCGTGCCGCCTGCCATCGGTGTCCGCGTCTTGACCTCCCAGGCTACTTCGCCGGTCGAGGCGTGCAGGGCCATGAGCTTTCCGTACGCCAGGTTGGGCAGGTAGCGGAATCCGCTGGGGCCGGGCGGCAGGCCCATCTGTTTCGCCTTCACGCCGTAATTCGAGAACACCGCGCAGTTCTCGATCACCGGCAGGTAGACCAGTCCCGTAAGCGGGCTGTAGGACATCGCGTTCCACTCTTTGCCGCCGGCAGCGCCCGGGCAGACGGTCACACCTTCCAGATTAGGGATCGCGGCCGGGTCCACGATGGGCCGGCCGTTTTCAAAACCCTTGGCCCAGGTGACGCGCACGAAGGGTTTGGCGTACAGAAACCTGCCGGTCTCCCGCTCCAGAGCGTAGAAGTGGCCGTTCCGGTCGGCGTGAAACAAAGCCTTCACGGCGCGCCCCGCGAAAGGAACGTCCGCCAGCAGCATCTCGTTAACGCCGTCGTAATCCCAGACGTCGTGTGGCGTGAACTGGTAGTGCCACTTCAACCGCCCGGTATCGGCGTCCAGTGCGATGACGCTGTCCGTATACAGGTTGTCGCCGGGGCGGGCATCGCCATCGAAATCCGGATTCGGATTGCCCGTTCCCCAGTAGACCAGGTTGGACTCCGGGTCGTAGGAACCGTTCAGCCAGGTGGCTCCGCCGCCGCCCGGCTCCGGGACGGTGTAGAAGCGCCACAGACGGCGGCCCGTGCCGGTGTCGTAGGCGTCCAGGAAGCCGCGGCTAGGGTAGTCGCCGCCGGCCATGCCCACGACAGCCTTGCCGCCCACGATCAGGGGTGGTGACGTGGCGCTGAGGTTGTCGTCAACCTTCCCGATTTCCGTGTCCCAGCGCACGCGCCCGGTGCGCGCATCCATGGCTACCAGGTGGGCATCCAGCGTGGCCAGGTAGAGCATGCCCCCGGACACCGCCGGACCGCGGTTGACCGGACCGCAGCAGTATCTGAGCCTTTCCGGCAAGCGGCGGCGGTAGTGCCAGAGTTCAGCGCCGGTGCGGGCGTCAATCGCGAAAACGTGATTCCAGGAAGTGGAGAGGTAGATGACCCCGTCGATGACCAGCGGCGTGGCCTCCAGGCCGTCAGGAGTCCCGGTTTGGAAATTCCAGACCGGGACAAGGTTGCGGACATTGCCGCGTTGGATCTCGTGAAGCGGGCTGAAACGCTGGTTGCCGTAGTCCCGCCCGTACATCAGCCAGTTGTCGGCATCCTCGGAGGCCGTACGCAGCCGCGCGGGATCAACGCGCACCAGCGGGGCACGCAGCGCATTGGCGGGCTGGAGAGCCCCCGCGGAGAGGGCGCGCAGGTGGGCCGCCACAGCCTGGATCTGGACGCCGGAGAGACGGCTGCCGAAGGCGGGCATGGCCGTCCCGGGTACGCCCCGCTCGATGATGCGCGCCAGATCCGCATCCGTGACGCCGGCCTGCCACGCCGGGCTGGTGAGGTCCGGGCCGGAGAGTCCCTCGCCCGTCGCGCCATGGCACATTGCGCAATGGCGGGTGAACAGTTCCTGGCCGGTATCGGCGGCGGCCAGCGCAGCCAGCAGCAAGAAAGTCGCGAGTCGCATGTATCGTGAAACCGCACGAACAGGGAATGGCGACAGGCGAAATCGCCTGTCCCCCAATCATAGCCGCCGCGGGGGGACAGGCGAAAGAGCATACGCGGGTTTTTGACGGGCGCCGACGCGCCGTGCGGCTACGTTCCGGCCGGGCGGTGCTTGCGCCAGCCGATGGCCAGCAGGCCGATGCCCACCAACGCCAGCACGGGAGGTTCCGGAATGGGGAAGTCGCTCACGGTAATGAACGCCGCGGCAAAGGCGTCGCGAATCAGGAAGGGCGTGTTGACAAAGTCGTACCGCACGCGATTGAACACCAGGCTGGTGCCGTCGAACAACGGGCCAGGCAGGCTATCGCGCGGGCCGGTCTGAAAGACCTGGCGGTAGAGACAACTTTGTCCTGCAAACAGGACGCCTTCCATGCAGGCGCCGGGGAGGATGAAGGTGTTGCTCACTCCGTCGGTGGGATCGGGAAAGGCCACCGTGGAGCCGATATCCGTCCAGCCCAGAATCTGGGCGGTGTGACGGGATGCGTTGGTCACGCGAAACGTGATTTCGCCAGTCTGCCCTTCCAGGACATTCGCCTGGCTGAGAAAGGGAACCTCCGTGACCACCAGGCCGCCGAAGGGCGGAAATCCTGGCGGCGGGCCGGGTGGCCAGGGTGGTCCGGGAGGACCGGGTGGTCCTGGCGGTCCCAACCCGGCAATGGGAGTGAGAACCATCTCCGAGCCCCACAACAGCGGCAAGGCCAGCCACGCGACCGCGCAAGCCGCCGCAATCGTCAACAGGCGACGTGAGCACATATCTTTCTCTCCCCAGGAAAACGATCCGCGACTACACATCAAAATATATTTCCAATTGTCTGGCATTTCAAGAAAAAATATGATTGAAATAGAAAGCAAATGCAGCCTTTCACACAAGTGCTTCGGCGCGTAATATAGCGCTCAAAATCGCAGGCATGTGGTATATTCGCATACAAATGAAAGAAAGAAATGTCGCGCGCGTTTTCGCACAAAACGCTGCGATTTCTCCAGCCGGAAACGCGGCCGGGCGGCACGCCCGGCGCGGCGGCCCCCACCGCCCCGCACGACAGTGATATAATCCCGCGCAAAGGAAGGAGGGCGTAATGCTGACTATCCCGGGACGTCCCGTGCGGACTTGTGAGGGCTATTCGCGGCGCGAGTTGATGCGAATCGGAGGTGCGGGCCTGATTGGGCTGAATCTGCCGGAGTTCCTCGCTTGGAAAGCTTCGGCGGCGGCGCGCGTGACCAGCCCCACCAAAGCCTTTGGCGGCGCCAAGTCCGTGCTGCTGCTGTTTCTGCAGGGCGGCCCCAGCCACATCGACATCTGGGACCCCAAGCCGGAAGCGCCCGCGAACATCCGCGGGGAGTTCAAGGCCATCCCGACCAAGGTGCCGGGCATCCAGGTGAGTGAAACTATGCCCCTGCTCGCCCGGCAGATGGACAAGGTCACCCTCATCCGCTCGATGAGCTACACTCCGGTGGGATTGTTCAACCACACCGCGGCCATCTACCAGATGATGACCGGATACCCGCCCGATAAGGTCTCCCCCTCCGGACAACTGGAACCGCCTTCGCCGCGCGACTTCCCGCACATGGGCAGCCACATCTCGAAGATGAAACCGCCGGACGGCCCCATGCTGCCGTTCGTTGAGATGCCGCGCCCGCTGCAGGAAAGCAACGTGATCGGCAAGGGCGGTGCCGCCGGCTTCCTGGGCAAGGCCTACGACCCCTACCGCCTGTATCAGGATCCCAATAAAGACATCAAGCTGGACGACCTCTCCCTGCGGGCCGACGTGCCGCCGGAGCGACTCAAGGACCGCTTCGCTCTGCTCAAGGGCATCAATGGATCCATGCCGGATCTGGAGAAGGCCGTGGATTCCTACGCGCTGAACGAGTACTACCAGAAGGCCTTCGACCTGGTGCTCTCCGGCAAGGCCCGGGACGCCTTCGATCTGAGCAAGGAGACCGACCAGGTGCGCGAGCGTTACGGGCGGACCACCTTCGGCCAGAGCACCCTCCTGGCCCGCCGCCTGATCGAGGCCGGATGCCGCTTCGTGCAGGTCAACTGGCCCTCCGTCGCCAACGGCGATCCCGAAACCACGGCCTGGGACACGCACTCCTCCAACTTCGGACCGCTGAAGAACCTGCACTGCCCGGTGCTGGACCGCTCGCTCTCCGCGCTAATCGAAGACATGGACCAGCGCGGCTTGTTCGCCGAGACCCTGCTGGTGGTGACCGGTGAATTCGGACGCAGCCCGCGCCTGGGCGTGAGCACGTCCGGCAACACCAACTCTCCGGACGGCCGCGACCACTGGCCCTACTGCTACACGGCGCTGGTGGCCGGGGCCGGGGTGAAGCGCGGCGTGTTGTACGGCAAGTCCGACGCCCAAGCCTCTTCGCCGGCGGAAAATCCCGTGCACCCCACCGAACTGGTGGCCACCATCTACTACGCCCTGGGCATCAACCCGGCCATGGAAGTCCTCAACGACCTCAAGCAGCCCCGGGAACTCGTCAAGGGCGAGCCCGTCCTCAAACTGTTCGGCTAAGCCGCACCTTCCTCGACGGCGGACGTTTTCGTACGCTACAACAATGTTCCTATTGACAATAGTCGTTGCAAGGTATATATTCGCAATTGAAGAGAGGGACTTGAAAGATGAGTATCGTTACCTACCAGATCGATTCGGCGCACTCCTCGGCCCAGTTTTCCGTGCGTCACATGATGATTGCCAACGTCAAAGGCGAGTTCACCGGCATTAGCGGCACGGTGGCGTTCGATGCGGACAAGCCGGCCGCCTCGACCATCGACGTGGTGATCGACGCCAGTTCGATCGCCACGCGGGAGCCCCAGCGGGACGCACACCTGAAGAGCCCGGACTTCCTGGACACGGCCAAATACCCCAGCATCACCTTCAAGAGCACACGCGTGGAAGCCTCCGCCCCGGGATATGCCCAGGTGACGGGCGACCTCACCATCCACGGCGTGACGAAGCCGGTAGTGCTGGAGGTGGACGGACCCACGCCGGAGATTCGGGACCCCTGGGGCATGCTGCGCCGCGGGGCCACAGCCACGGCGAAAGTCAACCGCAAAGACTTCGGCCTGACCTGGAACACAGTGCTGGAGACCGGCGGCGTGCTGGTGGGCGACGATATCAAGATCACCCTCGACGTGGAATTCGTGCGCCAGCCTGAAGGCAGGCGGTAAGCGGGCGTCAGGCGGTATCCCCGGCCAGGCGGACGGCGAACTCCAGGGCCCGGATGAGGCTCACGCTGGAGGCCACGCCCTGGCCGGCGATATCGAACGCCGTGCCGTGATCCACCGAGGTGCGGATGATGGGCAGGCCCAGCGCCACGTTCACGCCGCCCTCGAAATCCAGCAGCTTGAGGGGCACGTGGCCCTGGTCGTGATACATGCACACCACGGCATCGAACTTTTTTTTATGCACGGCCAGGTAGAACACGGTATCCGGCGGGAAAGGCCCCTCGACCGGCATCCCCTGGCCGCGCGCCCACTCCACCGCCGGGCGGATTTCGCGGATCTCCTCGTCGCCGAACAGGCCGTTTTCTCCGGCGTGCGGGTTCAGGCCGGCCACGGCGATGCGAGGGTTCGGGCGAAGCTTCGCCACCGCATCCACCGTGAGGCGCAGGATCGTGCAGATGCGCTCCTTGCGGGCGCGCGCGATGGCCGTAGCCAGCGACACGTGCGTGCTGACGTGGGTGACGATCAACTGCTCGGAGGCCAGCATGATGGTGACGTCAGAGACGCCGCATAACGACCCGATCAGCTCGGTGTGGCCCACGAAGCCGGGATCGGAAAGCTGCGTGGCCTCCTTGTTCATGGGCAGCGTGATCATCGCGGCGATGCGTCCCGCCTGGGCCGCGCGCGTGGCGCTGACCACGTACTCGCGGGCGGCGAAGCCCGCCTGGCGGCTCAGAATTCCCGGGGTGAGGTCCTGGCGGTGCAGAATGCCGTGGTCGAGGACGCAGAGCGGCCCCGAACCATACTCCTCCGGCGCGGCGATGCGCCGCAGCTCCACGCCGTAGCCCAGCCGGTCATTGTAGAAGGCCAGGGCCGCCAGGTCGCCGAAGGCCACCACGGGGTGGCGGATCTCGCCGGCGCGCCAAGCCTTGAGCAGAATCTCCGGCCCCACGCCGCTCGCATCGCCCATGGTGATGCCGTACAGCTTCCCGGTTGGCATAAATTTCAGCTTAATAAGTTTCGCAGGGCGCAGAGCACGTCTGGGGGGCCGAAGCCTCCGGCTTTGCTGATGAGCCAGAGGGCGCGCCGCTCCAGGCGGGCCAGGGGTACGCCGGGGAGCAATTCTCCAACAGGCCGGAGGGCGGTGCAGCCCAGGGCCCGCAGGATCGCGGCGGCGGTGTCGCCGCCGAAGATCACGAGCGCATCCGGAAGCCGTGCCTGGATCGCGGCGCGCACCGCTTCCCCTAGCCGCGCGGCATAGGCCTGCCCGGAGAGTCCCGCGGCCTCCGGCAACGGCAGCAGATCCCAGCCGGAGCCGCCCGCGCAGCCCCGCTCGGCGGCATAGCGCACCTGCGCTAAAGAGACGGGGTGCAGGCTGCCGTTGACGATCAGGCAGGTGCGCACCACGGGCCAGGCAGGGCGAGCAACGGCGCCCGGCCGCAGCCGCTCGGCGATCGCCTCGGCGAGCGCCGCGGGTCCAGCCGCCAGCCAGCCGGACGGCTGACGCGCCAGCCTCTCCGCGACGCGATCTACGTCCGCCGTGCTCTCCCCGTCGCAGACGTAGATACCCGGCGCCAATCTCTCCGCGAGTTCCCCGGAATCCGCGAACACGGGGACCGCGCCCTGCGCCGCCAGCACGCGCGGAATGTCGCTCGCGTGGATGGGGTTCAAAGGATCGCGGGCAAATTCCGTCTCCTCCACCGGCACACCGTTCACGTACAGCCGGCCCTGGCGCACCGCGCGGCCCAGTGCGGGGTAGGCGGGCGCGTAGATCACGTGCCCGCGCGGATGAGCGGCCAGCAGCGCCGCGAGTTCCCAGCCGATGTGCCCCCGCAGAGTCGAATCGGTTTTCTTGTAGAGCCGGCGGATTCCGCGCCGGCGAGCCGCCCGGGCCAGGGTGCGGACCCGCGCGTAAGCCTGCTCCGGAGGAACATGCCGCGTCTCGGTGTTGATCACCAGAAGCCCGAGCGCCCGCCCGAAATCCAGGCGCCGGCCGAGTGTGACGCGCGAGCGAATGCCGCGGGCGGCGAACTTGGCGCCGATTTCGAGCGCCCCGGTCAGATCGTCCGCCAGGGCCAGGATCTGCATGCGCAGGATCGAGTATAGCGAACCCCGTTGAGGTGCAGCCCATAGCGGCACCAGCACGATTTCGATATCCTTGGCTGTCTACAGACTGACGACCATGCGGATCCTCTCTTTTTCCCTCATCTGGCTAGCGGGCGCGGCCGCCGCCTGGGCGCAACCCTACCGCGTAACCGTGGAGAACGGCGTGCCGGTCCGGACGCGCGACGGCGTGCGTCTGATCGCCGATGTGTATCGCCCCCAGGCGGACGGCAAGTTCCCGGTGCTGCTCGAGCGCACTCCGTACAACCGCGCGGGTGGGGCAGGCGAGGCTGTGAAGATGGCGGCCGAGGGCTACGTCGTGATCCTCCAGGACACGCGTGGCCGCTACGACTCCCAGGGAGAATTCTATCCCTTCCGCTTTGAAAGCCAGGACGGCTACGACACCGTGGAATGGGCCGCGCGGCAGCCTTGGTGCGACGGCCAGGTGGGCATGTTCGGCGGTTCGTACGTGGGGGCTACCCAGATGCTGGCGGCCATCAGCAGCCCGCCGCACCTGAAGGCCATCTTTCCGTACGTCACCGCCTCGGAGTATTACGAAGGATGGACCTACCAGGGCGGCGCGCTGCTCCAGTGGTTCGCGAGTTCCTGGTCCAGCGGCCTGGTGACCGATACTTTGCGCCGCAAGGCCGCCGAGTTGGCCAACCCGAAAGCCTGGATCGATGCGCTGCCCATCGAGAGCTACCGCATGCTGGCCCTGCCGCCGGTCTCGTCGCTGGCGCCGTACTTCGCCGACTGGGTGGCGCATGAACGCGACGACGAGTACTGGCGCCCGTGGAAAATCTCCGAGCACTACGCCGAGATGAACAGCAAGAGCCTGCACGCCGGAGGGTGGCACGACATTTTCCTCAAGGGGACGATCAACAACTACATGGGCATGCGGCGGTCCTCGCCGGCGCGCGCGGACCAGCGGCTGATGCTCGGTCCCTGGGCGCACGCGGCCACCTCGCCCGAGGGCAAAATCGGCGATGTGACCTTCGGCAAGGCAGCCGTGCTGGACATGACCGGGACCACCCTGCGCTGGTTCGACTACGCCTTGAAAGGCCGGCGCAACGAATACGCCACCGGCGCCCCCGTGCGGATCTTCGTGATGGGCGAGAATCGCTGGCGGGACGAGCAGGAATTCCCGCTGGCGCGCACACAGTACACGAATTATTACCTGCGCGGCGGCCACTTGCTGAGTACCCAGGCTCCCGGCCGGGAGACATCCGAATCCTATGACTACGATCCCGCCAATCCCGTGCCCACCATCGGAGGCCGTCTGTGCTGCGGGAACCAGATTCCGCCCGGCCCGGCGGACGAGCGGCCCATCGAGAAGCGCTCCGACGTCCTGATCTTCTCAACCCCGCCGCTCACGCGGGACATCGAGGTAACCGGCCTGATCCGCGCCAAAATTGAGGCCGCCACTTCTGCCCCGGATACGGACTTCACGGTCCTGCTGGTGGATGTGGAGCCTTCCGGCTACGCCCGCTTTCTGACCGACGGGATCCTGCGCGCGCGTTACCGGACCTCCACCCGCAAGGCCGAGCCGATCACCCCCGGAAAAATCTACGCCTACGACATCGATATGTGGGCCACGAGCAACGTGTTCCGGGCGGGGCACCGCATCCGCCTGTACGTCTCCAGCAGCAATTTCCCGCGCTTCAACCGCAATCTGAACACCGGGGAATCGAATCTGGGCGCCACGCGCATGCAGAAGGCGCACCAGACCATCTACCACGATGCGGCGCATCCTTCGGCGCTGGTGCTGCCGGTGATTCCGCGCTGAGTTTCAGGGCCGCGCGGCCGCTCCGCGCCATTCCCAAAGCTCGTACTTGGGCATGGCGAAGCGCGTGGCGCCCAACCGTAGCAGCGTATCGCGCAAGGGAACCACTGCGGGATCCTGGCAGGGGTAGCCGCAATAGACGATCACCGGACCGTGATAAGAAGCCAGCCGGTAGAGTTCGTCCTTCCAGTCGCGGGTGTTGAGAGCCAGGGCGCCCACCGCGTCCGCCGCCAGCAGCCGGCTCATGTCGCCGTCCACATAGACCACGGGGCGCCCCGCGGGAGAAAGCAGGCTGGCGCGGTCGCGCAGCACGGAGGCGAAGACCTTGTTGCCCTGCCGGTAGAGGTTTTCGCTCAGGAAGGCCCATTCCCCCAGCCGCATCCAGGGTAGCGCGCAGCCAACGAACAACAGGCCCAGCGCCGCCAGAAGCGGGGGCCGGGCCCGTCCGGAGGCGCGCACCCGGCGCGCCAGCACCGAGGCGGCTGTCAAGTGGAAGAACAGGAACGCCGGGGCATAGTAGCGGGGCTCGTTGACGAACGCAAACCCGCCCGGGTGGGCCTGATGCCGCAGGGCCAGCCACATGAGCACGCCCACGGTGACAAAAGCAGTCCCGGCAGCGGCCAGACACAGAAATCGCCCTTCCACATCGTCCGCCGGCGAACGCCGCAGCACGCGGACGGCTTCGCGGAGGCAGACAGCCAGCAGGCAGATCGAGACCAGCCACAGCGCCCACGGCAGCCAGTGGTCCGCGGAGGACCCGGCCGCCCACTCCAGTACGGCGCTCACCGGCCGCCGGAGCCCCAGCAGATCGGCGGGAAAAGGGGACATGCGGAGGAGATTAGCTGGGTAAAAGCCGGGCCGGCCGGCTTGGTCCACGATGGGCGACATCCAGTAGCCGTTCTCGCGATGCTGGCTCCACGCGGCCAGGAAAATGACCCCGGCGGCGCCCAGCCCGAGGGCGGCCGCGCGCAGCAGGCGCTTGCGGGAGGACCAGCCGAGGCACATCAGGCATGCGGGAACCACCGCGGCCAGCGGCCAATAGGCGTACCGCGTCGCGCCGGCGGCGCCGGCGAACAATCCCGCGGCGACCGCGGCGGGCAGGGCGTGCGAGCCTTCGCGCAAGGCCAGAACCGCAGCGGCCAGGGCGGCGCAGAAGAGCGCCAGCGCCAGCACCTCCGCCGAGCTGAGCAATCGCAGGGGCGAGCTCACTGCGGCCCACCAGGCCAGCAGCAAACCGCCGCCCAGGACGCCCAAGTGGAGACGCGCGGCGCGGAGCAGACACCCGCACGCCGCGAGAAAGAGTATAGCGGCGGCGACGTCGATCCAGGTGGTCACGCGCACTACATCCGGCACGGCGCCGAGCAGAACCGCCACCAGCCGTGAGTAACACGGCGGCCACCATCCGGCAATCGACGGGTAAGCCACCGCATAGGGATACCGTGGGTCTACGCCGGCGTATGCCAGGCCCTTGCCGCGTAACAGGCCCCACGCACCCGCCAGTTGCAGAAGCTGGTCGTAACTGAACCCGCCGTAGTACAGGTAGAAGAAGACGTGGTGCAGCGCGCCGAGAATCCCGAGGCCCGCGAGCACCCACGGCACGCAAGCGGGATACCGGCGGCTCACGAACCGATCATACCGCGCGAGGCCGGATCCCCGGAGGGATCCGGCTCGCGCCCGATGAGGTTGCTAGCGGCCCCGCGGCTCAGAAGCTCAGCCGGCCGCCCACCTGGATGATGCGGCTCCCGCTGCCGCCAAAAATCTTGCCGGCATTGGGATTGGGCAGACCGCCGTCGCGCGTATCGGCGATGGTGGAATTCGGGCCGCCCAGGTTGAAGTGGTTGAAGGCGTTCAGGAAGTCGCCGCGCAACTGGAAGCGGAACCGCTCAGTGATAGAAAAGTTCTTGGCTAAGCTGACGTCCCAGTTCCACAAGCCCGGACCGAACAGCAGGTCGCGGGAGGAGTTGCCCCAGGTCCAGGGCGTGGGAGGAGCAAACGCGCCGATGTTGAACCACGGCACGCCGCTGATGATGTCGTGGTTGGTCTGCTGGCCCTGGTACAGGCTGCTGCCCACCTGGTCCGCCCGGCCTCCCCACCAGCCCACGTAGTTGGATGGGACCGAGAACGACACAGAGAAGGGCGCGCCGGTCATGTAACTGGAGATGCCCGAGAGCTGCCAGCCGCCCACCAGCAGGTCCGCCGCCCGGTTGATGCCGCTCAGGTGCGCCTTGCCGCGGCCAATCGGCAACTCCCACAGGTAGTTGAACACCAGGGAATGGCGGCGAATGCCGGCGCTGTTGCCGTAATCCAGGCCCGGAAAGTTGGGGTTCTGCGGACCGCCCACTAAGTCCGCGTTATCCAGGCTTCGGGTCCAGGCGTATTCCACCTGGAAGTTGAAGCCTTGGGAGAATCGCTTGGTGACTTCCAACTGGAGCTGGTTGAAGTTTTGCGAGGCGCCGCTACGCGTGGAATAAATGGTGTTCCACGGCTGGTAGGGCCGCTGCTTCTGAATGGTGACGTTGGGCGTCTGCGTCTTAGGTACGTTGAGGTCGCCAAAGAACCATTGCAGGTGGTGTGTCTGGCTGCCGGCGTAGGTGACGCGAGCCGCCCAGTTATCCGTGAATTGGTGCTCCACGGTGCCGTTCCACTGCTGGATGGCGGCATTCTTGAAATCGCGCTGCATGGCGTACAGGTTCGGATTCGGCGCCGCACCGCTCACCACCTGCAAATTCGCCGGGAACGGGTTGGCGAAGGTGATGTCCGGAGTGAACGGAGCCGCCGGCTTGCCCGGCAACTGGGTGTTGAAGATGCCGCCGGAATAGCCGCCCAGGCCGCCGACCCATGGCGGATTCAGCACGTCGTCGCGCGAGCCCACGTAAGTGGGGTTGAAGTTGTAATAGACCCCGTAGCCGGCCCGGAAGACTGTGCGGTTGTTCCCGAAGGGCCGCCAGGCGAGGCCCACGCGCGGACCCCAGTTGTTCTTGTCGCCGACCATGTAGCGCGCCGGTATGCCCAGCGCCTGGGTAGTGGTGAAGGGGTACGCCGCCAGCATGGCTGCCGAGGCCCCGATCGGCGGCAGGGTGGGCGTGGCGCTATTCTGCGGCAAAGCCAATTTGTTGGTGGTGGGATCCCAATACGTGGAATAGCCGTCCTGCCAATTCCAGGGCGTCTGGTACATGTAGCGGACACCGTAGTAGACTGTCAGCCTCGGACTCGCCTGCCAGGTGTCCTGGAAGTAGGCTTCCGTGTCCCAGGACCAGTAGACGCCCTCGAACACGCCCGCAAACCCGGAGGCTGAGGAGTTGGCCGCGCCCAGCAGGAAGTCGGCAAACGAGTTTCCTTGTGACTGTGGCTGCCCCGGCCATCCTTTGTTGCCGGTCCACTGGCCGTTGAAGGTGAAACTGCCCAGCGGCGCGTTCGGATTGGGCCCGTAGTTTTTGTACGTGGTCGTCTGGCCGCCGAACTTGAAGGTATGGCGCCCGTGAATGTACGTCAGGTTGTCGGTGTACTCGAGGTTGAAAGCGTGCCCGTAATACCCCTTGCCGATATCCGTGAACATGCCCGTGTAGCCGGCCATGCTCATGGTGGGCAGGCCGCGGTTGGGGCTCTTGGTCAATTGCGGGAACAGCGTCGTCGGATCGAAATCCAGGTTCTGGCCGCTGCGGATATTGGGGTGGTCGAACCAGGCGAAGCGGAAGTCATTTAACAGGTGCGGATTGAACGTGTGCGTCTCGACCAGGCTGTAGCCGAAGGTTTTGTAACCGTAGTTGCTGCCGTTGCCGTAGGTGGGCGGAGTGCCCAAAGGCCACTGCCAGGGATCGCCCACGTTGCGCGTATAGACGCCGTAGAGTTGGTCTTTTTCGGAGATCTGGTAGTCGATGCGCACGTCCGCCGTGTTGACATCCTGGGCCGTGGAGACCAGGCCGTAATAGTTGGGCGTCGCGCTGGGGGCGCCGCTGGCTGCCAGGTTGGTAGGCGCCGGCAGGTACTTCATCAGCGCCTGCGCCTGGGAGGTGATCATGTTGGACGGGATCTTGTTGTAGGGAAATGGATTCCCGGTCCAGGGATTGTAGAGCTGGGTACCTGCCGGATCGATGCAGGCGCCGTTGGCGTTGTAACTGCCGCACATCGCCGAGAAGTCCCCCTGCCGCATAGGCATGGAGGGAATGGTGAGGGTCGGCGTGGTGTACTGGCGGTTGCGGAGTCCGGAGTAATCGAAGAAGAAGAAGGCCTTGTTCTTCTTGATCGGCCCGCCGATATTGACGCCGAACTGGTTCAGGATAAAGGGGTTCCGAGGCCGGTTGAGGGCGTTATTCAGAAAGCTGTTGGCATTCAGCGACTTGTTCTGGTTGAACTCGTAGGCCTCGCCGTGAAAATCGTTGCTGCCCGCGCGGGTGACCATGGTGATGGTGCCCAGGTTGCGGTACTCGGCGTTGGTGTTATAGGCCTCCACCTTGAACTCCTGCATGGACTGGATCGCCGGCAGGCTCACCATGCCCAGGCCGTAGGAGTAGGCTCCGGCGCCGTTGCCGAAATCGTTCGCCTGCACGCCGTTGATGGTGAAGTTGAATGAACCCCAGTGCGTGCCGCCGCCGGTCTGGGGACTGGAGCCGGGCGTCTGCGAGCCAGGCACGAGCGTCATCAACGTGTCGATGGACTGTTTGCTGAAAGGCAGTTCCGCAATCTGCTTGCGGCCGATGGTCCCCCCGATGGTGGGCGACTCCGTCTGCACCAGGGGCGCCTGGCCGGTGACGTCCACGGTTTGCTGCACCTGTCCCACCTGGAGTTTCATATCCACGCGCACCGACTGCGAGGCCAGAACCTGCACGCCGGTGGTGCGGTAGGTCTGGAAACCGGTCTTGCTCGCCGTCACCTCGTACACGCCGGGCTGGAGGTTGGGAACCGAGTAGGCGCCCGAGGAATCCGCGGTCATCTTGACCGTGATTCCCGTGCCTGTGTTCGTCACGGTAATATCGGCGTCCGGCACGGCGGCTCCCGTGGCGTCGGTGATCTGGCCCACGATGGAACTGGTAATGATCTGGCCGCAGACCAGCGCCGCCAAAGCCACCAGCAGCACTGCCGGCCAAAAAAGCTTCTTGCCGCGATTCATGGTCTCTCCTTCACGAATGGCATTATTTCACTCTTGAGATCGAGCCGGCCGTTAGACCCCTGTGTCTATCCTGGCGGCTGACGTAATTTTTCTAACGTATAGCGTCCGGACGGGAGATTGTCAAGCGGCGGGCCGGGGTTCAGCGGGACAGACGCGGGATTTGAGCATCCCAAACGAGATTTGTGATAAGCGTCCGACAATCACCGCCGGCAGACAACAGCGTCCAGCACGAACGGCATCAGTACTTGCGCCCTTCCTCTTTTGCAGAAGCTATTTCCTCAATGCCGACCGCCAGGGTTCGCTTTCGAAGCTCGCGAATATTTGCAAGGGCTCTGTCGACTTCTTCCTGCCGGCGGTCAACCTCAGGGACAACCGCGCTATGGCGCGGCCATGGCGGGTGATGATGAGCGTCTCTCCGCGCTCGACGTCATCGAGCAATTGAGGCAAGCGGGCCTTGGCATCGGAGGCCTGAATCTCGCGCATAAACGTTCTGACTAGTTGATTTGACTAGTCCAATCTCAACACCGCTAAACTGCCTATTGGCTGAACGATTTGAAGAAGAAAAGGCTGGAGGCGCGGGTCGGAATCGAACCGACGAATAAGGGTTTTGCAGACCCTTGCCTTACCACTTGGCTACCGCGCCCCGCTGCGGTGGGCCACTTCGCAACATAGCGCGCCGCCGGGGTCCAAGTCAATTGCTGGGTCGTCCGCCATAGGGCATAGTACCCGGACGGATACCGCAAGACCGCTATTGCGGCGCCACCGGCAACACCAGGTGCGAGGGCCGCAGCCGGTCGTGGTACACCGCCTGTGCCGCCTTCACCAACTGGGTCTCGTCCGCGATGGGGCGGCCCGTGTTCGGGTTGCGGTCGAAGCGCGGGAAATTGCTGCTCGAAACCTCCAGGCGGATGCGATGCCCCTTGCGGAACAGGTTGCTGGTCACCCCCGCGTCGATTTCCAGCTTGCAGATCTCGCCTGCCTTCGCCAGGTCCGGACGCTCCAGCGAGCGGCGGTAGCGCAGCCGCAGGATGCCGTCGGTCAGGTTCCGCGCCTGCCCGTCCGGGAAGACGTCCACCAGCTTGGCGGTGAAGTCCGTATCCCGCGCCGAGGTGGATGCGTACAGCACCAGTTTCACCGGGCCGGTCACCTCCAGATCCCTCCGCAGAGGCGAGGAGGTGTACACCAGCACATCGGCGCGCTTCTCCACCGCGCGCTGGTCCATCGGTCCCCAAGGAAACACGCGCGGGTTGCAGCACACCGCGCCCCCCAGAGTCGGCACCGGGTTCTGCGGGTCGTACACAAACCGGTCCGGCTGTTCGCGCTGCGGCAGGCTCTCCTCCAGTTGCCCGTCGCCATTCAGCGTGTTCGCCCGCCCGCGGCTCTCCAGGTAAAGAGACTTCCAGCGCGTGCCCGCCGGCGGCC
Organism: Solibacteraceae bacterium; assembly: GCA_021324015.1. Classification (GTDB taxonomy): domain Bacteria; phylum Acidobacteriota; class Terriglobia; order Bryobacterales; family Bryobacteraceae; genus JAJPJX01. The sequence goes on along the minus strand of JAJPJX010000078.1, from coordinate 10,975 downwards.
ATACCCGGTCTTCGCGCCAGCGGTTTGCGCCCATCACGAAGATGCGCACCGGCGGCTGCGAGACCAGCGGCGTGTCCTTGCCCTTCAGCCACTGGTCGAACCACTGGAGTTGCAGCCGGCGCACCGGCACCATCGACTGCGGCCCGAAATCCACTCCCGCGAACCGGATCGACATGTTGTGCGGCCACGGCCCGATCAAGATCCGGTGCAACCCCGACCGCTTGCGCAGCGCCGCGTAAGCCTCCAGGTCGCTCTGCACGAAGTTGTCGTACCAGCCGCCCACCTGGAACACCGGTACCCGGATCTTATCCAGTTGCGCCCGCGTGCTGATCTTCTGCCAGAAGGAGTCGTAGGCCGGATGATTCAGCGCCGTTTGCAGCATCTCCGAGGTCTGTCCCGTGGCGGCCACGTCGGCGGTGCGCAGCGGCAAATGCAGCACGAACTTGCTGAAGTCCGGTTGAAAACCCGGGGCGCGCAGGTTCTCCGACATCCACAGCAGCCGCTGCCCCAGCTTCATGGCACCTCCGGTCGAATAGAAGCGGTCCAGATAATCGTCGTAGCCCGCCACCACCGGAAAAATGGCCTTCAGGTGCGGATTGTTCCCCAGCGCCGTCTTCCACTGCACGATCCCGAGGTAGGAGCCGCCGATCATCCCGACCTTTCCGTCCGACCAGGACTGCTCCGCGATCCAATTCAGCGTGTCGTCGCCGTCGGCCGGCTCTTGCACCAGCGGGCGGAAGGTTCCCTCCGACCCGTAGCGGCCGCGCACATCCTCCACCACCACGGCATAACCGCGGTCCACGAAGGCCTGGTAATTGGGCGTGATGTCGTGGCCTTTGCCGTAGGGCGTGCGCACCAGGATGGCCGGCACGCGTCCAGGCCCCGCCGGACGGTACACGTTCGCCTCCAGGTGGACCCCGTCGCGCATGCGGATGCGCACCTGGAATTCCTTGATGGTCGCGCCAGCCAGCACGCTGGAGCACAGCAGGAGACTTAACCACCGCATTCGCACAACAACTTCCAAAACTGTCGAGATATCCGCTCCGGCGCGTGGTGCTGTGCCACGTGGTCGGCTCCCCGGAGGCCGATCTCCCGCGCCGCGTCTACCACCGATGTTAGCAAAACCATGTGGTGCCACAGCGACGCCCTCTCGCCCGGCCCCGCGTCGATCCGGCAGCAGGCCGCCTCGCCGTACCGGGCGGTCTCTTCCCCCGCGGTCAGAAGCACCGGCTTGCCGATGCCCATCAGCCGGACGCCTATGCCCGAGGTTTCACCGGCGCCGGGATACCGCAGGTTCACGCAGGCATCCACGGCCGCGGCGGCGCGCCAGAAGTCCCGCTCCGGCAGGTGCGGAATGCGCACCACCCCGGGCTGCCGCAGCATGGGTTCCGCCGCCCGCCGCAGGTCCGCGGATACGAACTCCCCCGCCACCACCAGCGCCGTGTCCGGGCGCGCGCGCCGCAGCGCCGCAAACGCATCCAGCACCTCCGGCAGCCGCTTGGATTCCCGCAGGTAGCCGAAAACCCCAAACACGAACGCCGCCTCCGGAATCCCCCAGCGCCGGCGGAAGGCCAGCGCCTCGGCCGCCGAAGGTTGGGCCGGCTGCGCGAACAGGTGCGGGATCTCCACCACCCGCGCCCCCGGAGCGTGCTCCCGCACCATCCGCGCCGCCGCGGGGTTGTGGACCACCACCGCGCGCGAAACCTCGGCGATCCGCCTCAACATGGGGAACTGATAGTAGCGGTGTCCCAGGGCCGAACTGGCGCGGTTTCGCCACAAATCCGCCGCCAGCCCCCGGTGCCACTCTCCGTAGTTGTACACGAACTCCCGCGCATACTCCGCTTCGTCCAGCCAGCCCAGGAAGAAGTGTTGCAGCACGGCGTCGTGCAGCACTACGACGCCCGGTTCGGCCAGCGCGCGCTGGTAGATCTCGCGGTGGATCTGGTTGTTCCCGATCTGGTACAGAAAGACATCGGCGCGGCGCGGCGCCACCTCCACCTGTCCGTGCTTGCGCAGCGCCGCGAGCAATGCCGCCGCGTAATCCGCCACGCCTGTGCGCGCGGGGGGCAGCGGGGAGCAGAGTCCGACCCTCACCCCTTCTTCCGCCTGCCGAACAGCGCCGTGCCCACGCGCACGCGGGTGGCGCCTTCCTCGATGGCTGCCTCCAGGTCGTGCGACATCCCCATGGAGATCTGTGCCAGTCCGTGCCGCTCCGCCAGCTCCCGCAGCCGCCGGAAATAGGGGCGCGAGAGCTCCGCGTCCTCCGACCACGGCGGCATGGTCATTAGACCCGTCAACCGCAGGTTGGCGCACTCCCGCACCGCGGCGATCAGTTCCGGCAGTTCCTCCGGGGCCGCCCCGCTCTTCGCCTCCTCGGGCGAAAGCTTCACCTCCAGCATCACCTCCAGCGGCCGCCCCGCCTCGTTCAGCCGCCGCGCCAGCCTGGGAGTGTCCACCGTCTGGATACACTGGAAAAGCTCCGCCGCCGGCCGGCTCTTGTTGGATTGCAGATGCCCGATCAGGTGAAAGCGCGCCCCTTCCAGGCCCGCCACGTGGGGAAATTTGCCCTGAAATTCCTGTACGTAGTTCTCACCGAACTCACGCACCCCCAACTCCCAGGCCTCGCGGATCACAGCGGCCGGAAACACCTTGGTCACCGCGATCAACGTGATCCCGGCGGGGTCGCGCCGGGTGCGGTCCGCCGCGCGTGCTATGCGCGCGCGCACCTCTTCCAGCCGCTCTGCCAGAGTCGTTTGCGGGGCCACCCCCCAAGTATCGCACCCCGCGATTCGGCCGGGCCGCTATTCCAGCGCGCCGGATGCCGTATCACGGCCCGAGGCCGGAACCGGAGCAGCGGCGCAGGGCCACGCCAGACACGCAGCCAGGGCCGTCCAATGCCACCGCATCTTACTTGATCTTCATCAGCTTCCGGGCGTTGTCGTAGAGGATTTTGCGTTCGATCTTCTTGCTCGGCGCCAGGCGCCGGATGGTGGCGATTTGCTGTGAGCCGCTGCACTTGGGCCCCTCCCCCACACGGTCGTCGCAATCGCTGCCGTAAAGCAGCTTGTCCTGGTGCCGCTCGAGAAAACCGCGCGCGTGGTCTTCGTCCCGCAGCATGGCGTTCAGCCCCGAGCCCGCCGACATGTCGCCGTAAAAGTTGGCATAGTCGGAGAGCAGCCGGTCCGAGATCCCGCCCGGCGTCACCTTGCCCTTCGGGTACAGGGTGACCTGGTCGCAGTTCTTGTCGATGTTCGCCCAGAAGGTCTGCGCGTGCGCGATGAAGTTCACGCGCGGATACTTCTCCAAGATCGTGTGGAAGCGCTCGATATGCAGGTTGTACGTGTTGTGCTGAAAATGCATGAGCACGGGCACATGGAATTCCTGCGCGATCGAGGCTACCAGTTGGATGTATTGCGAATCGCAGTCCACATGGAACTTCTGCTCCCCGATGCCGATCGCGCCCATCTTCAAGTACTTTTCCAGCACCTCCCGTGTCTCGGGAATATCCGGCAACTCATTGGCGAAGTACACATACTCTTTGGGCAGCCGGCGTGCGACGGCAACGCAGGTGTCGTTGCCGCCCGCCCCCGCCGCCAGCCCGTACTTACGTCCGGCCGGCAGCAGGATGGTCTTGGTGATCCCCATCTTCCGCTGGTGCGCGATGAGTTCGTCGTCCGTCCGTCCGGCGTAGTTGGTGTGCTGGTGTATGTCGATGATCGGCTCCGCGGCAGCTTCCACGAGGGGCGCGCAGGCCGCCGCCGCCAAAAGCATGCGCCGTGAAATCTGGTTTGATGGCATTGACTCGGATCATATCACGCGCGCCGCGCATCCCCGGCGCGCGCCGCGGTGTACACTCAGCACAGAGACGTCGGCAATGCTTTCCGTGCGCCGGCAGGCCCGATTGCGAATCGGGCTGGCCCTCTCCGCCACCGCTCTGCTGGCATTTGCGTTCTGGTCTCATCGCACCGCGGCCGCCCCGGTTCAGGCCGCTCCCGTGCGGGATCCCAACCTGCTTTGGACGATCGGCCGGGCCGACAATTCCGGCGACGAGTTCGCTCCCGGCGCGGCCGCCGGCCTGGTCTACGATACCGCCGCCGGCGCGCCCGAACGCGACTGGCGGCAGCGCCAGGATGCGGCCGCGCAAAGCCCACCGGTCTATCGCATCCGCTTCCGGCTGGATCAGCCTCCGGCGGCTCCCCTGGGGCTCCACGTGGACGTGTTTTTCCTGGGCGCTGCTCCGGGCACGGTCGAAATCAACGTGAATGGCCGGCCCGGCCGTTTCCGCGTTCAGCCCGATTTCGGACCCGATCTGGACGAGCGCCAGGCCAACATCATCACGCATGCCCGCCAGGCGCTGCGTGTGCCCCTCGATCCCAGCCTGCTCCGCGCCGACGACAACGAAATCGCCCTGGCCTGGTACGGCGCCGATGCCTCCGTCTACTACGACCGCGTTTCGCTGGCCCGCTCCGCAGGCGCGGCGGCGGACCTGGAAGCGTCTGTCGAACCCACCATCTTCTATCGCGGATCCGGGGAGGACCTGCGCGAAATCGCCGGTCTGGTGGTGCGCCACCCGAGGCCCCTGGGCCGCGCCTCCGTCTCCCTGAACATCGGCGAATTCTCGGTGACCCGCGAACTGCCGGACGACGGCTGCGCCTTCGGAGAGCGCACGCTGCTGATCGAAGTGCCCGCGCTTTCCGCGCCCGCGCCGTACCGGATCTCGCTCCGCACCCCTGCCGGCGTCACGTCCTGGAAAGGCGACTTCCGCCCCGAAAAGCGCTGGCGGATCTTCGCCGGGCTCAAGATCCACAACGATATCGGCTACACCGACCTCCAGCCGCACGTGCAGGAACTGGATGACCGCAACGCGGACGCCGTCCTGGACCTGGTCTCCCGCGGCCCGCTCTACAAGTTCAACTTCGAGACCGGCTGGCTGATGGACAATTACCTCCACGCCCGGCGCTCCGCGCGCGTGCGGGAACTCATGCAGATGGCCGCGCGCGGCCGCGTGGGCGTCAACGCCATGTATCTCAACCTGATGACCGGCCTGTCGACCGGCGAGGAACTCTACCGCTCGCTCTACTTCTCCCAAAGCCTGCACCGGCAATACGGCGTGACGCTCAAGTTCGCCTGCCTCACCGACGCCCCGTCGCATAGCTGGTTCGTGCCTACCCTGCTCGCGGATGCCGGCATTCCCGGCTTCGCCAATGGCAGCAACCAGACGCGCGCCCCGCTGCTCCAGAACAGCAATCTCAACGAGGACTCACCGTTCTACTGGGAAGGGCCGGACGGCCGCCGCGTGATGACCTGGTTCGCCCGCTCGTATCTGCAACTGGACCGCCTGGTGGGCGAGCATCCTTCGGTCGAGCACCTGGCGCGCACCGTGCCCCAGTTCCTGGCGCGTTATCGCCGCGCCGGCTATCCGGTCGATGCCGTGCTGCTCTACGGGCTGTTCACCGACAACGCCGGCTTCCGCGATGGCGACGCGCCCATTCTGGAGGAATGGAACCGCACTTACGCGTTCCCGAAGATCATTCCCGCCACCGACGCGGACTACTACGCCTACCTGGCCGCGCACTTCGCCGACAAGCTCCCTACCTTCCGCGGGGATGCCGGCTCCTACTGGGAGGACGGCGCCGCCTCCAGCGCCGCTGAGACCGCCATCAACCGGGATACCCAGCGCCTGCTGCCCGCGGTGGAAACCGCCGCCGCCGTCGCCTCGCTCTTCCAGCCGCGGGAGTTATACCCCGCCCCGGAATTTCGCGAGGCCTGGAAGAACCTGCTGTTCTATGACGAGCACACCTGGGGAGCGCACAACAGCATCGCCCAGCCCGCGCGCCGTTTCGTCACCGACCAGTGGGAGTTCAAGCGCGCCTACGCTCTGCGGGCGCACTGGTCGGCCAAGGACTTGATGTATCGCTCCTTCAACCGCCTGGTGCAGAACATCAGCCTCACCGGACCCACCTTCTTTGTCTTCAACCCGAACTCGTGGCCCCGCGCCGGAGCCGTGGAACTGGAACTCGACCCCGGCCGCGCCCTGGTGGACCTGGCCACCGGCCGCGACGCCGCCGCGGAAGAGATCAGCCGCCAGGACGGCTCCCGCGTGCTGCGCCTGGTCACGCCGCCCGTGCCCGGCCTGGGCTACAAGGCTTATGGCGTGCGCCGCCTGGATACGCCTGCCCCACCGCCGGAAACCGCCGCGCGCGGATGGAGCATCGAATCGCGCTACTACCGCGCGGTCCTGGACCCGGCCACCGGCGCGATCGCCGAACTCTACGACAAGGAGTTGGGGCGCAACCTCGTAGATCGGCAGGCGCCCTACAAGCTCAACGAACTGCTCTACATCAGCGGCGGCGAGCGCTCCCGCATTCTCCAGGACCTGGCTACGCTGGAACCCCCGCGGCTCGAAATCACCGGCCCGGGCGGCGCGCAGGTGGCGGTCAATACCGGTCGCCGGATCGTCGTCCGCGCCTCGGCCTCCCACGTGCCGAGCCTCGAAACGGAGGTGATCCTCTACGACGACCTGAAGCGCGTGGACATCGTAAATCGCCTGCGCAAGGAGGAGACCCGCGCCAAGGAGGCTGTCTACTTCGCGTTCCCCTTCGCCGTCTCGCCGCCGGAGTTGGCCTACCAGATCCAGAACACCTGGGTGCGTCCCAACACCGACCAGTTGCCGGGCGCCTGCCGCGACTGGTTCACGACGCAGAACCTGGTAGTCGCGCGCGATTCTTCCGCCGCCATCGCCTGGGCCACTCCCGACGCGCCCCTGATCACCCTCACCGACATCAATCGCGGCGCCTGGTTGAAGCAGCTACCCATCCGCAATGGCTGGATCTTCTCCTACGTGATGAATAACTACTGGTTCACCAACTACCGCGCCGCGCAGGGAGGCGAGATGACGTTCCGCTATTCCCTCACCAGCGCGCGCACCCTCGCCGAGCCCGAGCTGGCGCGCTTCAGCGTGGAGACCCGTTCCCCGTTGATCGGCTACGAATACTACGACACCGGCAATGTCCATCTGGTCCCCGGCCCGAGGCGCATGCCCGCCGCCTCCGGCGCGTTCTTCACCCTCGATTCGGACCACGCGGAGGTCAGTGCCTTTAAGGAAGCCGAAGACGGCAACGGCTATATCCTGCGGCTGCGCGAAACCAGCGGCCAGGCGGGAACCGCGCGCTTCACCTCCCCGGTGTTTCCGCTCGCCGGCGCCTGGCTGGCGAATGGAGTGGAGGAGAACCAGGCCCCGCTGGCTGCCGGCGCCGCCGTGGAGATTCCACTTAAGGCGAGAGCCTACACCACCGTGCGCCTGGTGTTCCGCTCCCTGACGGTCGCGGCTCGGTAGCTGAGTGCTCGCATAGGGGCGCCGGGAGTCTGTTTCCGTTGTCTTAGGCCCAGGCCGCCGTGTGCGCCGCCGGCAAATCCACCCACGCGCGCTTGTCCGTGCTCTCGAGTACGGCGCTCAAAATCTGCAACTGCCGCACGCCGTCGATAAACTGCGGATACTCCACCGGCGCGGAGCGGTCTTCCACCGTGCGGTAGAACCGGCGGAAAAACTGCTTGAAGGTGTCGTCGTACCCTTCGCTGTGCCCGCCCGGCAGGTCGGCGAACGGCTTGGCCTTGGCCTGAAGCAGCGACGGATCCTTGATGATCACCTGGTTGGGCGCGTTGCGCTGCCCGATCCACAACTCGTCCGGCTTCTCCTGGCTCCACGCCACGGATGCCTTGCTCCCGTAGATCTCGATCGACAGGCGGTTCTTGCATCCCGCCGCGACCTGGCTGGCGGTGAACGCCCCCCGCGCGCGCTCGCCCATGCGGAACACCACCGCGCCGAAATCCTCCGTATCGATGGGCACTTCTTCGTAATCTTCCGGCGTCAGCATCTTGCCCGCGAACGTCTCGATGGACTTCTTGGGGCGCTTGCGCGTCTTGTGGAAAGTTTGCAGGTCGGCGCACACCGAAGTCATGCGCAGGCCGGTCAGATGCTCCGCCATGTCGCACCAGTGCGACCCTATGTCCGCCATGCAGCGCGAGCGCCCGTTGGCCTTGGAGTCGATGCGCCAGTTCCAGTCCGTGTCGTAGAGCAGCCAGTCCTGCGAATACGTGCCCTGCACCACCAGGATTTCGCCCAGTTCCCCGGACTCCCGCATGCGGCGTATGTGCTGCACCATGGGGTAGTACCGCAGATTGTGGAAGGTGGCGTTGGCCAGGTTCTTTTCCCGCGCCAGTTCCACCAGCTTCCTGCCTTCCTCGACCGAGGTGGCCAACGGCTTTTCGCAGGTCACGTGTTTGCCCGCCTCGAGCGAGTCTTTCACCATGGGAAAGTGCAGGTAATTCGGAGTGCAGACGTGCACCACGTCCACCTCCGGATCCTCCAGGATGGCGTGGTAATCGCTCGCGGTTTTGTCTACGTGAAATTCCTCACCTAATTTTCGCGCTTTTTCCTTCTGGCTCTCCCCAATGGCGTAAACCTGAACGAATCCCAGGCGGCGAATTCCTTCCAGGTGGACGCGGCCCACGAAGCCGGTGCCGAACACGGCGGCCTTGAGTCTATGGATCATAGGGTCCTCTTTTCCGAACTGTTTACTGTAGCGCAAATGCTGATAGAGTGGTATGCATCATCAGCCCGGCGAGCGGCCCGGGCGAGCGTTTACTCCCTATGGTGGTGCGAATCCGGTTCGGGAAGGGCCCGAAGGTCGAGCGAAAAAGGCGTAAAAACCGCCGAGTGGCGCTGGCCGTGGGCGCCTTGCTCACCCCAGCCGCTGTGATGGCCATGGCCCTGGGCATCTGGCGCCTGGCAGCGGATCTGAAATGGACCGACACTTTTGCCATCTCCAGCGGCCTCTTCTCCCACTGGCAGGTCTGGATTGCCGCCGCCGTGGTGCTGCAAGCCGGCGCCCGCCTGCTGCACCGCTACGGCCATGGCGAGGACACGCCAGTCCGGCCATGACCCGCCGGGCGCCTGTCTTCGTTCTGTTATCCTACACATAAGGACTCGCATGCGGTACAGCACCCGGTATCGGTACACCAGCTTCGACCCCTCGGGATACCTTCCCACCGGTGTCAAGTGGCTGCTTATCAGCAATGTGGCCGTCTTCCTGCTGATGTACCTGGCGGGCAGATCGAGTTTCGGCCAGGTCTTTTCCCTGCTCGCCCTGGCCCCCGTGGCGGTCGTCTATCACCTGGCTGTCTGGCAGTTGGCCACTTACCTGTTCCTACACGCCGGCATCTGGCACCTGCTAGTGAACATGTTCACCTTGTGGATGTTCGGCATTTCGCTGGAGCGCGAATGGGGCACCCGACGGTTCCTGAAATACTACTTCCTCTGCGGCGTGGGCGCGGGTGTCTGTGACGTCGTGGTGAGCGCCCTGGTGGGCAACTGGGGGACCCGTACCGTGGGCGCCTCCGGCGCCATTTACGGCCTGCTGCTGGCCTTCGGCGTCCTGTATCCCAATCAGACTATCTTTTTCAATTTCCTTTTTCCGATTAAAGCCAAGTATTTTGTGATGATTTATGGCGCCATCGAACTGCTCAGCGCCTTCAGCGCCAATGCCAGCGGCGTCAGCAACATCGCCCACCTCGGAGGCATGCTCTTCGGCTACGCCTACCTCAAGCTACGCCTCCCCGATCTCCGCTTCCCCGGCCTGCGCCAGCAATTTCAGGAGTGGAAGCTCCAGCGCGCCAAACGGAAATTCCAGGTGTACCTGCGCAAGCACGACTCCAACCGCGACCGCTGGGTGAACTGATCCCGCGGCCGGCGTGTGAATTTTCCCACTGAGCGGGGGTTTCCCGAACCGGCCGCCGCCGGCGCCTGCAACGCGGCCCGTTCCCCGGGCGTCTTTTCTAGTGGTATATTCTAGGTCAGCAAGCCGTTATGAAACGCTGGCATCGCTTAACAAATGTGTCCGTTTGCGTGGCAGCGCTGTTGGCGTTCGCCGTGGTATCCAACGCCCAGGAGGGGCCCAAAAAGGATGTGGGTGAAACTGTCGCCAAACCGCGCAAGAAAGATGCCGGGAGCACCGACAGCGACACGGAACAGCCCAAAATCCCCTCCAAGCTGAGCCCCAAGAACAAGCCGGACCTGCCCGCCGGGCTGCCCAGTTTCAGGAGCAACGTGGATATCGTCTCCGTGGATGTCGCCGTGCTCGACAACAAGGGCCACTTCATCCCCGGCATTCCGCGCGGCAACTTCCGCGTCCTGGAGGACGGCGTCCCGCAGCAGATCCGCACCTTCAACATGGGCGAAGCCCCCATGACCGTCTGCCTGGTCATCGAGTTCAGCAACCTGTTCCAATACTACTGGGGCGAAACCTGGTACCAGACCCTCACCGCGGCCTATGGCTTCCTGCAAACGCTCAAGCCCGAAGACTACGTCGCCGTGGTGGCCTACGACATGCGCCCGGAGATCCTCTCGGATTTCTCCGCGGACAAGCGCCAGGCCTATGAAGCCATGCGGCGCCTCCAGATTCCGGCGTTTTCCGAATCGAACCTGTTTGACGCCCTCACCGACACGGCGCAGCGCATGTCCAACATCGAGGGCCGCAAAGCCATCGTGCTCATCGCCTCCGGCGTGGACACCTTCAGCAAGCTGACCTTCGACAAAACCCGCAAGATCCTTCAGGACGCCGGCGTCCCCATTTACGCCATCGGCCTGATGCAGTCGCTGCGCGAATGGTACGACGCGCACGGCTATATGGGGTCCATCGCCCGCCTGGACTTCCTCCAGGCCGATAACCAGATGAACACCTTCGCTCGCGAGAGCGGCGGCCAGGCTTTCTTCCCGCGCTTCTACGGCGAGTTCCCCTCCATCTTCGGAGCCATCTCGCAGTCTCTGCGCAATCAGTACACCATCGGTTACGAGCCCGCCAACAAGGCCCGCGACGGCAAGTTCCGGAAGATCAAGGTGGAACTGGTGAACCCCGCCACCAACCAGCCCCTGCGCGTGGTGGACGGCAAGGGCAAACCCATCAAGTATCAGATCATC
>JAJPJX010000183.1 GCA_021324015.1 Solibacteraceae bacterium | reverse complement strand
ACCTATCCCGTTGGCCGCTTTTCAGGTGTCCACCGATGGCCGGTTTTGGCTGTCCGCCGAGGCGATTCGTGATCACGGATCCGCCGGATCTCGATGAACACTTCGTCTACGCAAAAGAGCGGCGCCTGGTCGAAGAGGTAAAGGTCGAATTGGCGCAAGGGCGGCGTTGTCAGGTCTTCGCGGTTTACACGCAGAAGCGGGACGTCACACAACGGCTGAAGGACATCCTAAACCGCGAAGGAATGCACGTCGAGGTTTTAACCACGGCGGTGCCTCCGGAGGCGCGAGAGACGTGGTACGAGCGTCAGCTGAAGGCTGGGATGCAAGTGTGCATTTCGCACCCACGCCTTGTCGCGACCGGGATGGATTATGTGGAATATGAGCCCGGGTAGGGGCTGTTCTTTTTGAAACCAGTTTGTTGCCGTTCCGAAACCTACCTCTCAGAGGACATTGCTTTCGGACGCCTTCGGATCCTGTGAATCACGGTCGCTTCCCGGATTACCCGCCATCCGTTCCGAGCCCGAGCTGCGCTGAGAACGAGCTCGGCCACTTCTTCGATTTGGCTTCGCGGGAACGAGAGAGCCGCGTCCAACATTTTCTCGGCGAACGCGACCCGCAATTTGCGCTCGCCGTGGAGGTCCACCCTGGAGTACGCCTCGCAAGCATATGCGAAAAGCTCGCGATGATGAAACTCGGTATCAACGAATCGCTCATGGCCCCGCCGGACATGTAATCCATAGTGGCTGGGCTTCAGGTAATGCAGCATGTGCGCAGCCTCGTGAACCACGACGTCGCTGTAAGGGTCCTTGGCTTGGTAAGCGGACCATCGCACGTGCGCATAGTCTCCCGCGAGTCCATCGCACCCTACCTTGATATCGTCCGGCTTGAGTCCATGGTCCCCGAATAGAGCCCAGAGAATCCGCCACGCATCTCCCATGAAACAGGTGGATAATTCCGCCTCAATGGCTGCCCTGGCGCCAGCGAGGTTCAGAACGAACGTCCTCGCGGTGATTTCGCGTAGCGCAACTTCCCGCCAGTCACCGGGCACCAAGCCGGTCACCATCGAGTCAATGCGCCGCCGAATCGCCTCTGCCGGGACGGGCGGCATCGCCCGGGCTTCTGCCGGAAGCAAATTCGCAAGAAGATCTAGCAGGTTCCGCAGAGCGGTCTTCGTGGCCCGTGTATATGCCTCGTCCTCCTTGAATTGCGCGAGGCTGAACCGGCCCGATCCCGCCCCCTCCCAGGTCTCTTCTCCGGTACGCAGAAATCGTTCGATGAGCACCGCCGACAAGCCGCCCGGTGCGGCGGCTTGCTGTGCGGCATCCCGAATGCATCGATTGACCGCGTGTAATCTGTCGTGTTCCATTTCGCTTCCAACGGGTTGTGCCCGAAATCAAGCGCCAGGGCCAGGCAGCGATCTACCGCAGTTTACACGGTTCTGAAATGTGGAGTGCAGGCGACCAGTTCCAACAGGAGATTGTTTCAGGCTTGCTCCTCGGTGGCCGAACCCAGTTCGCTTTCCAACTCCTCAACAGTTGGTAGACTACCCTGCAGCCTGTCGGGAAGGCTCTCCGCCAATCGGTATTCGGAAATGCCAATCGGTTTGCTGTAGTCCTCGAGAGCATATTCGGCGATCACCTGGTTTTTGGTTTTGCAGAGGATCAGGCCGATGCTAGGCTGATCGTCGGAATGGCGCAACAGGCTGTTGACCGCCGAAAGGTAGAAATTCATCTTGCCGGCGAACTCGGGCTGGAAGGGAACGGCCTTCAAGTCTATGACCACATAGCAGCGCAATCTGAGGTGATAAAAGAGCAGATCGATGCGGAACTCTTCGCCTCCGACTGTCAGCGGATACTGGCTGCCGACGAATGCGAAGCCGACGCCCAGTTCGAGCAGAAACTTCCGGAGATGCTCCATTAAGCCGCGCTCCAGATCGCGCTCGTGGGCTTCCTCGCCGAGCATCAGAAAATCGAAGTTGTAGGGATCCTTGGTGACCTCTTGCGCAAGATCGGACTGAGGCGGCGGGAGCGCCCGATCGAAGTTTGTGATGGCTTTGCCCTGGCGGCCGTGGAGATCGCTTTCAACCTGGTGAACCAAAACTGCCCGGCTCCAGCCGTGATGGATCGCGGCCCGAGCGTACCATTTACGCTTGGCATCGTCCGCAACCTTGTCGAGTAGGACGCAGTTGTGGAACCAAGGCAATTGTGCAGCAACCTGCTGCACAAATTCATCCTCCGCCCAGACTTCGGCGAAGCGCCGCATATATTTGAGGTTACGGACTGAAAAGCCCTTCATGTCGGGGAATTCGCGTTTCAGGTCTGTTGCCAGGCGATCGATGACCTTGGCGCCCCAGTTTTCCCTTTGTTGTCTGTCGAGGATGTCGCGGCCGATCTGCCAATAAAGAAGGACCAGTTCGCGGTTCACCGCAACCGAAGCGCGCAACTGCGCCGCCCGGATGCGGCTCTTCAAGTCGGCAAGGAATTGTGGGTAGCTGTCCGGTGCGAGCGGATCCATGGGCGTGATCTTCCATTATCGTTTATGCCCGGCACCACCGCTCAGAAATAGCCGGGAATACAGAGGCATCGAATCTGATCTGCTCCGAGTTGGTCCGGTTGGCGCCCAGCCGGTGTCTCGATAAGCCTCGTGGAAACCTTGGAAACTAGGCGCTGAGCGATGGCCGGGCCCGCAGTGCGCCCTGCATTGTCACCGTCAAGGAACAGAGTGACCTCCTGAAACCGTTCGCACAGCAGTTCTTCCTGCCGGATCGACAGCGAACAACCCATCAGCGCTACCACGCCAGGCAGTCCAGCTTCGTGCACCCTGAGACAATCGAAGAAGCCCTCCACGACGATGACGCTTTTGCCCGCAGCCGCAGCCCGGTGGAGGTTAAACAGCACGAGCGACTTTCGGAATCGCGCCGGGAATCGATACCGCGGCTCTGTCTGATCGATGGATCGGCCGGCATAGGCGACCAACAGGCCGTTCTCATCGTGAATCGGTATCACAATGCGGCCCGCCATCGAGCCCTTGCCTCGGTTATAGCCGAGGCCGAAATGCCGGGCGACTTCAGGGTTGACGCCGCGTTCGGTCAGGTAGGCGTGCGAGCAATCGATTCGTCTGAGCGCAAAGGGCAGCGGCGCTCCGCCAGTGCCCCACCCGCCTCGATCGGCCTCGTGCTGGTACGTAACGGGTTCCGAGGCAATCGCCGTCACGAGGTGCCCGTCCTGGAGTTTCAGAGCTGCCTCGCGAATGGCGCAACCCTCCATGGCGGCGACAAAATCCAAGACGTTGCCGCCGAGCCGCCCGCCCCGCGCCGCCACGCACGAAGCGGAATGGCAGGCCCATGCGTTCTTCCTGGTGTTGACGATGAAACTCTCGCGGCTACCTTTCGACGTATGTGATGGGAGCGGGCAACGCCCCCGGAGGTAAGCGTCATAGAGCCGGTGAAGATGAATCCCGTAGTTGGCAAGGGCCATTTCCATTGAAACCGCCGCCTTTACGGACCGATAGCTGACCCAAGTGCGTGTCATTCGGCCGAACTCTTATCAGGATTGCCTTCGGCGATCTGAACAAGTTCGGATGCCCGCAGTTGCCGAGGGGTAGCCCCGTCAGGAGTGGCGACATTCTCGAGTTGGTCGAGTAGCTTCTGTAATGCCGCGACTCCATCATCCACCGCTGCCAGTTCGGCGTCGTTCAGAGGAATTTCCTGACGCATCCTAAGAAGGTTCTCCTTGCCCTCCAGCAACTGAGCGCGACTGGAACCTTTGGCGATGTAGAATCCGCACTTGGCACACGCCATGCGATGTGGGCACTGATCGAAGAAGTCGTAGGAACAATAGCCGTGGCCAAGATCGTAGAAGTTCCAGGGTTCGTGCAAGGCCTCCCCGCGCACAACCACCTCTCGGTCAATGAGAACCTCGATCGCGCGCACATTGCGCGCAAAATATCCGGCGCTGCGGAACGACTGCGCCAGTTTGGTCGGGGTAATGTCCAGATAATGCTGTGTCGAGTTGGCCCACTTGTGGCCCAGCCAACGCTGGAGTTCAAACAGCGACATGGGCTCCTTGGCATTGAACAGCTGGGACGCGATGGTGGAGCGTGCGCGGTGACTGGTGATCTTGCCGCGTGCGTCCTCAAGAGGCACACCGGCCTTTCTGCACAGAATCGGGACCAGGCTGTGGTTGATGTAATCCGGTCCCGGCCGGCTGCTACGATACGCAAATAAAAAGTGCACGAGCTCGCCTGTTTTTGCATCTACCGCGACAGGCTGCACCGGGCGCTCTACCTCCCAAGCCCGAATTGATTCGCCAACAATCTGATCGACGGGTTTGGTGAAAGCGTGACTTGTCTTGTTAACCGGCACGTCCAGATTACAAACGGCAGCCTGAGCCGATTGTGAGTCCGTATTCCAGTTTTCCCTGGTGCACCCAACGCGGAGCCGCCGAATCTCGTCCGCGCGCAGTCCGCTGAACAGCCACACGATACAGAGGGCTTTGACCAGGAGAACGGGGTAAAAATGCTTGCCATTCTTATGGCGAGTCAGATCGCTCTCCTCCAAATTCAGACCGGCCCAGAGCAACTTGGCCCAGATATCGGTGGCGATGACCTTCGGCTTTGGACCGATGAGCGCTCGCAGGCTGCGCGGCGCGGCGAATGATCTCCTGGGGTCGAAGCGTCGCGGTATCCAACCCCATTCCTGGATATCACGAAAGAACGAGCTTATTGACGTTAGATGATGAGCTTTCGCTTTGGCCGATAGCGGGTCGCCGAGTCGGTGCCTGTATCTGTCTTCGATCTGCACCCACTGCCCCCGTGTCATTCGGCAGACAGCAGCAACCCATTCGGCGGCCAGATCTCTCGTCCAGCGATCAGGCGCAACGCACTCGGGGTGAGTTTGTGTTACCCAGCGCCCTGCTTTCAGAAGCAAATGACGATTCCTCTCACGGCTGTTCTGTTGAATAGTTGCAGTTCCAAACCAGCGCTCGACGTAATCAACCCACACAGGATCGACGCCATCCCTCGGATCTCCGAATCGGGTATGTCCGTACTTCCTGTCAATCGCCTCCGGAATTGCACCGATGTGTTTCAGTGCGCTCGAGAGTGCGGCTATGCTGGCACCGCGATAGTGGATGGTCGTAAGGTCACGCTCGGCGCGCAAAACATCAACGGTCAAAGCGTGAAGATTCGGGCTCTTGTTGGCGAGCAGCACGCTGCAGAGCGCCCACTGGATGTCCTTGGCCTTGTAGCGGCCGAATCCCCAGGAACGGACGACGTCGACGACTCTTTTGATCTGGGAGTGAATTCGCTGCCGACCGAAAACCCGGCACGCGAGCGCTGTCCGGTCAATGATGCCCAACGCCCGAAAATCATCAAACAATCCGAGCACGTAAGTGGCAGCAACCAGGGCATGGCGACCGTGAGTCGTTGTCCATTTATAGCGGACGTGGAAGCTCCGCGCCGTTGGACCGAGAATCTCTAACCAGACTTGGCGGGGCCATGCCCAAAACGATGTCTGCCGCTTGTGCATCTCGAGAACCAGCGCTCCCATCGCACCATCGCCAGACTGCTTCGGTGTACCGGTGGCGGCCACAGCATCGAGGATCGGTTGAGTCAGGCGCGCGAGATCATTATGGACGCGCCCGCGAAAATGCCCGTACAGTTCTCGCGATACCAGGTATTCGAGCGCCGCGGCTTCGTTCTTGCGGAGCTTGGCGCTGCGATCGTACCGTGCCGGATTGACGGGCCAGGACCATTCGTCTGGCGGCGCCTCACAAGCGTAAGCCGTGTTTATGTACAGCTTATTCAGACAGGACCTCTCGCAGCGTCTGTGTCCGCCAGGCATGGATCTCGGCCATAGCCTTCGCCAGCTTTGATGCCAGATCACGGCCACTCAGATGAATGTATAGAAGAGTCGTCTGGATACTTCGGTGGCCGGCGAACGTGGCGATTTCTTGAACGTCCCAGTTCGCCCGCGCCAGATCAGTAAGGCAGAGGTGGCGCGTCGTATGCGTGGTAAACTCCGCAACGCCGGACCGATCCGAGATCCCTTCCACGACCTTGGACCACGTCCATTTCGAGATCGGCCTGCCAGAGTTGCGGCGCGATTCGGAAAGGAACAGAGGCCCGCGCTCCCGACTCAACTCGCGCCGCCGGCCCAGATAACCAGCGAGTAGATCACCGGTGGCGGCCGAATAGGGGACCACACGTGCCCGGCGATTCTTGGTGGTCTCCGCCCGGACTGTGATCATTCGGTGGGCAGGATCGATGTCGGAGGTCTCCAGTCCACAAAGTTCCTCCCTCCGGAGCGCGGAATCATAAGAGAGCGCCAGCATCATGCGGTTTCGGAACGATTCCGTGCGCGCTGCCGCAAGCACCTTCGTCCACTGCTCATCATTGGGAATCCACGGAAGCCTTGTGAAGCGCGGAATTAGCCCGCGATCGCGCGCGCCGCCAAACCCCTTACCGGGCGTATATCGGCCGCGCCCCACGGGATTGGTAGAGCGTAGACCCTCCTCCAGCAAGTAGTCGTAAAAGAGCCGTATCGCAGTGATGCGTTGCTGGAGGGTCGCGTTCGAGAGACCGGCACCCGAATCGAGAACCACTACGTTGGCGCCTCGACGATTCGGCCGCGAAGTCAGGTCTCGGACGAAAGCGGCGATGTGACCCTTCGGCGCGGTGATTACAGGGACATCTTTGATAGCACTGAACGCAAGGTATTCTTCCAACGCGCGCCCATAGGCATCGATCGTATTCGGCGCAAGCCCGAGGTTCCGTTGCAGCAACAGCCAAGCACGCGCGATGTCAAGGCCGGCTGCTCGCGGATAGCGGTCCCAACAAATGTCAGCCATCTGATTCTCTCCCTACGGATCAGATGGGATCAGCGTCGCAGGTGTATGAAACAGGACGATGAGGTTTTGGTTTCAAAACAGGAATGATGCCGAATGTTGCATCACGGCGGTGCTGCTTCGCACCGTATTGATTCCCTACTTGCGAAGGAGGAGTCCATGCCAGTCCCAAAATCGATCTCCGATTATCTGCGCGTATTCGGTTCCGAACTGGGCGATCGCGTCCTCCAGAGTTACCCTGCGTTGCACAATCTGCCAGATCCGATATCGCCCCGGCTTCGCACGCTCCTTCGAAAGCCATTCCCCGCCCAAGCAGTGGCCGCGATGGGCGTCGCGAGAAAATGGGAGACCGACCGTAGTGCCGCCGTGATCGCCGAGTGTGGCACTGGAAAGACGCTGACTTCGCTTGCGGCCCTGCATGTCCACAGCGATGGCCGTCCGTTTACCGCGATCGTGATGGCGCCCGGTCATATCACGCTGAAGTGGTGCAAGGAAGCGCTCGAAACGATCCAGGGGCTGAGGGTCTTTCTGATTGACGGTCTCCGGGACCGAATCCGCGACAGCACCGCGCCCTGCGGCGTCAACGAAGTGAGGCTGCGGCGCGGGCAGGTCGTCCGCGAAGGCTTGCACACCAGCCTCACCGATCTTCGCTTGCGGAGGAACCACAAGAGTGCTCGCGCCCGCTGGCAGCAGGAGATCTGCCCAGGACCGGCCCTCTTCGTGGTGGGGAGAGACAAAGGGAAGCTGTCGCATTTTTGGCGGCACGCCTATCAGGTGGCTCGCTCCGGCCGGTATCTCGGAAGTGTCGTCAATCCGGATACAGGCGCGCGAGTGGAACTCGGCGACGGCTGGCTTACGAAAGCCGACTTTCGGAAAGCACGGCTGAGCGAAATAGTCGGCGGTACCGGAGAACGCGAAGGCGACGCCGATCTGAAACCGAGACGGGCGATCTATAGTCCGCTCTGGCAGGCCGACGGCAAGAAAATCCGGCGCGTAGCACCCCTGGATTTCATCGGGCGTTATATGGACGACTGGTTCGACTATGCCATCTGCGACGAAGCACACCAGTTGGCCAACGATACGGCACAAGGCAATGGCTTGGGAACGCTGGCAGCCTGCGCGGGGCACACCCTCATTCTCACCGGCACACTGCTGGGCGGCTACGCGAGCGATGTCTACAATCTTCTCTTCCGAGTGGATGCCCGGAAGATGGTCGGCCACGGATACGTGTGGGGCGAAACCGGGCTGAGATCATTCGCGGAAACCTACGGCGTTTTGGAGAGAGTCACCACCATCGAGCCCGCAGACAACAGTTGCTCGAAGGCGCGCGTCACCAAGCAGATTAAGCGCAGGCCGGGTGCATCGCCGTTGCTATTCAGTGAGTTTCTGATGGGCCTGGCTGCGTTCGTCTCGTTGGAGGACATTTCCGCGGAGTTGCCCCCGTATACCGAGGAAGTGGTGGGGGTGCCCATGGACGGACCTCTGGAAGCGGCGTACAAGGCGTTGGAAGAGGACATCAAAAGCGCGATCAAGCAGCACCGCATGAACCATTCAGTGCTCAGCGTCGGGATGAACGCCCTTTTGCTCTATCCCGATCACGCGTGGGGTCTCGGGGATCTGTACGGCTACGACTACGATCCGGAGACGCAACGCCGGGAGCGGTTTGTGATCGCCAGCCCGCAAGATCTGGATCAGAACGTCGTGTATGCCAAAGAAAGGCGGCTAATCGAGATTGTGAAGACTGAACTGGAGGGCGGCCGACGCCGGTGTCACGTGTTCGCGGTGTATACCCAGAAGCGCGATGTCACGGCGCGCCTGGCGCACATTCTGCAGCGCGAAGGTATTCGCACAGCCGTGCTGACATCCGCCGTACCGCCGGAGAAACGGGAAGCGTGGATTGCACAGAAGCTGCGAGAGGGAGTGCAGGTCACGATCAGCCACCCAAAAATTATCGAGACGGGACTCGATCTTCTCGGTCATCCGAGCCTCATCTTTTTCGAGTCGGGGTACTCTCTGCACACGCTCCGCCAGGCCAGCAGACGCTCGTGGAGGATCGGCCAACTCCAGCCCGTGCGCGTCTTCTATCTCCACTACGAAGGAACCATGCAATCGAGCTGTCTTCGACTGATGGCCAAGAAGATGCTTGTCTCGCTGGCAATGGAGGGCAAGTTCGACGAAGGGGGGCTGCACTCGCTCGAAGAGGATGACGACATTCTCACGGCCATGGCTCGAGAGCTTGTCACCCAACACAGGATCGGTGAATCGGCCGATATCCTTTGGCGTCAGCTGCAGATCGAACAAAACAGAATTCTACCGGCTCCGCCAACGGTGGCCGGCGAATCGAAGCTCGATTCCGTCTCCTCGCCGCCACCGCCTGTGGCGCCACAGCCGGCACTTGCAGAGCCAAGACTTGCGGACGCGCCAAGGTTCGGAGTGCGACCGTCGGCGAGTGTGAGCCGTCGCCGAGAGGCGCCATTCCCGGCACATGAGCAGTTCTCGCTGTTCTGAAGATAGCCGCCGGCTGCCATTACAAGGCCGGAGCACAGATAAAAATCACTTGCCGGAAGCAGCGATCAGCTTCGACTTGCGTTCTTCCAGCACGGCTATCTGGCCTTTCAGCCGTATCAACTCCCGGTTAATGCGGGCAAGCTCCGTTTTTGCCTGCCGATCCTTCAGGTAGTTGGCGCCATGCCGGTCCTTAACGAAGGCCTCCACCTCCCGCCGGAGAAGCCGTAGCCAGGGGTTGCCGTACATGGAAACTTCGCGGTATTGGAGCTTGCCGGCTCGAATCGCTTGCACGATTTCCTCCCGTGTCAACCCGAACTCCTCCTGTGCCGTTGTGTCGCTGAGGGTTCCGCCCTTGCGACGCCAGTCGGAATCCAGATCGTCCATAGCTTGTCTGCGCTCCGTTTAGCTCTGCTTCATGAAGGCCGGGGCCTTCCAGCCTTTCCTTTCAGAAACCTCGGAATGAGGACGGCTCTCGGGTATATCGGGAAGGCCGGCGAGACAGATCGCGTCAGCTTGATGGTTCACGTAGGCTTCAAAAACGTAGTCGTTCCAGTATTCCCTGGTCGGCCCGTACTTCATGTGACGCTCATAGTCGTCGAAGCCTGCCGTGGCGGGGAACGTTCGGCGGAAATAGGCTAACCACTCGCTGAAATCCGGGTGCACCACGATATATGGCGTCGTGAAAACCACATGTTCCTTGGCCCCCGGAAACGGCGGCGGGAGCAAGCGGACGTACCAGTTCTCGTTCTTCTGGCCTTTGTAGCCTGCTGGAACGATCGCGCGGTGTACCGCCCCGGTGACGAGATCCTCAAGGAGGCTCACGTTACCTTCCCTGCCGCGATGGATGTAGAATCCCATTCGCGAATCCTGCAAGATGCGGATCACGCGCAACAGCTCGGCGTGCATGCCGAAGGCGGCGCCGACCTCCAAAATGGTGGTTCCGATGGTCTCGTTGGCTGACCCGGCACAGGCGTCGAAAAATGCCCAGCACGTGAAGTAGGACGTGGTCAGCGGGCTCATCGGCGGCGCGCTCGGCACATACAAGTCCTCCGCCTTGGAGATGATGTCCACAAAGGGCGCCATCTCCTGGAGCGCCGTGAGTTGCTCCGACATAACCGACACCTGGTTCTGGGCATAGACGTAGGCGGCGTGAGCCGGATGGAAGCCCTCAAGCTCTTTCTGGCGCACGACAGTCTTCTGCAACTCCTCCGCCATGGCGTGGCCGGCGATTACGTTCTTGATGTTCACGACCTTACGCTGCCAATGCAACTTCATCTTGGCAACGATCTTCTTGGCGATGGGCCTGCCGCTCAGTGCCTGGTCGGGCTTCGTCTTGTCCATGTCCGTTGCTCTGTTGTGATTGCCCTCGCCGGTGCCTCCCGTTGTGGCACGTTCGAGCACCGGCGAATGAGAATGTCGCTGGCCGTCCCGGGCTGTTTCGTCGCCATGGCGAGCACGTCGGCGCGGGCCTGCATAGCAATACCGAGGGTCTCGGCCGCAGCCATGTAGTGGTTAAAGGCATCGAGGACATCGATGCCTGTCAGTTCGTAGCCGTAGCCCTCGATGATTCGCTGGATGGCGAGCCGGCCTACCTCCAGACAGAACTGGGCGTCCTTCTTTAGAAAGTCGCGTGATGCGCGACTGAGTGTGCGCGGATCGGTGCGGCCTGTGTGGGCAAATTCCAGGGCGAGATCGAGGAAGCCGGCGTCTTTCGCTGCGGCAAACCACCGGCCCGGCTCGCCGCTTGACGAGGCTAAATCCAAGAGGATCTTCTTCGGGTCGCGGCCCGGGTACTTCCTCACGAGCGCCCGGAACGTGGCGAGGCCGGTCGAAGAGCCATTCGTCGTCAAGGCGTACTTCTCATATGCTTCATCCGCTCGGCCACGATCAAGCAAGATCTTTTCGCACACGGCATCGATGGCTGCATCCGGTTGATTCAGGCCACGCGAAGCTTCCGCATAAGCCAGCGCTTCCTCCGCGCGGCCCTCGGACAACAGCGCTTGCATGCCGAACTGGCGGTCGTGCCAGCATGGAAATCGCCGAAGTGCCAGCACATCAAGCAACTCCTGATGGCGGCCGGCCGCCAAAAGGCTGGAAAGGCAGACGCTGGTTCCGCGGAAGTAATTCCCTGGCTGTGGATCGGACCAGGCAGTCTTCAGCAAGCCGAGGAATCGGTCCGCCCAGACGGACGCAACTTCCCGGGAACCGCACAACCCGCCCCAATAGTTTCCGACGGGAGAAAGGTAATCGACGCCATCATCTTCGATCGCCTGCCAGAGGCGGTCCAGCCACTTGTCCCGAGTCTTGCGGTCCGCAGGAGCCTCGATCGCGATTGGCAGCAATTCCTGTTGCGCCCAATACACCGCACCGCCAAGGTTGCCGGATGAAGTGTCGATGTCCTGGAATGCCGGCCAGATCCTCTCCATCAGGCTTACGACACCGTCGCCAGCGGTTACCGGATCGGTTCGGGCGACCTTTTTGATCTCCGTGACAGCTTCCTTCAAGCGCTGGCATGCCAGATGCGAACCCTTCCATCCGAATGCCATGGAACGAAGTCGGGCTTTGAACGCCCAAATGTGTTTCGCTGTCATCGACTGAAACATTTTGGCACATGGCGCCCGGTATGGCGGTAGGAGAGTGGTGCGCTTTGCATTCCTACCTGGCGACTTGCTGGGCTCTCTCTGCGGCGACTTCATCACGGAAGACGCCGGCCACGTATTGGCCTCGGTATGTGGCGGCGAGTTGGCAGGTATTCAGTCCTTAATCGAAAATGAGAGCACTGACGAATGGGTTCGGCGTGCGGCCCTGAGCAGTCTTGTGACACTGGTGGCGGCCGGACACAGGGCCGTAACGAGATCGTGCGCTACTTCGCCGACCTGTTTCGTGGCAAGTTGGTGCGGAAGTTGTCGCACGCTGTGACTCTCCAAAAGAAGCTTTCTACTGACTCGGGAGCCGGCTGCTGTCGATCCGGCCCAAGCTGAGATCGAGCGCCAGTGCGGCGGTGCTGGCCGAGCGCTCGGCCTGTGACAGAAGACACTGGTTCGTCAGCAGGGCGGACTCCGCGTCCAGCACGAAATTGATCACGCTGCGGCCCGCCTCGAATTTCAGGCGCTCATCATGCAGCACGCGCTCGCTCTCGGCCACGGAGTCGTGCAAAGACTTCACCCGGCTTTCGGCGCTGTCCAGATCCGCCAATGCGGTTCTCACCTCACGATCGATGCGGAACTGCAACTGCTGGCGGGCCAGGCGCGCTTCCTCCAGTTGGGCCTGTGCCGCCTGAATCTCGCCCTTGCGCCGGCCGCCGTCGAACAAGGGGAACGAGACGTGGACGCCGATGAGCCAGTCGGTGGCGGCGTTGCCTGGGGAGGGCAGATTGGCGGAGGAGAGCGATGGCAACAACCTACCGATCAATTGCGGGAAACCCACCGGGCTGTTCGATCCGTACTGGATGGCCGAAGCGCGCAAGTCGATCCGCGGCCAGGCGGATTTGCGGGCGGCTTCCTCGGCCCGTTCGCCGGCGCGGATCTCGTGATCCTGAGAGAGAACGTCCGGCCTCGCTGCTACCGCCGAGCGCAGCAACTCTCCTTCGGGCTCCGGGGCGGCGGGCAATTGCGAAGACGCCGGCGTGTAAGTTAGCTGTGGAAGTTCTCCTTCGAATCCCATAACGGCTGCCAAGGCGCTCAACGACGTTCTCCGGCCCGATTGGAGCGTGGCCAAGTCGCTTTCCACCTGTGCAAGCCGCGTCTGAATCTTGAGCGCGTCCACAGGCACGGCACGTCCGCCTTTTACGAGTTGATTCGTGCGATCCAGCAAGGACTGCATGCTCTTGATGCGCGCTTCCGCCGCGCCGATCAGGTCCGAATAGGCCAGAGTCTGCAAATACAACTGCGCGGTCTGAAACACGATCTCCTGCCGCCTGCGGTCCACGGCCGCCCGCGCCGACTCGACCCGTTCCCGCGTCGCGGCAAGTTCAAGCTCGGTCTTGTGAAAATCCCAGGCCAGGAACTTCAGGTCGGCGCTGCCGGTATAGAGAGCATTGTCGAACCGCAGTACCGACGGCGTTGTCCCAAAAGGGTAGCCGTGCTCATATCGTGTGCGTGCGGCGTCCGCGTTGAGATCCACTTGCGGCATGAGGACGGAGTGCGCTGTGGTGACCAACCCTTGCCGGCGCTGAACCTCCGTCTGCGAGGATTTCAGGTCCGGGGAGTGCGCCAGTGCGTACTCCACCGCTTCCCGCAGGCTCATCGGCGCGTTGGCGGGAGCTTGCGCAGCCGCCACTGCTAGAAAGGAGACCAGCGCAACAGGCGCGGCGAATCTTGTCAACTGTCTCATAGGCGACCTCACAACGCGACTGGCTCCTGCCCCATGCTGGCGACGAGTTTCTTGCGGATGTTCTCGGGCAATCCGTGGTCGGGCTTGTTCGCGTAAACCACGTTGTACGTCACGGGAATCACGAACAGCGAAAACAGCGTCGAGACGATCAAACCGAAGATGAGCGACCATGCCATGCCGCCAAAGACCGTGTCCAGAGTTATGGGAATGGCGCCGAGTACGGCGGCGCCCGACGTCAGCAGAATCGGCCGCAGGCGGACCGAAACACTATTGAGGATCGCTTCTTCGAGTGGAAGGCCGCGCAGCAGCCCCAGTTGAATGAAATCCACAATGATGATCGAATTCCTCGTCACGATGCCGGCCAGCGCGATCATTCCGATGAATGCCGGTCCGGAAAAGAAAACGGGGTTCCGGAATCCGCCGATGTTGTGCTGCCCGATGTGATTCAAGAGCCAGAAACCTGGCATGACGCCGATCACCATCAGAGGGATGGCCCGCATGATGGTCAGCGGCAGCCGGAAGGAGCCGGTCTGGTTCATTAGGATGATATAGATGCCGATCAATGCCGTCAGCATGGCAAAGGCAAGATCGCGGAACAGGTGGATGGTGATATACATCTCGCCTTCGTCCCACCAGTGAACCGTAATTCCGTCGGGCACCGCCCAGGGAACGCCGCCGCCCTTGCGAAACATCGTCCGCTGGCTCAAGGGACGGGGCGTCGCCTGCATATCGACGAAACTCCGCCGGCCGTCCTGGACCTGATCGGCCGTTATGTCCAAAATGGTTTCGACGGGCGGGCGGCCGGCCATCTCCCCCAGCACATACACGACGCGCTGAAGTTGGCGGTGGTAAATCGTCTTGTCCTCGATGGTGGTGTGCCACGCGCCGACTTCGGACAAAGGAACCAGGTTCCCCGCTGTGCCTTTGGCATAAATCCGGGAAAGGTCGATGGTGCTCGATCGTTCAGCTCGGGGGAACCAGAGGACGATTCTTACCGGCGTCCGCTCGTAGGGAATCTGGGCCGCGCCCGCGGCCTGGCTGCCGAGAGCGAGCCCGATGGTTCGGGATATCTCGTCGGTCGAGACGCCATTCAGCGCGGCCTTCTGCTTGTCCACGTCGAAGACGTACTTGGTTTGGTCTTCATCCACGGTATCGTCCACGTCCACCACGCCCAATTCACGGCGCATGCGGGCCTTGATGATCGACGCGGCTGCGATGATGTCTTTATAGGACTGAGTCGGGCCGCCATAGACGGCCGCAACGACTGTGGACATGGCAGGTGGTCCCGCCGGCAGTTCGACGACCTTGAGCTTCACTCCGTCGCGTTGCGCGATGGCCATAAGGTCGGCGCGCAATCGCAGCGCCAGGGAATGGCTGGGGTACGCGCGCTCCGTTTTGTGAATGAGGTTGATCCGGATGTCCCCGCGATTGGGCGCCCGGCGCAGGAAGTATTGGCGCATCATGCCGTTGAAATCGACTGGCGATGCGGTCCCCACGTAGGCTTCGAAGTCCGTGATCTCCGGGACGGACGCGAGATAGTGCTCGAAGTCGCGCGCGGCGGCGTCGGTCCGTTCCAGCGTTGTGCCGGCTGGCATGTCGAGGACCAGGAGCATCTCGTCCTTGTTGTCGTAAGGCAGTTGCTTAACCTGCACGCGGCGGGTCAACACCAGCAGGACGCTGCTGATAAACAGCAGCATAATGAACAGCAGAAACAGACGGCCGCGCCGACGGCCTCGAATGAGCGGCCGAAGAGTCGTGTTGAAGAAACGCCTCGTGCCGGAAACGGAATTTGGCGAAGCCGGGGCTTCCTCCTCGTCTACGGCATGCTTTTTCAGCATGTGATACGCGAGCCATGGCGTGATGGTGAATGAGACCACCAGCGACATGATCATCGTGACCGGGATGTTGGCGGCCATAGGACGCAGATACTGGCCCATCATGTCGGTGACGAAAAGCAAGGGAAGGAAGGAGAGTATTACCGCGAACGTGGCCGCGATCAACGGAGGTCTGACTTCATTCACGGCTTCCAGAACGATATCGGCCGTGGCTTTGCCCCGCATTTTGAAGTGCCGGTGGATGTTCTCCACGTCCACGATGGGATCATCCACAAGAAGACCGAGCGCTACGGTCAACGCGAACAGCGAGATGCGATTGATCGAAAAGCCCAGGAAATAATTGACGAGCAGGGTCAGGCCGAAAACACAAGGAACCGCGATGGCTACTACCAGCGCCTGCCGGTAGCCTAGTCCAATCGCCAGTAGCGCCATCACCACCGCAATCGCGACCAATAAGCCGTCTTCCAGTTCCTTGACCTTGTCGTTGGCAGTGACACCATAATTCCGTGTTACAACCACCTGCACATCGGCGGGCAGAATCTGCTTCTTCAATTCGCCCATTCGCTTGAGAAGACCCTCGGCGACCCAGACGTTGTTCGTCCCGTGCTTCTTGGCAATGGCGATGGTGACTGCTGGTTGCGATCCGTACTTCGGCGGCGCCGGCGTTTCTGACGCACCAATCAGGCTGCCGGCTGCACCCTCTTCCTTGGGATGATTCCAGGCCAATCCGCGGTGAAAACGCACGTAGTCGGTGAACTCCCCGGGCCCGTCCGTGACGTCCGCCACGTCGCGCATGTAAACCGGGCGCCCGCCTGAGGCGCCAACGACCAGGTTTTGGAGATCGCGCGCGTCCGCGATGAACTGGCCTGCCTGCACGCGCGCGTTCTGGTCGCTGCGATCGAAGCTTCCCGCGAGCACGCTGGAGTTGGATCCCTGAATCGCCCGGCTCAGGTCCAGCGCTGAGATGCGATAGGCCACCATCCGGGCAGCCGAGGGGCGAATCAGCAACTCGCGCGGGCGGCCACCCACGACGTAGGCGAGGCCGGCGTTGTCGACGTTCTGCAGGCGGTCCACCATCTCGTCCGCCATCCGCCGCAGTTCGTAGTCGTCGCGCGATCCGCTGGTCAGGGTGAACGTCACAATCGGCACGTCGTCCACGTCGATCGGCTTGACCACCCATCCGGAGACACCCGGCGTGACACGATCGATGTTCTCGTTCAGCTTCCGGACGAGCTTGACGTAGCTGGGTTCGAGCGGCTGCCCAACGTAGAAACGTACCGTCACGATGCTCTGGCCCGGCATGGAACGCGAATACACGTACTCCACGCCCGGCACCTGGAACATCATCTTTTCGAGAGGCGTGGAGACGAGTTGCTCGACATCCTGCGCGGAGTGACCTGGAAAGGAGACCATGACGTTGGCCGCGGCCACAATGATCTGCGGCTCTTCCTCGCGCGGTGTGACCACCAGGGCTACCACGCCCGCGGCGATCGAAACCAGGATGAACACCATCGACAGGTTCGATTCCAGGAACTTTCGGACAATGCGGATGGTGAGGGAATCGTGCGATTCGCTCATTGGGCTTTCCTGACAGCGACCGTTTCCCCGGCGGCAATGCCGCTGAGCACTTCATACTGGTTGCCGATGGCGCGGCCGAGTTGCACGGTACGCCGCTGGAGGCGTCCTTCGCTGACGACGTCCACCATGGTGAGTTGGCCGGCGCGGATCAACGCCGAGTCGGGCACTGTCACGATCTGTTCCGGCTTCATGGGCAGCAGCAAGCGTCCAAACATTCCGGGGACGACGTCCTTCGTCTCGTTCAGGTGTATACGCGCCGCAATGGTGCGGCTGGAGGGGTCGGAGGAGGGGACAATTTCCACCACCTGCCCTCGCATCTCCCGGCCTGTGGCGTCAATCCGGAAGGGAAGGACTTCGTTGAGGCGGACGCGGTCCATAAGTTCCTCGGGGACGTTGGCTTCGAGCCACAACCGGTCCTGCTCGTACATCGTGAGCAGGGGTTTGCCGGGAGCGGCCAGGTCGCCGAGATTCGCCAGCTTGTCCACCACGACGCCGGTGAACGGACTGCGGATTACGGCATACGACAGATTCACTTCGGCTTCACGTTCCGCCTGTTGCAGCCGGTGCAGATTGGCTTCGGCGGTTTTCAGATTGGTTTGAGTGTGCTCGAAATCGTAAGGCGTGATGACCTGTTGGTCGAAGAGAGGCTTATCGCGTTTGTAGTCGGACTGGGCCTGCTCGAGCGTCGCCTCCGCGCTGCGCACGGCATCCTGTGCCTGCTCGACCCGGTGGCGGAGGTCCCGGTCGTCAAGGACCACGAGGGTTTCCCCGTTGGTCACGTGCTGTCCAGCGGTTGCGCGCATCTCGACGACATTGGCCACCACCCGGGAAGTCACTGCGGCAATTTGTTCGGCCTGGACGGTTCCGACGGCCTCGGTCACGGAGGGGATCGTCTGCATCGCAATCTTCTGGGTGGTCAGGCCCGCTGCCGACTCCGCCGGTACGGGCTGCTTGCTCGCCTGGATCACATCGCGGCGGAATGTGCCAAGAATCCAGAGCATGAGGACGACGATTGTCGCGACCGATAGCGCTACGCGGAGCAGCGTGGCAAGTCGCTTGCTGCGCGGCGGCTTCGCTGTTTCGGTTGACCCGGTTTGACCTTTCACATCTTCAGAAGTCATAACGTTCTCTCCCTCTGCGAATGCGCCCGTCAGGGGGCGGACTGAGGCTCTCTGCAAACGGCAGGCGCTACTTCGGCATGCTCTGCAGCGCCTCGAAGACCGGCTCGGCTTCGCCGATCACCTTTGTCGCCAGGGCGAAGCGCACAATGTGTAGGGTCTCCAGGATCTTTGCCGCAGGAATGCCCTGCATCCTGGCCTTGTTGGCCATCGCCTGGATGCATGCGGCGCTGCCGGCGGCAAGCGCGGACGCCAAATAGAGCAAGGTCCGTGTCTCTTCATCCAGAGCCCCTTCCGGCGGCATGGCGAACTGCCTGGACCGAAGATGTTCGTAGAGCAGCCCTTCGTCGACCTTAGTGGCTTTCTCGGTGGCCGACGGCACGGCCCCCATCATCTTCCGCATCATCCCGAAGACTTCGTCAACCGTTGGTTTCTGTGTCGCGTTCATGTTCTCGATTCCTTTCGTGTCGCCGCTATACAGCGGTTTTCAGCGTGCGCAGATCGGCGCGTCCGACGGCGTCGCCATCCAGAGCATCCAGGAGGAAGGGCCGCATCTGCTTGATAAATGGGTGTTTCTCGTTCAGGTTATAGTTCACTCGCATCCCGTCCCGGTGGCTCTCGACGAGCCCGGAATTGCGCAGGTAGGCGAGGTGGCGGGATAGGAGCGGTTGAGAAAGCTTGAGAATCCTCCCCATTTCGCACACGCAGAATGGCGACCGCAAGAGCAGGTTCATGATGCGCATGCGCGTCGGATCCGCCAGGGCCTTGAAGAAATCGGATAGTCGCTGCATATTGCTTTCTGCTTATACGGATGCACATATAAGGTAAAAGGTGACGGATCTCTGAAAAACTCACAACACGAGGATCGACACGGCGGCCCCAGCGAGTACGACCCACAAGACGTCAACCTTGAACCCCAGCGCCGCGAGCGCTGCCACAGCCAAAACGATCTCCCTGCCACCCCACGCGATCGCCATCGCGAACTGGACCACCACCGCAAGCAGCAGGCCGACGAATGATGCCAGAACGCCCCGGAGCGCCCGGCGGAACAACACCGAGTTTTGCAGGCGATCAACATAGGGGACGGTGATCAACACCATGAAGAGTGACGGCGAGAAGATAGCCACCGTCCCGGCCACGGCGCCCAGCCATCCGCCGAGTTGGTAACCGACGAACGTGGCGGTGATGACGATCGGCCCCGGCGTGACTTGTCCAAGCGCGATACCGTCCATGAAGGTCCTGCTGTCCATCCATTTCCGAACGTCCACCACTTGATGGAGCATCACCGGCACCGAGGCGAAACCGCCGCCGAAGGCAAACAGATCTACCTTGAGCATGACCGTCGCGAGATGAAACAGCGGCCGATTGGCCACATACAAGACGGTGAGGATTACCGCGCCGGCCAGCGCCGCTGTCACCAAGAGGCGCGCTATTCGGCGGCCGGGAGCCGGAACGGGGATCCGGGCCGATTCTACTTTTGAGACTGCTCCGCGATAGAGGAATACGCCCACTGCCGCCGACGCGACGATGGTCAGGATGGGGCTGCCCCGCAAGACAAGAAACACGGCCGCTCCACACGCCAGGATCGCATCGCGCCAGTTCTTGATCGAGCGGCGGCCGAACGTCACGGCTGCATTCGATATCAACGCCACAACAATCACGTGCAAACCGCGAAAGGAGGAGGCCACCGGCTGCAAATCGCGACCGGTCTTGTAGAGAGCGGACAACACTACCATGAGGACAAACGCAGGCAGACCGAATCCCACAAACGTAGCAAACGCCCCCGCAGTTCCCCGGACCCGCAAGCCGACGTAAGCAGCAACCTGCATTGCCGTTGCGCCTGGAATCGACTGGCAGAGCGCCGTACCGTCCGCAAACGCTTCCTCCGACAACCAGCGCTTCTTGTTGACGGCCTGATCGTGGATGTACGCGACCATTGCTGGTCCGCCAAAGGCAGTCAGCCCCAGGCGCAACAGCGACAAAAAGAGCGAAGTTAGCGGAATCTTGTGCGGCGGCCCGTTACCTTCCGCCCCGCCAGGTGTTGCCGAAACATTGATGCCCGCGTCCGCCATGTGCCATCGATTCCGCGCGCTACTCGTCGTCCAAATCCGGTAGCTCTACGAACTGGTCCCCGACAGGAGTGGACCCGACAGAAGCCCTGGATTTCCACCTTTGCAGAAGCCAGAATCCGCCCGCGATGCCGACGGCGAGCGCGAGCCACGGCACCCATTGCATCCACCAGCGAGGCGCCGTTCTGGGATCCACCAGGACCTTTGCGCCGTATGACCCGACGTAGGCATTCAGGATCTCCTGGTCGGTCTTGCCAGCCGCAACCCACTTGGCGATCTCCAGCCGCATTT
>JAJPJX010000139.1 GCA_021324015.1 Solibacteraceae bacterium | reverse complement strand
GGGGACAACGTGAACCTGCAGGTGGAGTTGATCACGCCGGTGGCCATGGACAAGGGATTGCGCTTCGCCATCCGCGAGGGCGGCCGCACCGTCGGCGCCGGCACGGTAACCGAGGTCGTCGAGTAAGGAGACACGCATGCCGCGAGAAATCATTACCTTTCAGTGCACCGAGTGCAAGAACCGGAACTACTCGAGGACCAAGAACAAGAAGACCACCACGGAACGGCTGGAATTCAAAAAGTTCTGCCCGTCCTGCCGGAAGCACCAAACGCACCGCGAAATCAAGTAGAATGAGATGGACAAGCGAAGGTTTGTCCGGTTTTCGTGTAGGGGCGTAGGTTTAACGGCAGACCAGCGGTCTCCAAAACCGCGAGTGGGGGTTCGAATCCCTCCGCCCCTGCCACCCAAGGTTTCTCCCGCCTTTGCATACCGGGACGTGAGGCAGCATGGAAGCCATTGAAAACATGAAGTCTTGGCCGAAGGCCATCAAAGACTACTACAACGAACTGAAGCTCGAAATGCGGCGGGTGAGCTGGCCGAATCGCAAGCAGGTGGAAGGCACCACGGTGGTCGTGATCCTGACCGTCTTCGCCTTTGCGGCGTTTTTTTGGGTCGTGGATATCATTCTGACGGACAGCGTGACGCGGGTGTACCGAACCCTGACCAAGATGTAAGCACACAGGGGAATTATGGAAGCCGAAGACAAACTCCACTCCGAGGAGCAAAGCGAACTGGAATCGGCGGGCGAGCCAGTGGGCGAAGCCGCACCTGACGCGGAGGTGTCCGCCGCCCCCGAGGCCGCCGCAGAATCCGAACCGGCCGAGGTCCCGGCCTATGACGAATCGTCTCCCCGGAAATGGTTTATCATTCATACCTATTCCGGCTTCGAACAGAAGGTGAAGGAATCTCTGATCAACCGCGCGCAGGCCTTCGGTTTCGCCGACAAGATCGGGCAAGTGCTCATTCCCACTGAGGAAGTCGTGGAACTCCGCGGCGGCAAGAAGGTGACCAGCAAGCGCCTGGTCTACCCCGGCTATGTGCTGGTCGAAATGGAGATGAACGACGAGCTCTGGCATGCGGTCAAGTCCACTCCACGGGTGACCGGGTTTGTGGGCGGCGGCACCCAACCGGTGCCGCTCAGCGCGGATGAAGTGAACCAGATCCTCTACCGCCAGGCTTCCTCCGCGGAGCGGCCGAGGCCCAAGATGACCTTCGAGAAGAACGACTCCGTCCGCATCATCGACGGTCCTTTCGCCAACTTCTCCGGCAAGGTGGACGAAGTGAACACCGACCGGGGCACGCTGCGGGTGATGGTCACCATCTTCGGCCGGGCCACCCCGGTAGAACTCGAGTTCCTCCAGGTCGAAAAGGTTTGAGGCGGGTCTGATCCCGCGATCCTAAGGAATTGCTATGGCCAAGAAAGTTACAGCACAGGTAAAATTGCAGATCCCCGCCGGGAAGGCGACCCCGGCTCCTCCGGTCGGCACGGCGCTCGGCCCTCAGGGCGTCAATATCATGGATTTCTGCAAGGCGTTCAACGCGAAGACGTCCAGCAAGGATCAGGAGGGCCTGATCATCCCCGTGGTCATCACGATCTACTCGGACCGCTCCTTCACCTTCATTACCAAGACCCCGCCCGTTCCGGTGTTGATCAAGCGCGCCGTGAATCTCGCCAAGGGATCCGCCGAGCCCAATAAGACCAAGGTCGGCAAGATCACGGAAAAGCAGGTCGAGGAGATCGCCAAAATCAAGATGCCGGACCTGAATTGTTTCACCGTCGAAGCCGCCATTCAGTCCGTAAAGGGCACGGCCCGCAGTATGGGCGTGGATGTGGTCTAGGTAGCGCCGGCCGGTCTCCAACGTGAAAATAGTCACGACCTATCCCTTCGAGCCCTTCGAAGTCGAACAGATCAAGAATGCCGCGCCCAGCGGCGGCGTGGACATCAAAATCTGCCGGTCCCGCGAGGAGTTCCTGGAGGAAGTCCGCGACGCCGACGTAGTCTACGGGGACGTGCGCGCCGACGCCCTGGCTGTGGCCCCGAAGCTGAAATGGGTGCAGGCCGGCGGCGCCGGAGTGGAAGGCATGGACCCCTCGCTCCGCGCTTCGGACATCGTCGTCACCAACTACCAGCGCACCTTTGCGCCCGCCATTTCCGAGACCGCCATGGGGCT
This sequence comes from Solibacteraceae bacterium, assembly GCA_021324015.1. Taxonomy (GTDB): domain Bacteria; phylum Acidobacteriota; class Terriglobia; order Bryobacterales; family Bryobacteraceae; genus JAJPJX01. The sequence continues at coordinate 2,921 of JAJPJX010000139.1, read as the reverse complement.
GCTGCTGTGCCTGTCCCGCGGTTTGGTGCAGCACTACGTGCCGCAATTCTACAGGCACCGCACGATGAATCCGGTAGGCAGTCCGAAATCCGCGGATCACGCGGAAATCGCCGGCCGGACCATGGGCATCGTGGGTTTTGGGGGCATCGGCGCGGAGGTCGCGCGGCGCGCGCATTTTGGTTTTGACATGCGCATCGTGGCTACCGACGCCCGGCCGATCCCCAAGCCGCATTTCGTGGCCGAACTCCGCGAACCGGACTGGTTCCCCGAGATGGCCGCGCAGGTGGATGTGCTGGTGGCGGCGGCCCCGCACACGCCACAGACCGAGCGCATGTTCAACGAGCAAATCTTCCGCGGCATGAAGAAGACGGCCTATTTTCTGGCCCTTTCGCGGGGGATGCTGTTCGACGATATGGCCCTGGCACGCGCTCTCCAGGAGGGCTGGATCGCCGGCGCCGGGCTGGACGTCTTCCCGGTGGAGCCTCCTCCGTCCGGCCATCCCATCTTCGACTGCCCCAACGTGGTCATGTCCGCGCATACCTCCGGGTGGAGTCCCGACCGCCAGGTGCGCCTGATCCGCGACTTCGCCGAAAATGTCCGCCGCTACGCGCAGGGGTTGCCGCTCATGAACGTGGTGGATAAAGAAGCCGGCTACTGAGAAGGGCCGGTCTTCAGCCTTTCGAGCCCCGCGCGCATGGCCCGCAGCAAGAGCACGGTGTCCACCGAATAGCATAGATAGCGCACGCCGATTTCCAGCCAGCGGTGCGCGTCTTCTTCCGAGTTGGTGAAGCAGCCGACCGGAATTCCCTTCTCCGCGGCCTTCTCCACGATCCGCTGCCCCGCCTCGAACACCCGCGGGTCCGCGGTTTCTCCGGGAATGCCGAGGCTTTGCGACAAATCGTAGGGACCGACGAACAGCACGTCGATGCCGCGCAACTGCACGATCCAGTCGATGGCGGCCACACCCGCGGCGCTCTCGATCTGGAGCACCAGGAGCACGTCGCGGTTGGCGCGCTCCAGGAACTCCGCTACCGGCCTCGCGGAGAAATCGGCTGCCCGGACAAACGGATTGAAGCCGCGCATGCCGGCCGGATGAAAACGCGCCGCCGCCACCGCCTTTTCCGCGTCCTGGAGCGAGGCGATCTGCGGAATCTGCACGCCGGAAGCCCCAGAGTCCAGAGCGTGCTGGATCGCCGCCGGTTCATTGGAAGGGACCCGCACGATGGTGGGAATTCCCGCAGCCGCGCCCGCCCGGACCAGGTGCGGCAGCATCGCGGCGGGAATGGGCGCGTGCTCGCAGTCGATCACCAGAAAATCCCACCCGGCGATACCGGCGATCTCCACCGACTCCGCGGAGGGCAACTCGCAAAAGACCCCCATCGCCGCCCGCTCGCGGAGTAGATCCCGCAGAGGCAGAAAGGAGAGAGAGCGGCCCGATCCGGCAAACATGCGCCAATTATAGCCCGCCGGTCCGCGCCGGCCTCGCGAATTTGACATCTTCGCCCGCTCCTGGAAAAATAAAGGTCTAGCTTTCCCTCCCCACGTGCGGATGTGGCGGAATTGGCAGACGCGCTAGATTCAGGTTCTAGTGGGGGCAACTCCGTGGAGGTTCAAGTCCTCTCATCCGCACCAAACCTCTTGATTCCACAGTACGTATAAGAACGATCCAATTCCGTGGTGCAGTTCGGCGTGACATCTTCGGGGTCACATTCGGGTCGCAACCAGACCAAATCGAAGTAGCGTCGAACTGTTCAGAATAAGCCTACCTGTTATGCGCTCGGTTGGCCGGATCCTTCTCGAGACCGAACTCCGGGGAATGGACGCCGATTACCACCAGCCCGGCACCCTTATAGTTTTCAGCTCAGGCTTTCATGTACGGCAATTCTCTCAGGGCGTTGACGCAGGAATACGTCCAAAAGCTGACGAGCACGACTTTCCCTCACAACGCCTCACTGCTCAATGGTAGGGAGTTGAGCCAGAGCACCGCGCCATTCAAATCAGGCATGACTCCTTCATCTCCCGCCTCTGAAGCAACCGCGGCGACGACGCAGATGAGAGCCGTGGCGCCAATCAAATAGGTACGTGTCGTGAAGGCAAAGACGCCCATCGTCGCATCGACAAAATCAGCCTTCGATTCAATCCGCTGAACTGCTTGCCTGTTGGGACCGCTCAGCATGGCACCTCCGCGTATGCAATGCCAGTGAGGTTTCCTTCAGCAACCAGCAACGTCCTCCGGTTCGACCCGTCGAGATTGGCGCTGTAAACTGAGCCGCCGAAGTCGCTAATGAACATTCGACCGTTTTTTAGGTCCAGAGCCAGGCCGATGCCTTCCATCAAATGGGTGAAAAGGATCTCAGGCTCTCTGCCATTCGCGGCCTCCGGGTCCATGGGTGCACGGTTCACCGTGTTGCCACGCGGCGGGTCCCCGCGGTCGGTCCAATACAGCGTCCGATTAACCGGATCGAGGTCCAGATCGATCGGCTCCGGGAGATTGTCATAAAGAAGCTCAATGTCCCTACGGTTCTCGGTCGACTGACCTTGCGGAAACTGGATGTTGGCCCGAAGAATTTGACCCAAGCCGGCGTTTTGACCACCCTTCTGCGTCCAATAGAACTTGCCACCGTCAGTGTCCACAGCAATACCGACACACCATTTCCTCTGATCCGATCCCGGCCGCGAATCGCCTGCGCTCGTATCCACAAGAGTTTCGATTCCCGACCCGTCCAGGTTTGCCCGCATCACCCGCATGCCTTCCCGATCCGACCAGTAAAGCTTCCCGCTCCTCTTCTCCAGCTGGAGCTGCTTCGGCGTGAACGTGCCGCCAGGCGGAACGATGGTGATCATGTTCTTGCCATTGAGATCCGACCGCATGATCGAGCCATCATTCCTCTTGGGATCACCCATATTGGTCCAGTAGATGT
>JAJPJX010000020.1 GCA_021324015.1 Solibacteraceae bacterium | reverse complement strand
TACCGGGGGCGGCTCTCTCAAAGTGCTCCCATTCGTCGCAGTCAAACAGCTTGTCAGCCAGGTAATTCAGTCGTCGCTCTGCCCACAGATTCTGCTATAGAGCCAGAATTGCTTGCCTCGATCTACGGGACCGAAATCGTCTGTCTGAACAAAGTCCCCGCCGCCGTAGGTCGCGACGGAGAAGCCGCCGGTAGTAGTCCAGTGGGGGATATTCCCCACCTGGGCGTCGGTGGCGTTCTGTGCAGCCGGACCGTCCTCGGCGCCACCGTTGACGATCAGGTTCCTGTTCAGGATCTGAGCTTGGCCTGAAAGAGCCGCCGCGACGACGAGCAGCGCGACGATCCCAAGGCGAGCCCCGATGGTCCTGTTACTGTGGAATTGGGACATAATATCGTCTTTTAAGACCTGAATTACATAAATATCCTACCTCCACGTGTGGGCGGCGGGAAAGGCGCGACTACAAAAAGAAGTGCCCGGCCTATGGTTAATTCGATTGTGCGGAGATGTATTGTTCCGGCTCAGAAGTGGAGCGTGCCGATCAGTTCACCTACGTTCTCGATGCTCTGGGAGGCCAGGAAGGCGCCGAGTTCGCGGGCCACGCGCAGGGGCGCGGCCGGATCCCAGAAAGTGGCGGTGCCCACCTGGACCGCGGAGGCGCCGGCCACCAGGAACTCGGCGGCGTCCTCTCCGGTGGCGATACCGCCCAGCCCGACCACGGGGATTCGCACGGCGCGAGCGGCCTGATAGACCAGGCGCAGGGCGATGGGCTTAATAGCCGGCCCGGAGAGCCCGCCGAAACCCGCGCCGATGCGCGGGCGGCGCGTGCGCGCATCCACCGCCAGCGCCACGAAAGTGTTGACCAGAGAGAGTGCGTCGGCGCCACTCTGCTCGGCGGCGCGGGCCAGGGGCTCGATCTGCGCCACGTTGGGCGAGAGCTTGACGACCACCGGCCGGCGGGCCACCTGCTTCACGCCGGCCACCACTTCAGAGAGAAGCACCGGATCGGCCGAGAAGAAGATGCCGCCATGCTTGGTGTTGGGGCACGAGACGTTCAACTCATAGCCCGCCAGACCGGCTTCGCCTTCGAGCACGCGCACCACCTCCGCGTAGTCCTCTGGCGTGTAGCCGAAGACGTTGGCGAATACGGCGGTGCGCAATTTGGCCAGGCGCGGCAGTTTTTCCCGCACAAAAGCCCGCACGCCGACATTTTGCAAACCCACGGAGTTGAGCATGCCTCCGGCCGCCTCCCAGAGGCGCGGCGGAGGATTGCCCTCCATGGGCTCGCGCGAGAGGCCCTTCACCACGAAGCCGCCCAAGGCTTCCAGGTCTACCAGGCGCTCGAACTCCACCCCATACGCAAAGGTGCCGGAGGCAGCCAGCACCGGGTTGCGGAGCACGATGCCGCACAGGGAGGCGGCCAGCCGCGGGTCCTCGGAGGAACTCATCGGGTGCGCGCAGGCTCCTCTGCGAGAGCCTCCTCGAGCACCCGGCCGGTGGAAGAAGAGGGCTCGGGGAAGCGGCAGCAGCGCGCCAGAGTGGGAGCCACGTCCACGGCCTCCACGGCGTGCTCGAAGGTGGCCGCACGAAAGGGCGGACCATAGAGAAACAGCGGCACGCGGGCGTCGTAATTGTACAGAGACCCGTAGGAGACCCCACGGCCGGCGCCGAAGTCCTCCACGAACTCGGGGAAATAGGAAAGCATCAGGTCCCCGGAGCGTACGGCGTGAAAGCTGTTGCGAAAGCGCGCCAACCAGTCGCCGCGCTGGGACGAGAAATCGTCGGCCGTATAATAGCCGGCCACCCCGGGCACCTGGAGCGCCGCCTGCCCAGCCAAGGTGCGGGCCTGCCGCAGATCCAGGTTGCGGCGCCGCAATTCCTCCTGGCGCAGATAGACGAAGGGGTAAATATACTTTTCCACGTACCAGCGCTCCTCGCCGGGCCCGTCGTAGAACTGCGCGAGGCCGCGGTTGACGCCGCGCGCCACTGCCTCGCCGGCGATGGCCATGGCGGGGCGACTGGCCTCGTCCGGTTCCGGCGGTGCGCCGTGAGCGCCGGTGAACACCAGAGTGTAATTCCCCGCCCCCACGGACTTATTCAGCGTATCCAGCGTGAATTCGATTTGCCGGTCGAGTTGCAAGACCATCTGGTCCATCAACGGCGAGTCCGCGCCAACTTCGTAGCCCAGCAACCCCATGGCCCCCAGCGAGACAGCCACGAAATCGAAGGCGTCGGTCTGCGCCAGGCGCTCGCGGGCGATCAACTCGCGGAGCAACTCGAACTGCGCGGCCTGGCTCAGCGGGGATGCACGGAACAGCAGCAGAAAGTCCCGCGGATGCGCGGCATCGTAGGTCAGAGTGCGCAGCGGGGGCACGTTGGAACCCGCTCCCACAGCCAGCCAGCGGGCGTTATGAAGGTTTTCGAGGGGATGCAGGCGGTTGAACTCCGCGAGCCAGGAAGGCGGCGCATCGCTCACGGTGAACTGGCCCTTGTCATCCATCCAAAAGGTTTGCGCCGGGGAGGATCCGGCGAGGATACCGGCTTGGGCCTCGTCCAGGGCCAGTACGTAGGCCCGGCTGCGCCCGGGAGGCAGAGACTCGGCCAGGGTAGTAGACTCCAGCAGGGGAGCCTGCGCCGCGACGGCCTGGCGCATGGCGCGGTCGTACCAGGAGTCGGCCACGATGCCGTGCATGCCCGGCCAGGCGCCGCTCGCCAGAGTGGCCAGGCCGCTGGCGGTAAAGGTGCTCGCGACGAAGCGGCAATCCGGGAAGTAGGCCGCTTCATTCAGCAGACGGCGGAATCCGGCGTTGCCCAAGCGTGATTCCGTACGGTCCAGATAGTCCGGGCGGAATTGTTCGGCGATCAACAGAATCAACAGCTTGGAAGGACTCCGCAGAGCTCCCTCCAGAGGGCGGAAGAGGCCGCCGGTCAGGCCGGAGGCCAGGTACGCGGCGAAGCTCCTGCGGGAGGGGCGCATTGGCTCAAGTGTATCAGTGGGCGGAAAGCAGAAATGTGGCTATTCTTACATTTCACTTGCAGAGGGAAATTAGTTCTAGTACTATAAGTACAGCTCCTTGATGGGTGAAAAGAAAGCTCCCTGCCTGTTTGGGAGGGCGCTAATCAGGAGAAAGCGGCTGCATGAACGCGGAAAACTGCGGCATGGGCTTGGCCACCCTCCGCCGCAATCGAGGCGTCTCCCTCGAACAGATTTCTCATGTGACCAAGATCAGCCTGCACAATTTGCAGGCAATCGAAAGCGGGGAGTTTCAGAAGCTTCCTGGCGGCATTTACAACACTAGTTATATCCGGCAATATGCGCGGGCAATCGACTTCGATGAAGGCGAGTTGCTGGCATATTACCACCGCAAGACGCACCGGGAACCGGTGCCCAGCTTGCTGTAAGGCCGACGAGGCTCAGCGCAACGCCGCGAGCAGATCCCCAGTGTTCCGCAGTAGCGCCCAACGGGCGCGTTCGACCGCATACTGCGCGTCGTAAAACGCAATCCATTTGTCGCTCTCGGCGACACGCGATTCTTCGAGTTCGCGCAGCGTCAAGCGGCCTTCCTGCGCCAGCGCCAGGTTGACGGACACCTGCTCGCGGGCGACCTCGAGGTCAGCACGGGCCGCGTCACGCGCCAACTCGGTGCGGCGAATGTCGCGAAACGCCTGCCGGGTTTCGATCATGATCTGATTCCGCGTGCCCGTCATTTGTAACCGCAGGCGGGCGATTTCCGCTTCACTCTGAGCAGTTTGGGCACTCACACCGGGCCCGGTGAGGAGGGGGATCTGCAGGGATACGCCAAGCTGCCCGTTGTTTCGCTGGAAGGTGCGGAAATAGTCCTCGTAGTGGTTGAACTTGGCAAAGAGGCCGTACTGGGCCACCAGATCCACACGCGGCAGGCGGGCGGACCGGGCGCCCCGGATGTCGAGGCCCTTGGCCGCGATCTGCGACTCCAACTGGCGCAGCACGGCGCTTGAGTGCACGGCCTGCTCGATGGCGTTCTCCTCGGAGCTGGGCAGTTGGATCGGAGTGCGCTCCTCCTGGGAGGGCTCGACGCGGTCCTCGGCGGAGTACCCCAGAGCCACGGCCAGGGAGGTCTGAGCCATCTCCTGCTGCTCCGAGAGGTTTTCGAGGGCCAGGCGGGCGCGGGCTACGTTGTAGGCAGCACGCTTGGCCACGATGGGCAACTCGTATCCGCCCTCCACGCGGCTGCCGACGCTTTGGGCGACCTTTTCCAGGCTGGCCAGTTCCTTGCGGGCGGTCTCCTGGACTCGCGCCGCACGCTCGGCGTCCAGGTACAGCGAGACGATGCGGAAGGCCACTTCGTCCCGCTTAGCCGCGGTGGCGATTGAGGCTCCACGAGCGGTTTCCTTGGCTTGCGCCACCACGTAGCTTTGCGGGCGGTTGAACAGGTATTGCGCGGCTTGAGCCTGGAACACCGAGGGCGCCGAGCCCTCGATACTCATCGGAAAGCCGCTGCTATAGGCCAGCCCGCTGCCCACGTTGATGCGTGGCGTAAACGGGTCCCGGGCAATGCGCACTGCTTCCTGGGCCTTGCGCTCATCCAGCCGCGCCAGCAGAATGTCGGGGTTCTGCTCCAGGGCGCGCGCGACCGCCTGGGGCAACGAAAGTGTGTGCACTTCCGCTTGCAGGCCTGCGGCAAAGAGAAGAATGAAAGCGAGCTTCGACATGCAGCCATTGTAACGTCGCGGCCGGCGCAGGCCGCTGCGTTATTCGTAGCGCAGGGCTTCGGTGGGATTCAACCGCGAAGCGCGGCTGGCAGGAAGGATGCCGAACACCAGACCCACCATTACGGAGACGCCGAAAGCCACGGCCACGGCCACCCAGGAGATCGGCACGCGAAGGTTGTCCACGAAGAACTGCACGCTGAGCGGCAGCGAGAGGCCCACCAAAATGCCCAGCAGGCCTCCGGAAAGGCTCACCATAATGGCCTCGGTGAGGAACTGCAGCAGGATCTCGTGGCGCGAGGCGCCCACGGCCATGCGTACGCCGATCTCTCGGGTGCGCTCGGTCACGGTCACCAGCATGATGTTCATGATCCCGATGCCGGAAATCACCAGGGCGATGGCCGATACCAGGATGAGTACCAGCGTCAGCACCAGGGCGATGTTCTTGGCCGCGTCCAGAATAGCCGTGAGGTTCTCCACCCGGTACACGGCGCCTTGGCGGTGACGGCTCTGGAGGATCTGGCGCACCAGTTGAGTGACCGCCTCCACGTCCATGGGAGCGCGCACCTGCACGTACATGGGATCGATACGCTCCACGGGGGTGAACCAGCGCAGCACGGTAATAGGAATCAGGATGGTTTCCTTGGCCAGCTCCGACTGCCCGAAGCTCTCCACCTTTTCCTTGAAAGTGCCGATGACGGTGAACTGCAAGCCGTGCACCTTGATGATCTGGCCGACGGAGTTGGCGCGGCTGCCGTAGAGCCGTTCCGCCAGCTTGTCGGTGAGCATGGCGACCTTCTGGCGGAGGCTGACGTCGCTGGCATCCATGAAGCGGCCGGCAGTGACGATCAGGTTGCGGACGGGTTTGTAATCCTGGTCCGAGCCGATGACCTTGACGTCCTCTTCCTTGCCGGCGATCATCATGCGGTCGTAGTTGGTCATGATCCCGGTGGCGGCCACGATACGGCCATCGAGCTCGGCGCGCACCGCTTCGACGTCGGCCATCTTGACAAAATCCGCCGCCGAGGTGGTATTGCTGGTCATACCGCCAGCTTCATAGAAGGCGAAGATCATGTTGGACCCGACGCCTTCGATCTGTTCCAGGATGTAGTCCCGGCTGGTGAGCGAGATGGTCACCACCAGAATCACCGAGGCGGTACCGATCACCATGCCCAAGCCGGTGAGCATAGAGCGCACCGGGTTCGCGCGCAGGGCCTGGATGCTGAATCGCAGGGCTTCGTCCAGGAACATGATCAGCCGCCGGACACCTGTCGCAGCAGCTTCTCAGCGTCGGAACGGGGGGGATCGTCGGGCGTCAAATCGGCCCGCAGGTATTCTTCCAGGAGTTTCCTGGCGGTTTCGAGGTTGCGCCCGTTGCGAATGTAGGTATCGGCGCGGGCGTACAACAGCTTGGGACTGTTCGGGGCGATCTTAGCGGCGCGTTCGAAGCTCTGTTCGCTCTCCTGGAAGCGGCCCTGCTTGGCCAGGAACCTGGCCAGGTCAATGAGGCGTCCGACCTGCTGCGGGGCGGCATCGGCCGCATGGCGCAGGTGATATTCGGCTGTGCCCCACTCCTTGTGTCTTTCGGCGATCCGGGCCTGCGCGTAATGGCCTTCGGCGGCGTCCAGTTCGGAGATGCGGGCAATCAGGTTGGCGGCTTTGTCCAGGCCGCCGCCGAGGAACCCGGGGGCTTCCAGGTAGTACTCGAACAGATCGTTGAGCGCCTCCAGGTTTTGGGGGTCGAGCTGCACCGCTTTTTCGAAATACTGGCGCGCCTTGGCAGCATTGCCGAGAGCGGTGAAGGGACTGGAAGTTTCAGCACGGCGCCCGTAGGCGCGGCCCAGCCAGAGCACGTACTCCGAATCTCCCGGACGGGCGGCGACCGCCTTTTCCAGGAAGTCCGTGGCCTTTTTGAAATCCCCCTCCATGTAGTAGTTTTTACCGATCAACTCGTACACCTCGGGGGTCTTCTCACGCAGCGGCAGAAGCAGCTTCAGCGAGCCGTCATAGTCGGTGTAACTGTACAGTTTTTCGGCCTTCTGGAACTCGCCGGGGGCCGCCGCGAGCAGCGGTGCGAGACCCAGAATGAAGCCGACTAATGGACGCAACCCTATCACCCGCAACCCTTTGCCGAGTATACCTCAGAATTTTAGATGCGGCCAGAGAAAGCCGGGTTGCAGCCGGGAACCTGGAAAGCAACAGTATCGCCGCCGAGTGAGTGACGGCGGCTTGACTCTCCCCCTCTGAATGTGTAATTATTCATAGTGCTGAATAAAAATTCAGCCTTGCGGAGGTTTTGCCGTGGGGAGCTACATTTCGCCCAACCAGATCGCGAAGATGTCCAACCCGGATCTGCTCCGGGATTTGGACCTTACCGACGATGAGCTCGGCTACCTGCTGGACCTGGCCGCCGAGGTCAAGCAAGCGCCCCGGGACTACGCCCAGGCGCTGAGCGGCAAGTACATCAGCCTGCTGTTTGAGAAACCCTCCCTGCGCACGCGGCTGACCTTCGAACTGGCGATCAAGCAGTTGGGTGGCGATTCGGTTTCCTGCGAAGGCCCCATCGGCAGCCGCGAGCCGCTCAAGGACGTGGCGCGGAACCTGGAGCGCTGGGTGCAAGGCATCGTGGCCCGAACGTTTTCCCAGAGCACGGTGGACGAACTGGCCGAGTGGGCTTCCGTGCCGGTGATCAACGCGCTGACGGACCTGTACCATCCCTGCCAGGCGCTGGCCGATATGCTGACCCTGCGGGAGCAGTTCGGCGGCTTGCGGGGCCTCAAACTGGCCTTCGTGGGCGACGGCAACAACGTGGCGCATTCGCTCATGCTGAGCTCCGCGCGGCTGGGCACGGATTTCGCCCTGGCCACTCCGGACGGCTACGAGCCAAACCCGGAGATTGTGGCGCAGGCGGAGGGACTGGCCGCCACGAGCGGCTGTACGCTGACCGTAACGCACGACGCGGCGGAAGCCGTGGACGGCGCACACGCCGTCTACACCGACGTCTGGGCCAGCATGGGACAGGAAAAAGAGGCCACCCGGCGCCGCAAGGCCTTTCAAGCCTACCAGGTCCACGAGGAGCTTTTCTCCCTGGCCCGCCCGGACGCCGTGTTCATGCATTGCCTGCCCGCCAAGCGCGGTGAAGAGACCACCGACGCGGTGATCGAAGCGCAACGGTCCGTAGTCTTCGAGCAGGCCGAAAACCGGCTGCACGCGCAAAAGGCGCTGCTGCTGATGATGCTAAGTTAATCCCTATGAGCAAACCGAAGAAAGTGGCCCTCGCCTATTCAGGCGGCTTGGATACGTCTGTCATCATTCCCTGGCTGAAGGAAAATTACCAGTGCGAGGTAGTGGCCGTGTGCGGCGACATCGGCCAAGGCGCCGACGAACTGGCCGGCCTGGAGGAGAAAGCCCGCAAGACGGGCGCCTCGGAAGTGCACGTCGAGGACATGCGCGAGGAGTTCGTGAGCCAGTACCTCTGGAAGCTGGTTCGGGCCAGCGGGGTTTACGAGCATAAGTACCTGCTGGGCACTTCCATCGCCCGGCCCCTGCTGGCGAAGAAGCAGGTGGAGGTGGCTCTGGCCACCGGATGCGATGCACTGGCGCACGGCTGCACCGGAAAGGGCAACGACCAGGTGCGTTTCGAGCTGACCTACAAGGCCCTGGCGCCGCACCTGAAGGTGATCGCGCCGTGGCGCGAATGGTCCATCGTGTCGCGGGAAGACGCCATCGAGTACGCTCGGAAGCACAACGTTCCGATCTCGGCCACCACCACCAAGATTTATAGCCGCGACCGCAACATTTGGCACATCTCGCACGAAGGCGGCGCCCTGGAAGATCCGGCCAACGCGGCTCCGGACGAGATCTGGATGCTCACGAAGAGCCCGGCGGAAGCGCCCGACATGCCGGCCGAAGTAACCATCGGCTTCGAGAAGGGCAACCCGGTTTCGGTCAACGGCAGGAAGATGAGCGGCGTGGAGTTGGTGGAGACGCTCAACCGCATTGGCGGGGAGCATGGCATCGGCCGTATCGACCTGGTGGAAAACCGTTTCGTGGGGATGAAGTCGCGCGGCTGTTACGAGACTCCGGGCGGCATGCTGATCTTCGCCGCGCACCAGGAGTTGGAAGCCCTCACGCTCGACCGGAACACTCTACACTATAAGCAGCGCCTGGCCCTGGACTACGCCGAGCTGGTCTACAACGGCCTATGGTTCACGCCGTTGCGCGAAGCGCTGGACAGCTTCTTCGAGACCACCAGCGCCACCGCGACGGGCGAAGTGACCCTGCGCCTCTACAAGGGCAACGTGGCGCCGGTGAGCCGCAAATCGCCGTATTCACTGTACTCGCTGGATATCGCCAGTTTCACCATGGGGGCGAGCTACGACCAGAAGGACGCGCTGGGCTTCATCAACCTGATCGGCCTGCCCATCCAGGTGCGGGCGGCAGTGGCGGCCGCCAAATCCAGATGAAGCTCTGGGGCGGGCGCTTCGAGAGCGGGCCTTCGGAGGTTTTCGAACGCTTTTCCGGCTCGCTCGCTTTCGACCGGCGCCTGATCGACGCGGACATACGGGGCTCGCAGGCGTTCGCGCGGGCCCTGGAGCGCGTGGGTATCCTCACGGCGGACGAGCGAGCGCGTATCGTGCAGGCGCTGGAGCAGATCCGCGAGGAAGCCGGCGAGGCGGAGTTCTTCGAAGGCGCGGACGATGAAGACGTGCACACGCTGGTGATCCGCAAGTTGCAGGAGCACGCCGGCGCGGTGGCTGAGAAGATTCACACCGGGCGCAGCCGCAACGAGCAGGTGTCGCTGGACGTGCGGCTGTGGTTGCGGGAGGAGTGCGACCGCGTGCGCGGCCTGCTGGCGGAGGGGATGGGCGCCTTGCTGGAACTGGCAGCGCGGTATCCGGATGCGGTGATCCCCGGATATACGCACACGCGGCGCGCGCAGGCGGTGCTGTGGCCTCACTACCTCCTGGCCTACTTCGAGATGTTCGCGCGGGACTGGGAGCGCTTCGGCGAGGCGCGCAAGCGCGCCAATTTGCTGCCGCTGGGTTCGGGCGCGCTGGCCGGCAGCGGCTTCCCGTTCGATCGCGAGGAGATGGCCCGCGACCTGGGCTTCGATGGAGTCACCGCGAACAGCATGGACGTTTCCGGCGACCGCGATTTCGCGCTGGATTTTCTGTATGCCGCCTCCGTCACCATGTTGCACCTTAGCCGCCTGGCCGAGGACTGGATCCTGTACTCGGGCGAAGAATTCGGGTGGCTGGAGCTGGGCGACGGGGTGACCAGCGGTTCCAGCCTGATGCCGCAGAAAAAGAACCCGGACTCGCTGGAACTGATCCGTGGGAAAAGCGGGAGGGTGGTGGGATCGCTCACTTCCCTGCTCTTCACCATGAAGGGCCTGCCCATGACCTACAACCGGGACATGCAGGAGGACAAAGAGCCGCTGTTCGAGACCGCCGACCAGTTGAGCGGTGCGCTGGAGATGGCCCGGGTGGTGATCGAATCCGCGCGCCTGGATCCGGAAAAGCCGCTGGCAGCCGCCGAGGATAGCTGGGTGGTGGCTACGGACCTGGCTGAAGCGCTGGCGAGAGCCGGGATGCCGTTCCACGCCTCGCACCGCCTGGTGGGCCGCCTGGTGCTCGAGAGCGTGCGCGCCGGCAAAAGGCCAGCCGACTGGACGGCCGAGGAATTAGCGCGGTTTGCGCCCGAATTCACCCCCGAAATCGCGCGCCTGCTGGATCCCAAGGCCGGCATGCAGTCCCGCGAAGTGCGCGGCGGCACCGGTCCGCGGGCGGTGGCGGCGGCGCTGGAGGAAGCGCGCGCCCGCCTCGCGCAGATGCAGCGATGAGCAAGACCTTCCGCCACGGCCAGATCCTCAAGCTGATCCGCGCCCGGCAGATCCGCACCCAGGAGGACCTGGCGCAGGAACTGAAGGCGCAGGGCATCACGACCACTCAGGTGACGCTTTCGCGGGACATTCGTGAGTTGGGGCTGGTCAAGACCGCGGAAGGCTACCGGGAGATGCAGGCCGAGGAGGCCGAGGCCGGCCCGCAGTTCACCATGCTGGCGCAGGAGTTCCTAAGGGACGTGCGCGCGGCGCAAAACCTGGTGGTGCTCAAGACTTCGCCGGGGCATGCCAATTCGGTGGCCGTGGCGCTGGACGCGGAGGAGTGGCCCGAGGTGGTGGGCACGATCGCGGGAGACGACACCATCCTGGTGGTGGCGCCGGACAACGCCACGGCGGATGCAGTGCGGCGCAAGCTGATGGAGTTGCTGGAGCGGGCCTGAGCGTGGCGAGCGCTCAGCGGTGCTTTTTCCACCAGATTTCGGGACGGCGATCCGGCCCCAGGTGCGGGTTGGGCTCGACCATCCGGCCGTAGAGTTCCGGACGGCGCGCGCGGATGTAGGATGCTCCGGAGGCGAGTTGCAGCTTGGCCGGGTCGAGCGTGGACACTACGACGTCGTCGCCCAAGGTGCGGCACTCCTCGAGCACTTCTCCGAAGGGGTCCAGGATCATCGCGCCGCCGGGCTTGATGGTGGCGCCTTCCACTCCGATGGGATTGCTGTAGACGGCGAAGACGCCGTTCTCCCAGGCGCGCGCGGGCAGCCAGCGCATCAGCCAGAGGCGGCCTTTTGGCCCGTCGAACTCCTGGCGGCAGCGCACGGGATCGCGCTCGCGGTTGTGCCAGACGGCCGGGTCCACGGTGCCGCGCCCCGGCATGGGGGAAGGCAGGCAGCCGGTGACGTGCGGCATGAGGATGATTTCGGCTCCCTGCATCGCCGTGAGGCGCACGTTTTCGGGCAGATTGTTGTCATAGCAAGTGAGAACCCCGAAGCGGCAGCCTAGCAGGTCGAAGACCGTATAGCGGTCGCCGCAGGTGAGATGCTCGCTCACGAAGGCGTGCAGTTTGCGGTGCCGGGCCACGAGGCCACAGCCGTCGACCACCACATAGCAGTTGTACAGGCGCTCGCCTTCGCGCTCGACGAGCCCCGCGCCCAAGGCTACGCCTACTTGGCGCGCGACGCGGATCAGCCGCTCGGTCGAGGGGCCTTCGGGCACGGGCTCCGCTAGCGCGGCGATCTCCTCGCGGGTGAGATTTTCGAGGAAGGTGTAACCCGAAATCGAGCATTCGTGGAAGCTCACGAGTTCGGCGCCGGCGCCGCGCGCCTTGCGCGCCAAGGCTTCGATGACGCCCAGGTTGTAGCGCTTGTCGGCGTCCCTTGTTTCGAACTGCGCGGCGCCTACCCGGATTTCGCGCATGCGTGGTCTCCGAGCACCAGCGTACACCCGCGCCTGCTACAATCGGCACGAATGAGCGGATATTATCACCAGGAAGACCTGGCACGCTTCTCCGAAATCGGCGAGCACGCTCCCGAGCTGTGGTAGAAATTCTCGGAGTGGTACGGTGCGGTCTTCGCGGAAGGTGCTTTGAGCGAACGCGAGAAGTGCCTGATCGCGCTTGCGGTGGCCCACGCGGTGCAATGTCCCTATTGCATCGACGCGTACACGCAGGCCTGCCTGGAGAAGGGCTCGAACCCGGAGCAGATGACCGAGGCAGTGCACGTGGCCGCGGCTATCCGCGGCGGGGCGTCGCTGGTGCACGGCCTGCAAATGCGCAATGCGGCGGCGAAAGTAAGCATGTGAGCCTGCTGAGCCTGCATCATCCGCTGTCGGCTCCCGGGGAGCAGTTGCGCGTGCTTCAGAACGGCCATAAGCCGTTTGCGAGCGCGCTGGCCGAATCCGGCCTTTTCCCGCTGACCGCCACGGGGATCGGCGTGCTGCAAATCAACGTGGGTAAGCTCTGCAACCAGACCTGCAAGCACTGCCACGTGGACGCTGGTCCGGACCGGCGGGAAATCATGAGCCGGGAAACCGCCGAACTGTGCATCGCCGCGCTGCGGCAGACTTCCATTCCGGTGGTGGACATTACCGGGGGCGCGCCGGAGCTGAATCCTCACTTCCGCTGGCTGGTGGAACAGGCGCGCGCTCTGGGACGCCACGTGATGGACCGTTGCAACCTCTCCGTGCTGCTGCTGCCCTCGCAGGCGGACCTGGCGGAGTTCCTGGCGGAGCACCGGGTAGAAGTGGTGGCCAGCCTGCCGTACTACCTGGAGCAGCAGACCGACGCGCAACGGGGCAACGGCGTATTCGCCAAGTCCTTGGAAGCTCTGCGGCGGCTCAACGCGCTGGGCTACGGACGGCCGGACTCCGGCCTGCCGCTCACGCTGGTGGCGAATCCGGTAGGGGCTTTTCTGCCGCCCCCCGAGCACGCTTTGGAGGCCGATTTCCGGCGAGAGATGGAGCGCCGCTACGGCGTCGTATTCAACTCTCTGCACACCATTACGAACATGCCCATCAGCCGCTTCCTGGAATTTCTGCTGCGCACCGGCAACTACGACCGGTACATGCAGAAGCTCATCCAGTCTTACAATCCGGCGGCGGCGCGGGGGGTGATGTGCCGTTACACGCTTTCGGTGGGCTGGGACGGATCGCTCTACGATTGCGACTTCAACCAGATGCTGGACCTTCCGGTAGGCCAGGCCGCGCCGGGACACATCCGTGATTTCGACCCGGAACAGCTAGGGCAGCGGCGCATCGTCATCGGGCAGCACTGCTATGGCTGCACGGCGGGCGCGGGATCGAGCTGCGGCGGCGCGACGGTCAAGCAGGGCTGAGGCGGCAGGTGAAAGCCCAGGGGACTTCCGGGAGGAGAGCTCTCCAGAAAGCCGCGAGCCCAGCGGTTCCCGTCGCGAAGCGGCCGTTCGTCAAGCACGTGCTGCTGGTAGCCGCGCTCGCCGGCTTCACCTTCTGCGCCTACTCAAATTCCTTGCACGCGCCATTTCTCATGGACAGCGAGGGAATCATCCTCAAGGATGCCCGCGTCCACTCGCTTTCGGCGGTGCAGTTCCACCGTATCTGGATCCGGCAATACTGGGAGACGATCCCGAACGGGCTTTTCCGCCCGCTGACCACGATGTCGTACCTGTTCAACTACGCCATCCTGGGCAACGGCACGGCCCCGGAGGGATATCACTGGTTCAATCTGCTGCTGCATGCCATAAATGTCGGCCTCGTCTACACGCTGGGGCTGGCGATTTTCGAGCAGATCCCCGCGGCGCTGCTGCTCGGCGCCCTGTGGGGCGTGCATCCCGTGCTTACCGAATCGGTGACCTACCTCGTGGGGCGGGCGGATCTGCTAGCGGCCTTCGGCGTGCTCGCCGCCCTGCTGTGTCACCGAAGGGGTTTGCAAACGTCCGGCGGAAGGAGGGCGGCATGGCTGGCCGCCGTGGCATGCGCGGTGGCCATCGGCATGTTCTCGAAGGAGAACGCCATCGTGGCGCTGGCGGTGCTGCCGCTCTATGATGTCACCTTCGCTCCGGCGGCGCCCTGGCGGAGCCGGCTGGCGAGCTATCTCGCGGCAACGGCGCCCTGCCTGGCCTTCCTGTACCAGCGGGGCCAGGTCCTGGCGGGCACCCCATTCTCGCCCACGCCCTTCTGCGAGAATCCTCTGCTCTGGGCGGATTTCTGGACGGCGCGGCTGACCGCTGTGAAGGTGATCGGCAGGTATTCCGGATTGCTGCTGTGGCCCGCCAGGCTCTCCTGCGATTACTCCTACAACGAGATCCCGCTATTCGGGTGGAGTTTAGGCAACCCGGAGGACTGGAAGGCGATCCTGGCACTGGCCGCATGCGCGGCCCTGGCCGCTTTGGGCATCCTCTCCTGGCGGCGGCATAAGCCTTTATTCTTTTTCATCGCGTTCTTTTTCATCACTCTGGCGCCCACCTCGAATGTTTTCCTGCAGATCGGCACCATTATGGGGGAACGCTTCCTGTACCTCCCCTCGGTAGGTTTCCTGGGCGCCGCGGCTTACGGCCTGAGCGTGCTCTGGCGGCACATTCCAGCGAACCGGTACGCCTACCGGTTCGCGGGCGGAGCGGCGGTGGGCGTCATCTTGATTGCCGGCGCGCTGCGCACCTACGCCCGGAACGAGGACTGGCTGGATCACCACCGTTTGTGGGTGAGCGCGGCGGTCGCAGCGCCCGGCAGCAGCACGGCTCACCTGAATGCCGCCACCACGACGTACATTCTCACCCGTGCGGATTGGGACGGTGCGGTGCGTGAGATCGAGCGCGGGCTGGCGATTTTGGACGCGCTGCCGGACTCCCGGAACGCGCCGAATGCGTACCTAGACGCGAGCATCTTTTACAGCTACCTGGGCGACCGGCTGGCATCCAAGAATGCCCCGGGGAATGTCCGGGGCGGGCCGTATGCGGAGTACTGGTATCGCAGGTCGCTGGATGCCATTTTGCGGGCGGAGCAGATCCAGGTGGCCTGGGCGGAGTACAGCCGGCTGGAAAACCAGCGGCGGGGGAAGCCCGGCCGCGAATTTCTCCCGGCGAGGCTGTACCTCGAGATGGGCCGGGCCTACATGCGACTATCGGACGTGCCGCACGCCCTGGCGGCTTTCGAGCGCGGCCGCACGCTGGAATCGGACCCCGATCTTCTGGAAGACGCAGCGGCGGCGTATCGCGCGGCCGGCGAGCCCCGCAAGGCGGCGCAGGCCCTGGTGGAGGCTCTGGCCGTGGATTCGAGCCGGGTACAACTCACTCCGCTGGTGGTGGAACTCTACGGCCAAATCGACCCGCAGGGGTGCGCCATTTTGCGCCAGGGCGGCGCCCCCAGTCTCAACCCGGATTGCCCGCTGGTGCACGGCGACATCTGTGGAGCATACCGGAACATCGCGGGGACGTACGTGCGCAGAGGCCAGCAGTACGAAGCCGGCGCGGTCCGCCGGGTGGCCATCCAGGAACTGGGCTGCGCACCCGGGCTTGTGAATTAGAGCTCCGGTTTCGCCGCCGCGGAAGCCTGGTATTTGCGCAATTCCAGCCGGGCGATGGCTTCGCTGTGCACCTCGTCGGGGCCGTCGGCCAGGCGCAGGGTGCGGGCGTTGGCCCAGGCGGCGGCCAGGAAGAAATCGTCGCAGACACCGGCACCGCCGTGAGCCTGGATGGCGCGGTCGAGGACGCGGAGCGCCATATTGGGCGCCACCACCTTGATCATGGCGATTTCGGCCCGGGCCGCCTTGTTGCCCAGCGTGTCCATCATGTAGGCAGCTTTGAGCGTGAGCAGGCGCGCCTGTTCGATTTCCATGCGCGAGGCGGCTATATGCGCGCGGATGGCACCCTGCTCGGAGATCCGCCTGCCAAAGGCCACACGGCTTTCCACGCGGCGGCACATGGCCTCCAGCGCGCGCTCGGCGACGCCGACCAAGCGCATGCAATGGTGGATGCGCCCGGGGCCCAGACGCCCCTGGGCGATTTCGAAACCGCGGCCTTCACCCAGCAGGATGTTGGAGGCCGGCACGCGCACGTTACGAAATTCCACTTCGCCGTGTCCGTGGGGGGCGTCATCGTAACCGAACACCGGCAGCATGCGGCGGATGGTGACGCCCGGTGCATCCATGGGCACCAGGATCATGGACTGCTGTTTGTGCCGCGGCGCCGCCGGATCGGTCTTGCCCATAAAAATGGCGATCTTGCAGCGCGGGTCGCCGGCGCCGGAGGTCCACCACTTGCGGCCGTTCAGCACGTATTCGCAGCCATCGCGCACGATGCTGGCGGAGATGTTGGTGGCGTCGGAGGAGGCCACATCCGGCTCCGTCATGCAGAAGCAGGAGCGGATGCGGCCCTCCAGCAGCGGGACCAGCCACTGCTGTTTCTGCGCCTCGGTGCCATACCGGGCCAGGACTTCCATGTTGCCGGTGTCCGGAGCCGAGCAGTTGAAAACCTCCGGCGCCATCACGGACCGCCCCATGATCTCGCACAGGGGTGCGTACTCCAGGTTGGTCAGGCCGGCGCCGTACTCGCTCTCCGGCAGGAATAGGTTCCAAAGGCCGGCAGCGCGCGCCTTGACCTTCAGGTCTTCGACGATGGGGATGGGCTTCCAGCGGTCGCCTTGGCGCAGTTGGGCGTGATAGACGCCTTCGTGCGGATAGATGTGCTCGTCCATGAAGGCCAGCAGGGTGCGCCGTAGTTCCTGGACTTTGCCGGAGTACTCGAAATCCATTTCCGGATTGTTACGCAAAGTGCGGGAGAACGCAAAGCGGCCCAAGAACGACTTATGGAGTTTCAGGTCTTATGATGCTTGACGGCTCGCTCGGAGTTCCGTATCCTGATGGGACGATCCGGAGGATCTATGCGGAACAGACTACATCCGGTTCTGCTTTCGGTGTTGACGGCAGCGCTTTGCCTGCCGGCGGCCGCGAACACAATCCTGTTCGATTTCGACAGCGGCAGCCCCCCGCTTTCGACCGGCATGGGGCTGCCTCTGAGCCAAACGGCCGGGGGCGCAACGGCTACTTTCACGGGGCGCTTCTCGGTCCAGAGCCACGACACCACCTTTTACAACCTGCCCAACTTTTCCGGAAACTATCTGGATCCGAGCGATGTCTACAGCCCGCCGCTGACGGTCTCGTTCGATCGGGTGCTGATCGGCCTGTCATTCGACTTTGCCACCGCCGATTTCGGACTAGATACCAACACCACTCTGCAATTGACCGCCTACCTGAATTCCACGTTTAATCCGGCCGTCGGGTCGACCACTTCCCAAGCAGTGGGCGAAGGGTGGGGCCTGGGCACGCTGACTTTCCAATCGAACGCTGCATTCAACCTGGTGGAGGTTGTGATCCTTCCGGGCGCTGGCTCGGACTTTTTGGCCGACAATTTCCAGGCGACCACATTTTCAGATGGTGGCGGCACTATTCCCGAACCGGCCACCGCGGCATACCTGGGCCTGGGTTTCGTGGCGCTGGCGGGGCTGGCGCGTCGCCGGAAGTGGCTATAGATCACCCAACCACAACCGCACCGTGGTGACTTTCGCGGCACCGCCCAGGAGAAAGCCGGGCTGTCGGGCATGCTATAATTAAGGCTGCCTTTTGAGAGTCCTGCAAGAACCTGGCTGAATTCCAATCTGCCTCGTCTGGCCCGCACGATTAAAAGACAACGCGACGTTTATGAAAAACATTTTTGTAGGCAACTTGGATTTCAACGCCACGGAATCTTCCGTCCGTTCATTGTTTGAACCATACGGGAACGTGGAGCGAGTAAACCTGATCACCGACCGGGATACCGGGCGTTCGCGCGGCTTCGCTTTTGTGGAAATGAGCGATTCCGCAGAGGCGGACCGCGCCATTGCTGCCCTGAACGGAACGGAACTGGACGGCCGCGCGCTGAACATCAACGAGGCCCGGCCGAAGCCGCAGGGCGGCGGAGGGTTCGGGGGTTCGTCCCGTGGTGGTGGCCGCGGCTACGGCGCACCCCGCCAGCGGCGCGAGCCTCGCTGGTAAGAGACTCAGAATCGGACTACGGCGGCCGGCGGGGAGAAGCCGGTCGCCGGGCAAAGGAGGATAATCGTGCCTACGCGTTCCCGCACGTCATTCAAGAAGCGTCAGAAAGAGATTGCCCGGATGGAGAAGCAACGGGAAAAGGCAGCCAAACGAGCGCAGCGCAGACTGGCCGCCGCGGAGCATCGGGAGCCCGAAATTGCGCCGATGGAAGATCTGACGCCCGGAGTGGACGAGGTTACACCCGGAGTGGACGAATCCTCGACGGCCGGCGAATCGTAGCGACGGAAGTCCGCGCCCAGCACTCCTGATTCGCGCCTGCCGGAAAGCAACTACAATGGTGGTCCGGCATGAGCGTTGTTCCTTTCGGAAACGACCCCGCCAAGATTGCCCGCTATCAGGCTTTCTGGCGCCGCGCCGATGTGACGCGGCCCCTTGTTGGTTTCACCCTAGTGGGCTGGTTTCCTTTGGGTGAGTTTGCCGCCTGCCGCGCCTGGGGTTCCGCCGATACCCTTACTCCCGGCATGATCGATCCGGAAGCCTTTCTAGACGATCATCTGCGCATGCTGCGCGAGGGAGAGAGTATGGATGACGACCTGATCCGCGGCGCCTGTCCGGGTCAGGCGGCCATCCCCTGGCTGCCGGGCATCGCCGGCTGCACCTTGCGCATCCTGCCGCAGAGCATCCTGGGAGAAGAAAAGCAGGTTCCCTGGGAGCAGGCCCTGGATGTGGGCTTGGATGCTGGCAATCCCTGGCTGTGCAAGTACTTGGAATTCGCGCAGGCGCTGGTGCGCCGGGCGGAGGGCGCCTTTCCGGTGAGCCACAGCCCGGAGATAGGTCCCACCGACCTGCACGCGATGCTGCGCGGGCACACGAGCAGCATCCTGGACCTGACCGACGACCCCGAACGATCTGCGGAACTGCTCTGGAAGATGGGCGAGCTGTTCCGGGACCTCACCGAGGAGTTCTGGAAGCACGTGCCGCTGTTTCACGGTGGCTGGTTCGACGCGCAATATTCCCTGTGGGCGCCTGGCCCGATCATCCGCATGCAGGAGGACGCCACGGCAGTTTACTCGCCAGCCCTCTACCGCCGTTTCGTGCAGCCGGTGGACCGCATGCTGGCCGCGCATTTTCCCTCGAGTTTCATCCACCTGCACTCCACATCCATGTTCTTGCTGGACGCCATTTTCGAAATCCGGGAGATCCAGTGCTTTGAGGTGAACCAGGATGCTCTGGGGCCGCCGGTGGCGGAGATGATCCCCTACTTCCAGAAGGTGCAGGCGGCCGGGAAACCGCTGCTCGTCCGGGGTTCTTTCACCCCGGAGGAAGTGCGGCGGCTGATGGATGCGCTCGAGCCGCGCGGCCTGTTTCTCAACATCATGGTGAACCGCATGGACGAAGTGGACGCGCTGCGGCCGCTGGTGGGGATGTAATTCTCTCCTGGATTGCGGTTGCTGGAGTTTGACTTTCGGCCGTGGGCCCGCATATGATACCTCGCAACCCGGAGTAATGCGCTCCAAAGGAGGGGGTATGAGCGGAAGGCGATGCGTGATGGCCGCTGCGGTGTGCACGATACTGTGCGCGGGGCTTCCCCGGGCGGGGCGCGCCCAGCCGGCGCAGCGGGACTGGCGGCAGGCCTCCGGGCCCGTGCGGATCTACAACACAGCCAAGCAGAAGCTGATGGCGGGCAAGCAGATCGTAGGCGGTACGGTGTCCTCCCCGGATCCGAACATGTATTGCGCTATGGCCAACGCGGGCTTCGACTTCCTGTGGATCGAAATGCAGCACAGCCCGCTCACGTATGAGGATGTGGCCCGGATGATCCGGGCCTGCCGAGGCAGCGCTGCCGTGCCCTTCATCCGCGTGCCGGACGCCACCGAGAGCGATATCCAGAAGGCCACGGACATCGGCGCGCTGGGGATCATCGTGCCCACGGTGGACACGGTGGAAAAGGCGCAGGCAGCCGTGAAGTGGGCCAAGTATCCGCCGCAGGGGCGCCGCAGCATGGGCGCAGGCCAGTATCGCGAACTCTGGGGCAACGATTACCGGCAGACCATCAACGAAAATATGATGGTGGTAATCATGATCGAGACCCCGCTGGGGGTGGCCAACGCCAAGGAAATCGCCGCCGTTCCAGGGATCGACGTGATCTTCGCGGCGAGCGGCGACCTGGCGAACTTCTCCGGCCACCAGCAGGGCGAGGAACCCTATGAATCGCTGGTCACCACCATTCATGATGTGGTTCTGAAGGCGGGCTTGAAGCTGGGCGGCCCTCTGGCCTGGAGGAACCGTGCGGGATACACCTTTTTTCAGGGTCCAGGCGAAGCCATGCTGATCCACTCGGGAGCGCAGACGGCACTAGGCGGGCCGGCTAAGGGCGGCGGGGGCTCCACTCAGTAGGTCGCGTAGCCATAGCCGCGGAGGATGGCCTTTCCCTCCGCGCTCAGGAGGAAGTCGACAAATCGGCGCGCATTATCGTGGTTTTTGGCGCGCGCCACGATGGCCAATTCCTGATTGATGGGCTGGTGCAGGCCTTCCTCTACGCGAATCACTGCACCCGGCTCGGAGAACACCAGGGAATACGCCGTAAACACGGCATCCGCATTTTTCGAGGAGCCGTATTGGCGCGCCATGTTGATGTTCTCGGCATACACGACCTTACCTTTCACCCTTTCCCAGATGCCTACCCGCTGCAGCGCTTCGACCGCCGCCTCGCCGTAGGGTGCCAGCTTCGGGTTGGCGATAGCGATCATCCGCACCTGCGGTGACACCAGGTCCCGGATGGTGTGGACCGCCGTCCCGGTGTGCGGGGGAATCCAGAGCGCAAGTACCCCCCGGACGTACACGGCGCGGCTGCGCGGCAACAGGAGCCCCTTGCGGTCGAGTTCCTGCACGTGAGCAGTATCGGCGGCGGCAAAGACATCAAACGGAGCGGCGTATTCGATCTGTTGCGCAAGTTGGGCGGTGGCGGCGAAGCTGAAGACAGGGTGGATACCGGTCTGGGATTCGAAGCGCTGGCCGATACGCCGAAAGACATCGGTCAGATTCGCTGCCGCGCCAACGAGAACTTCGGACTTGGTGGGCAGTCCTTCAGGAGGCTGGTGGTGGCAGGCGGAAAGAGCCGCCACCAGGACCAGCAGCGGCGCCGGCCTAAAAATGAATTTTGCCCGCAAACTCGAAGACCCTGGGGTTGCCCGCGCTGGTGATGGCGCCGAACGCCGGTGTGCCGAACGTACCGTTCGGATCGTTCAGCGGCGGCGTGTTGCTGATGTTAAACACTTCGGCGCGGAACTCCAGATTCACGCGCTCGGTAAAGCGAAAGGTTTTTCCAAGCATCAGGTCGGCGTCCTGGAGCCCGGGCCCACGCACGGGATTGCGGGAACTGTCACCGATGACAAACTGGGGCACGGGGGTGAAAGCGGCGGTGTTGAACCACCGGGCGGCACTGCGGCTGGCGAATTCATTGGCATGGGCGATGCGGTTGGGCCGTTGGGTCCCGTACCCCAGGTTGGAGTTATAGTTCGTGCCTTGCGCGACTGCCACGGTATCGCCTGATTGCACGCGCAGCAGGCCGCCGATGCGCCAGCCAGAGATCTTCCACACGCGCGGGATATCGTAAAGCCAACCGCCCGAAAACACGCGCGGGATATCGCCGTTCGAGAGATCCTTCTCCAGGTGCCGGTTGAAGCTATCGGCGACCGGGTAGTTGGCAATCGGGCCGGTGAAGATGGTGTTCGAAAACACCGCCGAGGCGTCATCCAGCAGCTTGGAGAAAGTATATGCGAAAGTGAGCGTCAATCCGTGCGAGAATCGCTTTTCCATTTTCGCCTGCAGTGCGTGATAGGAAGAGTTTCCCACGTTATCCCGGAACAGCGCCACGCTGGTGAACCGCGGGTAGGCGCGCAGCAACTGCTGGCGGGTGAGGGTAGGGCCGCCCAGCGACGAGGACGCCGGAATCTGCCCCTCATACGGATTGGGCACCGGCTCCAGCAGGGCGGTTCCCAGAGCCAGATACTGCGCCGGCAACTGGTTCCAATTGACGTCCGGCACGCCCAAGCGGGTGTTCTTGGAGCCCAGGTACCCGACTTCCGCATTCAGGTCGCTCCCGAAGGTCTTCTGCACGGTAAAGTTCCACTGTTGGGAATAGCCGGAACCCACCCGGCGATCGACGCCGAAGACACCCTGCCCCAGGCCGGAGTTTGGATTCGGGGGCGTCACCTGTACGGAGGGTCCGTGCGAGAGCAGGAAGGCTGGGTTGATGTTGTCCTGAGACTGCTGCCCGAGGGTCTGCACGAAGGGAAACTGCGGCAGTGTAAAGGGCGAGGTGATACCGGTCTGCTCGAACCAGATCATGCCGTAGGCGGAGCGCAGCACCCAGGAATCGCCGAGGCGCCAGGCGGCACCCACGCGGGGGCCGAAATCGCAGCACTCCAGTTCCCGAGCAGTATGCGGGAAATCAAGCACCTGGGTTCCGAGGTTGAATATCGCGCCGCGATTATGCACCTCAGTGGAGGGAAAGTTCAGCGTGTAGCGGGTGCCCAGGTTGAGGGTCAGGCGGCTGGACACCTTCCAGTCGTCGCCGGCGAAGAATTCCGCAATGTGCGCCCGCTCCTGGAGGGGCTGCGGCTGAATATCGATGGAGAACGCGTTGACCTGCCCGAGCAGCAGGGAGGCCAGGGCATTGCCGCTTATCGGCCGGGCCGGATTGTTGGTGCCTATGGCGGTAAACGCGTAAGAGCCGGTCGGGTTCGGCGGATTCAGGACGTCGAGGGCCTCGCGCCGGATGTCGGCGCCGAACTTGAGAGTGTGGCGGCCGCGCACCATTGAAAACGTATCCAGGTATTCCGTAACTGAGGTGGTGAACCTGGAATTGGCGGCCGAAGTGGGGCCAATCTGCTGATAGCCGGTCAGCGTGAAAATGGGCAGCACAGAAGCGAAGAAATTTGGGGGCACGCCAGGCACGGTAATGTCACCGTTCTGCAAGGAAGCCTGGCGGAGGCCGCGGCGCGTATATCCGAAACGCGCCTGGTTGAGCGTGCCAGGCGAGAGGGTCCAATCCTGCTCGGCCACCAGGCCATCGCCGCGGGTGACGGCATGGCCGACCGCGCCGGAAGTCAGCAGGCCGCTTCCATCGGGCAGGGGCGTCACCGGCGTATCCTCGTCGTGCAGGAAGGAATACCGGGCGAAGAGCCGGTGCCGGGCGCCGAAATAACGGTCCAGGCGCGTGTCGAACTGGTCCTGGGCCTCCGGTTCGGCCGTCTGGCGCGCGTAATTGTTGGCCGTGCCGCAAGGTTCGGCAGGGGGTAGTGCGCGAGCACCTCGAGCGCCAGCGGGTCGAAGCGGCTGGCCGGGATGGTGTTGTTCGGAAACAACTGGCGCGGCGAGGTTGCCGGGTCATAGACGGGTACAGCGAAGACTCCCTGCCGCTCGGCCGGCGTGGGAACCGTGCTGAACCGAGTGATGCCGGTGCGCAGCCGCGTACCCTGCCAGTCCACGAAAAAGAAGGTGCGGTTTTTCCGAATGGGTCCGCCCAACACGAAGCCGTACTGGTTGCGGCGGAACTCGGGCCGCGCACCGCCTTGGGCGAAGTAATTGCGCGCGTTCAAGTCCTCGTTGCGCAGGAATTCGAAGACCGTGCCATGGAACTGGTTGCCGCCGGACCTGCTGCTGACAATCACGGCGCCGCCGTTGGAGCGGCCATATTCCGGCGCGTAGGCGTTGATGTTCAGGCGGAACTCCTCGATGGCGTCGATGAGGGGGTAAAAGGCCACCTGGCCGGGTTCGGGCTGGAGCACGCTGATGCCGTCGTAAACGTACTCATTGGTGCGCGGGCGGCTACCGTTGATGCGCGGCAGCAGCGAGCCGGCAGGAAGGGCAACCCCCGGGGAGAGCGCAATGAGGGGAATGAAATTCCGCCCGTCGAGCGGCAGCGCGGCGACCTTCGTCTGGTCAACGGTGTAGCTCACGTCGCCGCCCGCGGTCTGGAGCATGGGCGCGGCGGCATGGACTTCCACGAACTGAGAGGGCTGCCCCACCGCCAGGCGGACATCCAAGACGGTGCGGTCCGCGATCCGCAGCGTGATGCCGGACTGGAGGTATGTCTGAAAGCCCGGCTTTTCGACGGAGAGCACATAGTGGCCGGCGGGCAGTCCCAGCAGGTGGTGTTCGCCGTGCGAGTCCGAGACAGAGGCAAACCGCGCCATGGTGGCCTGTTCCGCGGCCTCCAGGCGGGCGCCGGCTACCACTAGTCCGGAAGGGTCGGTCACGGTTCCGAAGAGTTCCGTCCTGCCGGCCTGACCTAGGCACGGTGCGGCCGCGAGCAGGCAGACCGAAATGATCCGCAGCGGATTCATTTGTCTAGTATACAAGACATTGTCATTTTAGAGGATCACACGGTCTGGCGGCGTGGCGTGTTAACTTGGTAAGCGGCATGACTCGCAAACCGGCCGAAATTGAGAATCGCCTGGCCGCGCTACGGCACAAACGCGGTTTTTCGGCCGCGGAACTGGCGAAAGCCGCGGGCGTCAGCCGGCAGACGATCTACGCCATGGAGGCGGGCAGCTATGTGCCCAACACGGCGGTGGCGCTGAAGCTGGCCCGCGCGCTGGAAGCTTGCGTGGAGGACCTGTTCGCGCTGCCCGAGGACTTCACCGTCCGGGAACTGCGCACAGACCTAGTCACGCTGCTCGCGGGAGCGGAGGGTCCCCAGCCGGGGCAACCCGTGGAGCTGTGCCGCGTGGACCGGCGCACCATCGCCGTGGTGCCCTCCCCGGTTCCCTGGTATTTTCCGTCCAGTGACGCAGTGGTCACGAGCGCGCCGGCTGGTTCGGCGAAGGCCCAGGTGCAAGTGTTCCACGGTGAAGAGACTGGCAACCGGATCCTGATCGCCGGGTGCGATCCGGGGATCTCGGTGCTCGCGCGGCACATCCGGGCGGCGGGAATCGAGCTCGTGCTAGCTCACCGCAACAGCTCGCAGGCATTGGGGCTGCTGAAAGAGGGGTCCGTGCACATCGCCGGGACGCACCTGCGGGATGAGGCCAGCGGGGAAAGCAACATCCCAGAGATCGGGCGGGTGTTTCCCAGGCATTCGGTGGCGGTAATCTCCTTCGCAGTCTGGGAGGAGGGCGTCGTGACGGCGCGGGGCAATCCGAAACAGATTCGCGGCGTGGAGGACTTCGCGCGGCCCGACGTGACCATGGTGAACCGCGAGGCGGGAGCAGGCAGCCGGATTCTGCTGGATACGTGGCTGAAGCGCCTGGGCATCGACCGGCGCAATGTGCGCGGGTACGGGCACACGGCACAGGGCCACCTTCCTGCGGCTTGGCACGTGCTTTCGCAGGCGGCGGATTGCTGTATCGCCACGCGCGCTGCCGCGCGTCTGTTCGGGTTGAGCTTCATCCCCCTGGTGAGCGAACGCTACGACCTGGCGATCCGCCGCCACCACTTGAACCTGCCGGCCATTCAAACCCTGCTGGACACGCTGAGCCGGTCAAGTTTCCGGCAGGAATTGGAGAGCCTGGGCGGCTACGACACGCGGGTGGCGGGCGAGCGCCTGCTCTGAGATCTCTCGGGCGTCGTGGCACATCCGCTATGATAGGGTTTTCAGGCCGAGATGCGCCGCAGGATCCCTTGCTCAGAAGACTCGCCAACCTGATCGTGCTCGCTGCTGCCGCGTTTCGCGCATGCCTGGCGGGACCTCTACTCAACCACGCGGACGAGGATTTCTGGCGGCAGCAGGCCCGCCGCATCGTGGATTCCGCCCGCCTGGATGCGGGCCAGGCGTCCGGCAAGTGGCGCAATCAGACGCGCTTCACCGTCCATGTTCCCGGTGGCAACATGGGGTACCCCGCGTTTTGGGTGCGCGATGCGGTCATGATGCTGGGAGCCGACTTCATTCCTGAAAAAGAGGTGGAGGGCTGGATCCGGCTAATCGCCGCGACCGTCTCCCCGGCAGACCGGCCGCTGCGTCCCGGAGTGCTGATTCCCGCCTGGGCGGTTCCCGACCACATCAACTTCAACGGGTTGGCGACCTTCTATCCGGGGAGCTACGACACGGGATCGGAACAAGGCGGCAAACCGTGGGGCAAATATCCCCCACTGGACGACCACTTTTACTTCATCCACGCCGTCTACGAGCACTGGAAGATGACCGGCAGCCTGGAGTTGTTCCAGTCGCGGGTGCGGATTTCGAGCGGAGATATCCCGCTTCAGGATCTGTGCGAGAAGGTGTACCGGGTGGCGCCGACGGATTCCCAAACCGGCCTCTGTGTCACCGGAGACGTGGAAAAGGAAAACGCCAAGGACTTCGGTTTCTGCGACGGGGAGAGCAAAAGCGGCAAACTGCTCTTCCCTTCCCTGCTGAAGTACGTGGCCGCCACGCGCCTCGCGGAACTCTTTCGGGCGGTCGGCCAGGAGTCCAAAGCCGCCGAGTACCGGCAGGAGGCGACACGTATCAAAGCCGCCCTGGTGCCCACGTTCTTTCATAGGGCTGCGGAGCCGGACGAAGGTTGGCTGCATTCGGCCACTGGAGCGGGCAACCAACCGGACGTCTGGGGCAGCGCGTACGCCTTGTGGAGCGGCGCCGTAGAGGGCCGTAACGCGCAACCGGTGGCGCGTGCCCTGCTGCGAGCCTACCGCGAACAGACCGCCGTGCGCGAAGGCTGCGTGCGCCAGATCCTGACCACGGACGCCACGAACCGGGGCGGATGGCAGATTTCCGTCTCGCCCGTAGGTGAATACCAGAATGGCGGCTACTGGGGTACGCCCAGCGGCTGGTATATCGCAGCCTTGTGGCAGGCGGACCGGAACGCCGCGGCCGCCATGGCGCGGGACTACATGCGGTTCCTGCGAATTCATCTGCGGGGCGACGGCATGACCCAAGCCTGGGAGTGGTTCAATCCCGACACGGGGCGCCACGCCAACCCACTCTACGTGGCCACGGTGGCGCTGCCCTATCTGAGCCTCCGGCATGCCGGCCTGCTGGGCGATTCGCGCGGCGGTGACCGGGCCGCGCCTCAGGCCGAGGGCCCCGGGGAGCTCCGAAACAAGGCTTCCATGGCACGCCGGCAAGCCACCACTTCCGAAGAGGCGTCCAAGCTGACGTCCACCCACCGCACCGGCTCACCGGCGGCTACCGGCCTGCACAAACGCGCGCCGTGGGCAAGCCCGATCGGCAGGCCGCCGAGCCGCAGGGAATCGGCCGCCCGCATGAGATGGCCGTACACGGTGTAGCCGCCCTCACCATCCAGAATCTCTCCCGCGGCCAGCGGGCGCTTGGCCACCGCCACCACGTCGCCCCGGAACCCGGTAGGGCAGCCGGTGGGCTCGCCCCGCAGGGCCACGCTGGCCACGGAGATCCCCAACTCCAGGCCTATCAGATGATAGGGCCGGTACAAGGCAGCGTACCGGCCGCTTTCGTCAGTGCGCAGGCCGTACTCACGGAAACAGCGGCGCACATATTCGCTGGGTGCTTCGAACGTGACGTAGACGCCCCAGCGCAGATCGCGCTCCACAGGCCGGCCGTCGCGTTCGAGCGACGAAACGACCTCCACAGTGCCGGCATGCGCCAGTTCCCCGCCCGACGCGCGGGGGCGGCACACCCGCGGCAGGTCGTCAATGGAACAGGGCGGGAAGTCGAGCCCTCCGGGCGCCGGCGTCAGGCCCGTCGCATTCGCTACCGCGGCCATCTCGATGGCGGACTTGGTGCCGTCCAGGAAGGAATTGAACATTTTGGGGTTCAATCCGCCCCGCTCGGCCTCCTCCGCGGAGAGACCGTACAGCGGCCAGACCGTTTCGGGAGTGGAGGCATGATAGGCCGGCAGGTACCTGGTACCTTTGCCCGCGCAAATCACCTCGAAGCCCGCGGCGCGCGCCCAATCCACCTGCTCAGCGATCAAGGCCGGCTGATCTCCGTATGCCAGGCTGTAGACGATGCCGGCTTGCGCCGCCTCGCGCGCCAGCAGTGGGCCGGCCAGGGCGTCCGCCTCGACGTTGACCATCACGATGTGGCGCCCATATCGGCAGCACAGCCGCACGTGCCGGATGCCCGCGGCCGGATCGCCGGTGGCATCCACCACCAGTTCCAACCCGTCAGTGGCGATGAGCGTCTCGGCGTCCTCGGTGATCGGGACGGACGACGGATCGCCGCCTACTTGCTCGATGGCTGCGCGGGCCCGCGCGGGG
This sequence comes from Solibacteraceae bacterium, assembly GCA_021324015.1. Lineage (GTDB taxonomy): Bacteria > Acidobacteriota > Terriglobia > Bryobacterales > Bryobacteraceae > JAJPJX01. Next base: position 51,374 of record JAJPJX010000020.1, on the reverse strand, counting down.
GCCAGATCGGCGATGCCCGCCAGCAGCAATCCGGGCGTACGCAGCGCTTGCGAGAGAAACATGCTGCCGAACTTGCCCACCCCAATCAGCCCGACACGCACGGGATTGCCGAGGGCGGCGCGCCGGCGGAGGTTAGCGGCAAAGTTCATGGTCGGCTCCCCAGGGGGCCCTGGTTGAGCCAGATATCCAGGCGCGGCGTCTGGTAATTGTAGGGCTTGCCGAGAATATCCAGCCGCCCGTCGCCATCGAGGTCCCCCACTTTGGCTTCGTGCAGATCGTAGCCGCGATCTACCACGCTCGGGGCGAAGTTTCCCTGACCGTCGCCGTAAAACACGTAGATCTTCGCGTCCGGGTTAGCGCCATCGAGGCGCTGCTCGGCACAGAAGATATCCAGGTTACCATCCCCGTCCACATCCAGCAGGGCCAAGCTGTGCCCGTAGTGGATATCGGCGATTTTGTGGGGTATCCAGGCACCCTTGACCCACTCGTACCAGTTCAGGGGCCCGTCGCCGTCGCCCACTACGAGGACCACTTCGGGCCGGCCGCCGGTCTTCAACTGGCCCGCGGCTGCACGCGAGAAACTGTAGCTGGGATCGATCAGGTTCATCTCGAATCGCAGGCCGCCCAGATTGCGGAACCAGCGGCCCCCGCCCACGATGTCCAGGCGCCCATCGCCGTCCACATCCACGGTGGCCAGACCCTCGTGCTCGTTGACACCCTTGAAGCGCGCGGGCGCACCACGCTGCTGGGGTTCGCTGTCTGCGCTCCAGGAGTAGATCTCCGTGAGCGGCCACGCTTCGGCTTGGCGCGGGTCCGGCGGCATTTTGGCAACGAACAAGCCGTGCGCGTCCTGGTTCCAGAAGACCAGCTCCGGCCTGCCGCACCCGTCCAGATCCGCGGCCGCCTGGTCGTGGTGCTTGGGCGCGCCGGAGTTCTTGATGAGGTGCCGCTTCCAGGGCCGGTGAGGATCGAAATCCGGGTAGGGGTTCTCCCACCACCAGATCTGATTGCTCTTATAGTCTCCGGCGGCGATGAAATCGAGGTCGCCGTCGCCATCCACGTCCAGCGCCAGCGAACCGGCCTCGATGTGCAGCGGTTGACTCTCGATGACCCACCGGGTCCACCCGGCTCTGCCGCGGCGGAACAGCACGACGGAGTCGGCGGCGGTGCGCTCAGTGACCACGAAATCGTTGACACCGTCCCGGTCGAAATCGGCAACGGTGAGGGAAGTCTGCTGGGTCCCCTGGTTGGGCGTCGGCAGGTCGCCGGAGGCGCTCGAGAGGTGCTTCCAATGGAATTCGGCCGGGCGCGGCGCAGCTCCCAGAGCCAGCGCTGCCAGCACCCATGCCCAACGAGATGGCCAAGCTCGCCTGCTTCCCGGTTCGCGCCTCATTAGTAGCTCGCTACAATCGTGTACCGCTGGCCGCCGGGCGACTGGATCCGGACCCACTCTTTGGCCGGATCGAAATCGCTCCAAGCTTTCCCGTTCACGGTGACCGCGCGCATCGAGCGGCCGTCCGGATGGCGCAGACGCACCAGCAGCGTGCGCGGCCAGCCGCGGGCCGGCATTTCGACATCGGCCGAGATCCGGCCGGAGGCCGCCTGGCTGGCGATGTGGAAGGTTACCGGGCCGAACCAGGTGGGGGCGCGCCCCACCAAGATGGCCTGCCCTTCGGCCAGCCAACGCCTCGGTGTGGCTTGGCCGATCAGCAGGGTCTCATCGTCCACCTCCCGGAGAAGCATGTTGCGATACAACTCCATCCAGGCGCCGTCCGTGCTGGGCGGGCCGAAGTACTGGCCGTGCGTCCAGCGGTGCTCCACGGGCTCGAAGACGGAATGGCTGAAGGCGCCCGCCATATAGCTGTAGAAGGTGCGGATGGCCGCCTTGGGATCGTCGCGCAACAGGTACGCGGTGCCCTGCTGGTTGTAGACCGGTTCGTTTGCCAGGCCCCAACCGTGCAGGAAGAGGTTATCCTCGTGGTCGTTGAGCAGGGCATCGGCGAGTTCCCCGGCGGCCGGCAGCGCTTTGAGGCGCAGCAGGTGGACGGCGCCGGTGTCCACATCGGCGGGATACCATTTGTCTACGTTGCGCCGGAAGGTGAGGGCCTCACCAGGGACGTAGGGCGACCAGGTGTGATCGCGCAACTGGACCACGGTGGAGCGCGCCGAGGCGGAGCCAAAGCCCCGCGCGACAGCCCGCCGCACCGCCTCTGCGGCTTCGCGCGCCTCGCGGGCCCGCGGGTTTCCGATCAGTTCCAGCACCCGTCCGAAACGCTCCAGGCCGGCATACAAATATGCCTGGTTGAAGGCCCAGGTGCCTTCTCCGGTGCCGTCGTTCAAGGGCCCGGAAACCAGCCCGCGCTCCGCTCCCGGCCGTCCGGCCGCGGCCCGCACCTCGCGCAGGCACCAGTCCATGGCTTTCAGGGTCTGCGGCAGCAGGCGGTCGAGCGCTCCCCGGTCGCCGGAAAGCAGATAGTCCTGCGCCACCGCATAGAGCATTCCCGGCGTGTAGACCAGCCAGTTGGCCACTCCGTTAAGGCGTCCGTCGACCTCCTGGTTGTTGCGGAACTGGGCCAGCAATTCCTCGACAGAAATGTCGTGATAGCCGCGCAGTTCGTAAAGCATGTAATCCACGTAGACGGACTGGTTCACCGGCCAGGGAGTGCCCGTTTGGCTATAGGCGAAGTTGGAGTAAGGCAGGTCGATGGTCACGTCCGGCTGCGGGCCTCCGTGGCGGCGCGGAAGGCGCAGAGCGTGCCAGAGCGTGGCGCGGAACAGCTCGTTCACGGCCTTCTCCGGCACTTGGAACCGGGCTCCCCGTCGGACGTAATCCATCCAGAAGCGCAAGGTCGCCTGACGCGCCGTTTGGTAGTCGATCGCCTCCAGCGTGGCCGCTTCCTCGGCGTTCACCGGGGGCGAGGGCAGTTTCACCACGAATTCGCGCGATCCGCCTGGCGGGAGCGGCAGAAACACGGTGGCATTGACCCGCTTCATTTCTCGCTGATAGTCCTGGGTGCCGCTCCACTCCGGCTGCCCTCCGGCGCCCTGGATGGCGAACAGCACACGGCGGTGAGCCGCTCCCCGGAACAGCGTCACGCCAGCGCGGTGATCCGCAACGATGGAGGTGTCCTGGAATGGAGGAAACTGCCGGCGGTGGCTCATGGTCACCGGAAGAGTGCGCGCCACTCCGCGCAATTCCGTGGCTTTCACTTTGGCCAGGAGCAACATGGGGATATCGCCCCGCCGTTCCCCCGGTGGACCATGCAGGGGATAGGCAAACTGCTCCACTTCGTATCGCACGCCGTCCCGTTCGAAGAGCGTGGTGATCACGGGCAGACCGTCGTGCAAGCCCTGGCTCTTCCAACTTCCCGTGATCCCCTGCGCCAAGTCGCCGAAGCCGAACCAGAACTGGAAGTGATCCGGATTGCCGTAATCGTTCCACACACCCGCGCCCCGGTCGATGCCGAACTTGGGAATGGCGCTGTCCCAGGTGAGGCAGACAATGTGCCCCGGCCCGCGCTGCTGCGGGTTGGTGTAGGCCGGGTTTCCCATGTCCTCCCACAGCGAGGCGTACCCCTCATAGGTCGCCTCCGGCTCGCGCTCCACGCGGTCGAGGATGCGGCCGCCCTTCCACTCCGCGAGCGCGCGCTGATGGTCCTCAAACGAGACCGGCTGATCACCGGAGGTCACATACGCGTCCAGCGACGGAATCCACAGCGCACGGTGCTCGCGCAATTGATCCAGGCTGACGGTGAATCCGCGCGTGCCTTCCTCGTTGAGTAGGATGGTCACTTTCTGCGGGTTGGTGCGGAAAGCCGGGTCCGAGCCGAGACGCCGGGCGGTATCCGCGTCGCTGTGAGCGATCAAGTCGGCCCAGATAATGTGCGTCTTCTGCAGGCGCGTTGCGGGTTCCTCCGGATAGGAGATGGTGAACTCAAGGCTGTCCACATCGCCCGCGCCGGCGCGGCCCTGCCAGACGTCGCCCTTTCGGCCTTCCCCTGGTTCGAGGCCCTGACCGGTGACATCGCGCACCTCCACGCCGGGAGTATCGGGTACCAGCCGCACGTAATACGGCGCCGGCCGGGCTGCCTGGTGCCCCAGGGACAGGCGGACCTTCAGCTCCGCCCCATGCAGCGCCGCAGCGAGACAGAACACGCCAAGGGCTCGTGCCACGGAGGGCGCCGGCAAAGCGCACCCGTTTGCAATTTGCATGATGTTACTTTTATAGCGCTTCCGAGCGCGTTGAGTGCTACTCCACGGGCAGGACCGCCGGATTGCTTTCGACCCCGTTTACGCGCAGCACCACGCGGACATTTCCACCCGCGGGCACTTCCGGGGTGAGGCGGAACCGCACTACCTGCACGCCCACGCGCCCGGCGGCCCCGGCCGCTAGCTCCGGGGTTACGGTTACGTCCGACAAGACGATTTCGACCGGGTCAAGCAGCGGAAACGGAACATCCACCGGCAGGGCGAATCCATCGGGCGCCGGGTGATCGTACGGGCCCAAGCCGGTGCCGTAAACGGTTACCAGTTCGTCGCGCCGCGCGGGAGAGGCCGGGATAATGGCCGAGCCATCCTCGTGCTCCGCGACGGCCATGTCCAGGCCCCCGGACTGCCGGCAGAAGATGCCGGGCGCGTTGCGGGCTGCCGTGAACGCCGCCTGGACAGCGGGCTTACCGGCGGCTTGAATGCGCAGCGTCTGCGGTCCGGGTTCGACATCCGCGGGCAACTGCAGGTTGATCTGGTTGGGGGAGACAAAGAACAGGGGCACCAGCCGGTCTCCCAGGTTTACGGTGACGTCCGCCAAGCTCTGCGCCAGAGGACTCGCGGGTCCCACGGCTAGTTGCTCCGCCAGATTCAGCCCGAATACAGACACCACCGACCCGGGAGCCACGGCGGAGAGCGGACCGCGCCCGGCGGCATTCTGGACGGCCGAGTCCGGCACGTAGGGGACCGCGTCGAGCAGGGCCTGCACCGAGTGCGGGGCGCCCATCTCGATCCACGCGGAGGCACCCGTTCCGCTCAAGTCGCCGGTCCAACTCCGGAAACGATAGCCCGCCCGGGGCTGCACGGTCACTTGTACCCGCGCAGGCGAGTCGTAGTAACTGTCCGGCGAGGCCGGCACGGTGAGCAGGCCGGCGGCTTCGGGCGGCACAGCCGACAAAGTCAACGGGTACTGCCAACGGTACCGCGCGGTGAAACTCTGCGGATCGTCCGCCGCCGTAAGCGTCCGGCTGGCCGGGCCACCGTCGGACCAGTTCAGGAATGCCAGCCTTCCACCGCTGGAGGGCACGGTAAGCGGAGCGCTGACCGACACTGTCGTACCCGGCGGGCGTTCGACCACGCAGGGCGTGGCACAATCCTCGCCATCCACCCGCAGCGCCACACCAGTGGGCTCGCTTTCCAGAATGACTTGGGCTACGGGGTTGTAGTTGGCGGTCAGGCGAAAATCCTGCGGTGGATTGGGCATGCGGACTTGCTGCGCCGCAGACGCGCCGTTGGACCAGGATTGGAAGCGATATTTGTGCCCCCGCCCGTCGGTCTGCGCGGCGGGCGCTTCCACCGAGTGCATGCTGTCCGCCGCCCAAGAGAAGTTGTAACTAGGCCAGTTGATGCGCCCATCCACCTGGAGCGGCAGCCCCGGCGGCTGGGTGAGAAAGCTGGCCGTCGCGCCGGGCGCAAAGCGGGCCGTCACCGTCACCGGCGACGCCCCGGGTGTCACACGGAACGTGTGGTTGACGGTGCCGCCGTCACTCCAGCTATCAAAAATCCACAGCCGGTTCTGCGCATCTCGCTGAACGCCGGCGGTGCCCAGCGTGTGCTCGCTGTTCCACCCCCACTCGACGTTTGCGGGCGTGGTGGCCGGAGTCCGGTCCAGGAGCACTTCGAGCCCCGGCGGCGATGTGTCAATGGTAATCGCCACGGGCCGGGCGTTCTGAAACATAGGCGTCACCCGCAGCGGCTGGTTAATCACAAAGGAGGCCAGAAAAGCGTTCCCTGCCGAAACGCCCGGAATCGACCAGCCCGCAAACACATAGCCGCTGTTGGGATAGGCCTGCACGCTGACTTGGGAGCCGGCTGGGAAGTACAGATCCGCGTCCTGGCTATACAGGATGCCATTCACAGCCACGCTGCCGGGGGAGTGCGGCGCACAATCCAGGCTGTTTGGGGGACAGGAGAAATAGCGCAACAGAAGGGCGTATTCCAAACGGAACACCACCTTTACGTAGGTCAGGCCGGGATCGGCGGTAATGGGCTCCACCGAGACCGGCACGCCCAAGTTGGTTTCCCATCCCGTTAGCACGTATTGTGTATTCAGAATCAGTGTGTTCTGCAGCCGCGGCGCGACGAGGAAATGTTTGCTGCCCGCGGGCCACAGAAAGACCGCCTGGCTGGTGTACGCCTGGCCGTCCACGGTGAACTGGGCACCGGCGGGCTCGGTAAAGACGCGCACGCTGGAAATGGTGGTCTCGCAGCGGGCCGCCGGCCAGCCAGCCACCCAGGGGGTCACCCCCAGAATGGCCCAGAGTATTCTCCACCCGAAACGCGTTCGCACCAGATGCTCCCGACAGAGGATCGACCCCCACGAGAGCGAAACGCATACTTACTTTCGGCAACAAGGGTCTGCCCGAGTCTTTCCGTGCTCTATGGCGGAACCGGGCAACTGCCGATCTGTTTGGGTGAAGAGTTTGCCCATGCGGTTCCGAGCCGCTTTTGTAGCCTTGCTGCTATCCATCCCGGCGTGGCCGGCCACATTCGGCACCGTGGTTCCCATTGGGGGGCACGCCGCCGACATCGCCCTCGATGAGGCCCGGGGCGTCCTATACATCGCTAATTTCACCGCCAACCGGATTGAACTGCTGTCCTTGTCCGACCACGCCATCCGCAGTTCCATGAACGTCGCGCCGCAGCCGGGCGCCCTGGCGTTGTCGCCTGACGGCCAGTTTCTGCTGATCGCCCACTTCGCCAATTTCCAGCCGCCTGGCACACCAGCCAATGCCCTTACCGTGGTCAACCTGAACGCCCCCGGCACGCGCCAGACCTTCACGCTGGGCTCACCACCGTTGGGCGTGGCTTTCGGCAATGACGGCCTGGCCCTGGTAGTGACGACGGACACTTTTCTACTCTTCGATCCGGTTTCGGGCACCACCCGGGCGATTGACACGGTAGAGGGCGTGACTGCCAAAACTCTGCCCGTGCCCCCAGTCAACTTTCCTCCGCAGATCATTGCCGCCGCGGTAGCCGCCGCTCCCGACGGCCGTTCGATCTATGGCTTGACCGACACGATCCGCTTCCGTTACGACGTGCCATCCCGCCAGGTCCGTTCCCTGGGCTATACCTCCAGCCCCCCCATGGGCCCGCGCGTGGTCAGTGTGAGCCGCGACGGCTCCACTTACACGGCCGGATGGGGGCTGTTCGATCGCAACGGAGTGCTGATCTCGCAGTTTCCCAACCCCGCCGGCCTGCTCAACGTAGGTTCGCACGCGATAGATTCCGCACATGGCGTCATATACGCCCAGATTCCGCAACCAGCCGGGCAGGGCGCCGCAGCCACGCCCGGGCCTCCGGTGCTGGACATTCTGGATGCCGACAATCTGGCCCCGCGGGAAAGACTGCGGTTGCCGGAAAACCTGGCTGGCCGAAGCATCCTGGACACCGCGGGAACCGTGCTTTACGCTGTCTCCGACAGCGGCGCGCTGATTCTGCCGGTGGGCGCACTCGCCAAGGCACACCGCCTGGCGGCGGACCAGGAAGACCTGGTATTTCGCGGCAACCTGTGCGACAGGAGCGTCTCCAGCCGGGACCTACTGGTCACCGATCCGGGCGGGGGGGCCACGGATTTCACGCTTGTGCCGGACACGGCCGGAGTGAACGTCTCCCAATCCTCCGGTTCGACGCCGGCCACCGTGCATATCAGCGTGGATCCGAACATCTTCCAAAATCAAAACGGGACAGTAACGGCCCTTCTGCAGTGGCGTTCGGCCTCCGCCGTAAACCTGCCACCGCCCGTGCGGGTGCTCATCAACACCCGTGAGCCGGACCAGCGCGGCACCTTCGTGAACGTGCCTGGGCAGTTAGTGGACGTCCTGGCCGATCCGGGCCGCAATCGGTTCTATATCCTGCGCCAGGACAAAAACCAGGTGCTCGTCTTCGACACCGCCACGAATGCGCGGATCGCCACGCTGCGGACCGCCAATACGCCCACTCAGATGGCCATCACCTTCGACGACAAGTACCTGCTGATCGGCCACGACAATGCTCAGATCGCCTCGGTTTATGATCTGGATTCGCTGCAGCCGCAGATGCCCGTAATCTTTCCCGGCGGGCACTACCCGCGCTCGGTAGCCGCCTCCGGCCGGGCTATCCTCGCGGCCTGCCGCGTGGCAGGCCCGGTTCATACCATCGATCGGGTGGACCTGCCAGCCCGCACGGCCACCGCGCTGCCCTCGCTAGGTGTTTACCAGAACGACGTGAACATCAGCACGGTGTTGACAGCGGCCCCAAACGGTTCCGCCATTCTGGCGGCCATGGCAGACGGCACCGTATTGCTTTACGACGCGACCGCCGATACGTTCACCGCCGAACGCAAGGATTTTGAGTCGCTTGCGGGCGCCTACGCGGCCTCCAGCTACCGCCAGTTTCTGGTGGATCACTACCTGTTGAACGCTTCGCTGGTGCCGGTAGGCCAGCTAGATGCCGCGTTGGGGGCCTCTTCGGGATTCGTGTTTGTAGACCAGTCCGCTTTTCGTACCAGCGCACCCTCCGGTGGTGGGGCCGGAACCGTTCAACGCGTCGATCCGGTGAACGTGCAAGGTGTCCGTCCCACGCGTATGGTGGAAGCACCGCTGGTGGGTACCACCGCCTTCCCCTTCACACGCACGCTGGCGGCGCTCATGGACCGCAGCGGCATCGTCGCGCTGACCACCTCGGGCTTCACCGTGCTTCCCTGGAGTTACGATTCCGCCGTCGCGCCGCCCCAGATCTTCCAGGTAGTGAATGCCGCTGACTTTACCGCGCCCGTGGCACCCGGGGGCCTGATCGCTATCTTTGGCGCACAATTGAGTCCCGTGAATCAGGCCACCAGCGAAGTGCCCTTGCCCACGGCCCTGGGAGAATCCTGCCTCACGGTGAACGGCGTGCTTTCCCCGATGCTGTTCTTGTCTCCCAGCCAGGTCAATGCCCAACTGCCTTTTAACGTGGACGGCGACGCCACCCTGTTGTTGCGCACACCTGGCGGGGTGAGCGACAGTTTCCACCTGACCATTCTGCCGGCGGCGCCCAGCGTATTTCGCAGTGGCACAGCCGGTCCGGATACCGGCATCGCCACAGTGATTCGCGCCGCCAACTGGCAGTTAGTGACCGGATCGAATCCCATTCACCCGGAGGACGAAATCATCATTTACGCAACCGGTTTGGGCCGCACCTCCCCGCCCGTGGAAGCCGGTACGCCCGCCTCGGGGGACCCGCCATCCGAAGTCCTGATTCCGCCCGCGGTGGACCTGGGTGGTGTAGGCCTGCCGGTGAGCTATGCGGGCTTGGCGCCCGGCCAAGTAGGTGTATATCAGATCCGGGCTTCCGTTCCATATTTTGCACCGCTCGGCATGAGCGTCCCTCTGACGATCTCGCAGGGCGGCAGTTCCACGACGCTGTTCGTCCGGGTTGTCAAATAGGAGAATTTCCGATGCCTGCCGCGTTTAGACTCTGTTTGTTTTCGCTCCTGCTTGCCGCGCTCTGCCTGGCCCAACCATGGGAGATCGGCGGCGTGGGCGGCGGTGGTTTTCTGACCAATGCCTCGGTATCGGGGGCGGCGGGTAGCGCCTTGGCCGGCTTCCAACCTGGCGCAGCCATCGGTGCGGTGGCGTCCCACAACGTCCAGAAGCATTTTAGCGGCGAAATCCGCTACACCTTCCTGCAAAGCGGCCTCAAGCTCTCATCCGGCGGCACCGCGGTCAACTTTAGCGGCGTGGCCCACGCCGTGCATTACGATGTGCTGCTGCACCCCCGCCCGCGGCGCGGTGCGCCGTTGCCGTTTCTGGCTTTGGGAGGGGGCGTGAAAGTCTTTCGCGGCACGGGACCGGAAGCGTCCTATCAGCCGTTGCACCAATACGCCTACCTCACCAAGACACAACAGGTTGAGCCTCTAATAAGCGCTGGCGCGGGCGTAAAGATCCCCCTGAGTCCAAACCTGTTTTTGCGGGCGGAGTTCCGCGACTACCTTACGCCCTTTCCCACCCAAGTGATCGCCGCCGCGCCTGGAGAAAAAGTAGGCGGTTGGCTGCACAACCTCGTACCTCTGGTCGGGCTGACGTTCGCCTTCTGATCTCGTATCGCCGGCCGGGCTACCGCCGCCCGGTCCGGCCAGGGATTGCCCACACTGCCTCCAGCAGCCCGTTGCGCAGCACACACAGCTCGTCGTGCAGGCAAACGGTGCTGTCGGTGTAGCCCGGGATGAAAGTGATCAGGTCGCCTACGCGGTGGGCGGAGTTGGGCTGTTCCAGTTCCACGTTCCCGTGTTCGGCAGAAAGCACGAGGCTCTTGATCGCTCCCAGGCCTAGGGGACGAGGCTGGCCATGCTGTACGCTCATCGTCTTGAACCCCCCGTCGACAATGATTCGGGTGGGGCTGGGGCGGCTCACCACGCGCGTCACCACGGTTAACGCGAATTCGTGGTCCAGCCCCCACTTGGCGTAGCTGAGGTCCGAAAAGACGCCTCCCCCGGCTTGCACCTCGGTAAGCCCGGGCAACGGCGCGGAAAGGCGGAACGTGCCGCTGCCGCTGGCCGACACAATCTCCACGGGAATGCCCGCCGCGCGGCACGCCTCTGCACTCGCAGTGAGTTTGCCGATAGCACCGGCGATCTGTTCCCGCTTGGCGTCCCCGCCGTAAGCCAGGGTATGGCCTTCCCAGCCCATGACGCCCAGGAAGCACAAGCCCCGCAGGCCTGCGATCTCCCGTGCCAGGGCGGCCACGGTCCCTCCGGGCGCGATCCCGCAGCGCTGCATGCCGATATCCACCTCGATCAGCACCGGAATCGTGACTCCGCCGGCCTGGGCAGCCGCATCGAGGGCGCGTGCATGGTCCAGGCTGTCGGTCGCCGCCATCACCGGAGTAGTGCACTGGAGGCGTGCCAACCGCGCCAATTTCCGCTCGCCTGCGATCTGGTTGGCCACCAGCACGCCAGCGACACCAGCGCGGACCATCACTTCCGCTTCGTACACCGTGGCACAGGTCACCCCGCGCGCTCCCGCGGCAATAGCCTCTTTGGCCAGTTCGGGAGCTTTCTGCCCCTTCATGTGGGGGCGCCATCCCAGCCCGTGCTGCCGCACGATGTAGTCCGCCATACGGGCCACGTTCCGGCGATACGCGTCGATATCCAGGCACAACGCCGGCGTCTCCAACGCATCCAGCGGCAGGCCAACGGCCTCGGAGTTTCCGCTCATCGCCACTCGCTCCGCACGCAAAACCGCTGCCTCACACCGGGAAATTTCGTCTCGCATCGCATACCAGGTTCATTATGCTACGGCAGACCGGAGGGAATCGAAAACATCCTGCTAGGCCGCCCGCCGGGCCTACCCAGCGGTTCCAGTGAATCTACCATTCCCACTGTATGTTCCCCGCGCGCCCCGGGTCCTATGCTGGGATGCGAGCGGAACGGAGGTCGAGGCATGACGGATGAGTTTGCGCACCTGGTGCAGGGAAAGGTTGAGGCAACGCGCCGGCCAGGCATTCATTGTGTGTTCCTGACTTGTTTCGACGCCGAGTACCAGGTATTCGCCGAGCTGCTGCGCTACTTCGGGATTCGCCTGTATGCCGCCGACACGGTGGAGAAATCGGACTTTCTGCTGACCGTCACCGAAGCCACGGTACTCCTGTGCGACACGCTCTTTCTGGATGGCGACTGCGACTCGGCCGTGGATATGCTAGCCGCCTTCCACCCTCATGTGAGCCTGGTGTTGATCGCCGACGAAGCGGATCGCGCGCGCTGGCCCAAGGCTTTCCGCTGCCGAGCCTGCGGCCTGGCACGGCCGCTGCGGATGACGGAAATCCGCGCCGCCATCCGTCTGGCCCACTCGGGACGGGCGGCTGCAACTGTCCCCGGGGTCTGAAGCGACACAGTACCCGCGCGGCCGCCCCTCAATCCCGCCGTTTCAGAGTGGGCCGATCATCCTCATCCGGCTTGGCCTTGCCGTCGCCGTCTTCGTCTACCTGCCCGCTGTCGGGCCGCCGCCGCAGGGTAGGCCGGTCGGCATCCTTCGCTTCATTGAGTTTGCGGCTGCGGTTCTCGAGTCTAGCCAGCCGGGCCTTTACGTCCATGAACTCGGAGGTGTTCACGACATACTCGGGCCTGGCCTTGAGCATTTCCTGGATGTTCTTCTGGGCGGCCTTGATGCGTTCTTCCGTCATGGGGTGAGTGGAGAAGACCTTCGAGAGCGCGCCAGGCTTGGTCTTCTCAAGCGACTCGATTTTTTCAAAGAAATCCACAAAGCAGGTTGGGTCATAGCCGGTTTTGTACATGTACTGTAACCCCAGCATGTCAGCTTCGGCCTCGAAACCCCGCGAGAACTTCAGAAATCCCATCGGGATAGCCAAGCCGGCGGCCTCCTGAATCGCATACCCGGTCCAGCCTCCCATAAAGATCAGCGGTAACGAGGCATAGTTCACGAGGGCGCCTCTTGTGGCTTGGCGGGTGCCGTGCCGCGCCGCCACGTGGGCGATTTCGTGCGCCATGACGCCGGCCAGTTCGGCTTCGTTGTCCGCCTTTAGGATCAGGCCGGAATTTACGAAAAAGAAGCCCCCGGGCAGCGCGAAGGCGTTCACCTCGTCGGAATCCAGGACCTTGATAGTAAAAGGTACTTTGGCGTCGGAGTTGCGAACCAGGTTCTGCCCCACCCGGTTGACGTACTCAGCAATCACCGGGTCATCGATGATTTTGGCCTCCCGTTCCACCTCCTGAGCCATCTGCTTACCGAGCGCGATTTCCTTTTCGAGGGAGTAGAAGTTCACCCCTTTGCCGACATCCCGGTTACCGATCTCGTCCGGATCTTTCTTCTTGTCTTTGGCTATCGACGGGGCGCTCCCCAGACAGAATGTCAGGACGAGGCCCGTGATGACGCTCACAAATCGGCATTTCATGGGTATATTCCTCGATCGGGGACGAGCCCGCCCCTTTTTCACCGTAGACCCGAACTTCCCCGCGGCGCCATCCGGCCGGCGCTGTATATGCGGGCCAAACCGGGATCAAACGCACGGTCCGGGGCGGCCGCTGGCGGCGCGCTAGAGCCTCCCGAGGCCGAACGCGCGCCCGGCGCCCGCGATCAAGGCACCGCCCGCCCGGTCTGCGGCCAGCCGGCCGTCGCCGTTTTCGTCGGCGCGTTCCTGGCACCGCAGGCAACGTGCCGCCCACGGTACCGCTGCCAGGCGCTTTGCGCCGATGGGTTCCTCACAGTCCACGCAGACTCCGAAGGAGCCATCCGCCAGGCGCTTCAGCGCGGCGCGAACGTGACGCAGCATCTGGCTGTCGCGATCGAGGCTCGTGACAATCAGATCCCGCTCGGTCTCCTGTTGGACCTCGTCTTGCATGTCGCTGGCCGTCTCAATGTGAATCCCCTCCCGGTTTCGCAGAGAAGCGCTGAGTTCGGCGGCCTTGATCTCGAGCGCCTTGCGATATTGTTCCTGACTCATCACCCCGAGCGTAGCTGGCCTTCCCACCGGCTGCCATCCCTTTGTCTCAGGATCTGGAAGGGGCAATTCGCGGGAGTCCCCACGCCGTCCGGCACGCGCCCTGACACCGCCCTAGTGCGTCCTTTCCAGGGATATACCCGATGGAGAGTATGGGTGCGCCCCTGTCTCCCACGCTACCTTGACGGGTGAGGTTGTAGTGTCTCTTGCTCACCACCAAAACCGACCCGCCGCTTTCAGGCGACGTGGGTACGGCAAGAAGGAATGTTGTGGGAGACCAGCCATGAATTCATTTCAGGGAATTATCCATAAATTCGCTAGCGCTCTGGGGCTGTCCGAGCACACGGGAGCGTCGGGCGAGCAGCCAGGGAAGACCCCCTTGCTGCTGGTCTCGGCGTCCGATGCCGACCGTAAAGCCCTGGAGCAAATTCTGGCAGACACGCGCTGGAAGCTGTTAACCTCCCCTTCGTGCCAGGATGCCCTGGAGCGCATCGCCGCGGGCCACATCCCGGTGGTGTTGTGCGCCCACGACACTTCCGGTTCCGGTTGGCGCGAGAATCTGGCCGCTCTGCAGTCGGCGAATCACCAGCCGCGGGTCATCGTGCTCTCGCCGGCCGGCGACTACTCGCTTTGGGAGGAAGTCATCGACCAGGGTGGCTTCGACGTTCTGACCACGCCCTTGCGCAAGGCGGACGTCCTCCAAACCCTCGACTTTGCATTCTCTCTCGGACGCCAGCCCAGCGGTGGCTCCGGGTTCGCTACGCGATAACCCCCTTGCGCACGGCGTAAAGAATCAACTCCGGGACGCTGTGCAGGTTGAGTTTCTGGAGGATGTTCCCCCGGTGCGTCTCGACGGTGTGCGGGCTGAGGTTCAGAACAGTTGCAATTTCCTTGTTGCTTTTCCCTTCGGCGAGTAGCTGGAGGATTTCCCGCTCGCGGGTGGTGAGCAGTTCGTAGCTGTCCTCCACCTCGCGCTCCTGCAGCTGGCGCATAAAGTCCTCCACCAGCATCTTGCTGATCAGTGGACTGAAAAAAGCTTTCCCGGCGTTGACCGCACGTACCGCGTTGATCAGATCGTCTTCCGCGGAGTCCTTGAGCAGGTAAGCCCGGGCCCCTGCTTTGAGCGCCCGCAGCACGTAGCTTTCATCGGAATGCATGCTGAGGATCACGATAGCTGTCTGGGGCAACTTGGCGGCGATCTGGCGTGCTGCCTCGATGCCATTCAGGTTCGGCATGGCGACGTCCAGCACCACGACGTTCGGCAAATGCTCCTCGGCCAGCGCCACGGTTTGGCGGCCGTCCGCCGCTTCCGCCACCACCTTGAAGCCGGGCTGGCTTTCTAGCAGCAGCCGGAGCCCTTTCCGGATCACCGTGTGATCGTCCGCCAACAAAATGCGAATCTGACTCATGCCGTGGCCTGTGTTTTCAGAACCTCTTCGCGAGCAACCGGAAGCACGATCCGAATGGCCGTGCCCTGCCCGGGCTGCGATTCGACGCGAAAAGTACCGCCCAAGTGCGTGACCCGCTCCTGCATGCCGAGCAGGCCCATGCCCGTGCCCTGTTCCGGATCGAAACCCTTGCCGTCATCCTGAATGTAGAGCAAGATCCGGTCCGCCTCCTGGCGGGCCCCCACCCGCACTTGGCGAGCCTCGGCGTGCCTCGAAGCGTTGTGCAGCGCTTCCTGCACCACCCGGTAAATGCAGGTCTTGTGCTCTTCGGGGAGATCGTCGGAGACGCTCTCCGCCGATACCCGCACGCGCACGCCCGTACGTTTGGAGACTTCCCGCGCCTGCCACTGCAGTGCGGGGATCAACCCTAGGTCGTCTAGCATAGAGGGCCGCAGTAGCAGGGCCATGTTTCGCACCACCCCCACCGAGTTCTCGACTAGTTTCTTGATATTATCCGTCCGCTCCAGCAGGGCTTCGTCGGGCTCCTTCTTTCGAATTCCCCGCGAGAGATTGGCCAACTCCAGCAGCACCCCGGTGAGCGACTGCCCTACTTCGTCGTGGAGTTCCCGGGAGATGGAGCGGCGCTCGTTCTCCTGGGCCTCCACCAGGCGCGCGGATAGGCGCTTCAACTCCGCGCGGGCGTCCGAGATCTCCTCGTAACGCAACGCAGCCTCCCGCTCCAACCGCAGGATTTTGCTGACACTGAAGATCGCCAGCAGCAGCCCGAGCCCAACCGTGATTCCCATGGTGACCACCAGGCGGTTCCTGGAGTGGGCGAACAGATAGGCGATGCGGTCCCTGCCGGCGTTCAATTGCCTCTCATTCACTTCCGCGATCTGATCGGCGATATGCAGCATGGCCGCCCGCCGTGGAAGCACCTCGGTCCGGAGAAACTCGAAACCGCCCTTCCGCTGAACCGGGGTCCACTGGAACACGGGTTCGAGGACTCGCCAGAAGTCGCTCAACTGCCGAGTCAAAGTATCGAAAGGACCAGTCTCGAGGGGGCTCATCAAGCGCCGGTAGGTGGCCAGGGCGGCATCCATTTCCCGCCGCGCCTGGATCAGGCTCCCCTTGTGCTCCTCGGCTCGGTCGGGCTCCGGGTCCAGCAGGTAGTCCCTCACGTAAGTCCCTGAAAGATAAACATCTGAGCGAATCTGTTCGAGCACCCGCGTGCGCGACAGAAACTCCTGCCGGATGGCCTCGTTGGCAGCCTGGATGCGCAGCAGGGCCTCCACAGCATCGAACCCGGCGAACACCATCAGCGCCAGGAGACCGCCAAATCCCAGAAACAGGATGTAGCGGCTTTTAATCGGACTCAGAACGGGCGCGTGGCGTCTCACCCTTTTTCATCTCCATCATACCCCCCGGCTCCACTAGCCTCCATTCCGCCAGCCGGGGTCACCCTGCCGGTATCCCCCGCGAGGGGTAATTTGCCCGGATTTCCCCGGTACCTCTTGGCAATTTCGTCGCATTCGCAGCGGCCGGATCACCATCGCGGCGTACCCGGCTGTCTCGTATAGAATACGGTAATCACGGGATGGCCCGCGGGAGGCCTCTTTCCGCAAACTGAGAACTGGGTGGACCAAAGGTCGGCTGCCGTGAAGGATGCGCCCGACTTCGGCGCTTGTCTCGATGAACCGTTACCAAACTGTGCCTCCTCAGACGCTTGCTCAACTTCTGCAATTCGACACCTGCACGGTTTCCAACGCCATTGAAACCTTCGGTGTGCGGCTACGCAACGAAGGATTCACAGATGGCACGGTGCGCTGCCTGCAGCCCCTGGTGGAACCCATGCTCGGGTATGCCGTGACGGGGCGCATTCGAACGTCCACCGCCCCGATTTCTGGTAAGTTCTACTACGACCGGATGGACTGGTGGAACTACGTCGCCAGCCTGCCCGAGCCTCGCGTGATCGTGTTGCAGGACGTGGATCATGGGGTCGGTACGGGGGCCATCTTCGGGGAGATTCACGCCAACATCTGCTGTGCGCTGGGCTGTGTGGGCTATGTCACCAACGGCGCCGTGCGAGATCTGCCGGCGCTCGAAGCGCTCGGTTTTCACGTGTTTGCCTCGAGCGTATCGGTTTCGCATGCATATGCGCATATCATCGAGTTCGGGGAGTCCGTAGAAGTCGGGGGCCTGAGGATCAAGCCCGGCGATCTGCTGCACGGGGACCGGCACGGCGTACAATCCATCCCGATTCCAATCGCCACCGAGGTCCCGCGCATTGCCATCGGGTTGCAGGCCCGGGAGCAGCGGTTCCTGGAGTATCTTCGGTCACGGGAGTTTTCACTGGAAACCCTCGGCCAACGAATCAGCGAGTTGATCTAAAGACGTGGCTGAACGCATGCACCTCATGTTTTTCCTAAATCTGAAGAAACCGTTCTCGAATCACGCCCGCGGAGCAGGTGCGGTGGCCGCCTGGCCCACCCACCCTACCCGCAGCCTGCTCCCGGCGTGCGTCGCCGCGCTGGCAGTTCTTCTCACCGCCTGCCAGCGCGGCGCTCATGTGGAAGCGAACGCCCCCACCGTCCAGGAAGCGCAGACCGTGGGAGTCATCCCGGTAGCCCGGAAGACCCTGGAACGGCAGCTCACGATGTCTTCGGAGCTGGTTCCTTTTCAGGAGATTGACGTCTATGCCAAGGAGTCCGGGTATGTACGCCAACTCCTGGTGGATTACGGCAGCCGCGTGCGGAGGGACCAGCTCATGGCGGTGCTGGAGATCCCCGAACTGGAAATGGTCCTGCAGCAGGACCAGGCCTCCGTCCGAAACATGTCCGACCAGGTTACGCACGCTGAGCACGAACTCAAGCGCATCGAGGCCCAGCACCGTGTACGTCACCTGGAATACGAACGCTTGGCGGCCGTAGCCAAGGAGAAGCCTGGCTTGGTGGCGCAGCAGGAAGTCGATGACGTACAGGGCCGCGATTTGGCCGCCGAATCCCAGGTGGAAGCTGCCAAGGCCGCCCTGGAAGGCGCCCAAAGCCAGCTCGGCATCGCCAAGGCCAAGCTTCAGCAGGACCAGGTGCTCTTCGACTACAGCCGCATCACGGCGCCTTTCGAGGGGGTAGTGACACAGCGCTACGCCAACCTGGGCACGCTGATGCAGGCGGGCACCAGTTCCAGCACCCAGGCCCTGCCGCTGGTGCGCCTCTCCCAGGACGATAAATTCCGCCTGGTGATCCCCGTCCCCGAATCCTACGTGCGGTATATCCGCATCGGCGATCCGGTTAATGTGATGGTGCCTTCTCTCCAAAAGAGTTTCCCCGGCAGGGTCGCGCGTTTCTCGGTGGACGTCAAAGAGGAGACGCGCACTATGCACACCGAGGTGGACGTGCCCAATCCTACCCGGGAACTCATCTCCGGCCTCTACGCCGAAGCCACGCTCTCGGTAGAGCGGCGCGACCAGGCTTTGGCGGTTCCTCTTCAAGCCGTCGATCACCAGGGACAGCGAATCACCGTGCTCCTGGTGGATCCGGACGGTAAGTTGGAAGCTCGTCCCCTCACGCTGGGCATTCAGACCGCCACGGACGCCGAAGTCCTCTCCGGTCTCAAAGAAGGCGACCTGGTTGTAGTCAGCGATCGCGGCGGATTGAAACCCGGACAGCTCGTGAAGCCCCAGAAAGTGGAAGCGATCGAGCAGTCTCAAAGCTAGCGTCTTTGCCGTACTTCCTAGGAAGCCCGAACCATGCCTCGCTTTTCCATCCGTAACCCGTACTTTATCATCGTGCTCTGCCTGGCCCTGGTCGTGATCGGTGTCACCAGCCTCGCACGCATGCCGGTGGACTTGTTCCCCCCGATTAATCTGCCCGAGGTCGTGGTCGCCACCTTCTATTCCGGCATGCCTCCGGAGGACATCGAAACCGACATCACCAACCCCCTGGAGCGGTTCTTCACCCTGGCTAGCGGCATCGACCACATGGAATCACGGTCGCTGCTCGGCGTTAGCATGATCAAGGTGTTTTTCCAGCCGGGCACCAGCGCCGATGCGGACGTTACGCAGTTGTCGAACCTGGCCCTGGCTGACCTCAAGCGGCTTCCGCCCGGCACGCTGCCGCCGGTTGTTCTGAAGTTCGACGCTTCCAGCCTGCCGGTCTGCCTGGTTACGGTCAAGGGAGAGGGTCTCAACGAGACGCAGCTTCACGACCTCGCCCAATTTCAGATCCGCAACCAGATCGCGGTGGTGAAAGGCGCTACGATCCCTCCCCCCTTTGGCGGCAAGTACCGCCAGATCATGGTCTACGTGGACCCTTACAAGCTGGCATCCCGGCAGTTGAGCCCCATGGACGTGGTGAACTCGGTGAACGAGTCCAACCTGATCCTGCCCGCGGGCGACGTCAAGATCGGGCCGTTCGACTATTACGTGTACTCCAACGCCATGGTTCCGGACATGAAAACGCTGAACCAGATCCCCATCAAGGCGTCCGGAACCAGTTGGACCACGATTAGCGACATCGGACGCGCCGAAGACGCCAATCAGATCCAGTACAACGTGGTCCGCGTGGATGGCCAGCGCTCCACCTACATCCCCATCATGAAGCAGGGCGGCGACACGAACACCATCCAAGTGGTCAACGATCTCAAGGTGCTGCTCGGCCACCTGTTCGACCTCCCCAAGCAGTTGAAGACCGCAGTGGTCTTCGACCAATCCATTTACGTCAAGGAAGCTTTAGAGACGGTGCTGCATGAAGGCCTCATAGGTCTGATCCTCACCAGCATCATGATCCTCATCTTCCTGGGCAGTTTCCGCGCCACCTCGGCGGTGCTGCTCTCCATTCCTCTCTCGGCTCTGGCTGCCTTCGTGGTGCTGTTCATGATGGGTAGCACGGTCAACACCATGATCCTCGGGGGACTGGCGCTGGCGTTCTCGCGCGTGATCGACAACTCGGTGATCTCTCTGGAGAACATCTACCGGCACCTGGAAATGGGGGCTCTGCCGGCCATCGCCGCCGAGGTCGGCGGGCAGGAAGTGAACCTGGCCGTGCTGGCCGCCACCCTGGTAGACGTGGTGGACTTCTTCCCGGTCACCTTCCTGTACGGGGTGAGCAAGTTTCTGTTTTCGGCGCTGGCTCTGGCCTTCTGCCTCTCGCTGCTGGCCTCGTTCGTGGTGGCCATGACCGTGATCCCCCTGTTCTGCTCCCGCTTCCTGAAGAGCGTGGAGCACGGCGGCGGACACGAGGCGGCGCACGGCGGCGAGCATGCTCCGGCCCACGGCGGCTCCCTGTGGAGCCGCTTTAACGCGGGCTTCAACCGCATGTTCAACCACGTGCTGGACTACTACGAGCGCTCCGTCCGCCTGGCACTGAAGCACCCGGGTCTGACCGTAGCGGTGCTCTCGGGCGTGTTCGTGGCCAGCCTGGGGATCTATCCCCTGCTGGGTTTGGCATTCTTCCCCAAAACGGACGCCGGGCAATTTTCCATCAACCTGAAGGTGCCCACGGGCAGCCGCATCGAGCGCACCGAGGATTATGTTTCCCGCGTCGAGGACATTATCCGCCACGAGGTCAAGCCCAAGGACCTCAACATGGTGGTTTCCAACATCGGCGTGGTCAACGACTTTTCTTCACTGTACACCACCAACGCCGGTCCTTACACCGCTACCGTGCAGGCGCAACTCAGCCGCGAGCACGAGACCAGCAGCTTCGAATACATGGACCGCGTTGAACGCGACATCGCCGCGCGGTATCCCGACGTGCGAACCTTCTTCACCAGCGGCTCGATGGTGGATGCCATCCTGAACATGGGCATGATGGCCCCGATTGACGTCCAGCTCAGCAGCAAGGACATGGACAAAGTGTATGCCATTGCCCAGGAACTGGCCACTCGCATCCGCCGTATTCCCGGCGTCGGCTCAGTCTACATCCCGCAGGACCTGAACTACCCGGCTATCCGCCTCAACGTGGATCGGGTACACGCCGCGGAGATGGGACTGACTCAAAAAGACGTCGTGAACAATGTGATCACGGCGCTCAACTCCAACACCATGATCGCCCCCAACTACTGGGTGGATTACAACACCGGAAACGACTACTTCCTCACCGTGCAGTACTTCGAGCAGGGCAAGGCGGCCATCAACAGCCTGACCGATCTGCGCCAGATTCCGCTGCGGGCGCCCTCGACGATTCATATCGACGGCACGCGCAGCACGGCGTTCGCGCCGCGCAGCCTCTCCCCCAAACCCACCACGGTCCTCGACAACCTGGTCAAGCTGGAGTACGCGCAGACTCCCACCGAAATCGATCACTACCAGATCCAGCGCGTGGTGGACCTGTACGTGACCCCCTCGGGAGAAGACCTGGGCAAACCCAGCAAGGCCATCCGCAAGGTGATCGCCGACCTGAAGTTGCCGGACAACGTGCGCGTCACCCTGCGCGGCATGGTGCAGGGCATGAACGAGTCGTTCACGAGCTTTGGCTTCGGATTTGTGCTCTCCTTCATCCTGCTGTTCCTCATTCTGGTGGCTCAGTTCCGCTCCTTTATCGATCCGTTCCTCATCATGCTGGCCATTCCCATGGGCTTCGTCGGCGTGCTGATCATTCTGCCGCTGACGCACTCCACCTTGAACGTGATGTCGCTGATGGGTGTGCTCATGCTGATCGGTATTGCCGACTCCAACAGCATTCTGATCGTGGATTTCGCCCACCGTCTGGAAGAGCAGGGCCTGTCGGTGACTGATGCGGTGGTCACGGCCTGCCGCGTGCGCCTACGCCCGATTCTGATGACCTCGCTCGCTACCATCATCGGCATGATCCCCATGGCCATGAAGCTCGGCACGGGCGCCGAACAATACGCGCCCATGGCCCGGGCCATCATCGGCGGTCTGACTTCCTCAGTGCTGCTCACGGTCTTCATCGTGCCGGCCGCATACCTGCTGGTGTACGGACGAAAGACCCGCCCGGCGCCCGCAGCCGCCCCTTCGGAATAACCATGCGAAAACGCCTTCTTTGCCTCAGTGCCACTTTTGCTTTGTTGTTCGCTTGGCGCGCCCTAGCGCAAGCACCGCCGGTGGTGCGCCTCACGCTCCAGGATGCAGAGGCCCTCGCCCTGAAGAACCACCCGCGCATTCAGGCGGCCCAGGACAGCGTCTCTGAATCCGATCAGATTGTGGTCCAGAACCGCGCGGCGTACTACCCTACCTTAAGCGGCGACCTCACCGGCTCCCAAGGCAACGAGCAGGGACGCATCGGGGCGGGTTACCTGAGCGTCTCGCGCCTGTTCAACCGTTTCGGCCAGGGCATCGAGTTTTCCCAACTGATCACCGACTCAGGGCGCACACCCAACCTGGTGGCCAGTTCCCGGCTGCAAGCGCAGGCCAGCGCGCAAAGCTATCAGGCCACCCGCTACGACGTTTTGCTGGGCGTGGCCGAGGCGTACTACGAGGTCCTGCGCGCTCAAGCACTGGTGAAAGTGGCCGAGGATACCGTGGCCGCACGTCAGTTGATCGTGGATCAGGTCAGCACGCTGGCCAAGAACAACCTGCGCTCCATGCTCGACGTGAGCTTCGCCGAGGTCAACCTGGCCGAAGCCCGCCTGCTGCTCATCCGCTCGCGGGACCGCGTGCAGCAGTCCTTTGCGGACTTAACCCGCGCGCTGGGCTCCCAGCAGGTGGTGCAATACTCCCTGGTGGAAGATCCGCTGCCAGCCAGCCCTCCTGGGGAGGCCGAAACGCTGGTGACGCAAGCGCTCAACCAGCGCCCGGAAGCCGTCAGCCTGCGCCTGAGCCGCGATTCGGCCTATAAGTACGAACAGGCCGAAAAAGATCTCTCTTATCCTACGGTCAGCCTGGTGGGCGTGGCCGGAGCGCTGCCGCTGGTGAACCAGCAGACCACTCCCCGGCTCATCCCGAACTACTACGAGGGCGCTGCCCTGAACATTTCGATCCCGGTATTTAACGGCCATCTGTTCAACGCCCGCCGCCAGGCCGCGCACTATCGCGCGCTGGCGGCCGACCAGAAGCTCCGGGACCTCGAGCAGCAGATCGCTCGCGATGTGCGCGTGGCGTGGGCCCGCTCGACGACGGCGTATCAGCAGCTCGATGTTACGGCGCAGCTCCTGCGCCGAGCCACCCTGGCCATGGAACTTTCCCAGGGCCGCTACAATCTGGGCCTCAGCTCCATCGTGGAACTGACGCAGGCGCAGCTCAATCTCACCCAGGCAGAAATCGAAAACACCAGCGCTAAGTACGAGTACCAGATGCAATTCTCCGCCCTGCAGTACGCCATCGGCAACTTGCGGTAGACGGATCGCTTCCTCACGCAATCCCGTACTCTTTGAGCCGGTATTGCAGCGTGCGCAGGCTGATGCCCAACTGTTTGGCCGTGTGGGTGCGGTTGCCGCCGTTTTCGCGCAAAGCGGATTCGATGGCCTGGCGCTCGATGTCCTTGAACAACACCGGGCGTGTGGGTCCGCCGCTGGTCATGGGCAGATCGTCAGGTTCGATCACCGTGTCGCACAGGATGGCTACCCGCTCCATGGTATTCTCCAACTCCCGCACGTTGCCCGGCCAGGCATAGGCCAGCAACACGTTCTCCGCTTCGGGCGAGAGCGACAACGCTGGCTTCCCCAGTTCGCGCGCGGCCCGTTCCAGGAAATGGCGTGCCAGCCTGCGGATGTCGGAAGGACGTTCCCGCAGCGGCGGCAAGTTGATAGGAAAGGTGTTCAGGCGGTAATACAGGTCTTCGCGGAATTTGCCTTCCGCCACGCTCTGTTTCAGGTCGCGGTTGGTGGCCGCCAGAATGCGCACGTCGGTGCTGATTTGCCGGGTTCCGCCCACCCGTTCGAAGGTTTTGTCCTGGAGCACCCGCAGCAGTTTGGCTTGGAGGCCGGCGTCCAGCTCGCCGATTTCATCCAGGAACAGCGTGCCGCCGTGTGCCCGTTCGAAGCGGCCGGCGTGCTGTCCGACCGCCCCGGTGAAGGCCCCGCGCTCATGGCCGAACAGTTCACTTTCAATCAGCGCGGGAGCCAGGGCCGAGCAGTTCACGGGCACAAATACGCGCTGGCTGCGAGGGCTGTTGCGGTGGATGCACCGCGCAACAATTTCTTTTCCGGTGCCGCTCTCCCCGGTAATCAGCACGGTAGCGCTAGTGGGCGCCACGCGGCGGACCAGTTCCACGACCGGCCGCATGACCGGGTCGCCGGCGATCAGGTCCCCGCAGGAAAATCGCGCCGCCTCCTGCTCCCGCAGCACCTCGCACTCCCGCGTGGCGCGGTTATGTTCCAAAGCCTTGCGCACTACCAGGCGCAGCTCGTCCGGACTGCTGAGCGGCTTGCCCAGGTAATCCGCGGCGCCAAGTTTCATGGCTTCCACGGCGGAAGCCACCGTCCCGAAGGCGGTGATCATCACCACCGGGATCTCGGGCATCTCCCGCTTCCAGTGGCGCAGAATCTCCAGGCCTTCGCCGTCCGGTAGGCGCAGGTCGCTGAGGACCAGGTGATAGCTCTTCCGCTCGCCCGCCGCGCGTGCCTCCGCGATGCTCGCTGCCGCATCGACCGCGTATCCTTCCTGCCGCAGGATGGTTTCCAGCAGGCTGCAGAAACCTGGGTCGTCATCCACGATCAGAATGGTTTCCATGATGTCCCAGTACGATGGCGGGCGCTTCCGCGAGTGCGGACGCAAAAATGATGACGGCCTCGGTTCCTCCTCCGGGGGCGGCCCGCAGTTCGAGGGTACCGCCCAGTGTTTCCAACAGCTTGCGCGTGATCGCTAAGCCGAGCCCGGTGCCGAACGGTTTAGTGGTGAAGAACGGTTCGAACAGCTTCGCCCGAACCTCGGCTGGGATGCCCGCGCCGTCATCGGCTACCGTGATCCGCAGGCCGTTGCCGTCTGTGATGGCAGCTTCCAGGCAAATTTCACCGCCCGAGGCCTCCTGGATGGCCTCCACAGCGTTGCGGACCAGGTTCAGCAGAGCTTGCTGCAAAAGAAGGGGATCGGTTTGCCAACGCAGGTCCGCCTCCGGCACGCTAAGCTGGATGGGCCGCGCGCCGATCCACTGCCGCGCGTGGCTCTCCACGGCGCGGGCAATCTCCTTCCACTCCACGCTGCGCGGGTGCGCCACGGGAGGCCGTCCGTAGGCCAGCAGATCGGTGACTAGCCCTTCCAAACGCTGCGTTTCCGAAAGGATGGGCTTGAGCAGTTCCTGGCTCGCGGCCGGGGCGCGCTCCGCGGCCAGTTGGGCAAAGCCCTTGATCGTGCCCAGCGGGTTCCGGATCTCATGCGCCAGAGCAGCCGCCATCTTTCCGATGTGCGCCAGGTGCTCCATCTGCATCTGGCGCAGCCGCAGAGCCGCCGCGCGCCGCGTCGCCCATACGGCATAGATGGACAAGGCCACCAGTACCAACCCGCCGAGCGATGCGGCGATGAGGTTGTGCCGCGCATGCAACACCAGAAAATCCGCGGCCGCCGCCCGCAGATCGATGCGCGCGATGCGTAGCCCCTGCGCCGAGTGGAAGGGGACGTACGCTCGGAAGATGCCGCCCCCCGCCCTGGCGACGGACTCCGTCCGAAATAACTCCTGCCCGCCCCAAATGGCCGCCAGCGAAGCCTCATCCCCTTCCCCGCCCGGCGCGATGACGGCCGCATCCACCAGATTCGGTTCGTCCTCGCTGAGCGCTTCCACTACCGAGTCCGGGCTGCCGGCCGGCACGCGCTCCAAGCGGGCGGCCAGCATGGCGACCCTCTGCCTGAGATAGACCGTACGCTGCTCGTCCAACTCGTGGAACGTGCGCAGGGAGCTCCACAGCAGCACGAGGGGCAATGCCGCGATCGCGGCCGGCAACAGCACCCGCCTTACCATCTGCTTTCCGATACGCACGTCTCTTTTTACAGGATTCAACTTTTGCGGGCTGGTGACAAGCACCCCGGGCGCGCGCAGCTGCTGCAGTCCCGGACGGTTGGGTGCGCAAAGCCTGCGTACCTGCCCCCTGGTCGTTGGTGGCGGGAAAGGATTTGCGAAGCGTCCCGGACTGGCACGCCGCGTGCCACGTACACAGCGGAGAGCGCTATGAACAAAGTCCTTATCCTCATTGCCGCGGCAGCCCTTTCGTGGCCGCTGGCCGCGCAGCCGGGACGCCTCGGCGGGTGTTGCTGCACGGGCGCGAACAGCCAGAAGAGCGGCGCTTCCGCGCCTCTGGCCAGCAGCCCGGTGGTGGACGTGAAGGGGACCATCGCCCAGGTGCATATCGCCCCCGGCCAAGGTATGCCGTACCTGGAAGTCAAGACCGGCCCGGACTCCACCAAGGTCTACCTGGGCTCCATGCGCTACCTGATTGCGGAGAACTTCAACCCTAAGGCGGGCCAGGAAGTGACTGTGAAGGGCTACAAGCTGAACGACGCGGTGATCGCCATTCAGGTGACCCTCCCGGCCGAGAACCGCACCTTGAAGCTGCGCGACGAACAAGGTCGTCCGCTGTGGCGTGGCCGGTTCGGCCGTCCCTGCCGCTAGTGAGCGGTCGAAGGGGCCGTTTGGCCGGTCCACTTCTTGCGATGGTAGGGGTATTTTTGCCAATCCAGGCTGGCACGGCCGTTGAGATCCCAGGCCACCGCGCCCTTGCGCAAAGTCAGCTCGCAGACGATCAGCCGCGTACCGTCCTTCCGGGCGAGCGTGGAATCCAGGAATCCGTAGTGGCCGCGGTCCACGCGCAGCACGGCGATGTCCGCTTCCGCGCCCACGTCCAATGTGCCTAGCTGCGGCTTCTTGATCTCCTGCGCCGGGTTCCAGGTGGACATGCGGATGACCTCCGCCAGCGGCACGCCCAGGTTCAGGACTTTGGACATCACGTTGGTCATGTCCTTCATGCCGCCATTCATGCTGCCGGTATGCAGGTCCGTTGAGATCGAGTCCGGATAAAAGCCCTGCTGAAAAAACGGCACGGCCACGTACCAGTAAAAGCTGCCGGATCCGTGGCCGAGATCGAAGATGATCCCGCGCTTGCGGCCGGCAATCATGGCGGGGTTCACCCGGTTGTTGTCCAGCAACTCCTCCCGATGTCCCGAATAGCAATGGGTGTAGATGTCCCCGGGGCGCAATTTGTCGCGCAGCAGCGTATCCAGGTTGCGCACCTCGTTCAACTGGCCGAAGTCGATCATCACGGGCATATCGGCCATTCTGCCGGCCTTCACCGCATTATCCACGGACTCCCATCCGGGACCGGCGTAGTGCGCGGATTTGAAACCCACGATGATGTCCGCGTTGGCCTTGGCGGTCTCCGCGGCCTTCACTGGATCCATTTCCGCGGGGTCATCTTCCTTGCCGGACCCCATGCCTGCGCCCACGATATTCAGCAGCGCCAGGACGCGCGTGCTGGATCGCCGGATGATACGCTCGCGGAATTCCGGAAAGGTCTTCCAGCCGGACGTGCCTGCGTCGACCATTGTGGTAACGCCACTGCGAAAGGAGAAAGCGTCCGGCTGCACGCTGAGAGCGGCATGCGCCGGCGCTTTCAGGTCGCAAGGCTCGAAGACGTGCGCATGAATGTCGATCAGTCCGGGCGTGACGTACAACCCGGCGGCATCAACGGTCTGGCGGGCGTCGGCAGCCGGAATGCCGGGCGCCACCCGGGCGATCTTGCCGCCGCTCACGGCCACATCCATCACTGCATCGATGTGATTCTTGGGATCGATGACGTGGCCGCCCTTCAACACGAGGTCGTACGCGGGCTGCGCTGCCAGCAGTCCCGCAGCGGACAACAGAATGACAATAGTGCGTCGCATTTGTCTCTCAGAAAACCTCGGGCGCGCTTATAATATCACGCCGTAATCGAAAATCTACGCGGCGCGGGTATGCTAGTCCTCATGAGGTATCTGGCTTCGCTCTGCCTGGCGGCCGCGCTTTCGGCGCAGGTTCCGCACCAATTGCCGGAGGGAGGATTTGCGCTTCCGAACGGTTGGAAAATCACCCCGTTCGGTAAGTCGATCCCCACCGAGGACCTGATTTTGAATCTTCAACCCTCCCCGGACGGCCGGGTGGTCGTCGCGCAGCACGGCGGCTTTAATCCCCACGGGCTGGTGGTGATCGACGCGGAGGCGGAGAGCGCCGTTCAGCGTATCACGCTGTCCAACGCGTGGCTGGGGCTGACATGGTCTCGGGACGGTGCGCGGCTCTTCGTCTCCGGCGGTAACTCCAATCATCCCAAGAACGGCTCGGGGCCGGCTCCGATCTGGGTGTTCGGCTACCAGAACGGGCGATTGAGCGAGCATCCGGTCTCCCAGTGGAGTGATGGGCTGCCAACTCAGCAAATTTACTGGTCCGGGCTGGCGCAGCATCCGAAGAAGGATCTGCTCTATGCCGCCAACCGAGGCAGCGACCCCCTGGCGGGCAATGTCACGGTCTTCGATACGAATTCGGGCCGCGTGCTCACGCGCATTCCCGTGGGCGTGAGCCCGTACGACCTGGTCTTCAGACCGGACGGCGATCTGCTCTATGTGAGCAACTGGTCGAGCCGGTCGATCTCGGTCATCGATACCCGGGCGAACAAGGTAATTGACGAGATTCAGGTTGGCGTCAATCCGAACGATATGGAACTGGACGGTGACGGGCGCCTGTACGTCTCGAACGGGAATGAAAACACCGTGACCGTGGTGGACACTCGCGAACGGCTGGCCATCGAGACCATCAGCGTAGCCTTGACGCCGCGCGCTCCGGAAGGCGCGACGCCGAACGGACTGGCACTCGACCGGCGCAATCACATGCTCTTCGTCGCCAACGCGGACAACAACTGCGTGGCCGTGGTCAACGTCGCCACGCCGGGCAAGAGTCAGGTGCTGGGCTTCATCCCGGCGGGATGGTATCCCTCCGCGCTGTACCTCACGCCGGCAGCCAAGCTGTACATCGGTAACTCCAAGGGTCTGGAGTCGCATGCCAATCCTGAGGGACCGAATAGCCCGATCGCCCGCACAAGGCCGAACACACAGACCATCAAGCACATTCAGAAAGGTTCGGTGAACATCATATCCGTGGCTGACCTCCGCGGCCAGATCAAGCAGTGGACGCGGCAGGTGTACGACAACGTGCCCTATCGCGACGATCTGCTGCTGCGTGCCCGGCCCCCGAAAGAGCCCTCCGTTGTACCCAGCGACGTGCACGCCGGAAGCCCTATCCGGCACGTGATTTACGTGATCAAGGAGAACCGCACCTACGACCAGGTCTTCGGCGACCTGAAACAGGGTAACGGAGATGTGCGGTTGGCCATCTTCGGCCAGAAGGTTACACCGAACCACCATGCCATCGCCTCGCAGTGGGTCTTGTTAGACAACCTCTACTGTGACGGCGAGGTCTCTGTGGACGGTCACTCCTGGTCGAACTCGGCCTATGCCACCGACTACAACGAAAAGATGTGGCCGGCGCAGTACGGCGGCCACAGCCAGACCACGCGGGCGGCGGCGTATGTTCCTTCCGCCGGGCACCTGTGGGACCTGGCTGCGCGCAAGGGGTTGACCTATAGGAGCTACGGCGAGTACGCCGCGCGCTCCTCGGACGGCACGACCATGGAGGCCGCTCCCGGCATGGGCGGACTGGTAGGGCACGTTGCGCCGAAGTTCAAGCTGGCCGGCATGCGCGATACCGACAACGTCCGCGAGTTCATTCGCGAGTTCGATGAATACGAGAAGAACTTCGACTCGCCGGACCCCAACCAGCGCCTTCCGAACCTGGTGGTGATGAGTTTGCCCGAAGACCACACCGCCGGCACCCGGCCTGGCGGCTTCACGCCGCGAGCCATGGTTGCGAATGCGGATTACGGGGTGGGAATGCTTGTAGAGCGCGTCACCAGATCCCGATACTGGCCCCAGACCGCCATTTTCATGATCGAAGATGACGCGCAGGACGGGCCGGACCACGTGGATGCGCGCCGAACGGTGGGCCTGCTGGCCTCTCCCTATGCCAAGCGTGGCTTTGTCGATTCGACCCTGTACACCACGTCCTCCATGCTGCGCACCATCGAACTGCTGCTGGGCCTTCCGCCCATGACCCAGTATGACGCCGCCGCACCGCCGATGTATGCCAGCTTCCGCACCGCGCCGGACCTTGGCGGGTACACGGCAGTGGCGCCGCGGCTGGACGTCCAGGAGAAGAACACCCTGCTCTCCTGGGGCGCCAAAGAGAGCCTGGCTATGGACCTTGACGACGTGGACCGAGCGCCCATGTTCGCCCTGAACGAAATCCTCTGGAAGAGCGTGAAAGGAGCCGACTCCCCCATGCCCCCGCCCGTGCACCGGTTCTGGTTCCAGAAGCGGTGAAGGTAGAGTGAGGTGCTATCCTGAAGGTCCATGCCCCGGAAGAAAAAACCATTCGTCCTGGGGAAGGAAGTGCGCAAACTCGCCCGCGAGCGCGTGGGAACCGTGCCGGCGGCATTTCCCATCGAGCCTAAGACCGGACGAAAAAAAACCAAGCACAAGAAACCCTTGAGTGCGGAGAACGACGAATCCGTCTGAGCGGCGCCAAGGCGCAGCGGGCTTTACAGGAAATAGTCTTTGACTTTGTCGAAAAGGCCCTTTTCGGCAGGCTCGTTTTCCACCGGCAGGGTCTCCCGCAACTGCTCGAACAGCTTACGCTGCTCGCGGCTGAGCCGGGTGGGGATTTGCACCTGCACGTGTACGTACAGATCGCCGCGGCCGCTGCCGTTCACGTGAGGCACTCCCTTGTGCCGCAATCGAAACTGGGCGCCGCTCTGCGTGCCTTCGGGAATCTTGAGCTTGTAAGGCTCCTCGAGTGTGGGCACCTCAAGCTCCGCGCCGAGCGCGGCCTGGGCGATGTTGATGGGGATGGTGCAGTGCAGGTCGTTCTCCTGCCGCTCGAAGAAGGGGTGCTCCTTGACCTTTAGGACCACGTAGAGATCCCCGTTCGGACCGCCGTTTGCCCCCGGCTGCCCCTCCCCGCTCATGCGCAGCCGAGTGCCGTCGTCCACCCCCGCAGGCACGTTGATGCGCAGTTTATGCCGGACCTGGCGGTAGCCTTCGCCGCGGCACTGGGTACACGGCTGGCGCACCACTTTTCCGTTGCCGCCGCAGGTAGTGCAGGTCCGCCGCACAGTGAGGAAACCTTGTTGGTAGAGCAGTTCGCCTCGCCCGTGGCAGGTCGGGCAGGTGGTGGCGCTGCTGCCCGGTTCAGCCCCCGACCCATGGCAGCGGTCGCAGCGCTCCATTCGCGGCACCTGGACCTCGGCGGACATCCCGAAGACCGCCTCCTCGAAGCTGATCTCCAGGTCGTAGCGCACGTCTTCGCCGCGCTGGGGCCGGTTGCGCCGGCGCCCACCGCCGCCGAACAGGTCGCCGAAGCCGAAAAAGTCACCCAGAATGTCGCTGAAATCCGCGAAGGACCCAGCGTCGAAACCGGGCGCCGCCGCGCCTTGCAAGCCCGCGTGCCCGTAGCGATCATAAGCCGCCCGCTTTTGAGGGTCGCTCAGCACGCTGTAGGCTTCCGCAGCCTCTTTGAATTTCTCTTCAGCGTCCGGATTATTGGGGTTGCGGTCCGGGTGGTAGGTGAGCGCCATCTTGCGGTACGCCGCCTTGATCTGCTGATCGTCGGCGTCGCGGCCTACTCCCAAAATCTCGTAGTAGTCTCGTTTGGACACGGAATATCGATCCGGAATCGCCCGCTCAGGGCTTGACCGCCACCTTCACCATGGCCGGCCGCAACAGCTTCCCTTTGAAAAAGTAGCCCCGCTGATACTCTTCCAGCACCGTCTGGTCCTCCACTTCCTCTGTCTCCACCCGGTCCACCGCCTGGTGGACATTGGGGTCGAAAGGCTGGCCCGCTGCCTGCACCGGTTCGAGCCCCATTTTTTTCAAGGTGTCCCAGAGCCGCTGGTAGATCATCTCGACTCCTTTGGCGTAATTCTTGTCGCCCGTTTCCACCTTCAGGGCGCGCTCGAAATCGTCCAGAATCGGCACCAGCAACCCGGCTAGGTCCATGGCCGCATACTGCAAATACTCCGAGCGCTCACGCTCCGCGCGGCGCCGGAAATTCTCAAATTCCGCCTGCCGCCGCAGCAACCGATCGTAAAGGTCGGCCTTTTCCGCCGCGAGTTGATCCCGTTCGGCCGTGAGAGCCGCCAACTGGCTCTCCGGCGTGATCATGGGCACGGATTCGTCGGCCGACACTCCAGCCCCTCCATCGCCGGGCGACACTCCTGAGGCGTTGGCTGATTTCAAGTCTTGGTTCTCCACTTTCTTTCAGATTAGCAGAAGCGCCCAGGCGGACGCCTCAGAGGTGCACGCTTTCGAGCGTGCGGCCCATGTTCAGTACCGCCGCCATCACGCGCTCGTAATTCATCCGCAAGGGACCTAGCACGGCGATCTTCGCCGTGAGGCCCGTGGGCATGTGAAACGTGAGGCCGATGAGGGCCAGTTCCTGCATCGCCGGGTGCACGTCACCCAGCCCGACCTGCACGGCCAATTCCCCGCCGGGCGCCTCCAGGAAACGGTCCAACAGCTCGATCAGGCGCTTCTTTTCCTCGAGCGCGTGCAGCAGCTCGCGCATCCGCTCGCGCGTTAGATGCAGATCCAGCCCCAGCAGATTGGAAGCACCCTCCATGTGCACTTCCGGCGAGTCATCGGCTTCGAGCAGGCCCTTTTGATACAGCATCGTGAGTTTGCGCATTACGGCCTCGAACAACTCCCGCTCCTGGGCCATCCGCCGGGAGAGTTCCCGCCGCGCGTCTGCCAGGTGCCAGCCGCTGAAATTGCGGTTCACGTAGTTGCGGATGCTGGCCAGCTCTTCCAGGCTGATAGGCTCGTCCAGTGCGACCACGCGATTCCGCACCAGGTGGTCCCGGGTGACCAGGACCATCAGCACCCGGCGGTCGGCCAGAGGAATCAGTTCCACCTGGTCCAGTTCCTGCCCGCTGGCCGGCAGCGCCGCGGCGATACCCACGTTGCGGGTCAACTCCGTCAGCAGGTGCGAGGAGCGCTCCACCTGCTGCCCCACGGAAGTCACTTCGCTGAGTTCCGCCCGCAGACGGTGAAACTCAGCCGAAGCCAGGCGCGAGGCGCTCAGCGATCTCACATAGTTCCGGAAAGCCTTCGCCGTCGGCACCCGTCCGGCCGAGGTGTGGGGCTGGGCCAAATACCCCTCTTCGGCCAAGTCCGCCATGACGTTGCGGATCGAAGCCGGACTGAGGCTCCTGGTGCGGCGCTTCGACACCGTCCGGGAACCCACCGGTTCCCCGGTTTCGATGTACTCCCGCACGATGGAATGCAGAATCTCCTGGTTTCTTGGATTCAACGCCGCTTCCGTGCGCATATTCCCCGGAATGGACTATTCCTCACGAAGATAACACCCTTCACTACGTATTGTATTCACGGAACCGTTACGGTTCAATCCCTGGCCGCGTCAGGCCGGGTCATGCCCGTAAGGTCTTGGTAGAATAGCAGTTCAATTCATCGGATCCCTACGGGAGGCTCTCGCAGGGTGCTTGGTGCGGCAATTGAGACGATCATGCGACTCTTCAGCTATCTCTACCATGGACTCCTGGCCCTCTTCCTGCTGGCCATCTCCGCGCTGGCGCTGCTCAGCAGCGGCGTGAATACACTGAGCCTGGATTTCCTCCCCTGGCAGGGCTCCGCCCTGTCCTACTGGTTGCTCGGCGCGTCTCTGTTCGGGATAGTTTCGCTGGTGCTGGCCGTCAAGGGAGTGCTGCGCGGTCTGTATTTTCTTTGGAATCTGGTGGTGGTCCTGGTTCTCGTGAAGGGTCTGTTTCTCAGCTCCCACCATTTCGAGCCGGGCGAGTTCAAAACGGCCGTCTATCTGACCCTGGGAGCGCTTTTGGCCCTGGCGGGTGCCTGGATCCGCCTGCGCCAGCCCACTGATCCCTGGAGCCGCACTTGACCCGCAAGCGGGGGCGTCCGGCGGATGTGTGAGAATTGAGAGACATGCCGCGCCTGCCGTGCGTCCTGCTGCTTTGTTGTCTGGTGGCCGCCGGGCAGCATCGCACAGGCGAATTGCGGCTGGAAGTATCGGATGCCGGCGGGCTGGCCCTGCCCGCCTCCGGCGATCTGCTGGGCCAGGCCACTCACGTTCATCAGACTTTTGTCACCGATCACGAGGGGCGCTACATTGCGCGGGGCCTGCCCTTCGGGCTCTACCGCCTGACGGTGACACATGAAGGCTTCGCGCCCTCCTCGGAACTGATCGAGATCCGCTCCGAAGTGCCTCTGGTGCATCGCGTGGTGCTGGGCGTGGCCGCCATCGAGACAAGCGTAAACGTGACACCCGGGGACACCCTGCTCGAGCCGCACCGCACCGGCTCGGCCTACTATATCGGTTCGGAGGCGCTGGAAGAGCGGCGAGCCTCAGCGCCGGCCCGCGGGGCCATCGAATTGGTCGAATCGGAGCCCGGCTGGATCCTGGAGGCCAACGGCGTGCTGCACCCCCGCGGCGCGGAGTACAACACGCAATACGTGATCGACGGCGTGCCTGTTCTGGACAATCGCTCCCCGGCGTTCGCCCCGGCCATCGAGACCCAGGAGTTGCAGTCCATGACAGTGCTCACCGCCAACTACCCGGCCGAGTATGGCCGTAAGCTCGGCGGCGTCATCGAAGTGGCCACTGAACGGGATACGCGCCCGGGCTTTCATGCCAAGGCCGATCTGGGCGGCGGCAGCTTCGGCACCGAAAACGGATTCTTCACCGGCCAGTACACCGAGGGCCGCCTCACGACCTCGCTCTCTGCCGATGGGGCCCACACCGAGCGCTTTTTGGATCCGCCAACGGAGGAGAATTACAGCAACCGCATGTCGGGCGGTGGCGTCAGCGCGCGCCTGGAAGCCGACCTCACAGCCAACGATCGCCTGCGCGCCTATTTCCACTCCCGACGCGCCGGATTTCTGGTGCCCAACGAACTAGTGCAGGAAGAGGCCGGCCAGCGTCAGGACCGTACC
The DNA here is from genome assembly GCA_021324015.1 of Solibacteraceae bacterium. Classification (GTDB taxonomy): domain Bacteria; phylum Acidobacteriota; class Terriglobia; order Bryobacterales; family Bryobacteraceae; genus JAJPJX01. The sequence continues at coordinate 16,373 of JAJPJX010000020.1, read as the reverse complement.
AACGGCGAGACCATGGGCCAACTCGCCTACCAGCGCATTCTCTCGCCCCGTGCGATGCTGAGCGCGCGTGCCATGGTGCGGGAACTCGCCGCGAGCCTGTGGTCCAACGATTTGTCGACTCCCATCCTGGCGGGCCAGGACCGCGGTTTCCGCGAGGGCTATGCCGGCGCTGCTCTGTCCTACAGCCCCGGCCCGCATGAGTTCAAGTTCGGCGGCGACGCTCTGTTCACGTCGCTGCACGAAGGCTTTGCCTACCAGATCACGGACCCCAGCTACTTTGACCAGGACCTGCCCGCCGCTTTCGGCTTTTCCGACCGCCGCCAGGCCCGCCAGCAGGCGTGGTTCGCCCAGGACCTCATCCGGCTCGGCAATTGGACTTTCAGCGCCGGGCTGCGCTGGGACCACTACCGGCTGCTCGTGGACGACCAGGCGCTCAGCCCCCGGTTGGGTATCGCCTGGTACTGGCGCGCGGCGGGACTGGTGTTGCGCGCCTCCTATGACCGAGCTTTCGAGACTCCCTCCATCGAGAATCTTCTGCTGGCCAGTTCTCGCGCCGCCCAATCCCTAACCGCGCAGACCACCGGCCTGCCGGTGCCGCCTTCCCGCGGCAACTTTTACCAGGCCGGATTCTCCAAAAGCCTGTGGTCGCGGCTGCGCCTGAACGCCAACTACTTCCGCCGCGAGATCCGCAACTTCTCCGACGACGATGTCTTCCTCAACACCGGCGTCGGCTTTCCCATCTCCTTCGCCAGCGCCTCCATCCACGGTTATGAGGCCAAGCTGGAACTGCCCAACTGGGGGCCGTTCTCCGCTTTTGCGAGTTACTCCAACCTGACCGGCACGGGATGGCTGCCCATCACCGGAGGGCTGTTCCTGGAACCCGGCTCGGTCGAATTGCTGCACTCCACCAGCAGCTTTCCCATTACCCAGGACCAGCGCAACACCGCTCAGGCGCAAGTGCGCTATCAGCCCGTCCCCCGGGCCTGGGCCTCCGTCGGTGGTCGTTACGGCAGTGGCTTGCCCGCCGAACTGCCAGACAACGCCCAGCCTTCCGACTATGCGGGCCAGTACAGTCCGCGCCTGCTCGAACGCGTGAATTTCGACCGCGGCCGCGTGCGCCCCAACTTTTCGCTCGACGCCTCGGTGGGCGTGCGCCTCTGGAAAAAAGAACATGCCAGCGTCAAACTCCAAGCCGACGCGTTGAACCTGACCAACCGCCTCAACCTGATCAACTTTGCCGGACTGTTCTCGGGCACCGCCCTGGCGAATCCGCGGAGCGTTGCCGTGCGCTTGCAGAGCGAGTTCTAATTTCGCTTCCGGTTCACCTCCGTACGACCGTAACCGCCCGCCAACTGCTATTTCCGGCTGCATCATAGGCGCGTACCATCACCGTGTTCGTGCCTTTCTGCAAAAGGATTTCCGCGCTCCAGAGAGACGTTCCCGCGGCAGTGCCCGCTCCACCGGCCGAGTTGCTCCACAGCACTTCTTCCACAGCCACGTTATCGGAAGCGCTGCCCCGCACCGTGATGCGGTCCGAAGAAGTCGCGACTACGCTGAGAGCCGGATAAATGACACGCAGTGCCGGCGGTGTAGTGTCCGCGGCGGGAACGGGCTTGGCAGGCGTCTGCGGAGGTGACGGTGCCTTAGGCTGCGCTGGAGGCGAAGCCGGCTGGCTGGGCGGGGCCGCTGCGTCGCGGCTGCCATACAAAGCCCGGATCGCGGCGATATCGTCGTCGCTCATCACCGCGCCCAGGCGGTAATAGGGGTACATTACCGACCCGGGCTGGTCCGAATGGCCCAGTCCCAGCGCGTGCCCGGCTTCGTGTAATGCCACCGTGTACATGTCCACGTTGCGCCCGATCTGCCAGTCCTCGTCAGCGTCCAGGTGCATGTCCCCGGCCAGCGGTTCATTGTTCAGCGGCGGCGGGTAAAAAGTGTGGGCCAGGATCTTCCCTGGCCCGTCGAACGGGTAGCCGTCGCCGTGCGCTCCACTGGCGAACAGAATCGAGATAGTGCGTGCCTCGCTGGCGCTGGCGGCAGGCGAAAACTCAAGCGGCGCATAACGCGCCCACTCATCCAAAGCGCGCACGATCTCGGATTCTGCTGTGGCCGCCAGGAGTTTTGCGCTCAGGTGAGTAAAGACATAGCGCAGTTCAACCGGTCCCGCGCCATTCGCTGGCCAGGCGCCGCTCGCCTTGACGTACTGCCCCACCGGGACACCGTCGCCGAGCGCACCGGCGCAACCCACTAGCCGCGTTCCAGTTAGCAGATCGCTCGAAGCCGGAAACAGGTACGCCACTTCGTCGCGGGCGGCCAGCGCGTCCAGCCGGTCCCGCGGACCCACCGCCAGAAAGTCGCAGCCCACCAGGTCCGGATGGTCCAGCCGGAGCAACCCGCTTTCGCGCAGAATCTGGCCGGCCCGCTCTGGAGCCACGTCGCTGTGGAATTCCACCAGGTAGGCGCCGTCCGGGGCTTCCGCGAGCGTGGGGCTGAGCTTCTCCGCGGGCCGGAACGGTCGCATTCGCCGCACACCCAGGCCCTCCAGGTTCAGTCCCTCAGGCGCCTCCACCACCAGGCCGGCGCCCGCCAGCGATCCGGTCACCCGGGCCCCCCGCGCCTCCAACCGTGCTTTGATTTCCGGCCCTGGTGGCTGGGCCAACTCCAGGCGGTAGTGGCCTCTCTGCGCAGCCCGCCGCAGGGGCGCCTCCGTCTCCGGCTGCGTTTGCCCGCCGGCCATCGCGGCGGCGAACAGAATGAGAAAACCACGTCTCACAATGGGCTCATCGGATAAGCAGGTGAGAATTTCTGAATTAGTCCGCCACTTCTTTCGGTAAACCGCCTGGATGAAGCCTGCTCCTCTCACTCTTGCAACTGCCGCCGTTCTCTCGGTGGCGGCCGCGCCGGCTTTGTGCCAACCCACGTATCACATCGAAACTGTGGCTGGCGGGGGGCGCCCGGCTGCTCCCGCCGCCCTCCCGCCGGGTGACATCCTGGGCGTGGCGGCAGACCGTTGGGGCAACCTGTACTTCGCCGACACGGACCATCACCGCATCTGCCGCCTGACCCCTGGGGGCCTGCTGAGCACCGTAGCCGGCACCGGTTACGCGGGTTTCGAAGGCGACGGCGGACCGGCCGGCGCAGCGAATCTCAACTTTCCCTACGGCCTTGCGGTGGATACCCAAGGCAATCTATACGTCGCCGACTTGGGTAACAACCGGGTCCGGCGCATAGGGCTGGACGGCATCATCACCACTGTGGCCGGCAGCGGTTCCGGCGGTTCGCTCGCCGACGGCAACGAGGCAGTTTCCGCACGTCTGCTTTCCCCTCGCAATCTCGCCCTGGATGCCGCCGGCAACCTGTATATCTCTGAATTCCAGGGACACCGAGTCCGGCGGGTCTCCACGGACGGAACCATCCGCACGGTCGCGGGCAACGGCGCGGCCGGTTTCAGCGGCGACGGCGGCTTGGCTGTTACCGCGCAACTGGCGTATCCCGCCGGCCTGGCTGTGGATGGCCTGGGAAACCTGTACATCGCCGACAGCCAGAACCGCAGGGTCCGAAAAGTCACCGCCACAGGCTTCATCACCACTGTGCTGGCCAACGACGCCGCCGGGCCCACGCCGACGGCGCTGGCGGCCGACGCTTCCGGCAACGTATACGTGGGCGACCAGGGCCCGGCGGTCCGTCGCGTGAGCCTGACAGGTCAGGTGAGTGTAGCGGCCGGCACAGGAGTCACCGGCGGTTCGGGAGATGGCGGCCCGGCTGTGCAGGCCACTCTCACCGTGGTCCGCGACCTGACTTTCGATGCTACGGGCAACCTCTACCTCGTGGATGACCGCCGCATCCGCAAGGTGCTCCCTTCGGGCCAGATCCAATCGGCATTCGCCGAACTTCCGGTGCCCTTCCCGGCCGAGGCCGCCTCGGCCGTCCTGGCAACGTTGAACATGCCGGCGGGCGTGAGCCTGGATTCCAGCGGTAACCTGTACATAGCCGAGGCGGGCGCCCACCGCATCCGGAGGGTAGCGCCCGACGGCACGATCACCACCCTGGCTGGCATCGGTACGGCCGGTTTTGGCGGCGACGGCGGACCAGCCGGCACGGCACTGCTCAACTCCCCCGCCAGCGTCGCCGTCGACATGACCGGGGGCCTATACATCGCCGATACGCAGAATCACCGGCTGCGCCAAGTGGTGGCGCCCGGCTGGATCCGCACGCTGGCCGGCAACGGAACCCCCGGGGCCGCGCTCTGGTCGCCGCGCAGCCTAGCCGTTGCCCCGAACGGCAGCCTCTATCTCGCTGACACCCTCAACCACCGTATCCTGCAACTGGCACCCTCCGGCCTGGCCACGGTGGTGGCCGGCACGGGTTTGCGGGGCGATACGGGAGACGGGGGGCCAGCCATCCTGGCGCGCCTGAACGAACCCTCCGGTATCGCTGCGGACGCCGCCGGAAATCTCTATATTGCCGATACCGCCAACCACCGCGTGCGGCTCGTGGATGCCTCCGGGGTCATCCGCACGTTGGTGGGTAGCGGCGGCGACGAGCGCCTGCAATCTCCGGGCGGGCTAGCCGTGGATACCTCTGGCCGAATCTTTATATCCGATACGGGCAATCACTGCATCCGCATGATCGTGCCCGGCGGCGGGACGTCCACGGTAGCTGGAGTCGGAGCACCCGGGTTCGCGGGCGATGGCGGCCCGGCAGCTCTCGCCCAGTTGGACACCCCGCTGGGCTTGGCCCTGGACGCCTCCGGAAACCTTTACGTGGCTGACAGTCGCAACCACCGGGTGCGCCGGCTCACACCGGACACCCAGCCCCCGGCCAGTATTGAGGAACCCGCTCCCACAGCGGACGTAGCCGTCCTGAACGCCGCGAGCATGCTGCCAGGCCCCGTGGCACCCGGAGAGATCGTTTCCCTTTTCTCCGCGGGCATCGGGCCCGAGCGCGGCGTTCAGGCGGGCCTGAACGCCTTCGGACTGGTAGATACCTTGCTGGGGAATACCCGGGTGCTGTTTGATGGCCGCCCGGCGCCGTTGTTCTACGCGCAGGACAAACAGGTCAACGCCCAGGTGCCCTACAGCGTTGCCGGGCAGCCGAGCGTGCAGCTTGAAATCCAGTACCAGAATGCCACTCGCGTGCGCACCACGTGGCCCGTGGCGGATGTCGCGCCCGGCCTGTTTACAGCAGCCAACGGCGCCGGCCCGGTGGTGGCCCTCAACGAGGATGGTACGCTGAATTCGGAGTCGGCCGCGGCCTCGCGCGGTTCGGTGATCACGCTGTTCGCTACCGGCGTGGGCCAGACTTGGCCGCCTTCGGTCAGCGGCGAGCCGGCCGCCGCTCCCCTGCCCCGGCCGGCCGCGCCCATTTCGCTGCGCATCGGCAACAATCCCGCTGAGATTCTGTTTGCCGGGAGCGCCCCGGGATTCGTGGGGCTCCTGCAAATCAATGCCCGCGTCCCCAGCGGATTCGTGCCTACCGGGAATCTCGCCGTAGTGCTCACCGTGGGCGGCGCCACCAGCCAGAGCGGCGTCACTTTGGCCGTGAAGTAGGCCGGAGTGGCCGCCGCTTCCGGCTGATATGCTGGGACGGATGCGCGCAGTGGCTCTGACGATTGCCGGTTCGGATCCCAGTGGGGGCGCCGGCATTCAGGCGGACCTGAAAACCTTCCACCAGTTCGGCGTGTACGGAGAGGCCGTCATCACCCTGATCACCGTGCAAAACACGGTTTCGGTGGAACGCGTGGAATGTTTGGAGGCAGGCCTGGTGGCCGCGCAGCTTCGTGCCGTGCTGGCGGATATCCCCCCGCGGGCGGCCAAAACCGGGGCCCTGGGGAGCCGGGCGATCGTCGAAGCGGTGGCCGCGGCCGCCCGCGATTTTACCTTCCCCCTGGTGGTCGATCCGGTCATAATCAGCAAGCACGGCCGCCCGCTGGCGAATGGGAGGCCATCGCCGCGATCCGCGAACAGCTTCTCCCGCGCGCCGCCCTGATCACGCCGAACCTGCCGGAAGCCGAGGTCCTGGCCGGCATGCCTGTGCTTGACCTTGCCGGCATGCACGCCGCCGCCCTGCGCCTGCATAAGGCCGGTGCGCATGCTGTCCTGATCAAAGGCGGTCACCTGGCCGGGGCTGCCACGGATCTCCTGTTCGACGGCGGCGACTGGCACGAATTTCCGGCCCCCCGCCTGGAGACACCCCACACGCATGGCACCGGCTGCACCTACTCAGCGGCCATTACCGCCTCGCTCGCCCAGGGGTTTTCTCTCGCCGCGGCAGTTGCCCGGGCCAAGAGATTTATTACCGAAGCGATCCGGACCAACCCTGGCCTGGGACACGGGGCGGGCCCGGTGAACCATCATACGGAGGTCACATGAAGTTTCATGATTTGATCCAAGCCGCTATTAACCGCTCCGAAATCCCGCTGCGCTTCGAGCCCGGTGCCGAGGAGGCGCTCGAAAAGCCGCTCACGGATCTTCTGCGTGCCTGGCTGGAGGCCCACGAGCCAGGCGGGCTACGCACGGAGTTCGACTACGGACAAAAGGCCCTGATCGACCGTCTGGTAGCCGAGCTGCACGGGGAGCACGATCTTCCCGAGTAGTAGAACCACAATCATGTGGGTCTTTACGAATCCTTACCGTCCGATTCCCGGTCTCTCGCGTAATGAAAAGTGGAGGCTGTGGAAATGAGACTTCAACTGGGTACCAAGCTACTGATGGCGGTGGCTCTGTTCGGGCTGGGAATCGCTGGCGCCACCGCGGACACCCCGGGTGCCGCAACGGATGCGGAGATCGGGCAGAAATTGGCACACGAAGTTCGGATGTATCCGTACTATACGATCTTTGACAACATCAGGTTGCAGGTGCACAACGGCCAGGCGGAGCTGTTGGGCGAGGTGACTCAGCCCTGGAAGAAAGTCGACCTGGGCCGGATCGCGCAACGCCTTCCGGGCGTCACCAGCGTCACCAATGACCTGAAGGTACTGCCGATTTCGGATTTTGACAACCGCCTGCGGTTTCAGGTGGCCCGGGCCATCTATCGCGACCCGCAACTGTACCGCTACGGGATGGGAGCGCTGCCTTCGATTCACATCATCGTGGATAACGGGCACGTCACGCTGGAAGGCGTGGTCGCGAGCGAAACTGACAAGAACATTGCCGGTCTGCGCGCCAACGGCGCCGGGCTCAGTTTCGGCGCGGTGACCAACAACCTCAGGGTCGAAAACGCGCCGAAGCGCGGCTGACGCCTCTGGTATCCTGTATCTGGATGACTAAAGTGCAGATTCACTTCCGCTTACGCAAGCCGCTCAACGACAACGACTTCAGCCGCCTCGAAAACCTGCACTCCAAGTACGGGATTTTCAGGATCCAGCTGGACACCTCGTTGGAAGGCCTTGCAGTGGAGTATGATGCCACGCGTCTGCAGCCGCCGGACGTGGAAGCCACCCTCGCGGGGGCAGGCATCCCGATTCAGTCCGCCAATTAGAAACCGGCGTCCGCGCCTTCGAACCGTCAAGATTCGGGCGCGGCCGCCGGCTTTTGCGCCACTTCAACTGTGGTCTTTACGTGCACGAGCCTTGCCACACTGCAAACAAAGAGGAAATGCCGCGACGGCCGCTGCACCGCGCCGCTTTTACACGGTTTTTTCGACCGCGACCGGGCGAAAATTACACGGCCTGCCGTTCGCGCCGCTCCCACCCGGGCTTGAATAGCGGCAAATAATTCTCCTGCTGGTACGGATGTTTAAGAATTTCCGCGATATTCAAATCCACGCCCAGCCCGGGACGCTCCGGAACCTCGATGTACCCATCCTCCACATGCACCGGGTTGGTCACGATCTCGCGTTCCCACGGCTCGTTGAATTCATCGAAAATCTCGTGAATTAGAAAATTCGGGAGGGAAGCGTTGAGTTGCACACAGGCCGCCGAGCAGATGGGACCCTGCGCACTATGCGGTGCGATCATGCCGAAATGCGCATCTACCATGTCCGCAATTTTGCGGGCCGCGAATAGGCCCCCCAGGTTGAGCGGTTCCGGCTGAAGGATATGGACCGCCTCCGATTGCAACAGCTCCGCAAATTGCTGCTTGCTGGAAAGGCTCTCGCCGGTGGCGATAGGCACCGGACTGCGCCGCGCCACCTCCACCATGGCCGGGATGTTCGTGTGCGGCACCGGTTCTTCGAACCACATGGGCCGGAACGGGTGAATGGCCTCGGCGAACTCGATGGCGGTGGCCGGGTTGAACCGGCAGTGGCCTTCGATCAACAGATCCACCGAAGGTCCCACGGCGTCGCGTACCGCTCGGATGATGTCTACGGAAAGATCGAATTCGTAGCGCGGCAGCACCCGCCAGGTGTCGCCGAAGGGATCAAACTTCATGGCCGTGTAGCCACGCTTGGCCACTCTGGCGGCCTTCTCGGCGAAGCTTTCCGGGGTACGCGGCCCCCGGTACCAGCCGTTGGCGTAGGCCCGCAGCTTTTCGTTACAGCGCCCGCCCCATAGGTTATAAATGGGCTGGTTGCACGCCTTGCCGATGATGTCCCACAAGGCGATTTCAATCGCCGCCACGGCGCACATGTGGATCTGCGCCCCTTCCGAGTAAACGTCCCGCACCAACCGCTGGCTGATTACCTCCACCTGGAACGGATCCATGCCCATAATGAGTGGTTTCAGTTCCTGGATTGCCGTCTCCACGGTTCGCCCGAAGTAGTTCAGCGTGCCTTCGCCGACCCCGTGAATGCCCTCGTCGGTGGACACTTTGGCGAACACCCAGTTCTTCCACGGATTCCCCGCGATGTATGTGTCGATAGCTGTGATTCGCATGCGTGGGCCATTGTAGAACAGCCTGGAAGCCAGCTTCCACTTGTTATACTGGGCTTTTGATGCCTCGCGTTCGTTTCGCTCCTTCCCCCACGGGCTTCTTGCACATCGGCAGCGCGCGCACTTTCATTTTCAACTGGCTGTACGCCCGCCATCACCATGGCACGATGATCCTGCGCATCGACGATACCGACGTGGAGCGGAACACGCAGCAGTCGTTGGATTCGATCTTCGAGGGCCTCAACTGGCTGGATCTGGGGTGGGACGAACTGTACCACCAGTCCGAACGGCTGGACCTGCACCGGCGGACGGCACAGGCCATTTTCGAGCGTGGGCTGGCCTACCGCGATTTCACGCCGGCGGGAAACGAAGATTCCGAAAGATCAGGAGCTAACGGGACTTGGCTGTGCAACCCCGGCATGCGCGACATGCCGCGGGAAGAGAGCGATCACCGCGCGAAGATCGAACCGTTCGTGCTGCGCTTCCGCGTGCCGCGCGAAGGTCCGTGTGACATTCGCTTCCGCGACGCAGTCTACGGCGAGCAGTCCAAGTCCACAGCCGATATCGAGGACTTCGCCCTGCTCCGCAGTGACGGCACGCCCACTTACCACCTGGCCTCCTGCGCCGATGACGCCGACCTGCGCATCAGCCACATCATCCGCGGCCAGGACCATCTCACCAACACCTTCAAGCACATCCTGATCTTCCGCGCCGCGGGCCACGAGCCGCCCGAGTTTGCGCACCTGCCGCTGCTGGTAGCCCCGGACGGCGCCAAGCTTTCCAAGCGCCGCCACGGCCCGGTGGTCAGCGTCACCACCTACCGCGACCGCGGCTTCCTGCCGCACGCCTTCGTAAACTTTCTGTGCCTGCTGGGCTGGTCTCCCAAGGACGACCGCGAGCAGATGAGCCGGCAGGACCTGGTGGACGCATTTACGCTCGAGGGCATCAACCGCTCGAACGCGGTGGTCAATTTCACCGAGGACGACCCGTTTGACCCCAAGGCCGTGTGGCTAAACGCGGAACACATCCGCGCGTTGCCGGTGGAGGAACTGGCCGGGCGCCTGCTGCCCTTTGCCCGCGCCGCCGGATTCCGCGCCGAAGCGGAGAAGATGCGGCAGGTGACGCCGCTCATCCGCGAGCGCATCAAACTCTTGACTGACGTGGCGACCGCAGCCGATTTCTTTTTCCAAGACGCGCTGGCGCCCTACCTGGCCGAAGAGCTTATCCCGCAGAAGGGCGATAAGGCCATGGCCTTGAAGGTCTTACAGCACGCCCTGGAGGTCTTGTCGGCCGTTGACTTCACCCACGCCGCCCTGGAAAACACCTTGCGCGCCGCAGCCCAGCAGTTGGGGATCAAGACGGGACAGATGTTCCTGCCCATCCGCGTGGCGGTTTGCGGGCGCAAAACCGCGCCCCCGCTGTTTGAGACGCTGGAAGTGCTGGGCCGGGAAACCTGCCTCCAGCGGATCCGCCAGGCTATCGAAAAACTGCGGTAGGCTCCGTCGCGAAGCCGGGGCGCGGGAATTGAGGAAAGCAGAGATGACTACGTCAAATTCAGACCTGGAAGCTCCAAAGACACGCAACGGACCTTCCAACTTCGTCCGAGAGATGATCCTCCGGGATAACGAGACTGGCCGCTTCGGCGCGCGTGTGCACACGCGCTTTCCGCCGGAGCCCAATGGCTATTTGCACATCGGCCATGCCAAATCCATCTGCCTGAACTTCGGCCTGGCGGCCGAGTTCGGCGGCAAGTGCAATCTGCGCTTTGACGACACCAACCCGTGCAAGGAAGAAACCGAGTACGTCGAATCCATCATCGACAGCGTCCGATGGCTGGGCTTCGACTGGGAGGACCGGCTCTTCTATGCCTCGGATTACTTCGACCAGTTGTACGCGTGGGCCGTACAACTCATCCGTGCCGGCAAGGCGTATGTTTGCGATCTCAGCCCGCAGGAAATCAAGGAGTACCGCGGCACGCTTACCGAACCCGGCCGCGAAAGTCCCTGGCGCAACCGCACCGTGGAAGAGAACCTGGACCTGTTCGAGCGCATGCGGACCGGCGAGTTTCCGGACGGTTCCCGCACGCTCCGCGCCAAGGTCGACATGGCCTCGCCCAACCTGAATATGCGCGACCCGGTGATGTACCGTATCCTGCACGCCGAGCATCACCGCACCGGCGGCAAATGGTGCATCTACCCGATGTACGACTTCACGCACGGCCAGTCGGATTCCATCGAGGGCATCAGGCATTCCATCTGCACGCTGGAGTTCGAGGACCACCGCCCGCTCTACGACTGGTATCTCGACCAGTTGGGCATTTACCACCCGCAGCAGATCGAGTTCGACCGCCTGAACCTGACCTACACCCTCCTGAGTAAGCGCAAGCTGCTCACGCTGGTGCAGGACGGCCACGTGAAGGGCTGGGACGATCCGCGAATGCCCACTCTTTCGGGCATTCGGCGCCGCGGCTACACTCCCGAAGCCATCCGCAATTTCTGCTCCGCCATCGGGGTTTCGAAGACCAACGGCACCATCGAGCTTTCCCTGCTGGAGCATCATGTCCGGGAAGACCTCAACAAGCGCGCCCCGCGGGTGATGGCCGTGCTGCGGCCTTTGCGCGTGGTGATCGAGAACTACCCGGAGGACCTGATGGAAGAGATGGAGGCGGTCAATAACCCGGAGGACGCCTCCGCCGGCACGCGCCGGGTGCCCTTCTCCCGCGTGCTCTACATCGAGCAGGAGGACTTTCGCGAGGATCCGCCCAAGCAGTATTACCGCCTCTCGCCGGGCCGCGAGGTGCGTCTGCGTTACGGCTACTTCATCCGCTGCACGGGTGTGGTCAAAGACGAGGCCGGCCGGGTAATCGAGGTTCGCTGCACCTACGACCCGGCCACGCGCGGCGGCAACGCCCCGGACGGCCGCAAAGTGAAATCCACCATCCACTGGGTTTCCGCCGCCCACGCGGTGGCCGCTGAGGTACGGTTGTACGACAGCCTGTTCACGAAGGCCAATCCCAACGAAGTGGAGGAAGGCCAGGAGTTCACCGCCAATCTGAATCCGACGTCTCTGGAAGTCCTCACCGGCTGCCAGGTCGAGCCTGGCCTGCGCGGCGCGCCGCCCTTCAGCCACTACCAGTTTGAGCGGTTGGGTTACTTCTGCGTGGATCCTGATTCCACGCCGGAGCGTCCGGTGTTCAACCGCACGGTGGGCCTGCGCGACACCTGGGCCAAAATCGAAAAGTCACAAAAGGAGCAGGTCGGCTAGGCCTACATGTATGTTGATTCTTGGAATCGGAGGAATCCTGGGCGACGCCGCCTGCGCTATCTTGAGGGACGGTGAACTGGTCGCCGCGATCGAAGAATCGAAGCTCACCCGCCGGGGCGATCTGACTGCCGCCTCAGACGACCTGCCCGAGCACTCCCTGGCCGCCTGCCTGTCGTTGGCCGGCGCCAGGCCCGAACGACTGGATTGCGTAGCCATCGCCCGGCCGATCTCGGCCGGTCCGGAGGCCGAGCGCCACCTGCGGCTGCGCGCGCGTTTCCCCAGCAGCCGCATTGTGCTGGTGGAACACCACACCGCGCACGCGGCCTCGGCTTATTACGCCTCTCCGTTCGACGAAGCCACCGTGCTGACGCTCGACCGCATGGGCGATTTCCGCTGCGGCTCCAAGTGGCGGGCCGAAGGCGCGCAGCTCACGCTGGAGCGCGAGACCTATTATCCCGACTCGCTGGGCGAACTGTACGGCTGCGTTACCGAGTTGCTGGGCTTCCGCGCAGGCCGCGAGGAACACAAGGTGCAGTGGCTTTCCGCCGCCGGCGACGACCGCTATCTGGAGCTCTTTGCGGACGTGATGCCTCGCCACGATGACGGCTGGCCGCGCATGGAGCGGGCCTTCTTCGACGCCGAGCGCCAGACCCACGGCGGTTTCGGCGCCCGGTTCTTCCAACGCCTGGGGCTGGAAGACGCCGCCGCCATCCCCGAGCAACTGCGCGCGCACCTGGCCGCGGGCCTGCAGCGCACCGTGGAGGCCGCCATTATCGAAATGGCCGGGCGTGGGCGCAACCTGTGCTTTGCCGGCGGACTGGGCTTGAACGCCCTGCTGGTTTCCGCCCTCGAGCGGCGCTCCGGCTTTGAACAGGTCTTCGTGCAGCCGGCCGCGGGGAACGCCGGCACCGCCCTGGGCGCGGCGCTCTATGCCTGGCATGCCACCTACGGGCAGACCACCCGCGTCCCCATGCGCCACCTGTACCTGGGGCCCAGCTACGCTGCCGCAGAAGTCAAACAGGTACTCGAAAACTGCAAGCTCAGGTTCCGGTATTGCCTCACGACCGAGGAAGTTATTGAGACCGCCGTAGCGCAGCTCAGCGAGAACCGCATTGTCGCCTGGATGCAGGGGCGCATGGAGTTCGGCGCCCGCGCCCTGGGCAATCGCAGCATCCTGGCTTCGCCGCTCGATCCCTATTCCACCGAGAACCTGAACGCCTACATCAAACATCGGGAGTCTTTCCGGAAGTTCGCGGCTTCGGTGCCCGCCGAACTGGCTGCCGAATACTTCGAGGTTGGTCCCAACGCGCGTTTTCTCGCCACCGTTGGCCATGTGCGCCCGGCCTGGCGCGGCCGCTTCGAAAGCGCTCTCCTCGCGAGCGACCTGATCCGCGTCCACGTGGTCGCCCAGGAAGACAATCCGCTCTATTGGAAGCTCCTGCACGCCGCCGGCAAAGCTACCGGCCTGCCGGTGCTCTACAATACCTCCTTCAACCTGTTTGGCGAGCCCCTGGTGTGCACGCCGCGCGACGCCGTACGTAGCTTCTACTCCTCCGGTATCGACGCCATGCTGGTGGGCAATTTCCTGCTCCAGAAGTGAACGGCGGCGAAGGTGCTGTCGCGGGGCGTTGTGACTAGCCAGGATATAATCGCCCCATGCCCGTCAACTATCGCCTGGCCCTGGTGTGTGTGTGCGCGGTAGGCTTCGCCTTTTCGGCGAACTACACCAATCACGCGCCGGTGGTCCCTGCGCTGATCGCGCAATTCCACTTCAGCCAGGCCCTGGCCGGCCTGCTTACCACGGGCATCTTCCTCACGCACGCCGTCATGCAGATTCCCGGCGGCCTACTGGCCGACCGTCTGGGCGCCGCACGTGTGCTCGCCACCGCGATGGCGATCGTCTGCATTGGCAACTTCGGCATCGGCTTCTCGGAGGCCTACTGGCAACTGCTGTTCTGGAAAATCTTCGTCGGGCTCGGCACGGGGGTATCCTTTGTGGCAGGGGCGCGCTACATCGCGGGCATGTTTTCCGGGGCGCGCCTGCACCTGGTACAGGGGCTCTACGGCGGGTCCATCCTGCTTGGCTCGGGCTTCGTGATCTTCGCCCTCCCACACCTGGCCGCTTTCGGATGGCGCAGCGCCTTCTTTGCCACGGCCACGGTCGCCGCCGTGGTGCTGATAGCCTGGATGCTCGGGGCACCCCGGCCGCCCGCTACCAGACATGCCCCTTCCAGTTTTGGCGGGATGCTGGCCGATCGCCGCCTCTGGGCACTGGGATGGATCCAGATGGCCTCTTTCGGCCTGGTCATCGTGGCCGGTTCGTGGATTTCGATGCTCCTGCGCACGGACCTGGGGCTGTCCGCCGCGCGCGCCGGCCTGGCAGGCTCGCTGATCCTGTTACTGGGGATCGTCACCCGGCCACTGGGCGGTTCGCTGGTGCCGCGCCTGGGTGTGCGGCGCCTGCTCCGGACCAGCCTGCTGGCGAGTGCCGGGGGCTGTTTCCTTCTGGCCGCGCCGGCCACAACCCTGGCCCTGGCCCTGGCCGCCGTCCTGTTACTAGGCACGGGCTGCGGATTGCCCTACGCCGCCCTGTTCAACCGGGCCGCGGCCCTGTATCCCGGCCGCGCCGGGGCCGCTATGGGCCTGGTCAACATGCTGGGCATTCTCATGATCCTGGTTGGCGCTCCCCTGGTCGGCCGCCTCGCCGACTGGACCGGAAGCTTCCATTCCGGCTTCCTAGCTCTGGGTCTGTTCACCCTGCTGGCCTGCGGCGGTACGCTGGATATCCAAGAGAAGCCGTGAATCTGACTCAACTTTTTCAACTCTCTCTGGCGGGGCGCCGTGACGCTCCGGCGCTCGAATTCCAGGGCCGCACCTTTACCTTCGGCGAGATCGGAGCGCGCGCTGAAAACATGGCCTCCCTGCTCACCACCCGCGGCCTGCGCGAAGGCGACCGCCTGTGTGTGTATCTGTCTAATTGCGTGGAGCTGATCGATCTCTACCTGGCCTGCGTGCGCCTGGGCGTGATCTTCGTTCCGATCAACATCCTCTACCGCGAACGCGAAGCCGGCCACATCCTGCGGGACGCCGAACCCAAAGCCGTGGTGGCCGCGGGCGAATTTCCCTGTCCCGCGCCCTCCCTCACGGAGGTTTGGCAGGCCGCCGATCTGGCCCGCGCCGCCAGCCAGCCTTGGCCCGCGCCCCCCCAGCCGGCCCTTACCGGGGACTCGCCCGCCGCTATCGTCTACACTTCCGGCACCACGGGAACTTCCAAGGGCGCCATCCTGACTCACCACAACTTCGCCTCGAATGCCGTGAATTTGCTGGCCTGCTGGCAGATCTCGAGCGCCGATCGCTTCCTGCTCCCGCTGCCGCTGTTTCACGTTCATGGCCTCGGCAACGGCCTGCACTGCTGGTTGATGAGCGGCTGCCGCATGCGCCTGTTGGAGCGCTTCGAGTATCAAACCGCCGTCGAAACCTTCCTGGATTTCCAGCCGACGCTGTTCTTCGGCGTGCCCACCATCTACGTGCGCCTGCTGGAGACATCGCCGGATGCGGCCTGCCGTATCGGCGCCTCGATGCGCCTGTTCGTCTCCGGCTCGGCGCCGCTTCCTGGCCAAGTCCTGGAAGAATTCCGCACCCTGTTTGGACACACCATCTTGGAACGCTACGGCATGAGCGAGACGCTCATGAACCTGAGCAACCCGTACGCCGGCGAGCGCCGCCCCGGTACCGTGGGCCTTCCCCTGCCGGGCGTCTCCGTGCGCTGCCTGGACGCTGAAGGCCGGCCTGTTCCGGACGGCGAGACCGGCGAACTCTATCTGCGAGGACCGAACGTCTTTGCGGGCTACTGGCGACGCGAGGACGCCACCCGCGCCGCCTTCGCCGACGGCTACTTCCGTACCGGCGACCTGGCCGTGCGCTCCCCCGACGGCTACTACACCCTGCGTGGCCGCATGAGTGATCTCATCATCTCCGGCGGTTTCAACATCTACCCGCGCGAAATCGAGGAGTTCCTGCTGGAACAGCCCGAAGTCGCGGAAGCCGCCGTGGTCGGCGCGTCCGACCGCCTCCGGGGAGAGGTTCCCGTCGCCTACCTGGTGCCTCGCGGCCCCTTCGAACCCCAAACTCTCGAGCGGCGCTGCCGCGAAAAACTGGCCTCTTTTAAAATTCCCCGTGCCTTCCTTGCCGTGGAAAAGCTGCCCCGCACGGCCCTGGGAAAGATCCAGAAGCATTTGCTTCCCAGGTATTCATCAGGTGGCGCGGAACGCTGATCCAAAACGGCCACTTAGCCCGG
>JAJPJX010000209.1 GCA_021324015.1 Solibacteraceae bacterium | reverse complement strand
GCGCCGCGGCGCTCAGGCGGGCAAGTGGTGCCAGCGCGGAAAACAGAAATGTCCTTCGCTGCATGGATGCATGCCCATCATACGCCCGGTGCGGCTTGCCCGCGTCCCGCTTTGGCGCTAAGCTCCGAGGTAGGAGAGGTCGCATGAAAGTTCTGTTGCAGGCCGGGCTGTGCTGCCTGCTGGCAACCGGCGCTTTCGCGCAGCATCGCGGCATGGGAGGTGGTTTCCGCACCGCGCCGGCCGGCGGCTTCCGCGGAGGACATGTGGGTGGCGGCTATCTGCGCGGGGGCGTCCGCTATGGAGGATTCGGCGCCGGTTACTACCGTCATCCGGGCTATTTCGGACGGTTCGGGTTGTTTCGCCGCAATGGCTTTTATTACCCCTACGCTTATTCTTACCCGCTGTATTTCGGCTCCTGGTGGCCGTCTGACTTTTCCTGGCCGGCGTACGACTACGCGCCGCCTAATCTCTACCCCGCCGCGGCGCCGAATGTTACCGTTGTTTACCCCCAGCAGCCCGTGACCTCCTCCATGATCGTGGTGCCGCCCTACCAGGAAACCGCGGTCTCCCCGACTGCCCCACCACCATCACTGGCGGAGGTGGGCCGGGAGACATCTCCGCTATACCTGATTGCCTTCCAAGACCACGTTATCCGGGCGGCGTTGGCCTATTGGGTGAGCGACAGCACGCTGCACTACCTGGACATGGACCACAAGATCCGCCAGGCCCCCTTGAACACCGTAGACCGCGACTTCAGCAGGCAATTGAATCGCGAGCGGCGTGTGCCGTTTCACCTGCCGGAGGGGGAAAACCAATAGTTGCTAAGCGTGCGCCGCGATCCGCTCGCCGTGCTTATGCCGCACGCGGCTGAGCCAGGCGGCCCCGGGCGGTGGCGGTTCCACCCACGCGTCGGCGTGGATGTCGGCCAGCATGTCGGCGACATGCAACGATCGGGCATCGAAACCGCGCGCTTCCAGCACCCGCCGGATCTCCGTGAGCCGGCTCTCATAGGCCGGAAACTCGACGATGGTGGTGGGTTCGATCTCCTCCCGCCCGTCCTCGTACCGGTATACGGAAACTGCCTCGTGATAAATCTGCGGGTTAATGGGAAAACTCAGAGCCGCCAGCGCATCCAAGGCTTCCTCCAGGTAGCGCGGCGCCACAGGCACGGAAACAGCCATCAACGCTCCTTCGCTCCCGGTGAGCGGCGAGGGAAGGGCAGTCGCATTGAGCCAGACGCTCATACAAATCCTCCAGCATCCGGCGGGTTGGCCCGAAAATGAAAAAACCCTGGGCCAAAGGCACCAGGGTCGAATTTCGAACAGACCACTCGCCTTTAGCACTTTTTAGCGTGGTTGCAATTAGCCGGGCCCAACAAAGCTGAACCCTAAATCAATCCACGTTCTTTTTTAGTCTACACGGCGGCATCACAGAAATCAATCTTTTTGTTGTGGCGCTTGGGACCCGCTGCGGGATTGCGCGCCGGCGCCGGGAAGTGTTAGGCTCAAACACATCGCACTTGGAGGACACATGCGGATACTATCATTGCTGCCGTTAGCCACCGGGTTTGCCGCCATGCTCGGCGCGCAGCAATTCGCCCCGCCCAAGACCAGCCTCAAGGTCGGGGACATGGCTCCGGACTTCACTCTGCCCGCCACGAGCGGCGCCAAGGTCAGGCTGTCGGATTTTCGCGGCAAGTCGAACGTCATCCTGGCCTTCTTCCCGGCTGCCTTCACCGGTGGTTGAACGAAGGAGATGCTGGCGTACCAGGCTGGTATCGCCAAGTTTGAAGGAGCCGACACCAAGGTCTTCGGCATTAGTACAGACAATACCCCTTCCCAGAAAGTGTTTGCTGATCAATTGAAGCTTGCCTTCCCGCTGCTCAGCGATTTCAGCACGCGCAAAGTGGTGGAGGCTTATGGGGTCCTCATCCCCCAGATAGGCATCGCCAACCGCGCCACCTTCGTAGTGGACAAGGAAGGGAAAATCCAGTACATCGAGGAGGGTAAAACGGCGGTCGATCCCACCGGCGCGGAGACCGCGTGCAGCCGCCTGCATCACAAGTCATCTTGACAACCGCCGCGCGGTCACTGGCTGGGGGCGACCTCGGTGTACTCCACCTCCAGCAGAGACCCGCAGGCAGTGCACACTACGCGGCCATCATCGGTGGTGTAAACCGCCGTGGATTCGCACTTTGCACATCCCACCGTAGGATCCGAGGCATCCGGGAGCGGCTCCGGCGGCTTTGCGCCCCACAGCGTCCCCCCTGTGGCCCGTGTGGCGGGCTCGAAGGTCGCGCCGCAGTCGCTGCACACGTGGTTGAAGCAGCAGGCCGGGGTGCAACTGTAAACAACCTCCGCTGAGCCGCACACAGGACAATGCAGGGAAATCTTCCGGGTCGTCACTCTCCGTACTGTATCGCAGCCGCCCGCGGCGCGTCGGCCGCTTTTGACATTTGTGGGTGCTTGTAATAACCTCCCCCACATGAAATGCGCACTTGCTGTCGTCGTGGCTCTGGCCGCCTCCTGTCCGCTGGCGGCCGAACTGAAGTCCGGCCCGTCCCTGCCGTACCAGGTCGTCAAGGACTGGGCCCAACTCCCCGCGGGGTGGAACTTCGGCGAATGCTCCGGTGTGGCCGTGGACCGGCAGGACAACGTCTGGGTCTTCAACCGCGGGCCGCACCCGGTGATCGAATTCGACCGCAACGGCAACATGCTCCAGTCCTGGGGCGAAGGTACGGTGAAATCCTCTCACGGCATCCGCGTGGATGCCGAAGGCAACGTGTGGGGCGTGGACGTGAAGGGCCACGTCATCCTCAAGTACAGCCCCTCCGGACGCGTGCTCATGATCCTGGGAAACCGCCAGGGCTATCCCGGCAACAACGACAGCAAAGACGCCTTCGCCGAGCCCACCAACATCGCCTTCGCCCCCAACGGCGACTTCTTCATCTCTGACGGCTATGTGAACTCCCGCGTCATTAAGTTCAACAAAGACGGCGAGTACCTGACCCACTGGGGCCGTAAGGGCACCGGCGACGGCGAGTTCAACCTGGTGCACGACGTGGTCCTGGACAAGCGAGGCCATGTCTACGTGGCCGACCGCACCAACCAGCGGGTCCAGATTTTCGATGGTAACGGCAAGTTCCTCGGCAAATGGACCGACATCGGCGCTCCCTGGGGCCTGGACTACGTGCCGCGCGAGGATGCCATCTACATGTGCGACGGCTTGAACAACCGCGTGATCAAGCTGAACACGGACGGGCAAGTCCTGGGGGTGCTTGGCTCCTATGGCAAGATCCCCGGGCGCTTCGATTTCGCCCACAGCATCGCGGTGGACAGCACCGGCGCCATCTATGTCGCCGAAATTAAGAACTGGAGGGTGCAGAAGTTCGTCAAAACCACGTCTGGTGCCGCGGCGCACTCCTCGGGCGCGAACTGATCCCTGCTCCGGAACGCTCCTCTCCCCGGTGTTATCCTGCGGGCATGTTGCGATTTCTATCCCTGTTCGCGTTCGCCGGAGCGATGGCCGCCTTGGCCGGCGCTGAACCGACCGTCGCTGAGGCGCGGAGGTTTCTGGAGCGGGCGGAAACGCGCCTGCTCGATCTTTCGGTGGAAGCCTCCCGTGCGGACTGGGTAAAGTCCACCTACATTACTTCGGATACGGAAATCCTGGCAGCCAGGGCGGATGAGCGCTCCATCCAGGCGACCGTCGACCTGGTCAAACAGGCCCGGCGGTTCGAAGGCCTGCGCCTGCCCGCCGACCTGGCGCGCAAGATGAAGCTGCTGAAGCTGCAGCTTACCATCGCCACCCCCGCCGACTCCAAGCAGAGCGAAGATCTGACCCGCATTGTGGCATCCCTGGAGGGTACCTATGGCAAGGGTAAGTACTGCCGGGAGCCGGGCAAATGCCAGGACCTCGAGGACCTGAGCCGGATTATGGCCACCAGCCGGGATGCCGCTGCACTGCGACAGGCGTGGCAGGGATGGCACGCCATTTCGAGGCCCATGCGCCAGGACTTCGCGCGCTATGTCGCTTTGGCCAATCAGGGCGCCCGGGAGTTGGGTTTTGCCGATAACGGGGCGATGTGGCGGGCCAAGTATGACATGCCGCCCGATGCGTTCGCCCGGGAAATGGACCGCTTATGGGAACAGGTGCGCCCCCTGTACGTCTCGCTGCATGCCTACGTCCGCCGACGCCTGCGCGAACGCTACGGCACTGCGGTCCCCGCCGAAGGCCCCATCCCCGCCCACCTGCTCGGCAACATGTGGGCCCAATCCTGGGAGAACATCTACCCCCTGGTGGCTCCCAGGGGCTCCGATCCGGGCTTCGATCTGACCGCCATTCTCCAGGCGCGCCATACCGATTACCGCCAAATGGTGAAATACGGAGAGCAGTTTTTTACCTCCCTGGGGTTTGCTCCGCTGCCGGCTACCTTCTGGGAGCGCTCGCTGTTTGTCAAGCCCCGCGACCGCGAGGTGGTCTGCCACGCCAGCGCCTGGGATGTGGATGCGGTCAACGATTTGCGCATCAAAATGTGCATCGACATCACCGGCGAAGATTTCGGGGTGATCCACCACGAGCTGGGCCACAACTTTTACCAGCGGGCGTACAACGGGCAGCCCTACCTGTTCCGCGACAGCGCCAATGACGGTTTCCACGAGGCTGTCGGAGATACCATCGCGCTCTCCATCACACCTGAGTACCTGGTGAAGCTGGGCTTCCTGGACAAGCCCACCGACCCCTCCAAGGATATCGGCCTGTTGTTGCGCCGCGCTCTCGAGAAGGTGGCCTTCCTCCCTTTCGGCCTGATGATCGATGAGTGGCGCTGGAAGGTCTTTTCCGGCGAAATCCCTCCCGAAAAGTACAACCAGACCTGGTGGGAACTGCGGCGTAAGTACCAGGGGGTGGCGCCGCCGGAGGGGCGCAGCGAGGCGGATTTCGACCCGGGCGCGAAATATCATGTAGCCGCGAATGTGCCCTATGCGCGTTACTTCCTGGCGGATATCCTGCAGTTCCAGTTTCACCGCGCCTTGGCCCAGGCGGCAGGCTGCACCGATCCCCTACACCGCTGCTCGATCTACGCCAACCAGGAAGCTGGGAAACGCCTGAACGCGATGCTGTCGCTTGGCGCCAGCCGCCCCTGGCAGGAGGCCCTGGCTGCCTTGACCGGGCAGCACGCCATGGACGCAACGGCTATCCTGGACTATTTCGCTCCTCTGAAGAAGTGGCTGGATGAGCAGAATCGGGGAAATCCGGTCGGCTGGTAACCTCAGCCGATCGCGCGCGCGGTCAGAATGATACACAGGTTCCACACCACCAGGCCCGCGTACCAGTAGCTGATGCGGCGGATCAGGTGGCGCTTGTTCAGCCAGATACACAGCCCCGCTAGACCGAACGCGATCAGCTTCGAAAGGGCGAGTCCCGCAGCCGGGCCAAAGTGCATCAGCATGCGGATCACCGGGCTGGCTTCGGCCGCACCTGTCTTCAGGCCGACCAGGGTGGTCAGAAAATCGAGAACCTGTAAGTAGAAAAACACCAGAAAATAAGTCATGCGGATACCAACGTCTCGATTGTATCCGGCCGGCTGTTTAAGTGTAAGACCCTAGCCTCCCAGTACTTACGGGTTCTGGAACTCCAGTACCTGCGGGCCAGAACTATACGGATGGAGGCACGCTAGCGTAAAAACACGGTTTTCCGGAGAACTTTTCCGGCTGCTGCGCTCGTATTAGCGGGGTAGAGCCATGCAAAGCCTGCTGAGCGACCTCCGCTACGCTGCCCGCAGACTCCGGACAGCTCCCGGTTTCACCGCCGCCGCCGTGCTCACCCTCGCCCTCGGAATCGGCGCCAATACGGCCATTTTCAGTGTTGTCAACACGGTCCTCATTCAAAAACTCCCCTACAAGGACCCCGACCGAATCGTGATCATGCACGAGACCGAGCCGGAGCTCGCCCAGGCGCCCGTCACCATGCCCGACCTCATCGACTGGCGGGAGCGGGCCCACACCCTGGAATCGATCTCCAGCGTGCAGCCTCAGTTTGCCGTACTGATGGACGATACCCGGCCTGAGCGGATGATGGTCCTGTCCGTCACTGCTGATTTTTTCAACACTATGGGAGTTCAGCCGGCGCTGGGCCGTGCTTTCACTGAGGAGGAAGCGCAGCGAGGCCACAGCAATGTGGTGATTCTCAGCGACGCGTTGTTCCGCCGCAGGTACGGAGGTGATCCCAGCGTGATCGGCCGGCAGGTGCGCATCGACGGCGGCGCGTTCACGGTGATCGGCGTCACGCCCCCGGGTTTCGGCTTTCTGAACAACTACGGGATCGTCGCCCAAGCCTGGATGCCCATGGTGCTGGAGAAAAACGAAGCCAAGCGCGGCAGCCACGACCGGTTCGCCGTTGGAAGGCTGAAGCGCGGCGTCTCGGTGGAGCAGGCACAGGCCGAGATGACCGGAATCGCCGCACAGCTGGAGCGCGAGCACCCCAAGTCGAACGGCAAGATCGGAGCGCGGATCATTCCGTATCAGCAGGATGTTACGGGCCGCGTCCGCAGCATCCTGCTGGCGTTGCTCGTCGCGGTCGCCTTTGTGCTGCTGATCGCCTGCGCGAATGTGGCGAACCTGCTGCTCGCGCGCGGCATCCGGCGGCAGGAACTTGCCATCCGCGCGGCCATGGGGGCCGGCCGCTGGCGCATTGCGCGGCAGTTGCTCACGGAGTCCCTGTTGCTCGCGGCCCTCGGCGGCGGGGTGGGCCTGGCGCTGGCGTACGTGGGCGTGGAAGGGTTGAAGCGCATCGAGACGCTCAATGTCGCACGGCTGGCGGATGTTGCGGTGGACCGCATGGTGCTGGTTTACTCGCTCGCCGTCACGGCGGCCGCCGGGCTCCTGTTCGGCTTCATCCCGGCGGTGCTGCAATCGCGCCGCGATCTGCACACCGAATTGAAGCAGTCCGGCACGCGCACCGTGGCGGGCAGCGGACGCGCGTCGCTGCTGCGCTCCGTTTTGGTGGCTTCGGAGCTGGGCCTCGCGGTCGTCCTGCTGGTCGGGGCCGGCCTCATGATCCGCAGTGTGGCCCGCCTGCTGGCGATCCCGCTCGGCTTCCGGCCCGAAGGTGTGCTCACCGCGCAGATCTGGCTTCCCGAGAAGCAGTACGGTTCCGATGAAAAAAGATCGGCGTTCGTGCGGGCCCTTCTGGAACGGGTGCGCGCGATTCCCGGCGTGACCGCGGCCAGCGTGGCCAATAAACTTCCGCTGAAAGGCGGTCAGAACGGGACCATGGTGGTCGAGGGGCAGACTTATTCCGACGCGGAGATGGAGGGCCCGCTGGTCGAAGACAGCGCCGTGTACCCCGGATTTTTCCAAGCTATGGGCATCCCGCTGCGCGCCGGACGCGTGTTCACCGAAGCAGATCTGCGCGGCGGCTTCGGCGGGCTGATCGTGAACGAGAGCTTCGTGCGGGTCCTGCTGCACGGCGGGCAGCCGATCGGCAAGCGCATCAGCTATGAAAAGAACCCGCCGCACTGGCACGAAATCATCGGCGTAGTCGCCGACACCCGGCAACACGGACTCGCGAACCCGCCCATGCCGGAGGTCTACGGGCTGGCCGCGACGCCCTACCTGGCACTGGTTGTGCACACGCGACTGAATCCGACGAGCCTGATTGAGCCGATTCGCCGGGAACTGGCCGCGGTGGACCGCGACTTACCCCTGGCCGAAATCCGCACCATGCAGGATATTCTGGATCTCTCCTCCGCGCCCAACCGCACCTATACGCGCTTAATCGCTTTGTTCGCGGCAGTCGCGCTCGCGCTGGCGGCGATTGGCATCTATGGCCTAATCTCGTTCGCGATGTCGCAGCGCAGGCACGAGATTGGCATCCGCCTGGCGCTGGGAGCTGCACCTCGCGATGTCCTGGCGATGGTGCTGGGAGATGCCGGTAAGCTGATTGCGGCCGGCGTACTCGCCGGCGTAGTGGGAGCCTCTCTTCTCACCCGGTACCTGAAATCGCTGCTGTATGAGGTGAGCCCGTTCGACCCGGCGACGTTCGCGGCCGTGGCGCTGTTCCTGGCCGCCGTGGCTCTGGCTGCCAGCTCTGTCCCCGCGCTGCGGGCCACGAAAATCGACCCTGCCGGCGCGCTGCACGACGAGTAATCGGAAATGCCCGACCGGCGGATCCTCTCCGGTCGGATTCCAAGTCCCGCATTTTTCAGGCCGGCTTTTGAGAGCTTCTGTGATATGCTTCTCCCTATCTCACAGAAGCAGAGTGCACTGGAGATCACTGATGCAGCGCCACTTTCGCTCGAGCTCCAAAACTGCCGCCCTCCGACCGGTCAGCTTCGTTCTTCGCGCCGGACTTTTGTCAGCGCTGTTCGCTGGCCTGGTCTGGTGCGGTACAGCAGCCCCGCAGATCGTGTTTCTCCAGACCAGTACCGGTGTCACGAGTGGGACCGTCTCTTACGCGGGCGGCTCAGCCCCCTTGGTGGGAAGCAACATTCCGATCGACGCGGTTGAAGGAATTAACACCCCCTCTCATTCCGGAACCCTCCTCACGGTGAACGACGGGATCCTGAGTTTCCAGACCGGCTCTTTCGACGCCTCGCACTCCTCCACCGGCGTCTACGTCTTCGACCCGACGGTGGGCACGACTTTTCTGATCACCGGAGGCGTGGCGGATGCCGGGATCACGCAACCGCCGGGCGGGCCCTTGGTGGGCCTGACGAGCGGCGGTTCTCTAGGCGCGGTGTTTGATGCTTCGCAGGGCGACGTCGCTTTCCCGTTCAACGTCGGCATCAGCTATGTGAACCCGCAACTGGAGGAGTACTTTGGTCTCACGCCGGGCGCGGGCTACCTTTTCAGCAGTTTGGTCTTCTCCACGCCGGTGACTAGTTCGGGCACAGATCCGAATCCGGCGTTCACGGCAAATGTGGTGAGCAACTACCCGTCCTTTCAGACCTCCATCATTGCTACCTCCCTGGCTCCCGAACCTGGGCCTGTCTTTCTGCTGGGTAGCTCTCTGCTGGTTGTGATCGGGTTTCGACGTCAGCGCAGGTGATTCGTCAACAGGCTGGTCTTGTCCCGCCAGTTGCCGGTGATCCACCCGGCGATCCGGCCTAATTCGCGCGAGCCCGGGTCCGCCGCGCTCCTGTAGAGGCGGGCGATCTGTTCGATGCGTTCCAGGCGGCTGCGGTAATCGCTCAATTGCGCGAGGCTCAAGCTACCCATCTCAAGCCTGCCTTTAAGGATCTCAGGTGAGGCCAGAGGCGAAGCGGAAAACCACGAGCGATCCAGAAAGAACGATTCCTGCAGGAACAGGAGGTCATCCGTGCGGGCGGCGTTCGCGGAGGCGCCAAAGATTTCCTTCCCCAGCCGCCGTTCGAATTCCGTGAAGTCCAAATCGGGGTCACTGGTGAATTCCCGGTAGGCGATGCGGTTGACGCGGACCGGCAGTTCTTCATAGGGATTACGCCCGTCCGCCAGCCACGCGAAGCCGAAGGGTTTCAACCGGGTGCCGATGAGATAGCGTTCACCCCCTTCCGGATGGGCCACCTGAAAAGTGAACCCTTCGAACGAGGGAACGTATCCGCTGAGGTGATACCGCCGCGCCGTTTGTGCGCCTTTCTGAATTTCGTGCGGGGTGTGGCGGGCGGGGCTCTCGTCCCAATAGATGGCTTGGCTTGCGCGCTGGATGAGTTCCGGGTCGAGGTGGGCGCTATGCGGTGTGAAGAACAGAGTCCATCGTTTGTCGAACGGAAACCCCGCGCCGGCAACATGGAAGCCCGGCACGCTGGCTCCCGAAAAGTAGTGCGGGTAGACCAGGATCGTGGCCTGCGGTTTGGCTCGCCATACCTCGTCGGAGATCTTGCGCACGAACTCAAATTCGCGCTCGTAGTAGTGGCCCTGGCACTGCCGGCAGAAGCAGATGGCGTAATCGGAAGACTCGATCATCAGTCCGTCGGCGTTCGGATAGAAGTCGAAGAACATTTCCCGGATGTAGTCCAGCATGAAGCGCTGCGCTTCCGGGCGGGAGGGGTTGAGCGCGTAGCCCCAGCAATGGATCCCGGAGAGCGCCGCCAGCCGGCCGTTTTGCTGGACCGCCTTGAGTTCCGGATGTTCCAGCGCGTACTGGTTCACCCCGTCGTAGGAAAACGGCGTAAAGCCCAGCAGGATCCGGATGCCCCGGGTGTGCGCGTAGTCGATCAGCTCCCGGACGAAGTCCGATTGCACGTTTTTGTGGTCCCGGTTGTACTGCCAGGTAATGGGAAACTTTCGGGAGCGAAAGGCCCCGCCGACCCACAGCAGGACCGTGTTGCCGCCGTCCGCCCGGATCCCGTCCAGGATCTGCCTCCATTCCGGTAGACCGAGGGTTGGCATGCGGCCAAAGGTGAAATAGTAGCCGCGCATGGCGAGCGGTTCGCCCACCGAGGCTGGTCCCAGCCAGGCGAGAAGCAGCAGGAAGGTGCAAAGTCGTCTCATAAGCGTTTGTGACGCAGCCAAAAGCCCGCCAGCAGGGCGCCGGCGGCCGCGGCGAAACTGGCCGCCGCCGGCGAACCTTTGACCAGAAACAGGCCGTTCCACACGAAGATGGCGCCCGTTGCGAACGCGACCACGGCGGCGAGATCGCCCAGCCCGAACGTTTCCACAGTGCCGGCAGGTATCTCCTCCAGCGCTGCCAGGGACGCACGCTCCTCCTCGCTTAGCAGCGCCCGCACGTAAGGGCCGAATCCCTTCCAGAAGACTGTCCCCAGCACGGCCATCACCGCCAGGGTCGCGGCGGCCGCCGGATATTGGCCGACGTACAGGCGGGAAATGCCGACAATGTACGCCATCACCGCGGCGGCGCCGGTGACTGCGAGCGCGATGCCCTTGCCGATCTTTCCCCAACCCGCCGGCGCCCCGCTCACGGGGCCCCAATTGCCGTGCGGCCGGGCGCGCTCGTAGAATCTTTTGAGCAATTCGTGCCGCTCCGGGGCGGTCGCCAGAGTCGCTGCGATCCACAAGGCAGTGGAGAGTACGATGGCGGCGTACATGCGGTCCCACCATGCCATCTCGGGCCAGATCAGGCGCATCGCAATGTAGCCCAAGCCCCCGCCGAACGAGGCGGCGACCCGCCCCCAGCCGTTGAAGCGCCACCACCACCACTGCGCCCAGTTCGCGGACATCTCCGAAGCGCTCAGCCCCACCATGAAGATGGCCACGTCGAACAGGAAGGTCACTTTGTACACCACCAGCAAGGCCAGCCCCAGAATAACGAAAATCGCCAGGCGGCCGGCGACGAAGTAGTGCTTTTCGGAGGCGTGGCGCACCAAGTACCGCCGGTAGATGTCGTTCAGCAGGACCTGCGAGCCGAAATTCAGGTTGTCGCCCACCACCGACATGATGCCGCCCAACATGGCCACGAAGACCAGCCCCAGCAGTCCCGGGCCAAGGTAGTGCGTCATCAGCAGGCCGTAGGCCAGCTCGCGATCCATCCCGCCGTTGCGCAACTGCGGCCAAAAGATCACTGCGGCCAGGCACGGGACGCTGACCAGCCAGACTAACGTGAAGATGGTGACCTCGGTGACCAGGTACATCTTGCAGGCCTCCTTGGGGCTGCGGGAGGACAGGATTCTCTGGCCTTCCACCGCCCCGCCCACGGGCGCCGCATCCCCGCCGTAGCCGATGCTGGTGCCCAGCAGCCACGCGATGCAGGCCACCATGGGGAACACCGCATCGTTCCAGGGCGGAAACGCCGCGGTAGTCGAAGGTCCAACCGCGGCCAGCTTACGAGCGAGTTCGGTGGGGCCGCCTACCGCCATCAGCGCCCGCGCCGCCAGCACGATCGATCCGGCCGTCATCACCGCGATCTGCACCAGGTTGCTGAGGACCACGCCGAGGTACCCGGAAAGGTACACATATCCGACTGCCAACGGCAGCGCCAGCAGCAGGATCTCCGTCCGGCTCCAACCTAGGATGGGCCCTGCGATCTTAACCAGGGCCAGCAGCGAAATGCCAGTCCAGGCCACCATGGCAATCAGCGAGGTGCGCAGCGCCAGCCACAGGTGCATCAGCGAGGCCGGCCGGCCCTCGAAGCGCAATTCATAGAACTCCAGGGTAGTGAAGGTGTTGAGACGCTTCCAAAACACCGCGAACAGGACTCCACCCAGAAACAGGGCGATGCCGAAGCGGCTCAGGTAGAACCAGCAGACGTAGACACCGGTGATGGCGGCCAGTCCGCCATAGGCCACCGCGGAATCCGCGCTCATCATCGAAGCGGCGTAGGAGATGCCGGTCATCCAGCCCGGCATGTTCCGGCCGCCCAGGAAGTAGTTTTCCAGGTTCTGGCCGGCGAAGCGGCGGCTGCGCCAGGCGATGTAAGCGATCACCGACATGTACGCCGCGATGATCAGGAAGTCGATGGCGGCCAGCTTCATGGAACCGCGTAGCCCAGGCGTAGGTCAGCAATAGCCCGCCGCAGCAGCGGCACACCGACGGCCTTGCCCTTGGGGCCGAGTCGCGGCTCCAGATTGTTGAGCCGCGCTTCAATCGCCGCCAGCCGCGGTTTCAGCATCCTGCCGTACGCGCTGCCGTCCACCGGGTGGGTCAGTTCGCGGAAGGACCCCGAAATCGGACCTGTGCGCATGAATTCGAACAGCGTGTAGGTCAGGTCGAACAGTTCGGGATCGGCGCCCTCACCGAAGAAGGCGTCCAGCAGCCTTTTTTTGAAGCCCGTCCAGGACAGGTTCGGATCCCAGGTGAATTCACGGTAGGCGAAGCGCGTCAGCCGGTAGGGAATGGCGTCCGCCGGAAAGGGGATCGTCCGGCCGAAAACGGAGTGGCTGTTGAACCCGGGCTCGAAGGCCGCGATATATCCGGCCAGGCCATCCTCCGCGATGCGATGCGCGCGCTCGCCGATATCGCGCAGCGGTAGCCCGTAGTATTGGTCCCAGTGCATGGCATTCGGCGAAAGATCGCGCAGCGGCTTCAGCACGCCCTCGCGGTCCTGCAATTCCCAGTTTTGCCGCACTTCCAGGAAGTAGTAGCGCGGGTCCCGAAAGTCGCGCCGCAGCCGCTCGTAGTACTGCACGTCCCACTTGTGCGCTTCCGGATAGCCTATGCCCCAGACCAGCTTGGCTTGCGGATGCTTCTGCCAGAGCTCCGCCGAAAACTCCTTGAGAAAGTCCGGGGAGGCCTGGCCGGCAACCTTAGAGCCGAACTCGTCGAGGGGTTTCTGGCAGGCGGGGTCCTTACAGGCGTAGTCGCCTTCGTCTCCGATCTCCAGCCACATGCCGTCGGCTTCGGGGAAGGCGTCGTAAAGCTCGTGCAGGTAGCGCTTCATGGCCTGCCGCGCTGCCGGCAGCGTGCGTGACATGTAGGGCACGCCGGGATCACGGAACTCGGCGTGATACTTGGCGATGTCGTCGATGCCGAACCAGGCGAACACGCCCGTGCCGAGGTGAAAACTGATCCCGCGGCTGTGCGCGTGGCGGATCAACTGGCGGATGTCTTCGGTGGTCAGCGGCGTTTCCGGATAGATAAAGCTTTCCGGGAACAGCTTGGAGCGGAAGATGCCCGAGAGCCAGAAGTAGATCACGTTCATCCCGTCGTCGGCCATGGCATCCAGGATGTGTTCCCAATCCTGGCGGGTGTAGCGCGGTGCCAGACCCCAGCAAACCAGGTTGTAAGTGCCGCGCTGCCGGATGGGCGACCTCCGGCGCACGGTCTGCGTCTGAAGCGTGACTACCCCGGCGTGCGCCTGGAGGGAGAATTCGGCCAGGTACGCCGCCCCGTTGAACACACCCCGGGGGGTGTGCGCCACCAGCGCCAGCGCGGGTTCGCGGGCCTCTTCCAGGCGTTCGATCAGGAAGCCGTCGCCTTCGGGCGGCGTCGTCCGCCACAGCACCGGATTGCTGGTGGGGGTGCCGATCACTATCGAGTTCGCCAGATCCTGAACGTCGCGCGCAGCGACCACCGGCAGGTGGAAGCCGTACACGTCCCGGGCGGCGGCGATGAGTTTGCCGATGGCCAGAGTTTCGAGGGGCGACGGGTGATCCGGGGCCACGATCCGGGCGGTGACGCGGTGGCCGTCATACAGCCGTAAAGGGGCATCAGTATAGACCGCCGCGGAAGCGGCCAGCGGTGCCAGCCAGGCGAGGCCGAGCAGGTTCATGGGGAGCCTCCGATAAGACCCGTATTATCGGTTGCCCGGAAGGGTATGTCAAGGAACGAAGCGGCGCAACCGGCGGCCAGGTTCCGCGCCTCCCATGCCGCCCGTGAGAGTAGAGCGGCGGCTGAGCGCCAGGTAGCGGTCACGCTCCCGCGCGGCGAGTTGCGGCTCCCTCCGGGCGGCGTAGACCTGAGCCAGCAGCGCGTGCGGGGCCGGATCGTCCGGCTTCTCTTCGGTCAGCTCCACCAGGATGGGCCGCGCCTGCGAGAGGTCCCGCGAGCCGACGAATGCCTTGGAGAGTTCGAGCCTGCCTTCAAAGTGCTTGGGATCTGTCCGCAGTACTGCTTGGAGCTGCTTGACGGCTTCCGCGTAGCTTCCAGCTTTCCGCTCCAGCCGTCCGAGCGCTACTTCCGCTTCCAGGTATCCGGGCCGCAAGGCGACGGCCTTCTGAAAGGCTTGCCTGGACTCTTCGAAGGCGCCGCCGGTTTCCAATTCGTAGCCCAGGCGAAACTGCGCCTCCGGAGCATCTGGGAAGCGCGCGGCGGCGGAGCGGGCGGTTGCCAGCGCCTTCGCGAAATTGAAACTTTCGTGGCACGCCTCCACCAATAGCAGAGCCACCTTGCGGTCCGATGGGTCCAGCCGGGCGGCTTCCTCCAGCACGTCGACGGCATCCAGCGGATATCCCCCGCCGACGTACAGCACGCCAAGCAAGGCGAGAGTACCCTTGTGCTGAGGCCTCATCGTGCGCGACTTGCGCAGACGCCGGATGGCATCGTCTCCGCGTCCAAGATCGGAAAGCACTACACCCAGCAAGTAGTTGGCTTCGAAGGAAGACTGGAGATCCACGGCCCGCAAGAGCGGCTCGGCGGCGTCTCGCGGCTTGCCCTCCTGGTAAAGGGTCAGCCCCAGGTTGAATTGCGCGGCATAGGAATCCGGGTCGAGCCGGACGGCCTGGCGAAATGCCTGCTCGGCGAGGGCTAGTTCCTGGTGCGTGCCCAGCAACTGGCCCAGATTCAGGAGAGCCTGCGGGTCGGCGACGACGCGTGCCAGCAGCTCCCGGGCCGTTTCCCGCGCCTCCACGCGGTCGCCCGCCAAAAGCCGCCGCTTCAAGGTCTCCAAGTCTGCAGGACCAACACTTTGAGCGAGCAGCAGGAGAGCCAGGATGGCATGATTCATAGCCGGCCCGGCTTCGCGTTGGAGAGCCCTTGGAGAGTCTCCAGGGTCTCGGTCACGTGCTCCTCCATAACGTGCTGGGCGCGGTCAGGATCGCGGCTCCGCAGGGCCTCGAACAGCTCCCGGTGAGATTCATACTCGCTTAGGCGGTACTGGTAGCCCACGTTCTCTCGCTCGATCAACTGCCCTCCGGCGGCCATCAGCAGGTTGAAGGAAGAAACGATCTTCTCCAGTACCTTGTTGTGGGTGGCGCGGGCCACCGCGACGTGGAACTGGGGAGTTAGGGTGTACATGGGCTGGTTCTTCTGCGCAAGCCGCTCGATCTTGCGGAGAATCTCCTCCATCTCTTCGAGATCGTCCTCCGTGGCGGAAACCGCAGCCAGGCGGGCCACGGCGGCCTCGATCACTTTCCGCGCCGCCACCACATCGACGATAGCTTCCATGCCGAGCAAAGAAGCCAGCACGTCGGCATTCACCACCAGGTCGGAAGGGATCTGATTGACGAAGCAGCCCAACCCCGGCCGCATCTGGATGAGGTTCATGCCCACCAGGGCCTGAAGCGCCTCACGAACCACGGTGCGGCTGACCTGTAGCTGGCGGACCAGTTCCGGCACCGAAGGCAGTTGGGTACCCGGAGGGTACTTTCCGTCGCGAATCCAACTCAGAAGTGTATCTTTGACATCCTGCGTCAGCCCGGATTTCACTTGTGCCCTGCCGGAAAACATGTTACCATGCCTGACCATCCGGTGATACCAATCATACCGGTGTGTTGAGAGGGTGAGATGATGCGGAACCGTGGTTGGGTACTTCTGCTAACGCTGGTGGCGCTGGGTCTGCCGGCATGGACGCAGGTTTCGAGCGGTGTGGGCAGTATTGAGGGA
Source organism: Solibacteraceae bacterium (assembly GCA_021324015.1). Classification (GTDB taxonomy): domain Bacteria; phylum Acidobacteriota; class Terriglobia; order Bryobacterales; family Bryobacteraceae; genus JAJPJX01. The sequence goes on along the minus strand of JAJPJX010000209.1, from coordinate 16,248 downwards.
ACCATCGCGGACTCCACCGGCGCCGTGGTTCCCAATGCACAGGTCACCGTGAAGAATGTCAACACTGGAGTCACGCGCACCACCTCGAGCGACAGCGCGGGCCGTTACGTGGTGCTTTCGCTGCCGATCGGCGAATACGAAGTGCGGGCGGCGGCCAACGGGTTCCGCTCTGTTCTGCGCAGCGGCGTGACCTTACAGATCGGCCAGACTGCGGTGGTGGACTTCACGCTGGAGGTCGGGCAGGTGAACGAAACGGTGTCGGTGAACGAGGCGGCGCCGGTGATTGAAAGCGCCAATGCGACCATCGGCGAGGTGATCCAGAACCAGGAGGTGCTGGCACTGCCCTTAAACGGGCGAAGCTATACGCAACTGGCGGCGCTGGTGCCGCAGGTGGTGTTCGGCGGCGTGGCGGTGGGTACGACCGCGCAGTCCAACAATATCGGCACCAACGGAATGTTCAGCATTTCCGGCTCGCGTCCGGAGGGCAACGAGTTTACGCTCAACGGAATCAACGTCACCAACGAATTCACCGGGGGCACTTTCGCCTACCCACCGATCGATTCCATCCAGGAATTCAAGATCGTGCAAAACAACTACAGCGCCGAGTTCGGCGGGCGGACCGGGCAGGTGATCGTCACCTCGAAGGGCGGCGGCAACGAGTTCCACGGGTCGCTGTATGAGTTCCTCCGCAACGATCACCTGGACGCGAACAATTTCTTCAACAACCTGGCGGGCATCAACAAGCGTCCGCTCAAGCAGAACCAGTTCGGGGCGTCACTGGGGGGGCCGGTGAGCCTACCCGGGTATTCCGGCAAGAACCGTACATTCTTCCTGGTGAACTACGAAGGAGCGCGTATCCGCAGTGGCAACACCAGCACCACGACGGTACCTACGGCGCAAATGCGGACGGGAGATTTTTCGCAGGTCAGCCGCGTGATCCGCGATCCGCTGACGGGCAATCCGTTCCCGAACAACATCATTCCAGCGGCCCGCATCAGCCCGATCGCGACCAACATCGTGCAGAAGACGCAGTATCCGCTGCCCAACATCAATACGCTAACCAACAATTACACGATCTCGCCCAGCGCCAGCACGGACATGAACGAAGTCAGCGTGCGTGTGGACCACAACCTGCGGGACAACGACAAGCTCTGGGGCAGCCTGTTCTGGAACCGCGTGCCCACGGCTTCTCCGCGGTTCACGCTGATCAACGACAATGGGGCCTCGGTCACCGCCCAGAACTACACGGCGAACGAGACGCACATTTTCCGGCCAAATTTGATCAACGACTTCAAAGCCGGCTTCAATTTCGTGAGCCAGTTTGTGGAGAACCATTCGCCGCAAAACCTGACGAACGCCGACCTGGGATTTCCGCAGAACGCCAATCAGCCGCAGGCCGGAGGGGTAAGCGCCGGGATTCCGCAGTTCAATCCCAGCGGTTACGGCTCGCTGGGCGCCGCGGCGGGCCCGCCGCAGTTGTTCAAGACCCGGCACTACCAGGCTGGCGACACGCTCAATTGGATCAAGGGCGCCCACATTCTGAAATTTGGGGCGGACATCACCCGCGAACATGAGGACCAGCGGTTCAACCCCCAAATTCGCGGCAACTACAGCTTCGGCGGCAGCTATAGCGGCGACGGATGGGCCGATTTTCTGCTGGGCTTGCCCAGTTCGGCCATCCGGGAGATCCTGGCGCCCGGAGCCAACATTTTCGAAAGCCTGCACCGCAACTGGCACGACTACTTTTTCGTGCAGGACGATTGGAAGGCCACGCCCAACCTCACGGTGAACCTGGGCTTCCGCTACGAGTACAATAGCCCGGTAGTCGAGGTGCGCAACCGGGAGGCGAACTATTACGCCAACGGCGCGGGCAAGATTGTTCGCATTGACGCTCCGGACCCTACCTTCGGCCGCTGCCTGTGCATTCCAGCGAAGAAGGACTTTGGCCCGCGCGTGGGGCTGGCGTATCGTCCGGGCGGGTCGGACAAGACGGTGCTCCGCGGCGGCTTCGGGATCTTCTACGACTATGTGCCCTACAACACCAAACAGACGCTGGCGTTTAACGCGCCGTGGATCGACCGGCAGACCATCACCAACACCGTGCCCACGCCCACCTTCGACCTGTCGAACTCGTTTCTGCCCTCCGTGCTGACCAGCGCGTTCTCGGGCTTTTCCAACGATCTGCGCTTTCTGGACGCGCAGGTCAAGCAGTGGAACGCCGATATTCAACGCGAAGTGGCGAAGTCCGTAGTGGTGGACGTGGCGTACGTGGGGAGCCTAGCGATCCACCTGGACGACAACGCGTCTCTGAACGCCGCCCTGCCAGGCCCCGGGCCATTTCCGCCGCGGCGGCCGTACCCCAATGAGCGGGTGGTAGTTTCCGCGGGAAATGCCGCCACCGCCACGTATCACGCCTTCACGGTGAAAGTGAAGAAGGACTTTTCGCAGGGCCTGACCTTTCTGGCGCATTACACGGAGTCCAAAGCGATCGACAACGCCTCGTCGCAACTCTCGGACTTGCAGGATACCAACAACATCCGGGCCAACAAAGGGCTCTCGGGTTTCCACGTGCCGCACCGGTTTGTGGGCAGCGTGTTGTACCAACTCCCGTTCGGCAAAGGGAAGCGGTACCTCTCCTCGGCCGGGCCTCTGGCGGACGCCGTGCTGGGCGGGTGGACCTTCACTGGCATCTACACCTTGCAGAGCGGCTTCTGGTTTTCACCCACGACCAGCCGCAACACCGCCAACACGGAAGCCGGAACGCTGCGGCCGGACCGGGTGACGAACGGGAATCTGCCTTCGTCGCAGCGCACGCGGCTCCACTGGTTCGACACCTCGGCGTTTGTGCAGCCGGCCGCCTTCCAGTTCGGCAACGCGGGGAGAAACATCCTGGAGGGCCCCGGGCTGAAGAATTTGGATCTCGGCCTGTTGAAAGACACGCGGCTGCGGGAAAGGCACAGCCTCGAATTTCGAGCGGAATTTTTCAATACCTTCAACAACGTGAACTTCGGGCTGCCCGCCGCCAACATCGCCGCTGGCAACGTGGGTACGATCTCCAGCGCGGGCGCGAGCCGCGACATCCAGTTCGGTCTAAAATACATCTTCTGAACTGCGGCCTTCCCATCGCGCTCGCCGGCGCCGCGGCGCTTGGCTGCCTGGCCGGGGCCCTGCCTCCGGCGGGCTGGAGCGACGTAACCGCGCAGGCCGGGCTAGCCGCGTTTCGCAACCCGCAAGGATCGCCGCGGAAGGACTACGTGATCGAGTCCATCGGCGGCGGCTGTGCCTTTCTGGACTACAACCGCGACGGCAAACTGGACATCCTCCTGGTCCGCGGGACTACTCTGGAGGGTTTCGCGCGAGGCGGCGACCCGGTGGTCAGCCTGTATGAGAACCAGGGCGGCGGCACGTTTCGGGATGTCTCGGCGAAGGCCGGTCTGGAGGCGGCGCGCGGCTGGGGTATGGGCGTCACGGTGGCGGACTACGACAACGACGGCTGGCCGGATTTCCTGGTGACGGGCCTCGGGCGCAATTTCCTGTTTCACAACGAGGGTAACGGCGCGTTCCGCGAGACGGCCCGAGCCGCGGGTTTGGATCGCCAGGGCGTGTGGTCCACGGGCGCAGCTTTCGGCGACCTGGACCTGGACGGCAAGCTGGACGTCTACATCGCCGCCTACGTGCACGTGGATCCGCGGCACCTGCCGGCGCGGGGCAGCGGCGCGAACTGCCTGTACAAGGGCACCGGCGTGTTCTGCGGCCCGCGCGGACTGGCGCCGGAGCCGCACGCCTTGTTTCACAACCTGGGCAACGGGAAGTTCGAAGACATCACGCGCTCGAGCGGAATCGCCGCCAGCGCGCCGCCCTTTTACGGCTTGCAGCCCGTGATTGCGGACTTCGACGGGGATGGCCTGCCGGATATCTTCGTGGCTAACGACAGCACCCCGAACTACCTGTTCCACAACGCCGGGGGCCTCCGGTTTCAGGAGATCGGACTTCCTGCGGGCGTGGCTGTCAACATGGATGGCCGCGAGCAGGCTTCCATGGGCGTGGACGTGGGGGATTACGATAACGACGGCCGGCTGGACCTGATTGTCACGGAATTTTCCGAAGACACGAATTCGCTCTACCGCAACCGGGGTGACGGCACATTCGAAGACGCGAGCTGGCAGAGCCGGATCGGACCGCCATCCTGGCTGTTTCTCAAGTGGGGCGTCAAGTTTTTCGATTTCGACAACGACGGGCGGCTGGACGTAATCGTGGCGAACGGCCACGTCTATCCGGAGGCGGACCGGTTTCCCGGCGGAAGCACCTACCGGCAGCGGCTCCTGCTCCATCACAACCTGGGAAACGGAGTCTTCGCGGAGATCGGCTCCAGCATTCCGGCTATTGCGCAGCCCGGCACCGCGCGCGGGTTGGCGGTGGGCGACTATGACGGCGACGGCGCCGTGGATGTGCTCATTAATCAGCAGGACGCCGCACCGCGCCTGTTGCACAACGAGGCGCGCGGCAATCACTGGCTGAACGTTCAGCTCACCGGTCGGGTTTCGAACCGCGATGGCGTGGGAGCAGTGGTCACCGTGGTGACTGCGGCCGGGCGGCAGACAGCGGTCCGCCTGGCGGGCGACAGTTATCTGAGTTCGAGCGACCCGCGGCTGCACTTCGGCCTCGGTCAAGAGGCGGCCGCAAAGGAAGTCCGCATCCTCTGGCCAGGCGGAAGGCCGCAGCTTTTTTCCAACGTCAAAGCCGACCGGGTGTTGCAGGCGGCCGAGCCCTGAGAGAAAGCCCGCTCCGGGAGTATACTCGTCGAGAGAGGATGATGCGCTCCGGGTTGCTGTTGTTGGCGGGCACACTGGGATTGTGGGCCGCGCCGAGTTTGCCTTCCATTGCTCCGCGCCGTCCGGACGTGCCTACGGCCAGGCGGGGAGCGTTCCTTAATCCGTTGGACGCCTTTGTGGACGTCTACTTTCAGAAACAGGGCATCGCCTGGCCGGCGGCCGTTTCCGATGCGCTGTTCGCCCGGCGGGTGTACCTGGATCTCTGGGGTCTCGTCCCCACGCCGGACCAACTCCGCGAATTCCTCACCGACGCGCGGCCGGACAAGCGCGCGCGCCTGGTTGACGCGCTGCTGGCCAACCGCCGCAACTACAGCGAGCACTGGGTAAGCTTCTGGAACGACCTGCTGCGCAACGACGAAGGTGTGATCTATCACGGCGAGCGGCAATCCATCACTGCCTGGCTGCTGCCGGCTCTGGCCGAAAACATGCCCTATGACCGGTTCGTGGCCACGCTCCTGCACCCCGTGAGCAAGGAGGATCCGGCGGGCTTCCTGATCGGCGTCAACTGGCGCGGCGACGTGAGCGCCAGCCAGATCCCGCCTCTGCAGGCGGCACAGAACAGCGCGCAGGTCTTCCTGGGCGTGAACCTGAAGTGCAACTCCTGCCACGACAGCTTCATCAGCCGCTGGAAGTTAAAAGACGCGTACGGCCTGGCGAGCTTCTTTTCCGAAAAGCCGCTGGAGATTTATCGCTGCGACAAGAAGACGGGCGAGATTTCGCAGAGCAAATTTCTGTACCCGGAGTTGGGCGACGCGCCCGCGGAGGCGCCGCTCGACGAGCGCCGGGCGGCGGCGGCGCGGCTGTTCACCGGGAAGGAAAACGGGCGGTTCGCGCGCACCTTTGTGAACCGCATCTGGGATCGCCTGTTCGGGCGCGGGCTGGTGGGCAACGTGGACGACATGGACCAGGCGCCTTGGGACGCGGACCTGCTGGACTGGCTGGCCGCGGACTTTGTGGACCATCAGTATGACGTGCAGTTCCTGTTGCGACGCATTCTCACCTCGCGCACCTACCAGTTGCCGGCCGTCGTGGAAGGCGAGAGGGCCGAAGGCAAGTTTGTTTTCCGCGGCCCTTTCCTGCGCCGACTGACGGCGGAGGAATTTGTGGATGGCATCTCCGCGATCACCGGAGAGTGGCGCATCCTGAAGACAAACAAGGCGGGCGCTGGTGCTTACGCGCGGGACTGGCGGCTGAAATCGAGCCCACTGACGCGCGCCCTGGGGCGGCCAATCCGGGACCAGGTCTTCACCGAGCGTAACACGCAGTCCACGACGCTGCAGGCCCTGGAGGTGGTGAACGGCGAGAGCATGGCCAACCTGCTGCACCGCGGCTCGCGGCGCATGCTGGGGCAACTGCGCCCGGCGCCCGAGAACTTGTATGACAGCGGCGTGCTTACGGCCGGCGCAGCGGAGATCGATATCGACATCCGCGGGGTGAAGCAGCTCTGGCTGTTGTTGGACGATGCGGACTCGTACGATCCCAGCCGCACCGTGGCCGGCTGGGTGGATGCGGAGCTGACCGGACCGGAGGGCGCCGTGCGCCTGGCGGACCTGATGCCGTCGCGAGGCGCCCCGAAGACCGGTGTCGCGCTGCACTTCAAGAACCAGGAGCCGGCCGCCGCGGTGACGGCGCCGCTCAATTCCACGCTGGTGTATGAGATCGGCGGGCGTGGCTTCAACCGCTTCCGGGCGAAAATCGGGGTGGATCAGGGCAGCCTAAAGAGCGACATCAGCCCGCGCGTGCGATTCTTCGTATTTGCGGAAGAACCCGATCCGCAGCAACTGGTACGTGTGGAGGGCGATCCGCCCGTGGTGACCAGGCGTGCGGCCGCGACGATCAAGGGCCTGACCGAAGATCTCTACCGACACGCGCTGTCCCGGGATCCTCTTCCGGCGGAGCAGCAGGTAGCGCGCAAGATGCTCGCGGGACCGGGCGGCAAGGCTTCCGCCGACGGATTGGAAGATCTGCTGTGGGCGGTCTTCCTTTCCCCGGAATTTCAGTTCATTCAGTAAGGAGGGGCACGTGAACAGGCGACAATTCATGCAGGCTTCGGCGGCGGCGACCCTGGCGGCGCTTACCGGCGCGGAGCCCCGCCAGCTTTGGGGCGCGGAAAAGATCGAGCCCAAGGCCGATACCTTGATTCTGCTGTGGATGGCCGGTGGCATGGCGCAGACGGAAACCTTCGATCCGAAGCAGTACACGCCGTTCGAAGTGGGATTGCCGTCCAGCCGCGTGCTAAGCACCTTTCCGAGCATCGACACGGTGGTGGACCAGATCAAGATTTCGCAAGGCCTGGAGCGTATTGCCAAGGTGATGGACCAAGCCACGCTGATCCGGTCGCACCGCGTGGGCGATCTGGGTTTCATCCTGCACTCGCGTCACCAGTATCACTGGCACACCGGCTACGCGCCGCCGCTTTCCGTGGCCGCGCCGCACATGGGATCGGTGATCGCGCGCACGCTGGGACCGCGCAATCCGGATGTGCCGGCGTTCATCGATATCGGCCAGAATCTTGAGATCGGCGCGGAAAGCGATGCGTTGAAATCCTTTCACACGGCGGGGTTCCTGGGCAGCGAATATGGTCCGTTCCAGATCGCCGATCCGCGCGACGCGGTGGCCAGCGTGCGCCCGCCGTCCTACATCTCGGATGCCCGTTTCCGGCGGCGGTACCAGCGCTATCAGGAACTCGTGAAGGACAGCCCGATCATGAAGATCGGCAGCGACTACCAGCGCGATTCGCTGCTGCGGTCCGTGGAAAACGCGCACCGGCTACTGAGTTCCCCGGCCGCCAAGGCATTCGATCTCTCGCTCGAGCCGAAGAAATCCTACGATATCTACAACACGGGCCGCTTCGGGCTGGGCTGCCTGCTGGCCCGCCGGCTGACCGAGGCCGGCGCGCGTTTCATCGAGGTCACCACGGAGTACATCCCGTTCCGCTACTGGGACACGCACGAAAACGGCCATGAGCGGGCCATCGGAATGAAGGAGACCGTCGACCGGCCGGTTTCGCAATTGGTATTGGACCTGGAGGAGCGCGGGCTGCTGAACCGCACGCTGATCGTGCTGGCCAGCGAATTCGGGCGCGACATGATCGTGGAGGGCAAGCCGGATAAACGCGTCAAGGACCAGGTGGCGCAGCAGCCGGAAATCATGACTGAGCCCAAACATTACGGGATGCACCGGCACTTTACCGAGGCCTGTAGTGTGCTGATCTTCGGCGGTGGCTTCAAGAAGGGCTTCCTGTACGGGAAGACGGCGGACGAGCGCCCGTGCAAGATCGTGGAGAATCCCGTGATGATCGAAGATCTGCACGCCACCATCTACCGCGCGATGGGCATCCCGGCTGACCTGGCCTACTACGTGGAGCAGCGGCCCTTCCATGTCACCAAGGACGGGAAGGGAAAAGCCGTAACGGATCTGCTGGCGTAGCCGGCGCCCCGCAGAGGAACGTTCGGATTTATTCGTACCTCAAGGCGGCCATCGGATCGACGCGGATGGCCCGGCGGGCCGGCAGCCAGGCGGAAAGGAGGGCGACCAAGGCGAGCGCGGCGGTAACGCCGGCGAAGACCAGTGGGTCGGTGGCCTGGACGCCGTAGAGCAGGGAGCGCATCACGCGGGTGAGTAGGAGCGCCGCCACCAGGCCGGCCGCGAGGCCGGCCAACGCCGGCATGAGACCCTGGCGCAGGACCAGCCGGAGGACGCCGGCGGGAGCGGCGCCGAGCGCCAGACGCACCCCGATTTCGTGCGTGCGGCGGGCAACCGAAAACGAGATCAGGCCGTTGATGCCCACCGCAGCGAGGATCACGGCCAGGGCCGCAAACGAGCCGAGTACCCATGTGGAGAGCCGCCGCTCCGTCACGGAATCGGCCACGATTTGTTCCATGGCGGCCACGCGCGAGACCGGCAGGTCTTTGTCCAACGCGGCCACGGTTCTGCGGAGCAGGGGCGCAAAGCGCAGTGGGCCGGCAGTGGCGCGAATCACCAGCACCATCGACGCTCCGGGAGTCTGGGCGTAAGACGTGAACAACTCCGCCTCCGGCGGCTGCGCCAGCGAGGTGTGGCGCACATCGCCAACTACTCCCACGACGGTCAACCAGGGCGGCTCGGGCAGTCCGGCGACGCGCGGGCGGTGCGATAACCCGAACGCCAGGCGTTTGCCGAGGGGATCTTCGTTGGGCCACATACGCCGGGCCATAGTTTCGTTGATGATGGCCACCGGCGGCACACTCTCGTTATCCCGCTCCTGGAAAAAACGGCCGCGCAGCAGCGGGATCCCCATGGCGCGGAAGTAGCCCGGGCTGGCGGATCGGAACCAGATGATGGGGGCATCTTCGGCGCGTGGCTCCGGATGGCCTTCGAGGTGGACGCTGGTGCCGCTGTTGGCGCCTCCTAAGGGCATCATGCTGACGATGCCCGCGTCTTTGACGCCGGCGAGCCCGCCGAGATCGCGCAGCAATTGCGCGAAGAAGGCACGCCGCGCGGCAGGCTGCGAGTATTTCTGCTCGGGCAGAGTGAGGCTGGCGGTGAGCAGGCCTTCTGAACGGAAGCCTGGATCCACCTGCTCCAGCCGCAGGAAGGCCTTCGAGAGCAGGCCTGCACCGATGGTGAGGAGCAGGGCAAGGGCGACCTCGGCGGCCACCAGCACATCGCGCAGCCGGCGCCCGCGTGGCCCTTCGCCGCCCGCCCGGCCGCTTTCCTTGAGCGCCTCGTGAACCTGGCTACCCGATGCGGCGAGGGCCGGGACTAGCCCGAACATTAGGCTGGTCGCGAGCGAGATGCCCACGGTGAACCAGAGCACGGTGGAATCGATGCGGACTTCGGCCAGCCGGGGGAACCGCGAGGTGCTCGCGGCCGCCAGCAGGTTGACCCCCCAGCGCGCCAGCAGCAGTCCCGCGGCGCCTCCCGCCAGCCCCAGCAGCGCGCTTTCCGTCAGGAGCTGGCGGACGAGGCGCCAGCGGGAAGCCCCCAGGGTGGCGCGGATAGCGATTTCTTTGCAGCGGGCTCCGGCGCGTGCCAGCAACAGGTTTGCCACGTTGGCGCAGGCAATCAGCAAGACCAACGTCACGGCGCCCAGCAGCACGAGGAGGCTGAGGCGCAACTCGCGCACCAGGAACTCGCGCATGCCGTACAGGCGCAGCGAGCGTCCTCCGGCGCGAAAGAATGGTTCCGTCAGCCGGTCAGTGATGGCGGCGGCCTCGACCCGCGCTTCCGCCAGCCGAGCGCCTGACTTCAAGCGAGCCAGGGCGGCCACCGTGGTGAAACCGTCGCGTCCGGTGGCGGCGATAGCCAGAGGGACATATAGGTCCTGCCGCGCCCCGGGTATGTCGAACGAAGCCGGCAGGACCCCGATAACCGTGCAGGGACTGCCATCGAGCAGGATAGGGCCGCCAACCACTCCCGGATCGGAGCCGAAGCGCCGCTGCCACAATGCGTGGCTGAGCAGCGCCATACGAGGCGCTCCAGGCCGGTCGTCGTCGGCCGAAAAATCGCGGCCCAGCACGGGATGCACGCCGAGCGTCGAGAAAAAGCTGCCGCCCACGCGCCAGGCGTGCAGCTTTTCCGGTTCGCCCGAACGTGTGCCGGTAAGGTTCACGGAGACCGGCCGGTAGGCCGCCGCGGATTCTAGCACGCGGCTCTGCTTCCGCCATTCGACAAAGTCCGAATAAAAGAATTCGTGAAAGGGAATGTTGCGTTTGGGGTCCTGGGCCCAGATCCACACCAGCCGGTCCGGCTCGCGGACCGGCAGGGACCGCAAAAGTACTGCGTTCACCACGCTGAAAATGGCGGTATTGGCTCCAATCCCCAAGGCGAGAGCCAACGTGGCAGCCGCCGTGAAGCCCGGATACCGGGCAAACGTCCGGAGTCCGAAACGCGCGTCGAGCAGGAGGTTCCGCATGCCAGGTCTCTTTTTTGTTAGACACCGGCAGGCGTATTTCAGATCCGATATTCCACAGGGGTTCTGTGTTGTCCGCTCGCTCACGGCCGCGGCTCAGCAAGATACTGCAAACGCGAACACTTATCTGTCGATCCGCGACCAAAGGGCGCGGCTTTTCTCACACCGCGTTCAGAAGTTTGTCCACATCGGCGTCGCTGTTGTAGACCGAGGGAGAGACGCGCATGTGGTGCCATTCGATCTTGACTGTGACGCCGGCCCGCCGCAACTTGTGGCGCGTGCCCTCCGGGTCTTTCACCACGAAGCTCACGATCGGCGTGGGGTTGTTCTCCGGCGTGATGCACGGGTATCCCTTGCGCGGCAGTTCCTGGCGGATGCGTGCGGTAAGCCGGCCGGCATGCGCCAGGATATTCTCCACTCCCAGGTTCAGGATGTAGGCCAGCGAGGCGGATTGCGCGGCCGCGGCGATATTGGAGATGTTGCCCACTTCGTAGTAGCTGCCTGCGCCGCTGGCGGGTTGCCAGGAGACCGGGTCGGGTCCCGGAGTGTCGTAGGGCAAGAAGTGGTTATGGAATTCCCGAAATTGCCGGTCGCCGTATTGCGTGCGTTTCACGACCTCTCCTTGAAGTTCCTCTCGCACGAAGAGGTAGCCCAGGCCGCGGTCGCCCATGAGCCACTTGTAGCCGGAACAGGCGCAGAAATCCAGTCCCAGGGCGCGCACATCGATGGGGACGGCGCCGGCGGCCTGAATGATATCCGCGTAAACGTAAGCGCCGTGCGCGTGGGCCAGGTCGGTGACGGCCTTGGCGTCGTGCCGGTAGCCGTTGAGGTAGGAAACCAGGGAGATGGCCACTAGACGCGTGTTCCGGTCGACGACCTTTTCCATATCGCGGATATCGATGCGCCAGTTGCGAGGCTTGACGATGCGCACATCCAGCCCTTGCTTCTTGAGCGACTGGTACATGTACAGCGAGCCTTCGTAGTGCAGTTCGTCGGTCACCAGGTTGCCGCCGGATTGCGGAATTCCGAGCCCCTGTCGCACCAGGTTCTCGCCCACCAGCGTGCTTTGGACGAAAGCGATCTCCGAAGGTTTCGCATTGATGATGCGCGCGAAGAGCGTTTTGACTGCGTGCTGCTGGGCGCCGCCGAAATCCTCGCGGTCGTCCCCCGGCCCCTTGGACTTGTACTCCAGGTATTTCTCCATGGCGCGGATGGAGTGCACGCCGATCGGGTGCCAGCCCGCGTTGTTCAGGAACACCTCCGTCTCCGACCAGGGAAAGGCGGCACGCGCTCCGGAGAAGTCCGCACGGGCGGCCCCGGCTGCCAGAGCTCCAACACCTTTCAAGAGATCCCTTCGATCCAGCAACACGATGCCCTCCCTTTTTAAGACTGTAGTATATTTGGCACTCTATGCGGCTGCGCTCCTTCGCTATTTTTGCCTGCGGCCTCCCGCTTCTGGCTGCGACCCACGAGATCTATCCGAATCATCACTCGCGGGTATTCTCGGCGCACCAGGAACCCGTGCTGCGCATACATTCCGGTGACACCGTGATCACCAAAACATGGGACTCCGGCGGACAGGACGACAAGGGTGTGCGGCATATCCATCAGCCCTACATCTATCCAGAGACCGGCAATCCGCTGATGGGCCCCTTCTACATCGAGGAGGCGGATTACGGAGACGGCCTGGAGGTGCACCTGGACAAGCTGCGCCTAAACCGCAACTGGGGCTACACCTCCTACCGGCTGAGCCCGAACATCCTGGCTTCCGCCGAAGGCCTGTACAAGAACTTCTACAAGATGGACGCCGTGCGCCCGCAGCGCAGCGACCTGATTCCGTGGGACCTGGACCTGGCGCGCGGCATGGCCAATCCCCGCCTGCTGGAGGGCTCCGGAATGAAATTCGACCTGCCGGTGAAGCCCATGCTGGGATGCATCGGCGTGGCAACGCCGGGCGACGAAGTGCTGACCTCCGGTCCCGCGGAATCGCACGGCGGCAACATGGATTACAACGACGTGGCCGAGGGCGCCACGCTGTATTTCCCGGTCTATCACAAAGGCGCCTATTTTTACGTCGGCGACGGGCACGCACTGCAGGGCGACGGCGAGGGATTGGGCACGGGCATCGAAACCTCGCTGGACGTGCAGTTCACGGTCCGGGTCCACAAGGGCAAGCATCTTTCGATGCCGCGCTTGGAGAACGCCGAGTACATCATCTCCATCGCCAGCCAGCCGGAGTTTCACAGCAGCATGGACTTTGGTGTGCGGGCGGCAAACTCCGACATGCTGCGCTGGCTCACCGAGGACTACAAGCTGACCCAGCCGGAAGCCCACATGCTCATGGGCACCGTGGTGCGGCACAAGATCGTGACCTACTACGGCACGATGGCCACGCTCATCCCAAAACGATTTTTGCCGAAAAAATAGCCGCCAAAGGAAAGGGGAGTCTGATGCGGTCGGTTTCACTGCTGTTGTTGGTGAGCGCGTTTGTGTGGGGGCAAGGGCAACGGCGCGTGTTTTCGCGGATCATGACGGGGGAGCCGTATACGCTGGAGTGCTATCTGCCCCAGATCACCAACGGGCCGAATTTCCCGGCGTGGTCTCCAGACGGCAAGCAACTGGCATTCGCCATGAAGGGATCCATCTGGCGGCTCAAGCTGGGGGAGACGACGGCCTACGAACTGGCCAACGACCCTGGCTACGACTCGCAGCCTGCGTGGTCTCCGGACGGGAGGTGGATCGTGTATACCTCGGACCTGAACGAAGAGATTCATCTCAAGCTGCTGGACCTGGAGACCGGCGCCACCCGGCAACTCACCTCGGGCAACTCAATCAACGTGGAGCCCGAGTGGTCGCCGGACGGCATGCGGTTGGCCTACGTCTCCACGTGGCCGAACGGGAACTACAACATCTACATCATGGCGTTGTCCGCGGGCGTGGCCGGCGTGCCGCAGATGATCACGCACGATTTCGAATTGATCCCGCCCACGGTCTACTACGGGAAGTGGGCTCTGCACATCCATCCCACCTGGACCCGCGACGGCAAGGAACTGATCTTCGTTTCGAACCGGGACAACAAGCACGGATCGGGCGGGTTCTACCGCATGAAGGCACAACCCGGTGCTCCCATGCACCGTTTCTATTACGAAGAGACTACCTGGAAGGCCCGGCCTTCGCTCTCGCCGGACGGCGCCAAGCTGGTATATAGCTCCTACCTGGGCCGGCAGTGGCAGCAACTCTGGGCCATGCCGCCCGCAGGCGGCGACAACTTCCCGCTCACCTATGGAGACTTCGACCGCACCGACCCCCGCTGGTCGCCGGACGGCACGCGCATCGCGTTTATCTCGAACCAAACTGGCGATACCAGCCTTTGGCTGTTCCATTGGTTCGGTGGTCGGATGGAGCAGGTGAACATCAACAAGCTGGTGTACAAGCGTCCTATGGGCCGGCTGCACGTGCGCGTTCTGGACAAGGATACGGGCAAACCAACCCGCGCCCGTGTGTATCTGACGGCTGCCGACGGGCGCGCTTATGCTCCCACGGAAAGCTGGTTCCGCGCGGACTGGCTCATGTTCGATCACATGGACAAGAGCGAGTACCACTACTTCCACACGGACGGGGATTTCGACGTGCAACTGCCGCCCGGCCCGACCACGCTGGCTTTCTCCAAGGGCTTCGAATATCTGCCGCAGGAAAAACAGGTGACCATTCGCCAGGATGGGGAGGCCTCCCTGACCGTGACGCTGGAACGCCTGGATAACCTGCCGGCCAAAGGCTGGTGGGACGGTGACAACCATTTCCACATGAACTACGCCGGCGTGTATTTCAATACGCCCAAGCGGCTCATGGAGCAGGCCGAGGGCGAGGACATCCACGTCCTCAACAACCTGATCTGCAACAAGGAACAACGCATTCCGGACGTGATGCACTTCCGCGGCGCGCCCGACCCGGTTTCGACCTCCACACGGATTCTCTACTTCAACCAGGAATACCATCCGCCCTTCTGGGGGCACTCGGTGTTTCTCAATCTGAAGAAGCACGTGATCATCCCGGACTACGTGGGCTATCAGAATACGATCGTGGGCAGCCTGTATCCGCCCAACACGATCCCCTTCCGGATCGTGGAGGAAGAAGGCGGGCTGGCGGGCTACGCGCATGGCGCCGGTTTGCACTTTCCGGTGGACCTGGCGCTAGGCTCGGTGGATTTCGTCGAAGCCAATACGGCGGAGGCCATGGAGCCCCTGTACCATGCCTGGAACCTGGGTTATCGGGTGGTGGCGTCGGCCGGAGAGGATGCGTTTCCCAACTTCTACCGCAGCTATATCCTGGGCTCCAATCGCGTGTACGTGAATAGCGGCCGCACGCTGAACTACGACAAGTGGATTAAAGACTTCCGCGCCGGCCGGTCATTTGTCAGCTGCGGGCCGCTGGTGTTCTTCAAGCTGAATGGCAAGGAAGTGGGCGACGAGATCCGGCTGCCGGCGGGAACGCACACGCTGCTGGCGGAGATCGACGCGGAATCGATCATGCCCTTGCAGACGATCGACCTGCTGTACAACAACCAGGTGGTGGCCGATTGGAAGCCTTCCGGCCGGCCGCTCAAGGGGCACTTCCAGAAGCAGGTGTCCGTGGATCGCAGCGGCTGGTTCGCCGTGCGCGTGCGGGCGGAATACGGGCGCCATCCCATCCGGCGGCCCTATCCGTTCGCCGCTACCATGCCGGTGTGGGTCACCCTGGGCGATCAGCCGGTACGGCTGAAGGCGGACGCAGACTACTTTTTGCAGTGGCTGGACCGCTCTCTCGAAAGGGCCATGGCCGAGGCCGCATGGAATAATGAGGGAGAGAAGGAGGCCACACGCAAACTGTACGAAGAGGCGCGCGCCCGGATGGTCCAGCGGCGGAGCGAGGCACGCTGAGGAGCGAAATTTCCCGCCGGGAGGCGCTGGCCGCCATGGCCGCGCTGCCCGCGGCGGGCGCAACCGTGCCGGCGGTGGATCCGGCGATTGTCCAGCGGCACGATGCGGCGCTCGAGCGCCTGCTGCGCCTGCAAGTCACCGACACGGCCAGCCCCTGGCGGGGCGCTTATTCCGACGACTACGGCCTTTACATGCCCGGGTCGGCCTCGGCAATTCTGGAGACCGGGATCAGCGCGTTTCTCTATCCGCGTTCGAAGCATCACCGCGCAGGGACGCTGGTCGGGCGGCTGCGTCTGGCCGCGGAATACCTGGAACGAGCGCAGAGTCCCGAGGGCGATATATCGCTGCCGATCACCAACTTCAACTCTCCGCCGGACACGGCCTTCGTGACGCACGGCGTGGCCACTGCCGCCTGCCTGGCCCGGCGCGGCGGAGAGCGGGAACTGTTCGGCATGTTGGAACCGCTGCTGCGGCGATTCGGTGGAGCGTTGGCCTGCGGCGGTGTGCACACCCCCAATCATCGCTGGGTGGTCTCGGCCGCGCTGGCCCAGATCCACGAGTTGCTGCCGGACCCCGCATACTCTCGGCGCATCGATCAATGGCTGGC
>JAJPJX010000182.1 GCA_021324015.1 Solibacteraceae bacterium | reverse complement strand
TGCCGCGCCTCGAAGATGTTGTGCGAGCACGGCTTCTCCACGTAGACGTCCTTGCCCGCCTGGCACGCCGTGATGGCGATCAGCGAGTGGGTGTGATTCGGCGTGGCGATGGAAATCGCGTCGATGCTCTTGTCTTCCATCAGCTTCCGAAAGTCCGTGTAGCGCGCCGGGCGCTTCTTGCCGGAGGCTTCAACCTCGCCCAGCCGCTTATCCAGGACGCTCTCGTCGATGTCGCAGATGGCGGCGATCTCCACGTTCTTCATGGCCGAGTAGGAGTGGATGTGCGAGTTGCCCTGCCCGCGCACACCTACGCAGGCCACTCGCACCGTATCGTTGGGGCTGGCCAAGCCGCTGGAATGCAGGGCGCTCGCCGCCAGGCCCGCCGAACCCATCAGAAAATACCGTCTCTCCACAATCAGCTCCTTTCTTCTTCCGGGGTTAACTTGACATCCGATTAAAGCTAATCCTATCATAAGGTTGGCTGTTGGGGATAAGCCCGCCGCGCTGCGTTCACCGGATGAGGAGGCACCTTTGATCAAGCTCGATATCATTAACGAAGTCGTCAACAAAACCGGCATCACCAAGACCAAGGCCGAAATGGCGGTGGAGACCGTTTTCGAATCGATGAAGAAGGCGCTGGAACAGGGTGACCGCATCGAGTTGCGCGGCTTTGGCGTGTTCAACGTCAAGCCCCGGAAGACCGGCATCGGCCGCAATCCGCGCACTGGCGCGGAGGTCTCCATCCCGCCTGGAAAGGCCGTCCGGTTCAAGCCGGGCAAGGAGCTGCAGACCCTGCAATAGATCTGCGGCCCGCTCGCTGCCACTGTGTCCTCCCAGGAATTTCCTGCGCCGGCTTACCCGGTCTACGCGGGTAACGGAGCCGGCGTCAGGGAACAAATGCCGGCTATCGGGACGCGGGACCGCTATTGGTTGCACGCCCTGCTGTTTCTGCTCACCCTGTTCACCACCACGCTGGTGGGCGCGGGGATGCAGATGGATTTCGACCGCAACCTGCCGCTGGACCTGGAGCACGACCTGGATACCGTGGCGCGCCTGTTTTCGCATCCCGCGCTGCTCTGGCAGGGACTCCCTTTTTCCCTCACCCTGCTGATCATTCTGCTGGCCCATGAGTTCGGCCACTACCTGGCCTGCGTGTACTACCGCGTGGACGCCAGCCTGCCGTATTTTCTTCCGGCGCCCACGCTCACCGGCACCTTCGGCGCCTTCATACGCATCCGCTCGGCCATCTACTCGCGGCGCGTGCTGTTCGATATCGGCGTGGCCGGCCCGGTGGCCGGCTTCGTGTTCCTGTTGCCCGCCCTGGCGGTGGGCCTGGCTTTCTCCAAGATCATCCCCGGCATCGCCCACCAGGGCGCCATTCAGTTTGGCGCCCCGCTGCTACAGCGCCTGCTCCAGGCGGCCATCTTTCCAGGCGTCCCCGGCTCGGATATCTATCTGCATCCCGTCGCGCGCGCGGCCTGGATCGGCATCCTGGCCACGGCGCTGAACCTGCTGCCCATCGGACAGCTTGACGGCGGGCACATCCTCTATGCCCTGGCGGGCGACAAACACAAACTGATCTCCAAGGTCTTCATCCTTCTGCTGGTGCCGCTGGGCGTTTTCTACTGGTGGGTATGGCTGTTCTGGGCCGCCATCCTGTTCTGGCTCGGCCGGCGCCATCCCGTGATCTACGATACGGCGGAACTCGGCGCGGGCCGTGTTCGGCTCGGCTACACGGCCCTGGTGATCTTTGTCCTCTGCTTCACCCTCGCGCCGGTGAGCACGACCGGCCTCTGACCCGCTCCATGAAGATCACCGCCACGATCATCACGCAAAACGAAGAACGCCACATCGCCCGAGCCATCGAAAGCCTGCGCTGCTGCGACGAGATCGTGATCGTGGACAGCGGCTCGACGGACCGCACCGTCGAGCTGGCCGTCAACCTGGGCGCCCGCGTCGTGGAAAGCCCCTGGCGCGGCTATGCCGGGCAGAAAAACTGGGCCGCCGAACAGGCCGCCCACGACTGGATTCTCTCGCTCGACGCAGATGAAGCCTTGAGCGAAGCGCTGGAGGGCGAGATCTGGAACCTCAAAAAGACCGGCCCGCGGTACGACGCCTACACCGTCCCACGCCTGGCCCAATATCTGGGCCGCTGGATCCTGCACTGCGGCTGGTACCCTGACCGCAAGGTGCGCCTGTACCACCGCGCCCGGGCCAAGTGGGTGGGCGACTTCGTGCACGAGACCGTGCAGGTCAACGGGCGCATCGGGCGCCTGGAGGCCAACCTGCTGCACTTCACCTGCGACTCTCTCTCCGAGCACCTGAAGACCATGGATCGCTACACCACCCTGGCCGCGGAGGAACTGGTCTACCGCCGCGCGCACATTTCCTGGCGCCACCTGATTCTCTCCCCGGCCTGGACCTTCGCCCGCACGTATTTTTTGCAGCGCGGATTCCTGGACGGCATGGAGGGTCTGACCATCGCCTACATGGCGGGCCTTTACACCTTCCTGAAATATGCGAAGGCCCGCAACATGAGCTGATGCGGATCTTGCACCTGGACTCGGGACGCGAGATGCGCGGCGGCCAATGGCAGGCGCTGCGCCTGGCGCAGGGGCTGGCGCAGAGCGGCATCGAGTGCGTGGTGCTGGCCCGCGCGGCTTCCCCGCTCTTCCGCAAGGCCTCGGAAGCCGGCCTGGAAACTCACCCGCTGAGCCTCGCCGCGCTGGCGCGCTTTTCCCGCCGCGTGAATCTCGCGCACGCCCACGACGCGCGCGCGCACACCTGGGCGGCGCTCTTTTCCGCGGCGCCCGTGGTGGTGTCTCGCCGCGTCGATTTCCCCATCCGCAGCCGCTGGAAATACTCGCGCGCAGCGCACTTCCTGGCCGTCTCGCAGTGCGTGCGGCAAAGGCTGCTCGCAGCCGGAGTGCCCGCCGAGAGAGTCTCGGTGGTGTACGACGGCGTGCCTCTGCGCGCGCCTGTCCCCACGGGCCCGCGGGTGCTCGCGCCCGCCACCTCGGATCCCCGCAAGGGCTCCGACCTGCTGGCCGAGGCCGCCCGCCAGGCGGGCATCCAGGTGCGCTTCTCCGAAGACCTGGAAGCCGACTTGCCCGGCTCCGCCCTGTTCGTCTACATCACCCGCAGCGAAGGTCTGGGCTCGGGCGTGCTGTTGGCCATGGCGGCGGGCGTGCCCGTGCTGGCGAGCGATGTGGGCGGCCTGCCGGAGATCGTGCGCCACGGCGAGAACGGCTGGCTCACCGAAAACCAGCCCGGCGCCATCGCCGCCGCCCTCCGCGCGCTGCTCGCAGGCCCCGAACCGGCTCGCAGGCTCGCCGCCGCCGCGCGCCGCACCGTGGAAGAAAAATTCTCCCTCGAGATCCTGGTTCGCGATACTATCCAGGTATACCGCCGGGTACTCTCGTGCTAGCCGCGCTTCTCGCACTGGCCTTCGGCCTGCTCATCGGCAGCTTTCTGAACGTCTGCATTCATCGCATGCCGCGCGATCTGTCAGTGGTGCGGCCGCGCTCGCATTGTCCGGCCTGCCAGCGCACCATCGCCTGGTACGATAACATCCCCGTCGCGAGCTACCTGCTGCTGCGCGGGCGCTGCCGGCATTGCGGCGCACACATCTCCGCGCGCTACCCCGTGGTGGAGCTGCTCACCGGCCTGCTGTTCTTCTCCTACCTGCTGCTGTTCGGACCCACTCCGGAAGCCGCCCGGCGCTGCCTGTTCGGAGCCCTGCTGGTCGGCCTGGCCTTCACGGACCTGGAGGAGCGCATCCTGCCGGATGAGTTCACCCTGGGCGGCGCCGCCGCCGGGGTCGTACTGGCCTGGTTCGTGCCCGTTCCGGACCTGATGGCGCGCGCCTTGTTCTGGCTGCTGGATCTGCCCGTTCAGGGACGCTGGGTGTCGGTTTCCGAAGCCCTCCTGGGCGCCGCGCTACCCGCCTTCTTTCTGTGGTTCGGCGGAGTGGTCTACCTCAAACTGCGCCGCCGCGAGGGCCTCGGCCTGGGGGACGTCAAGCTCATGCTGCTGATCGGCGCCTTCCTGGGCCTGCGCGGCGCGTTGCTGACCCTCATCGTGGGCTCGCTGTTCGGCTCCCTGCTGGGCTACGCCTACATCCGCATCACGCGGCAGGACCCCGCCACCTATGAACTGCCCTTCGGCACGTTCCTGGGATTCGCCGGTATCTTCGTCTCGTTGGCAGGTCCGCGGCTGATTGACTGGTACGCGGGCTTCTACTGAGTGTGGCAGCCACCGCTCCCACACGGCCGCGGCTCGGTTCCCAGTCCGGCACAGGTTGGCTGAAAAGCATTCACCCGCCGGCCTGCTGGCGCAGCACTCCGTTGCCGCCTTCCAGCACTTCGCGCACTTTGTGCAGCAGCACGGACGGCGTGAAGGGCTTTTGCAGGAACGGCCACCCCGCTTCGTCCCAGCCCTCCGGCAGGCCCTCATGCGCGTAGCCGGACATGAACAGAACTTTCATCCCGGGCCGCAGCCGCATCAGCGCCTGCGCCAGTTCCCGCCCGCCCTGCTTGGGAAGCACCACGTCGGTGATCAGCAGGTGCACCTGGCCAGTGTAGGTGTTGCAGAGGTTGCGGGCGGTATTCGGCTCGGCAGCCTCCAGGATGCGGTACCCAGCCCTCTCCAGGGTCTGCCGCACCAGGGCGCGCACCATCTCCTCATCCTCCACGATCAGGATGGTCTCCCAACCGTGCCGCGCCCGCGGATGCGCCTTCTCGGCTTCTACCACCGCCGGCTGGTCGATGCGCGGCAGGTACACGGCCACGCGCGTCCCCTGCCCCGGCTCGCTGGCCACCTCCAGGTTGCCGCCGCTGCGCTTCACGATGCCCAGCACCGTGGAGAGCCCCAGCCCCGTACCTTTGCCCGAGCCCTTGGTGGTGAAGAACGGTTCGAACAATCGCGCGCGGGTTTCCGCGTCCATCCCCGACCCTGTGTCGGTCACCGAGAGCGAAACGTACGCACCCGGCTTCACCGCCATGTGCGTGCTCCCGGAGCGCTCGTCCAGTTCCGCGTTGGCCGTGGCGATGGTCAGCACGCCGCCCCGCGGCATGGCGTCCCGCGAGTTCACCACCAGGTTCATGATCACCTGTTCCATCTGTCCCGGATCGGCGTTCACCCGCCCCAGGTCCGGGCCCAGCACCAGGCGCAGTTCCACGTCCTCGCCAATCAGCCGCTGGAGCA
Source organism: Solibacteraceae bacterium (assembly GCA_021324015.1). Lineage (GTDB taxonomy): Bacteria > Acidobacteriota > Terriglobia > Bryobacterales > Bryobacteraceae > JAJPJX01. The sequence continues at coordinate 36,814 of JAJPJX010000182.1, read as the reverse complement.
TCACGCCCATGCTCGAAATCAGGGCGTTCAGGTCCAGCACCTTGGGCTGCACCGCTTGCCGGCGGCTGAACGCCAGCAACTGCCGCGTGAGCGCCGCCGCCCGGTCGGCCGCTTTCATAATCTGCTCGACCGAAGTGTGGTTCGGATCTCCCGCCGGTATGCTGTGCAGCAGAAGCTGCGCGTAGCCGGTGATGATGGTCAGCAGGTTGTTGAAGTCGTGGGCCACGCCGCCCGCCAGCATGCCCACGGCTTCCATTTTCTGCGACTGACGAAGCTGCTCCTCGAGCAGCCGCCGCTCGGTCACGTCCGTCAGCACCGCGAGTTCTACTTCTTTGCTGTCCAGGCGCAGGCGCCGCGCGGCCACCTGCATATCGCGCATGCGCCCGTCTTTCAGGCGGTACTGCCAGTATTGCGGACCGTCCTTCGACACGCCGGTGCGCTCCGCTGCCAGGGGCAATTCCTCCCCGGCGCGAAGGTCCGTGAGACGCAGGCGGCGGAACTCTGCCCGCGAATACCCGAACAAGGCCACCGCTGCCGCGTTCACATCCAGGAAGCGCAGTGTGGCCTCGTCCACCATCCACATCGGCAGTGGATTCTGCTCAAATACCTGACGGTACGGCTGGGATACGCTCTTTTTCTCCGCCATGGCGACACACCACGAACCTGTGACGCTCCACCGTGCTTGGCTACTCTCACCCGCATTCAGCATACTCAACGTGCCCGCGCGGCTCAATGCGGCAAATTGCCGCTAGGTGTGCTTAGACACATTCGCCGCCAGCGCGCCGCGGCGCCGTAACGCTTCGAACAACTCCAGAGTCTTGCGCATGCCTTCTTCGAGCGGCGTGTGTGGAATATCCGGCACGTGCGCGTGCAACTGCGTGTCGTCCATGGCCCAGGCCACCGGCACCTGCGGCCCCCGCGCCGTCACCAGCCCCGCCGCTTCCGGACGCAAGCGTTCCAGGATTCGGACGAATGCGTCCATTTCTACGATGTCCCCGCCCAGGTTGAACACCCACGCGCCTTCAAGCGGCGCCAGCAGGCAGCGCACGAACGTCTCGGCCACGTCCTCCACGTATTGCATGTTCATCTTCCCGCTCACGCGGATCTGATACGGCTGCCCCAGCACGGCGGCGCGCAGGGCCAGCGAAGGATCCGCCGTCAGCCCCCGGTCGCGCCCCACGCCAAACACCGTCCACGGGCGCAGCCCCACGCTCGAGATACCGTCGGAGGCAAAGAACGCGCGCGCGTTGCCTTCGTTAGCCTGCTTGAAGACTCCGTAGTGCGTGGAGGGCTTGAGCGGATCGTCCTCCGTGAGACGGCCGCCGCCGTAGGCTTCCTCCGGACCCCACACCGCCGCCGAACTCGCGTAGGCCACGCGCACCGGCCGGCCGGCGTCCCGCGCGGCTTCAAACACGTTCAGCGTGCCGATCACGTTGACCACCGCGCCGGCTACCGGCTGGGCCTGGCAGAAAGGCATCAGCACCGCAGCCAGGTGCACGATGTGCGTGATGCCGCCCTCCCGGACCAGCGCCTTCAGCCGCGCGGTATCTTCGATGCTGCCGGCCTCCCGCGCAACGCGGCGCACCAGTTCCGGCGGAGCGATCATCCGCAGCCGCGCCGGATCCGGGTCGGTGTCGTAGCTCGCTACTTCCATGCCCCGCTCCGCCAGAGCTTTCACCACCCAGGCGCCGATACACCCCTGCGCCCCGGTTACCAGAATTCGCATTCCTCCTCCAGATCTTGATACGGTGAGTAGCTGATGAAAATAACGAATATCACCACCGCGGTGATGGAGTCCAATTTCGACTGGACCATCGTGAAAGTGGAGACCGACGAGGCCATCACCGGCTTCGGAGAAGCCTTCGTGGGTCCCGCCGTCTCCGCCGTCACTCGCGAGTTTGCCGCCATCCTGGTGGGTGAGGATCCCACCTCCATCGACCGCGTTCTGCGCCGCCTCAAAGGCAGCGTGGTGCACGCTTCGCCGGGCCTGGCCTACCACGCCATCCACGGCATCGAAGGCGCTCTGCTCGATCTGCTCGGCAAGAAAGTCCGCATGCCCGTCTGGCAGATCCTGGGCGGCAGATATCGCGACACCGTGCCGGTGTACGCCGATTGCCACGCCGGCGACGCGCTGGAAAGCATTACCCCGCTGCTGGTCCCCCGCGTGCCCCAGTGGATGCGCGGCGCCGGCAGTGAGGACCGCAAAAGCGTGGTCAGCCTCAAGCATCACGGCTGGGACGCCTCCACCCCGGATGCCCTGACGCCCGAGGCCTACGCCCGGCGCGCCCGCGGGATGGCCGCGCGCGGCTTCCGCATCCTCAAGTTCGACGTGGACGTGCCCACCCCCTACGAGACCGACGAGTACAACCGCGGCCTGAGCCATCCCGAGATCGAGCACATGGCCGCCCTGGTGGCCGCCACGCGCCAGGCCGTCGGCGGCGAGATCGGCCTGGCCATCGATTGTCACTGGAATTACGGCGTGCAGGCTGCCATCGACCTGGCGCGCGCCCTGGAACCTTACCACCTGCTGTGGCTCGAAGATCCCGTGCCGCCCGAAAATATCCGCGCGCTCGGCGCCGTGCAGCGCGCCACGCGCACGCCCCTGGCCACCGGCGAGAACCATTACTTCCGCGTGGACTTCGAGCGCCTGATCCTCGAAGGCGGCCTGCGCGTGCTGGCCCCCGACGTGCAAAAAATCGGGCTTTGGGACGGCCGCAAGCTTGCCGACCTGGCCGACATGCACTATGTCAACCTGACCTGGCACAACATCAGCGGCCCGCTCGGCACTATGGCCGGCGCGCACCTCGCGGCCGCCATGCCTAACCTGCTGGCCCTGGAATGGCACGCCGCCAGCGTGCCATTCTTCCAGGACCTCATCCGGGACGCCGAAGAGCCCATGATCCAAAACGGCCGGATCCGCGTGCCGGATCGGCCCGGGCTCGGGATCGAACTGGATCTCGACCAGGTCTACAAGTACCGCAAACCCGGCGAACCGTTTTTCGAGTAGGCCGGCGCCTTAGTGCACGCTGACGGTGACCTTCCCCAAGTTGGAGTTCACATACCCGTTCCATGCGGCGTAGGTGAACGTATCCGTGCCCTGGAACCCCGTGGCCGGGAAGTACGTGGCGGCGGTTCCGTTGAGCGCCACCGTTCCGTTGGCCGGCTGCGAGACGATCCGGAACGCCAGCGCCAGCTTCCGCGGATCCGTCCCGGCCAGCGTGGTGGAGACCGTGTGGTTGATGGTGGTGAGCAGCATCACGTTGCTCACCGAAGGCTGCCGATAGGGGCTCGTTGAGTCGTTGCGCGGGCCGTTGTGGCAGGCGTAACAACTGATCTGGAACCCCTGCCAGAACGCCTTGGTGCCGAACGGCGTGGAGAGCACGCGGTTGCCTTGCGCATAGGAAAGCACCGTGCCCTTGTAGTCCCCGCCGTGGCAGTTCTGGCACCCACCCGTCCCCGTGGTCTCGACGGCGTCGGGATGCGCGTTGACCCACGCCTGCCCCACTGGGTGCATGCCGTGCGGGCCGCCGTTCACCGTGCTCGGCGCGGTCGCGTGGCAGGCCGTGCAGTCCACCAGCACGCCGGCGTGCCCTTGCATGGTCTGGCTTTGCAGGTTGTCGTTCAACTGCGAGCTGATGTACTCGGCATGCGTCGCGCCGTGGCAGGCTTCGCACTGCAAGCCGCCGTGGCCCGTGGAAAACCGGTACAGCGAGTATCCCTGCGAAGGCACGTTCGGCGTGGTGGCGAAGATCGTGTTGGCCGGTTGGCGCAGGTGCCCCGGCTGATCGAAGGCGTTGGTGAAGCGGATCTGCCCGCTGTTCTGGATGGCGGTGCCGGTATGGCAGGCCTGGCAGTTCGGCTCGCTGAGCCAGCCGTCCCGGCTGCCCCCTACCGCGCTCATGTTCCCGTGGCAGCTCTGGCACTGCATCGCCATGGTGCCGTCCGCCGCCACCGCGTTCCCCATCGCCCCGCGCAGGCAGCGCGTGGTGGAACCAGGGTGGCACGTGTAGCAGGCGTTGCGGTTGTTCAGATTGTCCAGCGTCAGCCCGGTCACAGGGTCGGTCACGCCGGCATGCATCGAGTGCATCGACGTAGTGAGCTGTGGGATTCCCGCAATGCCCGGAATGCCCAGGCCCGCCACGGCGTTCGAAAGATGGCAGCGGTCGCACAGAATGGGCGTTCCGCCGGTCGCCGTCGGATATAGGCCCGCCGTGCTGTAGCCCGCCTGCGCCAGGTAGGTCTGATACATTGTCGGGTTCGGCTGTTTCGCGTCGTGCAGCAGTAGCACATTCAACCGGTAATCCTTCACCGGGTCCGAATTGTAGACCCACCCGCTCGGAGGCATCGCCGCCGGCTGCGATCCCGAGGCGTGGCAGGCGATGCAGTTCATCTCGTCGGAAACCGGCAGCACGATGTTCGACTGCGCCTGCAGCGTCCCGGTCGAGTCGTAGTACGCCACGCGCATCATCGGGTAGTAATTCGTTTTGCCCGCGTCGTCCTTGGGCGTAATCGGCACCCCCAGCCCGACGAACCACTTGTTGGTCGTATCGAAGCCCATGTTCTGCGGCGTGTTCGCCGTGCCCGGCATGGCGTACCCAGCTACCCCCATGTCGGGCGCCAGGTTCGAGCCGACCAACGCCCCCGCATATTGCCAGAAGTTAGTTTTCGCAAACGACGTCGTGTTGATGGACCCGCTAGGGTCCGCCACCCCCTGGTACACCACCTTTCCGCCCGCCGGCGGGCTGGTCACCAAATGCCCCGTCGCATCGATCAGTTGCACGTGTACTTCGTTGAAGGGAGGCAAGATGGCAAACACGGAATAGTCCGCGTCCATGCAATGCATCCCCAGGTTGTTCCACCCAATAATGGTCCAGTGCTGGATGGGAGCTGCCCCAGCGGGGATCCCCGCCCCCAGGACAACCAGCACGACCGCATTTCGACACCCTCGAAAATTCAAGGCAAGCCTCCGAATTTGGAACTCGCGGGAAGAGATACACCCCAAAAGATATGGTGACAGGAATCTAGCACCTTTTTTTCTGAAAGGTACTGTCGAGGAATTCAACGCTGGGCTGCGGTGAGCTTCCAGACGTCCGGAGTCATGTTGTTGCCCGCGACCACCCACAACGCATTGTCGTGCACGAAGACACTGGCCGCATGACGGGGAGCCCAAGGCGTCCCCGGCAGTTCGGTCCAGTTCACACCGTCGGAGGAATACCAGACATCTTTTCGGTTTCCCCCGTCGCCGTTGTACCCTTCCAGCACCCACATGCGGCCGTCGAACACGGCCACGTTGTGATACTGGCGGGGCTTCCAGGGCGCCGCGGCCGTGTGTTGCTTCCAGTGAACACCGTCCGCCGAACTCCAGACGTCGTTGTAATAGGTGCGGCGCGGATGCCCGGCTGTGTCGTAGGTGCCGCCGCCGAGGATCCAGATGCGATTCTGGAAAACCACGCTGCCGCCGATCATGCCGCGCGGGCCCCAGGGCAGTTGATCCGCCATTTTTGTCCACGCCACGCCGTCCGCCGAACTCCAGACGTCGCTGTAGAAGATTTCCTTCGCCGGCGCGAACTGCGGCAGCGTCTGTCCTCCAATCACCCAGATTCTGCCGTCAAACGCGACCGTGTAATGGAGCACCCGCGGGCCCCACGGCACGGCCGCGGCGGCCCGCTCCCAGTGGATGCCGTCCGCGCTGTTCCAGACCTCATCCTGGTAGTGGCCTTGAATCGGGTCGCCGCCAACGATCCAGATCTTTCCCCGGTGCACCACGTAACCCGCGGTGTGGCGTCCTTCCCACGGAGCACCGGGATTTTCCAGCTTCCAGTCCAGACCGTCGGCCGAGGACCACACTTCGCTATTACAGATCTTCGGAAAGTGGACCTTGTCGCGGGGATTCCATCCTCCCAGAAACCACATCCGGTTCCGGAACACCACAGCGCCCGCGCCGTCCCGCGGCGCGAACGCGGCTTCCTCCGTGACTCGGGTCCATTGATACGCCGGCGCCTTCTTCGGTGAAGACTGCGCCAGGCAGGCAGCCGCACTCGCGAGCGACACGGCCAGCCAACGTTTGACCGGAGGACCGCCCATCCGCTCAGCGCCCCGGCGCCTCGTCCCGCACCCGCGCGTAATAGCTGGCCGTCAGATCGTAGAGCGAGCGTCCCGGCCGCGCGGCGCGCAGGTTCCGCAGAATACCTTCCCGGTCTGCCTCGCTGCGCTCCTGCCCGAGCTTGAACTTGCCCTCGAGCCGCTCAATCTCCATCCGGAAGCCGATGATCCCGCCGATCATGCCGTGCAGGTAGCTCTCCGGCAGTTTGTTGAGGTCATAGGCCGGGGGATCGCCATTCTCGAACTTCCGGACCAGCTTGCTCAGCAAGTGGTGCAGCTCCTCGGTGTCCGTGATGCCTTGGAGCCTTCCGCTCGCGTGCACGACGGCGAAGTTCCAGGTGGGCACGGCTTCCGCCTTGGCATACCAGGATGGGGAGATGTAAGAGTGCGGCCCGCGAAACACGATCACCGCCGCATGCTGCCCGTCGAAGGCGCGGCCCTGCGGATTCTGCCGGGAGATGTGGCCGAACAACGTGCCGTACCTGCCGGCGCTGCGGTCCAAGAGCACCGGGATATGCGTGATCTCGATCTCCGGGACACCGGTCACCAGGTCGGCAAAGGCGAACTCGTCCATGAAGTCATGGAGCAGCGCGCGGTCCTCGACGCGGTGATTCCGCGGAATGTACAGCGACCCCTCCCCAGACGATTCCGCGGCGGCAGCCACGCCCGCAGCGGCCAAGCCGGCCACCAGATCGCGACGCTTCATGATCCACCTCCCCAGGCAGACCATTGTAAAGGATCGCTCCGGCGGTAGTAATGGGCGGCCCTTTTCAGCACACGGCGCGCACCGCCGTCAGCGGCGACACGCGCAGCACGCGCCGGGCGCCTAGGTCCACCCCTAACGGGTCCGGCTGAACGGCGGCCGCCTCGGGCACCGCCGCGGCCGGTCCGATCTGAGGCGGAACCACGTTCGCTTCGCGATTGAAGAGTTCCACCGCCAGCACGCTGAGCGGCGTGTTTCGCGGAAGCCCCAATTGCTTCAGCAGCGCTTCGACCGCTTTCTCCGCAAACACCCCATACACCGGTATCGCGCTCTGCTGCCCGGATCCGGGTAACAGGATGCCCGCCGGGGTGGGGATCTGCCTGCCCGGGGTCCGTGCCAGCAGGATGTTCCGCCACGCCTGGCCGTCCACCCGCTGGACCTGCGCGTACAGCAGGTACCAGATTTCAGTCTGCGGACGCGAGGGGAAAGTCAGAGAAGCGCCGTTGTAAACGGTTTGCGCCAGGTCCGCCATCGCCACAATGGAGAGCTCCGCGGGGGCGGGCGGGGGCGGCACCGGCTGCCGGTCTACGTTCACCGTCAGCGGCGGCGGCGGGAACTGCACTCCGGAAACCCGCAGCGCCCGTCCATAGCGTGCCTGCGCCGTGGACCAGAGCGTGTGCCCCACCCGCAGTTCGATGGTCCAGAACCCGAACAGCTCCAGGTCCGTGGGCGAAACCGTTTCCGGCAAAGGCACGCTGTAATGCACCGGCCGCCCGGTAGCGTCCACCGGCGCGGTCGCGCCATTAAGTTGCGTCATGGCCCCCACGCCTGCATCGTCGTTCGAATCCCCCGCCGCAATCATGCGGATCCACTCCGGGTCGATCGGGAGCGCGGGCTCGGTCTGCGCCGGCAGGTCGCTGGGATAGCTGACCAGAACAGGATCGGGGCCGTACCCCAAAATGCGCACGTAGTATTCGTCGTTCGGATCGGCCGGCGTCGCGTCGAATTCCAGCCACAAGGATCGCTCGCGCTGCTCCGTGGAGGCATACTTCGCATCCGCGACGTAAGGGCTTTCGGCCAGCCCGGCGGAAACCAGCTTGGGCGTCTGCCGGGGCGGCATGGTGATTGGGAGTTGCAGATCGCCGGTGCTGCTCCACAGTTCCACCTCGGTGGTGGGCGCCCCCGTGAAGGTGGCCGAGAGGCTCCACGCCGTGTTGGTCACCCCCGGAAACCCGTGGGCATCCACCAGGTTCGAATCCACCGTGGCGAAAAAGATCAGCTCCGTCTGATCGCGATTCACGGGCTCCTGCGTCGAGATCGCCGCCACCACCCCGGGTAGCTGCATCCGCCCGATCTCCAGCGGCTTTGGCAGCTTCGCCGGTTCCACGCTCGCGGCGCCGCGGAACAGGAATCCGACCTGTTGGGATCCATTCTGGGCCAAGCCGGACCATGTCCAGTCGCGTGCCAGGGTCAGCCGGATGGCCACAATCCAGTGGTTGATCAAATCTTTGTGCGAGGAGAACGTGATCGAGGAGCCGTCCTGCGTAATCGAGCACCGCAGTGTGCTCTGGGCGCCGAACAGCACGCGCTGTCCGGGAGGCGCACTCAGCGTCAGCCCATTCACCGGCAGATCCAGCGCCTGCGCCAGGTTTTGAATGGGCGTCGGCACGGTGGATTGGAACGCCAGAGCCAGGGCGCTTTGCAGCCCGGCGGCAACGTCCCCTCCCAGACTGCTGTTCTGGAGCGCCGAGTTCACACCGCTCGCGACCACGGCTTGCTGCGGCGCGGCCGGATCTTCGCGCAGGTAGAAGGCCTGCAACTGCATCGGGAGCTTCGCGGGATCCGCGGCGTCCGCGATCACACCGGTCTCGGTGGGAACCTCGTAGCGTACTTGCAGGTCCGTTGCCAGGCCGGTGGCGGCCAGCGTGCTACCCCAATATCCGGGATCTCCGCTGCCCAGGCCGCGCAGCCGGACCCGCAGATTGCGCCCGGCAGGCACCACGATGGTTGTCGAAGGAGGCCCCGGCGGCGTCCACGGCACGATATCCGGGATCGCCTGCGGGTCGATGGTCAGCGTGACCGAGTCGCCGGTAAACGGCACCTGCTGCCGGTACACTACGCGGAAGGTTCCGTCCAGGTCGCCTTTCTGGGGCGGGGAGTGCATATCCTGCATCGAGGCCGGATTGCCCGTATCGTGCTTGGGCGCCTGCGCTTCCACGATGATCTCCAGGGTGACCACGTCGGGATCCGGCACCGACACCGAAGGGTACGCAGACGCCGGAATGGGCGGCGTTCCGGTAACCGCCTGCACGGCTGCCAGGAAGTTGTCCAGGTCCGTGTCGTCCGCCGCGCCGGCGAAGACCATCTCCGGATAGTTCAGCCGCGGCCGGCTCACCTGGATGGTCGTGGGAGCGGTTGGCTGATCCAGCGTCGCGCCCACTGCTTTCGGCGGGACGTGCCGTAGGAATTGAATCGTCGACACGCCCGCCCCGGGGTCGGAGTCATCGGCCGTGGGACCTCCGCCGGTCAGATCCGACAGACGCGCCCGGAACTGATACCACTGGCCGTAACGCAGGCCGGCGTTCAGAACCTCGCTCAGCGATCCGCTGAACTGCGGCGCCGCCGGATTCTGCGGATACGGGGTCTGCGGACCGCCCGTGCCGAACGCGTAGCCGTATTTGTCACTGACCACCAGCGACCTGCCCCGCCAGTGCGCGAAATACCGCGGCAGCCAGAAATTGGGGGATGCCCCGTTGGATACCGGGGTCGGCTCGATGGATAGCTCTTCCGTCTGGGTGGCCGTGAACGAATCACCCGCGCTGACGGTGGCGCTCACCGTGACCAGCGAATTCCAGGGCGGTGTAGGAGACGCCGGATCAGCCGTTCCGTCGGCCACGACCCGGGTATCCACGCGGTAGCCCTGCACGCCTAACGGAAACTCGTCCGCCGGATTGTTTCCGGCCATCGCCTGGGCCGCCTGCACCTGCCGGTTCAACCACCGGGTCACCTGCTCGTCGTCCCAGCCGATCTGGAATCCCGCGTCCGTGCCGGGCACCAGCGAGTTGTCGTTCCCCACGATGGCGTCCGCCGAAACGGGCTGGTACGCGTGCACGATCTGCGCGAACCCCGTGGCGTAAAGATCGGCTTCGAACTGCGACGGATCGACCACCTGGGATGTGGCGGTCGGAACAGTCGGATATACCGGAAACAAAACCGCGGCGAACAAGCTCTGCGGACTCGTGAGCGCGGGAATCCGCGCCGCGTAGGATCGCACTGGCTGCTGATAATAGGGCTTGGCGGCGGAAGACGTCACCAGGCTGGCATACCAGTTGGCCGGATTCGTGGTGTCGATCTCCACCCACAACCATCCGCCCCCGCTCACCTGGCTCGCATCCAGCGGAATACGCACGTCGAGGTAGCTCATTCCGATCGCCTGTGCGATCAGAGGCTGCCGCAAGGCGTACGAAAAGATCTCTCCCCATGCCGCTTTCCGGGGCGTCACCGGAACGGTGTTTGGCTTGGTCCCCCGCAGGTCGCAGCCGTATCCGTCGCCGGCGACGAAGAGGGTGCTGTCCGGCGTGCCGAATCCCGCCGCCGCCCGGTAGCTGAGCGGGAGGTCTTTCCTGACCCCGCCCGCGGAGGCCGCCCTGGCGGGCACGGTCGGGGTGAACTGCTCCGCCAGCCCGGCAAAGATATCCTGCTTGTAGGGCGGCTGGATCAGGCCCGGCTCTTCGGGGCTCGGCGGGATCACATGATACAGGTCCGAATAGATCACCGAACCCGGCGGCGGCGCCCCCCAGCTCGGCGTGGCGAACCCCGGCAGAAAAGCCGCGCGGAGCACCGGCTGCGCCTGCGCAAACGGCAACTCCGAGCCGACCGGCACCGTCGGATCCCCGGTAGGCACCAGCAGGATGTTTGCCACGATCTCCGTGCCCGACCAATCCTGCGGGAACATCATCAGGCTCAAGTTTCGCGTGTCAATCTGCGCCATATTCCGCTCCTGCGCCGCTATACCGGCACCGAAAACTGATGCGAGAAGGACCAACTCCCGGACCAGTCGATCGAAATGATCCAGCAGATGCTCAGGTGGATCGCCACGCTCGCCGTCCCGAGAGCCGTGACCGGTTCCGGATTCGACGGCGGCAGGGCGAACTCCAGGCCCAGCCCCACCGAAATCGTGATCGAGCAGCTCGCCAGTCCGCCCAGGACGTCTACCTGCGCCTGTCCGGTGAGAAGCAGCAGCAGCTCGAATTCCGCGCCGGTGATCTGCACCTGGAACGCGATCACGATCGACGCGCTGCCGGACGCGATTCCCAGGTCGATCGCCAGGCCCAGCCCGATACCAAGCTGCACCAGAACCGCCAGCGCGCCGTCCTGGACTCCCGCCTGCAAACATCCCGTGCCGGACATGGGATCGACAATCCAGTGCACCGGGTTATCCGGCGAACCGATGCCGATCAGGTAGTCCACATTGAGCGCCGGCAGATCGATGCTGCCGCCCATATCCAGCGAAATATTCTGGATTTCTCCAGGGCCGAGGGGCAGCGTCCCCAGGTTGAACGTTTCCTGGATGGTCAGGGCGCCGTCCGCAAAGTGCACATTCAGCCCGCCGCCCGAGCCAGGGTCGCTGAACCCCAGCGCCTGTCCCAGCGTTTGCAGCGTGCTGAAGAATTTCGTGATCGGCTGCAGCGGACCGTCGTAGAACACCTGGAGGTCCGGGAAGTTCGCGGGCGATTCGGAATCCGCGTGGAACGAACCTTCAATCCACAGCGCGGGCGTGCTGGAAATCCCCGGCAGCGTGAGCACCAGCGCCACCTGGTAAATATCGATTGACCAGGTCGGTCCGGTGGGCTGCCCCAGCGTGATGTGAATCATCGCGTTCGTGTCGCCACCCGGGGGCCACCCATCCGGCGGGGTCCACGTGGGCGGGTTGTCGCCGCTTTCCGGCAGCCGCCAGCGGTATACCAGGTCCACCGTTGCCACCGAGGTGTTGATCAGGTGCGTAATTTTGGTCTGCGCCGGCGGAGATTGCCAGAAAGGTTTGGGCGGCGGGAACGTATCGAACCATTTGTCGATGGCCAGGCTCACCTCGCCGAGATTGGAGGCCAGTTGGTCCAGTCCGGTGAGCGGCAGAGCCGATCCCAGCGCCGGAAAGCTCGTCACCGCCCCCAGCAGAACGCCCGGATCGGCCAAGCTCGGCGTTTGCCGCAGCGACAAAACCTGGCTGGCGTGGGTCACGTACGGCTGGGCCAGAAACGACTTCTGCGTAGTCACGTCCTGCAAGAAGCCGTAGAGGTACTGCGGGGCGGCGGGCGGACTCTGCGCCAGCCGGAAGATGTCCGAGGGATCCGCGAAATGCGCCTCTTTCCCTGGATTCCCGGTTGCGTCGTTGGGCTGCACCACCGGGATCGGCTGCGTAGGAGGCAGCGCGTGCGGCGCCGCATCGCTGGTCTGTTTCAGCGCCACCGACCAGGCGCTCCCCTGCGGCAGCTTGGGCAGGCCCTGCGCGGCGATGACCAGGCCGTTCTTGCCCAGCGCGGTGTCCTGCGCCGGCGCCGCCGAAAACCCCACGCACCGGAACACGTTGTGGCTGCCGCCCAAATCCAGTGTGGCGGGGATCGGTCCGCCCGCCGTGCCCGGCGGAAGAGTCGCCAGGAAGTTCAGCAGATCGGTCAGCGAAAGATGATACAGCGCCGTCAGGCCGATATACCCCACGATCCCGGTGCTGGCGACGGCGGTGTGCTCTTTGAGATCCAGCCCCTGGACCTTGGATCCGCCCAGCATCACGGTGTGCTGCGGGTTGATGGCGATATCCGCGTCGAAGGTCACCGGCTGCAGCGTGATGTTCAGGGTCGCAGGCTCCTTGGTGATGCCCGATCCGGGGGGAGGACTCGGCGGAAACCAGTCGAACGTTCCGGGCGTGGTCAGCGGCACCCCGAATTCGGTGATGTTCTTGACCTTCAGCAGGCTGTCGATCACGCCCGCATGCACATCCTTGGCCTGAAAGTCGTTTTTCGGAGACGCCACGACGAAATGCCCGTCGCTCGCGGCAATCCATCCCGAATCCGTCCGTTCCACCGAACCGCTGTTCAGCCGGTCGATGGTGATCGTGCGGACCACTTTGATGCCCCAGGGATAGATCACGCTCTGCGCCTGAATCACCTCGTGCGAAGTGCGGCCGACGGTGGTGTCGAAATCCACCTGAATGATGTCGGTCGGGTCCGGCGGGTTCAGATTGGTCCAGTCGGTGAACAGGCTCGCCCCGTATCCGGTCAGGTCATAGCGCTTCACCGGCACGCCATTCCCCGGGTTATTGAAGCGCGTGAAGAAGATGGTTCCGACGTCCAGCCCCATCACCTCTTCGCCGTAGGAGAGGTTCGGCCACGGCGGGTTGTCGTCCAGCGTCCTTGTGTAGGTCTTCCCGGAGAACAGGGGAGCGTTGGGATTGGTCTGCGGCGGGCGCATGGTAAGTTGATACGCGCCCGTGAGAGTCACGTTCCCGCTGACCCCGGGCACCTCGAAGCTGGGCTGAGTCAACTCCGGCGCCGGCGCGCCGCCCTTGGAACTCACGGTTTGGGCAATTCCGGCCACCAGTCCGAACGGCAGCGTCAGCAGCGCGCCGTAGAGCGAGCCCTCCACCTGCGTGCCGGCCAGGATCGCGCCCAACGATTGAATGGGTGAGACCGGAACCAGCGTGACGGATGCCACCCCGACCCCGCACATGGGCCCATCATTCGGCGGGTTCAGCAGCTTATCGGTCGGCGAAGCCGCCACCGGTTTCGCCTGGTTGTACATCGGTTCCCAGGAAATCGACGGCAGCGTGATCACGGGCGCCAGCACAGCCGAGGTGCGCGCCGAAAGCCCGTCGATGGTCAGCACCTGTTGCGCGGTTTCGAAGTTATAGCCGATGACCTCCACGCCCAGCAGGCTGGCGCGCGTGGAAACATCCAGGAGGCGGAATCCGGCCGCCGGAGCAGGCGCCGGCAGCGGCTGCGGAACGGCTACTGCGCCCGGCGCGGAACCTGCCAGCCGGTGAAACGGAAAGACCGGCGGAGTGGATGGCGCCGTAACCGCTCCCGGCTGGCCAAGCTGGAACGAACCCTTTTGCAGCACCAGCGCTTGAGGCGCCGGCGCCGCCAGGTCAGAACTCGCCTCCGCGGCCGGAGGCAGCAGTGGATGGGCGTGTCCCAGGTCGATCATGCGCAAGGCCACTTGGCCGGGATTCAGCCACGCCACTTCGCCCAGCAGCCCGCCCACCTGGCTCTGGGCATCTCCCCGGCCCAACGAGGCGCCCGTGGTGTACGGGTCCGGCAGGAACGGGAATTCCATCTGGTACAGGAATCCGACGAGCAACGCGCCGGAGGCGGAAACATAGGCGCCGGCATCGGCTGGCGGTGTGATTTTCCCTTCCACTGCCAGCAGCAGCGGCACGCTGACTTTGAGGAAGGCGTTGTCGAGTGCTAGAGGAAATCCGTTCGGATATGCCGCCAGCACCTTGGGAACATCGGCCGGTGGAAACGCGCCATACGCGAACAGCCGCAGCTTGCCCAGGAGACTGCTGATGGTCACCAGGCCGGGCATCTCGATGATCGCGCGGCTGCCATCCGCCATCAGGGGGCGATCCAGGTCCGCGCTGAGCACCGCCCCCAGTTCGATGACTTCCCGCGTGCCGGCAATTTCGTACACCAGACCGCTTCCAGCGAATCGCGTCGCGGTCAGCGTGGAGGGCGCCAACTGGCCGTCCCACAGATCGAACTCCTGCCGCGAGAGCACGAACGGCGCCAGGCCCGCGGCCGTCCACAACAGCAGGAACCCCGAGGACGCCAAAAGAATGCCCCCGGCTTCCGGCTCCGGGCGCCCTAGCCCGGTCCACTGTACCGAGAGGCCCCCGGTGAATCCCAGGTAGAAGATTCCGGCGCCCGCCGCGTTCCCCAGCGCAGGCGGAGCGGCCTGCGTCACCTGCAAAGCCCAACCTGCCGCCAGCAGCGTGGCCGTGCCATGGAGCTGAGCCAGCGTTCCCGGCTGCGTGACCGGCGCGAACCGGGTCTGGTTGGTGTCGCACGGAATCGCCAGGGTCTTCACCGTGTCGTTGTAGACCAGCGGCTGGCCGTTGGGCTCCGCATCGAACGTCTCGCCGCAAATCTGCGCCGTGAAGGGCGCCACGCTGGCCGTCGCAGCCCCAGCGCCCGGAAACGTGAAAGTGATCGTGGCCGGCGGCGCCACCTGAACGGCCGGGTTCCCCGACGCCGCCGGGGCCGCCGGCGTCACTGCGAGCGTCACCGTTGCGCCCGCCGGAATCGTCACCGTCGTACCGCCGAACGTGAGATTCCGGTCGCTCGTGATGCTTCCGCTTTGAATCGCCACCCCGGCAAAGGAGTTCGCG
This sequence comes from Solibacteraceae bacterium, assembly GCA_021324015.1. Lineage (GTDB taxonomy): Bacteria > Acidobacteriota > Terriglobia > Bryobacterales > Bryobacteraceae > JAJPJX01. The sequence continues at coordinate 21,626 of JAJPJX010000182.1, read as the reverse complement.
GGCGCTCCGGCGGCCAGTGGGGTCACGTTCACCCAGACCGATCCCGCCGCCAGGGTCACTGTCTTCTCACTTCCCGTCGCAGCCAGGGGCGCGATGAACAAGGTTGTCGCCCCCTGCACGAAGCTGACCATCTGCACCGGGATTATGTAGATGATCAGCCACTTTTGAAATGTGATCTGCGACGCGGCGCTTTCGACCAGCAGCGGGCCATATGTGGCTACTGCCTGTTGCCCCTGTGCCCAGGCCGGAAGGCGCAAACTCGGCATGCTGGCCGGGTCGCGGTCCAGCACCGCCACGCGCAATGCCGACTTTGCCTGTACGGCCGCCTGGGCCGCCGCGACCGCCCACGCTGGGGGCGGCACCGCCGCCTCTTCCGCGGCCGGCGCCGGAGGAGCCGGTGGCGGGGCGGTGGGAGGCGTGGGCCCGGCCGCCCTCCTCAGGTCAAGACCCAGCCAGGCGGCCGGCGTGGACAGATCGCTTGCCAGTTGTCCGGCATCCTGCCCCGATGCGATGGCGCGCGCCAAATCGGTGCGCACCGCACTGAGCATTCCGACGTCGCCGGTCCGCAGCGGCGGCAAAGCCGCGAGCAGGCGGGCAACAGTTTCCACAGGCAACGGACGAAAGGACGGTGGCATCTCCGCCCCCTTTCTCCACGCACGAGCCGGCGATGGTAGGGGCGATTATATATCAGGAAAATGCCTGATGCGCTCTCTTTATGCTTAGTACCGGTACTGTGGAAAAGGATCGCGCCGTTCTACTTACCGGTCTACTTACGGCTTCACCAGCCCGCCATCCACACCGCGCACCGTGGTCCAGGTGTCGCCGCCGGGCGGGGGTTGCAGCGGAAACTTCGCCGCCGTGGCCTCGTTGATGTCGATCCCCAGCCCCGGCGCGTCGTTGCCGTACAAGTAACCGCCTTTCAGCTCGGCCGTGCCGGGCATCATCTCGTGCACCAGCGGCGGGAAGTGGTTCTCCTCCTGGATGCCGAAGCTCGCAATCGAGTAATCCACGTGATAGGCCGCAAGCTGGTTCACCGGGTCGTTGTCGCCGCCCTCCTGCCACGCCGTGCGCACCCCGAAGGCTTCGCACAGCGCCGCCGTCTTCTTCGCCGCCGTGATGCCCCCGGTCTGCGACACCCGGTTCCGCACGAAGTCGATAGCCCGCTCCGAAATCAGCGGCACCCATTCGCGCGGGCTGGTGAACAGCTCCCCCATGGCCAGCGGCGTGGTGGTGACCTTCTTGATCTCCCGGAACCAGTCGATCTGCTCCGGGGGCAGGATGTCTTCCACAAAGAACATATGGTATGGCTCCATGCGCTTGGCAAACTCCACCGCCATGGTGGGCGTGAGGTGCTCGTGCACATCATGCAGCAGCTTCACTTCCCGCCCGAGCTTCACGCGCAGGTGCTCGAAGAGCTTGGGGATGGTGTCCACATACAGGTCCTCGTCGAACACTGCGCCCTGGAACCCGGATGCCGGCCGGCTGCCCTTCCCCGGAGCGATCATCCCGCCCCCGCCGTAGCCCCCCATCTGCGCCCGCACGTGCCGGTAGCCCTCCTCCATGTACTTGCGGACGTTGTCCTCCACCTGCTGCATATCGCGCCCGTCGGCGTGCGCGTAGAGCGACACGCCGTCCCTCGCCTTCCCGCCCAGCAGGTCGTACACCGGCATGCCGGCGCGCTTCCCCTTGATGTCCCACAGCGCCATGTCCAGGCCGCTGAGCGCGTTGTTGTGGATCATGCTGTTGCGCCAGTAGGCGTGCACGTTGGTGCTCTGCCACAGATCTTCAATGCGGTCCGGGTCCTTGCCCACCCAGAACGGCGCGTAGTGTTTCTCGATCAGGTTGATCACCGAGAACGCCGCGTTCACGTTGCTGGCCGAACCCAGCCCGTACAGTCCCGGCTCGCTCGTGATCACTTTTACGAACACCCACTGGTATCCCCGGCCGGCGCTGGTCGGGATGACCTTCACCTCTTTGATGGTCAGGCGCGGCAACCCGCGCGTGCGGCTGGCGTACTGCTGCGCCGCCAGGGCCGGCATAGCAGCCGCCCCGGCCAGCAAATCTCTACGACGCATGGCTCCTCCGCCCTCGATTATATTCGGAGAAGATGTCTGCCAACGCTCCTCTTCCCGAACCCTGGCTGCGCGGCCCTCTGCCCGGCGTCCATCCCCTGCTTACCCCCGTCTTGTTTGCCTTTCAGCAAGCCCGGGAAGACCTGGCTCGCGCCACCGAGAGTCTCACCGCCGGGCAGCTCTGGATGCGCCCCCACGGGCTGACGCCCGCCGGCTTCCACCTGCGCCACATCGCCGGCAGTGTCGATCGCCTGATGACCTACTTGCAGAACCGTGAACTGACGCCGGAGCAGATGGCGGAGCTCGCAGCCGAGCGCCGGCCCGGCGCCGGCCGCGAAGAGTTGCTCGCCGCAGTCGAGCAGTCGCTGGGCGCCGCCGAAGGCGTGGTGCGTGCGCTCGACCCGGCTACTTTAGCCGAGCCCCGCACCGTGGGGCGCAAGCGCCTGCCCACCACGGTCATCGGCCTGCTCACCCACATCGCCGAGCACACCCTGCGGCACGTCGGGCAGACGGTCACCACGACGCACCTCATCCGCAACACGCCGTCCACAGCCCCGGCAGAGCCTTCTGCCGCGAGCTAAAATGCCTCTCGAATGAGCGCCCAATCGCTTGCGGAAAGGGGACTTCCAAGATGCCAATCGGGACCGACCAGACGGTCTTGTATCTAGGCCTCGGGTTGATGGCCGTCGTCGCCATCATTACGCTGTTGTTGACCTTCTTCACGGTGCAGCAGCAGACGGCGGTGGTGGTTCTGCGATTCGGCCGGTTTGTGCGCGTGGCGTCGGCCGGCCTCAACATGAAGGTGCCGTGGATCGAGTGGGCCGCCGGATGGGTGAATCTGCGCGTGCAGCAACTGGATGTCAAGGTGGAAACCAAGACCGAGGACAACGTGTTTGTCCATGTCGTCGTCTCCGTGCAATATTTCGTCCATCCGCAAAAAGTGTACGAAGCGTTCTTCAAGCTCCAGAGCCCAGATCAGCAGATCACTTCGTTCGTCTTCGATGTCGTCCGGGCGCGCGTGCCCAAAATCAAGCTGGACGACGTATTCGAGAAGAAAGACGAGATCGCCGACGCGGTCAAGACCGAGCTTGCCCAGCTAATGGACGATTTCGGCTATGGCATCGTGAAGGCGCTGGTCACCGATATCGATCCCGACGCCAAGGTCAAGGCCTCGATGAACGAGATCAACGCCGCGCAGCGCCTCCGCGTCGCCGCCAGCGAGAAGGGCGAAGCCGACCGCATTCTCAAAGTCAAGGCGGCCGAGGCCGAAGCCCAGAGCAAGGCGCTCCAGGGCAAGGGCATCGCCGACCAGCGCAAAGCGATCGTGGACGGTCTGCGCGAATCCGTCAGCGAGTTTCAGGAGAGTGTGCCGGGCGCCACGGCGCAGGACGTGATGAACCTTGTCCTGATGACCCAGTATTTCGACACCCTGAAGGAGCTCGGAGCTTCGTCGCAGACCAACACGGTGCTCATCCCGCACTCGCCCGGCACCCTCTCCGTCCTCGCCAGTCAGATCCGGAACGCCATGATCGTCGCCGACCGCACCCGCCCCGACATCAAGAGCGGCCCGCCGGCCCAACCTTGACGGACTGGGCCGTGACCCTGAGGGAGCGGTGGCATATCTGGCCCCTTCAACTCTCCCCATACCCCCACTCCCGCCATGCACCCATCAGCGGAAAGTACAGCCCCAGCCGGATGGGCCTCTGCTCCAGGCCCGCGAACAGAGCCGCGTAGCCCTCCAGTTGCGCGCGGTAGCGCTCCTGCTCGGCGTCCAGAAAAGCCTCCGCTCCGGCTCCCTCGTGCGCGCCGGTCTTGTAGTCGATAATCCACCGCGTGCCTTCGGCATCCACGAAGGTGCGGTCCAGCACGCCCTCCAGCAGCCGCCCCCGCACCAGACCCGCCAGCGCATATTCGCAGCGCGCGCCGGCGTGCGATCGCTCCAGAATCCAGCGCCCGCGCGGGTCCGCCAGGCTCGCCGCGAGCGCCCGTTCGACCTCCGCTGCCGCCCCGGCAATCTCCGCCGGCGGCACTCCCAGGCTGCCCAGCGCTGCCTGCGTCACGGGGCGAGCCTGCGCCACCGCCGCCCCGTCCCAGCGATCCACGCCTTCCTCGGCGATGCGCCGCAGCAGGCGATGCACCACCGTGCCGACATGCCGCCGCGTCTCCCCCGCCCAATCGAAGCTCACCGGGGCGGCGCCTGCCTCGGCCTCCTCCGGAAGCTCCGGCTGCCAGGCCACGGCCGCGGGCGCGGGCGGCGGCATCCAGCCCGAACGCAGCCGGCGCAGCCGCGTCTCGCCCCGCGCCTGTGCCTCTTCCGCAACTACCGGACCGGATCCCTCCGTCCAGCGCGCGGCGAATTCCGGCGCCACCACCGGCCATAGCCGCGCCAGCAGCGATCCGCTCTCCGGATCGCCCGGAACGGCCTTCCCATCCTGCTCCCGCACCGGCACGTGACCCAGCAGGTGCAGCCGCCGGCGCGCCCGCGTCGCCGCCACGTAAAGCAGCCGCGCCGCCTCGTGCTCCTCTTTCTTCCTCTCGATGCCGCGCACGTAATCCACGATGGGGTCCGTGGCGCCCCCGCTCGGTTTCACCGGCGCCAGCAGCAGCAGGCTCTCGCCATGGCTCCCGGTCGTCTCCAGCCACGCCAGCAGCCGCCCCTCATCAACCCGCGGGCGCGATCCCAACCCCGGCAAAATCACCGTATCGAACTCCAGCCCTTTGGCTTTGTGGATGGTCAGCACGTGCAGGGATTCGTCCGCCTCCAGGTCCGGAGCGGCAAACAGGCCCGCCGCCTTTTCGGCCAGTGTGCGGCCATCCGGCGCCTCGCCGCCCTCCTCCAACGTCTCCAGCAATTGGAAGAAGGCCTCCGCATCTTCCGCGTCCGTCTCCGTGCGCAGACAGGCCGGCCCGCCCAGCGCCACCCACGTGCGCTCCACCCAACCGCGCAGCGGTTCCCGCCGCCTGTGCCCGAAGGCCGCCCCCAGCACTTCGCGCACCCGCGTGAGGCGCGCCCGCCCGTCCGGGCCCAGGCGCTCCAGCCAGCCTTCCTCCCGCACCACGTCCCATATCGCGCGCGGCGCCTCGTCCGCCGCCAGGGTGTGAAGGTCCGCCAGAGTCAGCCCGCACCAGGGGCCCCGCAGCACCGCCAGCCAGGCTGTGCGGTCGGAGGCATCCTCGAGCGCCCGCACCAGCGCCAGCAGATCCTGGATCACCGGCCGCGTTCCCAACTCGTCGATCTCGATGGCCCGATACCGCAGCCCCGCCGCCGCCAGCGCCCGCAGGATGTGCGGCAGGTGCGTGCGCGCCCGCGCCAGGATCGCAATCGTTCCCGCGGGTTGCGCCGTGCGCGCCTCGCGGATCAACTCTACGGTCCGCTCCGCCTCCGCCCGCGGCTGCTCGCCGAAAAACGGATGCACCCGCACCGTCTGCTCCTCGTCCGCCTCCCGCGCCACCGAGGGCTGATAGGTCACCGCCCCCATGGGGATGTCCTCCCGCCGCGGGAACACCTCCCGGAACACCCGGTTCACCCACTCCACGATGCCAGCCTGCGAGCGGAAATTCATTTCCAGCCGCAGCGGCTCCACCGCCACGGTCCCTATGCCCTCCTGCCGCGCCCGCAGAAACAGGCCCACCTCCGCCTCGCGGAAGCGGTAGATCGACTGCATCGGGTCGCCCACCAGAAACAGCGTCCGCCCGTCGCCGCGCTCCCAGCCTGCCGTCAACTGCCGCAGCAGCCGGTACTGGCTCAGCGAGGTGTCCTGGAACTCGTCCACCAGCACGTGCTGGATACGGTAATCCAGCGCCAGGGCCAGGTCCGTGGGGTGATCCTCGGAGCCCAGCGCAACCGAAGCCCGCTGCGCCACTTCGGCGAAATCCACCAGACCGCGCTCGCCGAACACCATTTGCAGTTCCGCCGCCGCGTCCAGCAGTACGCGCGAGAGCGCCTCCAGCGCCTGCCAGGCGTCTTCGTCGTAGGCCGGCGGCGGCAGTTTCTTCACGCCCTTCAGCGCCTCGCGAAACTCCTCTTCCCTTTCCAGCGCTCGCAGCAACTGCTCGCAGCGGCGCTTGACTTCCTTCTGATCGGCCGGAAACCCGGTGCTCACGTTCACCTGGCGGCGCCACTCGCCCTTGTCCGTGAGCAGCAGGCCGGCGATGCCCAGCCACTGCGGCGCCTCGCCCGGCTCCGTCCCCGGCAGCGCCGTCAGGCCCTCGCACGCCGTGATCTCGCTCTCCCGCCCGCTGGCGCGCAGGTTGCCCGCGGCGACCCGCGCCAGCGCCGCGATCTCCCCCGCGCACGCCGGCGGGACGCGCTCCCGCAGGCGCGCCAGTTCGTCCTGGATCACCGTCCGCAGCCCCTGTTCCAACTCCGCGCGCGGCGCCCGCTCGACGATGTGCCGCAGCCACTGATCCCGGCGCGCCAGCATCTCCGCCACCAGCTTGGTTAGCCCCGCCGCGTCGTTATCCAGCCGCTCGAGCAGCACGGCTACAGGCTCCGGCAGCCGCGCGACCAAGCGGCGCGCCGCTTCGCGGTACAGGTCCTCGGCGTGCTCGGTCACCTCCGGCTGCGCTCCGAAACGCGAAAGCCAGGGCATTCGCCGGGTGACCGCGGCGCACAGCGCGTCGATGGTCTGAATGCGCATACGGGCCGGATGCGTCCGCAAGTTCCAGGCGTGCTCCCGGTCGCGCTCCAGCACAGCCGCCGCCAGGTCCCAGGTGAGCGCAGCGTGCGGCGCGCCGGGCCGCGGGCTCCCCGCGGCCCGTTCCAGGGCATCCAGCACGCGCGTGCGCATCTCGGCCGCCGCTTTCACCGTGAAAGTGAGGGCCACCACGGCTTCGGGCGCCTCCACCAGCGCCAGCAGCCGCAGGTAGCGCTGGATCAGCAGCTCGGTTTTCCCCGATCCCGCCGGCGCGTCCACCAGGAACGAGGCCCCGGCCTCCAGCGCCCGCGCGCGCGCCGCGGCGTCCGGCGCCACCGGCAAGGGACGCATCAGGCCCACTGGTCTGCCTCCGCCTCGCGAATCCGGCAGAGCGGCGCCAGGTGGCAGGTCTCGCACGTTTTGGGCCCATCCCGCGGATCCACCCGGGCGTCGCCCTCGCGAAACTCTTCCGCCAGCCGCGCCAGCACCCGCCGCCATTCCTCCACCTGTTCCGCCAGCGGCCGCTCGGCAGCTTTGACCCTCGGCAGAATGCCCTCCGCGGCGGCAATCCCCCGGAACCCCGAGCCGCCGTTGCGCACCCGCGCAAATGCCGCCGCCCCTAGCGGACCGCGGCCCCGGATGGCGTATAGCGGCACCTGCGGCTCGGCCGGCCGGTCCGTCTGCCAGTCGCGCTCGTTAGGATCACCCGACTTGTAATCCAGGATCACCCTGCTCCCGTCGGCGAGTTCGTCGATGCGGTCCACCTTGACGCGCACCGTCAGTCCCCCAGGCTCACCTCGTCCCTCTCCTCGCGCGCCACCACCGTGAACGGCTGCCGCAGCTTTTCCAGTTCCAGCCACTCGGCAAGCAGCCCCTCCAGCCGCGCCTGTTCGATCTCCAGGAAGCGCGCCGGCAGGCGGCGCTCCGCGCATTTTTGCTCGATCGCCCCGGCTACGGCATCCCGCACCGCGCCGCGCACCGCCGCCGCGCTCATCTCCATCAGCCGCGCGTGCGACCCCAGCACACCCCACAGCCGGTCCAGCGCCGCGTGCATCAGCGTGCCGCGCTGCCGCGGGTCCAGCCCCGCTTGCGGATACTCCGGCGCCGCGGCTCCCAGGCGCAGCTCCGCGAAGGCCCGGAACGGGCAGGCCGCCTGGAGTTGATACAGCCGGGCGCCGCCGCGCATGGCAAGCTCGCCCGCCAGCGGCGGAGCCACCCCGTCCGAAATGCATTCCACTTCTCCGGCCGCCCGCACGCGTGCCGCATAGCTCTCGCCCGGCCACATCTCCAGTAGTTCCGCCATCACCGCCGGAAGGTGGCTCACCAACGGGCTGGGCCGCAGGTCCCGGTCTCCCTCCCGCCGCGGCCAGCTCACGACCACCCGTGGCGCGCTCGCGAGCAGACGCTCCGTCACCCGCCGCGCAAACGCCAACTCGCGCTCCGCCGAGGCGTGCGGAAGCTGCCTCCGCCGTTGAAGCGCCGCCGGCAGAAACGGGTTCGGAGCCGGCGCTTCCGGCCAGGCTTCATCATGCATGCCCATGATCCACAAGTGATCGAAGCGCATGCCGGAAGCCTCGAAAACCCCCAGCACCTGCACCGGCGCGTCCTGCTGGAGCGGCTGGAATTGCGATTCGGCCGCCATCCGCCGCAGCCGCCGCGCCGCCTCCTCCAGGCTCATGGCGCCGCTCACGCCGTCCAGCGCCGCCAGCGTGCCCAGCAGCTCCTGCCACCGCGCCAGAGTCTGGTATTCCACGCTGTCCAGCGGCCGGTCGCCCGGCCAGCCCAGCGCGCGCAGCAGCTCCGGAATCGCCGCGGCCCAGGCGCTGGGCGCCTGCCACTTGGGAACCCCGCGCCGCATTCGCCGGAAGGTCTCCAGGGCCGCCGCCGCACGCGGGCAGCCGTACGGCTTCTCCCGCCGGGCTAGTTTCTCAATAGTCTCCAGGTCCGCTTCCGGATCGCCCCGGCGCGCCAGTTCCGCCGCCAGCAGCGCCCGCGCGCTCCCCTCTTGGGCCGCGCCCGCCAGGAACGGTGAGCGCAGCAGCCGCCCGGCCGCCTCCACCGGCGCCGCCTCCGGATCGAGCTCCAGAATGCGCAGCGCCGTGGCCACCAGCGGATAGTCCACCAGCGGAACGCCGAAGGAGATATTGAAGCAGCTTGCGCGCGGGTCCGGCATCGCCTGCCCGGGATACATCACCTCCCGAAACAGGCGATCCGCCGCCGCCCGCACGCGCGCCAGGTTGGGCACGATCACACCCACGCGCCCGGCGCCCTGCTCCACCAAGTGCCGCGCCCAGCGCGCCGCCGCGCGAATTTCCTCCTCCCCGCCCGGCAGGCTCGCCAGCACCGCCCGGCCCCCGCGCGCCGGCTCGTCGGCCGTCTGCACCGAGCATCCCGCCGCGCGCAGCGCGTCCCACAGGTCTTCCTGCCGCGGCGTGAACTCGTCGAAACCCACCAGCAGCACGCGATGCGGCGGCCGCGGCGTGCCCGCTCGCACCCCCGCGGCCACCTGCTCCACCAGCCGCGCGCCGTCCAGCCAGCCCTCCTGGTCGCAGCGCGCGCGAAACGCGGCGGCCCAGCGTAGGAAGGCCTCGGCGTCGTCGATGCCCTGCCAGTCCGCTCCGCCCAGTTCCAGTTTCCAGGCGTACGCCAGTTCCCAGGCCGCGCCCGCCTGCCGCGCGGTGGCCGCCAGTTGCAAGAGCGGATGATACTGCGGATCCCCGGCGATAACGCGCTCCCACAGCGCCAGCTCCTGCTCCGGGTTCAGCAGCATCCGCGCCGGCGCTTGACCGGAATAGAGCGCGTCCTCCCACGCCCGCCGCAGCCACGCTGTCCACGGCAGGATGTCGGCGCTGCGCCACGCCGCAAAGCCGCTCTCCCGCTGCCGCGCCGCGTAGGCGTGCCGCAGAGACCGCGCCACGCGATTGTTCGCCGTCAGAACCGTGGCGCCCGAATCCAGCGCCGCAAACAGGTGCTCCCGCAGCATCCGGCCCTACTCGAACTGCCTCCGGAATTCGGCCAGTTGGGCCTTCAGCCCCTCCACCTCCTGCTCCAGCGCCGCCACCCTGGCCTCCAGCAGACTCACGCGGTCCGCCTCCGGCGCGCGCGGCGCCGGCTCCGGCAGCGTCTCCACCGGTCCACCCAGCAGGTGCGCGTACCGCGACTCCTTCATCCCGGCTTGCCGTCCCAGCCGCGTCACCAGCGGCTCCGGCTGCCACTCCATCAGCCGCTGGAGGCACGCTTCCACAGCCTCCAGATCATCGAAAGCGTACATCCGCTCCGTGCGCCCGCGCAGCTCGCCCACCGTCTGCGGCCCGCGCAGCAGGAGCACGCACAGCACGGCCGATTCCCGCCGGCCCAGGTTGAACACTTCCGCCAGCCGGTGCGCGTGCTTGGGCACCCGCATGTCCGCCCCGCTGATCCGCGTCGCCAGCCCCTTCGCCCGCAGATCCGCCAGCGCCTCCTCCACCGTGCTCTCGGCATACGAAACCACCGGGTCGCGGTTGGATTTCTGGTTGCACGCGTTGGTCAGCGCGTTCAGGGAAAGCGGATAGTATTCCGGCGTGGCCGCTTCCTTCTCCAGCAGGCAGCCCAGCACGCGCACCTCGGCTTCGTTCAAAGAAAACTCCAAGCAGCTTGGCCCTTTCTCCCTCCACTGTACAACCCTCAAACGCAAAAAAAAGGCCGGCCCGCAGGCCGGCCGCTCCACTCAGGCCAAGGGATGGAGAAAGAATTATTGGCCCGCCGTCATGCCCAGGCTCTTCCCCAGGTTCCGGTCCTCGTGATGAACCTTGGCGTATTCCTCGAAGTTCCGCATCGAGCGCGAGAGTTGCCGGGATTCCGTGGAGAGATTGTTGATGTACTTGTCGTACACCGGCTCCCACAGCTCTTCCTGATGGCCGTTCAGGAACGTGATGGCGTCTTGCGCGTTGTCCGCCATCAGCCGCACCAGCGGAGCGGCATCGTCCACGGCCTTCTGCTGCCAGGGCGGCAACACTCGGCGGATGGTTTCGAGCCGGCACAGCTTGTTTCCCATATCGTTGACTTCGTCCCGCACGTTGTTTAGCTGCGTCGCATGCGACAGCCAGTCGACCGTCGGGCTCTGGTACAGCGATTGCAGTTCGTCCGCCCTATTCGCCGCGTGGCTGGCGTCCATCTGAATGTCGTCGAGGAGTTGCGAAGCCTCCTGCTGAAAATTCCAGTGGGACGACTCCGCAGTCGGAGCCGCACTGGTGCAAGCGCCGGACGTGCCCGCCAGAGAAATAACGGGCAGCGCCGCCATCGCACCCGCCAGAATTCCCGTCGTCAGAAAGTGACTCAGTCTCATCTTCATTCCTCCCTAGGATTTCGCTTGAATTGCTGTAGCGCTCTTTTGCGCTTCCACTTATGCAGACGCACCACTTCCCAGTGGCGCTACTACCGCCGGGACACCATTTCGCCCAGGAAAATTCGGTAAGACACGGGAGCCGGTCGGTCAGGAGAATCACAGTTGGATTTTGGTGAGACTCAGCCCCAATCCCCTGCCTTCAGCCTACGGAACGCGGAAGCTCAACTTCCGGTAGGCGGCAGGAGATGACGTCCGCTGGATCGTCGGATTCTGACTTGGGCGGGAACGTACAAGGGCTGCCTGGCCTCGTCACGCAAGCGCCGATCGAGCCGTTGAGATCTTCCGCAGTCCTGCCGCAGTTCCCGCCTCGTCTCAGAACTCCACCCGCAACTGGAAGTCGATCTCCCGCGGCGCTACCGTCCCGAACGTCGCCGGCACGCTTGAGGTGATCCTGCCCACCGTCGCCGGAGAGCTGATGTTCGAGGCCGGCAGCGCGAAGTTCGGGTGGTTGAACACGTTCGCCATGTTCACCCGGAACTGCATCCGCAGCCTCTCCCGAATCGGAAAATACTTCGAGAGGGCGAAGTCCGCGTTCGCGATGCGCGGCCCGCGCAGCGTGCCGATCCCCGCGTTTCCGAATCGCCCCACGTTGTCCGGCTTCGCGCACACCGGGTTGCTGTCCGGGCAGCCCGGAATCTTGAAGGCCCCGGCGTTGAACCAGTTGTTGGTCGACTGCGTCCCCGCCGCGGCGGTGCTGACCCCCGGCACCACGTCCGGCCGCCCGCCGATCGTGTTCGTGTTCGAGGTGTCAAACCCGCTGAACGAGGGAGTGAAAAACTGCCCCGATTGCGCCATCGCGTTCCACGCCATCTGCCAGTCTCCCAGCACCGCCTCGACCAGGCCGCCCCGGTTCAGAATGCGATGCCCCTTGCCCACCGGAATGTGCCAGATGGCATACCCGTACACCCGGTGCGTGGGCGTCAGCAGGTTGTTCCCGTACTCCGCCCTCCGGTCGAACTGGTTCTGAATCGTCGGCCCGGAGAAGGTGCCCTCTTGCGTGTCCGTCAGGTCCTTGGCCCACGTGTACCCGGCGTTGAACGTCAACTGGCTGCCGAAATTCCTGGCAATCGTCGCCTGCAGCGCGTTGTACCTCTGGTTTCCGCCGTTGTCGTAATAGGTGATGGTGTTGAAGATCGGGTACGGCCGCCGGCTGTTGGTAAACGGGATCGTGCTGGGCGGCGGCTGGTTCAGGTTTCGGGCGTAAATCAGCTCCGCCGAGTGCGTGCCCAGGTAGGAAAGGCGCAGCGCCGCGCTGCCCACCTGCCGCTCCACGGTCAAATTCCACTGCTCCGTATACGGCGTGGAGAGGTTCGGGTTCACTCCGAAAGCGTTCTGCGTGGCGGTCGTGCCCGTGGGCAGAAACGGATACGGAAAGCTGAACAGCGGTACCCCGTTAGTCAGCGCGTTGGTATACGTGGTGCTCCCCGAAAACGGTCCTCCCCCCAGGCCCCGCGCCAGGCTGCCGTAGACCAGGTTGCCGTAGATCCCGTATCCCGCCCGGATCACCGTCTTGTCGTCGCCGAACGGCTTGTACGCCGCCCCCACCCGCGGATAGAAGTTGGCTTTGGGATACCGCACCAGCGCCTGGTCCGGAAATCCCGCCTTGGACGCCGCCAGCAGCGGAATATTCTTGGGGTAGAACGGGTTCACGTTACTGACGCCCGCGTCCGGCAGGACGAACGCCCCGGTCGTGGGATCGAAATTCGCGATGCTTCCGTAGCGGTCGTAGTAAGGGCCCAGTAACTCGTACCGCAAGCCGTAATTCAGCGTCAGCCGCTGGTTTACTTTGAACTGGTCCTGCGCGTACAGGCTCCAGGTCGTCCCGCGCAGGTATCGTGGCGGCGTGGGGATGGATAGCTGCGTGGTCTGCGGGATCCCCAGCAGAAAGTCCGCGTAACCGAAGCCCGTATATGTGCCGTTGAAGTTGTAAGTGCCGTACATGCTGTTCGGATAGTTGTATCCGCCCAGTTGATCCCGGATCGCGTCGAAACCGAATTTCATCGCGTGCCGCCCGCGCGTCCAGCTCAGGTTGTCGGTCCACTCGAAATTCGTATCCAGAGTCAGCGCCTGCGAGTTCGGCTGGTCCGTGGTCGTGATGCCGGTGATGTTGAACGCCGGCACATTGTGAATCCCCGTCGTGGTCACGCCCTGTATGCCCACCTGCTGCAGAATGTCGGAACCCACCAGGTCCGGATAGTAATAGTTCCGCTGGCGCGTGAAGCCGGTGCGAAACTCATTCAGCACCGCTGGCGAAAACAGGTGCGTCCACGAGGCCACGGCGCTGCGTGCCCCCCGCAACTGGTCCCGCTGCCCGATCGGCGGCAGCACCGCTTCCCGGGCCGTCAGCGGCAGCCGCCGGTAGCTCACGCGCGCGTATACTTTGTCCCCGTTGCTGAAGTTCTGATCCACCCGCACCCCAAAATCGTCAAAGTGCGTAAATCCCGTCTGCCCGGGAAATTGGCCCCGCCAGTTCCCGGATTGCAGCCCGGGCGGTCCGAAGTTCGGCAGCGGGTAGAAGAAATTCTGCACCTTCTGCGACACCGGCGCAATGCGGCTCGCCGGAACCTGGTTTCCCGGGAACTGCGCGCCCGTCAGCGGGTCGATAATGGGCGTCTTCAACCCGCTGAAATCCCCCGACCGCCAGGCCGGCAGCGGCGTGGTGCCCGTCACCACCACGTTGGCCGCCTCGCGCGACCCCTCGTAATCTCCGAAAAAGAACGTCTTGTCTTTGCGGATGGGACCGCCGAAGCTGCCGCCGAAATCGTGGTACACCCGGAAAGGCGCCGCCGGGCTGAAGAAATCCCGCGCGTTCAGCCGGCTGCCGTTGTAGTCCCAGAACGCGCTCCCGTGAAATTCGTTGCTCCCCGATTTGGTCACCACCGCGAAGTTGGCCGGCGTGGCGAACTCCGCCGGCGTGTTCGCCAACTGGACGTTCACCTCCTGCACTCCCTCCAGGCTGGGCTGCACCGGCCCCGGCCCGATCGGATACGCCATTACCGCAATCCCGTCCATGGTCGGCAGCACCCCGGTCTGCTGGCGCACCCCCTGCACGTTGTTGAGGCTGTTCCCGGGCATGCTGTTCACCCCCGGGTTCTGCAGCACGTAAGTATAAAAACCCTGGTCCCCGCCATGCCGCGAAATCAACGGTAGCTCCTGGAGGTCGCGGCTGGTTTTCAGGTTTGAAATATTGCTCGTCTCCGTGGAGATCGCCGCCCCCGAGGCGCTCACCTCCACCGTCGTGCCGCTCTGCGTCAGCGCCAGGTGGACGTCCGCATTCAGCACCTGGTTCGAGCTCAGCGTAAGTCCGCTGGCCTCGTAGGTCGCGAAACCAGCGGCCGAGACCTGCAGCCTGTAGGAGCCCACCGCCAGGTTCGGCGCCGTGTAGACCCCCGTGCTGCCCGTGGTGATCTGCCGTACGGTGCCCTCATGCTCGTTGGTGATGCTGACCTTCGCGCCCGGCACCACGGCGCCGCTCGGATCCGTGACGATCCCGGTGATCGTGCCGAACGTGGTCTGCCCGGCTGCGATGCCCGTGCACATCAGAATCGCAGAGATTAACCCTAAGAAATGCCGGAATTGCCGTCGCATACTTTGCCCCTTTCGGTAGAGTATACACCGGCCCCGTGACTCGGCCGCTCTCAGCATGCGGCGTACACATTCACGCCTCGCACCATCTGGCGGCGAAACCACGCTTCGATCCCGCAGGCCACCTCGGTTCCTCCCAGCAGCAACCAGCCGCCCCGGAACAGCGTGCCGCGCAGTTCCCGCAGCATCTTGTTCCTGGTCTCGGCGTCGAAGTAAATCATCACGTTGCGGCAGAATACCAGGTCGAACAGCCCCAGGACTCGCATGCTCTCGCGCAGATCGAAGGTCTCGAAGCGGACCATCCGGCGCAGGTCCTCGTCGATTTGCCAGTCCGCCCCTGACCGCTCGAAATACTTCGCCAGCATGCCCGCTGGCAGGCCGCGGCTCACCTCGATCTGCCGGTAGCTGCCCGCCCGGGCGCGCTCCAGGACCTGAGACGAATAGTCCGTAGCCAGGATCTGCACATCCCAGTCGCCGAATCCTTCTTCGCGCAGGACCATGGCCAGGCTGTAGGCTTCCTGTCCCGTGGAAGCCGCCGCCGACCAGAAGCGCAGCCGCCGGGCCTCCCGCCGCTCCTCCCGCAGC
This sequence comes from Solibacteraceae bacterium, assembly GCA_021324015.1. Taxonomy (GTDB): domain Bacteria; phylum Acidobacteriota; class Terriglobia; order Bryobacterales; family Bryobacteraceae; genus JAJPJX01. The sequence goes on along the minus strand of JAJPJX010000182.1, from coordinate 6,363 downwards.
CGCGGCAGCAGTACCTCCCGGATGGCCTCGTACTGCTCCGGATCCCGGAAGAAATAAGTCTCGTTGGTGGTCATGGCCTCCGCTACCCGCCGGCTGATTTCCGGCTCCCGCGTGGCCGCCAGCAGCGCGCACAACTCGTTAATCGAGCCCAGTCCGAGTTGCCGGACAATCGGAGTCAGGCGGCTCTCGAACAGGTAGTGCTTGTCCTCCTCCACCACGATGCCCGCCTGTGAATACACATGCTCCTGGAGGAAGCGATAGCATTCCGCGCGGATCCGCGCCGCGGGCGGTTGCGTGCCCATGGACCTTTCCTTACCTCCCGCCCGCCAACCGCAGGATCTCCGGCACGATGTGATCGAGTCCCAGCACGCGGTCGGCAAGGCCTGCATTGGCTACTGCCCCGGGCATTCCCCAGACCACGCTGGAGGCCTCGTCCTGCGCCAGAATGCTGGCCCCCTGGGCTCTCAGGATCTGTGCGCCGCGCAGCCCGTCCCGCCCCATGCCGGTCAGAATCACGGCGATCACGGCGCCGCCGTACACTTCCGCCATCGAGGCAAACAGCGCATCCACCGCCGGCCGGCAGGAGTTCTGCGGCGCGGACTGGTCCAGATACACGCGCACATTTCCGGCCCCGGACACCACCTTCATGTGAAAGTCGCCGGGCGCGATCAGGATCTTCCCCGCCGCGACTGCCTGCCCCGCCCTGGCTTCCCCCACCGGCAGCCGGCAGACGCCATGCAGACGCTCGGCGAGCAGGCGCGTGAACAGCGGCGGCATGTGCTGCACTACCAGCACCGGCAGCGGGAACTCGGCCGGAAATGCCGGCAGCATCGCTCCCAGGGCAGCCGGGCCGCCGGTCGAGACACCGATCCCCACGGCCTTCGGCGGCGCCTTGAACTCCCGCCGAAGGCATACTGGCGCGGAGGCTGGCGCCGGCGCGCCATCGCCCGGCCAGCGGAAGAACTGCCGGATCTTCGGCGCCAGTTCTTCCCCCAGACGAGCCGCGGAGGCCTCGATCGACCCTCCATTCGCGGCCTTGGTGACGTAATCGTCCGCGCCCAGGCTCAGCGCCTGCAAGGTCACCGCCGCGCCGCGCTCCGTCCGCGAGCTGAACATGATCACCCGCAGGTGCGGATACAGGCGGCGCACGCGGGCCAGCATTTCCAGCCCGTCCATCTCCGGCATCTCGATGTCCAGCGTCAGGACATCGGGATTCCATTGCGCCACGCGTTCGAGGCCGATCGCGCCGTTCGCCGCCGTCCCCACCACCTCGAGATCGGCTTCCGGCTCCAGAGCCCGCGTCACCAGCCTGCGGATCACCGCCGAGTCGTCCACCACCAGCACCCGGATGCGTTCACCCGGCTGGAGCACCCGCTGGCTTTAAGCCACCATACCTTGCCGCTCGTTTCCGCCCTCGCCGCGCATCTCATAGGCTGAATTGAGAAACCACCGCCTCCAGGCGGACCGCCATTTCCCTGAGTTCGTGCGAGGCTCGCTGCGTGTCGTTGGCGCCTTGCGTGGTACTCTTTGCCGCGGCCGCCACTCCTCCGATGTTGTTGGCGATGTTTCCCACGCCTTTCGCCGCCTCCGCCACGCTGCGCCCGATCTCGTTGGTGGTCACCGTCTGCTCTTCCACCGCGGAGGCGATGCTGTTGGAGATGTCGCTGATCTGGTTGATGATCGCCCCGATCTCCTCGATGGCTTGAACGGCTCCCTGGGTGTCGCCCTGAATCGCCTCGATCTTCCGGCCGATCTCCTCGGTGGCCTTGGCGGTCTGCTTGGCCAGTTCCTTCACCTCGTTGGCCACCACCGCTAAGCCCTTGCCTGCCTCCCCGGCCCGCGCCGCCTCGATCGTGGCATTCAGGGCCAGCAGGTTGGTCTGTTGCGCGATCGAGGTGATGACCTTGATCACGTTGCCGATCTCCAGGCTGGAATCGCCCAACTTCCTGACCGTCTCGTTCGTGGAATGCGCCACGCGCACCGCGTTTTTGGCCACCCGCGCCGATTCGTTGGCGTTCCTGGCGATCTCCCGGATCGAAGCCTGCATTTGCTCGGACGCCGAGGCCACCGAGGAGACGCTTTTCGAGATCTGCTCGCTGGCGGCGGAGACCACGCTCGCCTGCGTGGCGGTCTCTTCCGCGTTTCCCGCCATTTGCTGGCTGACGGCCGACAGTTCCTCGGAAGACGACGACAAAGCCTGTGCATTCTGGCTGAACCGCCGTAGGCTCTCCTGAAGATCCGCGGCCATCTGGTTGATATCGTGCTTCAGTTGAGCGTAGTCCCCCCGGTAGTCGCCGGGCACCCGCGCTTGCAGGTCCTTAGCCGCGATCCTGCTCAGCGCCGCGGTGGCCGCCCGGATCGGCTCCACCACGGCATCCAGGGTCCGGTTCACGCCTTCGATGATCGTCCGGTAGCCGCCCTGAAACTGGCCGGCGTTGCCGCGCGTCGAGAGCTTGCCCTCCACCGCCGCGCGGGTCAGCGCCTCCGATTCGGCGATCAACCGGCGCAGGCACTGCACCACTTGCAGGAAACTCTTGCCGAGCACGTCCTGCTCCGAATTAGTCCTCACGTCCACGAGGAAGTCGCCGGCGGCGATCTTTTCCGCCAGGGCCGCCCGGCCTTTGATCGTTTCGATCATGATCCGGAACGATTCGGCCAGCGCGCCTAGTTCGTCCTTGGTGCGCAGATCCACGCTGACGTTAATGTCGCCCAGCGCCAGTTTTTCCGCGACCGCCTGCATGGAGTGCAGGGGGCGGCCCACCGCCCGTGCCACCGCCATCCCGACCCCCAGCGCCGCCACCACGACCATGCCGAGCAGCAGCACCACCAAGCTGCGGTCGGCCGAGGCCGCCGCCTGATTGATCTGGTTTTCCTGGTCTGCCGTCCGGACGTTGAGATCGATCAGCGCCTGCAGGGCCTTGCGGGCTCCTGCTTCGGCCGCGCCCGCCTCGCCCTGAAGGATTTCCGCGGCTTTGGCCCCGTGGCCGCCGAGAGCCATCGTGATCGCCTTCCCGCGTAGTCTCTGAAGTTCTTCCCACGCACTCTGAAATTTGAGCAGTGTCTCCTGTTCCTCTTTACTGAGCGCCTTCTTGCGATACGCCTCCAGGTGCTCCTCGACCTTCCTGCCCTCCTCCTCGATCAGGCGTGCGGATTCCCTCCGTTGTGCTCCATCCGTGGCCTGCACCAGGTCCCCCATCTTCGCCCGGGCGAGCAAGAGGGCCGCGTTCGCGTAACCCAGGTTCTGCAGAGGCAACACCTGGTTCGCATACATCGAAGCCATCCGCTGTGTCGTGTCCCGCAGGCCGGAAAGCCCCACCCAGCCGATGAGGCCGGCGCCCGCCGCCACCAGCACGAACGCCACGGTGAGCTTCGCGCCAATCTTCAAGTCGTCGAACCACTGCATACGCATCATGAGCCCTTGATTCCCGGTCCCGCCGCGGCCAGGTCTAACGTTTGTTGCGTGTCCAGGATCAGCAGCAGGTGGCCGTCCAACGGGAACACGCCCTGGATCAGATGGCGGACCGCCGGATCCAGGTTGTCCGGCGGCCGTTCCCAGGCCCCGGTATCCACCTCCAACACGTCACCGATCTCGTCCACCAGCAGGCTGACGGCGCCATCCCCGGTGCGGACCACCAGGTTCATGAGAGCCTGCCCGTCGTCCCGCGGCGGCAGCTTCAGCCGCCGGCGCAGGTCGATGGCCGTCACAATCTGGCCGCGCAGATTGATGAGCCCCTCGATCACCTCCGGTGCCAGGGGCACTCGGGTCATCGGCTGTGAGCGCAGCACTTCCTGAACCTGGAGCACATCCACCCCCAGAAACAGGTCCGCTACGAAAAACGTGGCAAACTGGCCGCCGGCCATCCTTCATCGCTCCTTGGCCGCGCCTGCCAGCGCCGTTTCGGCCGGATCCAGCGCTCCGGCCAGCCGTTCCAGTGAGTTCTGCATGGCGCGCCGGTCGCCCACCGGGATCTCATGCGGGGCCGCAAGCCACATCACCTGCGCGAGATCCAGGAAGTCCGTCACGCGCCCGCCCACCACCGCTGAACCCAGCAGGCCCCGGCGCCCCGCCTTCTGGAGCGCCACCGCTTCGCCTGTGGCCGCATCCAGGATTTGATCCACCACCAACCCCACGCTGCGGCCGCCGTCCTGAAACACAACCACGCGCACCGGGTCGGCCGGCTGCCCCGCCCCCGGCGCCTCCGGTTCCAGCACGCTCCGCAGAGTCACTAGCGGCAGAATCGAATGGCGGTACTGCACCACCAGGCGGCCGTCCGCTCGCTCCAGAGAGGCCCGCGGAAATTCCTCCAACCGGGCCACCTGCGCGAGTGGCGCCGCCACGCGCCCAAAGGAACCCGCCCGGAACAGCAGCAGGCTCTGCTGCTCCGTTGCCGGTGGCGTATGCGTTTCCACCGCCGCGCCCGACGGCTCTCGCGCTTCGGCCAGCAGGCCGGCGCGTTGCCCGATTCCCGGCACGTCCAGAATCAGCGCCACTCGCCCGTCGCCCAGGATGGTGGCCCCGGCATACAGCGGCAGCCCCTTCCACAGCTTGCCCAGGGGCTTGACCACGATCTCCTGGGTGTCGTGGATGCCGTCCACCACCAGCCCGAATTGCCGGCTCTCGGCCTGCAACACCACGAGGTTGGCCGCTTGCGCGTCTTCTTCGCCCGCGAGTCCCAGCAGCCGGTTCAGATAGGCGATGGGCAGCAGACTCCCGCGCCGGCGGTAAACCGGCGTGCCGTGTACGTGCTCGATACGCTTTTCCGAAGCGCCGCGCTCCAGCCGGATCAACTCCAGCAGGCTGGCCTGCGGAATCACGAACCGTTCCCCGCCGCAGCTCACCACCAGACCCGGAATGATCGCCAGGGTGAGGGGGATTTTCAGCTTCACCGTGGTGCCTTCGCCCAGCCGGCTGGACAAGTCCACCGTCCCCCCGATCCTCTCGATGTGCGACTTCACCACGTCCATGCCCACACCGCGTCCGGAGACGTTCGTTACCGTCCGCGCCGTGGAGAATCCCAGGCGAAACACCAGGCTCAGCGCCTCCCGGTCGGTCAGCCGCCCGGCCTGCTCGGGCCGCAGCAGGCCTTTTGCCAGGGCCGTCTGCCGGATCCGCGCCGCGTCGATGCCCGCCCCGTCATCGCCAATTTCGATGTTCACCTGCCCGCCTTCGTGATAGGCGCGCAGTGTCAGCCTGCCCTGAGCAGGCTTTCCCGTTCCCACCCGGGCTTCCGGCGTCTCAATGCCGTGGTCGCAGGCGTTGCGCACCAGGTGCACCAGCGGGTCCTGGATCGCCTCGATGATGGTGCGGTCCAACTCCGTCTCCTCGCCTTCCATCTCCAGGCGGATTTGTTTGCCCAGCGCCACCGCCATGTCCCGCACCAGGCGCGGCAGCTTGTTCCACACCACCCCGATGGGCTGCATGCGCGTCTTCATGACGCCTTCCTGCAACTCCGTGGTGATCCGGTTCAGCCTCTGCGAGGCCGCGTGCAGCACCGCGTCCTCCCGCCGGCCGTTGAATTCCAAAATCTGGTTGCGGGCCAGCACCAGTTCCCCCACCAGGTCCATCAGCTTGTCCAGCAGCCCGACCCCTACCCGGATGTTGCTCTCCGTCGCCGGGGCAGGCCGCTCGCCGCCCTCCGCAGACCCGCGCCCTCCCCCGCCCGCCTCGGATCTGCCGTGACCCTCCGGATCTTCCACCGCCGGTGCGGACTGCGCGGTCCGTCTCAGGCGCTCGATCAATTCCTCGAACCGCTCCGGACCTTCCCCACCGCTCGACTCGATCGACCCCAGCACCCGGCGCGTCGCATCCACGGTCTCAAGGATCAGCGAAACCAGCCCCGCGCTCAGCTCTCGCTGGCCTTCCCGCAACTGGCTCAACAGGCTCTCCGCCTGGTGGCTGATCTGTTCCAGCGTCGAGAACCCCAGGAAGCCGCAGGTTCCCTTGATGGTGTGCATGGTGCGGAAAACGCTCGCCAGGAGCTCCGCGTCGTTGGGCCGCTGTTCCAGTTCCACCAGCTCCTGGTCCAGGCGCGCGAGATTCTCGTAACTCTCGACCAGGAATTCCCGGATCAGTTCCTGATCCTGCTCTTGCATGCCTCGATTCGCCCTCAATTCTCATCGGCTGGATTGTTGAAAATCCGCATACCTCCGCCCGGCGATGACGGCGTACGTAGTTGCCGTTGACCGTTTTTTCAAAACTTTATTTGTAAGGCTGTCTGCTACTTACAGATATCTCGGGGGTTCCGCCTCAGGCTCCCGCGCTACTGTGTGGATGAAAGAGTTGCTCGCTCGCCGAGAGGCAACCGGCGGTAATGGGTCAGGCGCCCAACCTAGGGGGCAGGAAAGACCTGAACCAACCCATTC
>JAJPJX010000155.1 GCA_021324015.1 Solibacteraceae bacterium | reverse complement strand
GACTTGCGCCACCACCAGGATCTTACGCAGATTCACGTGGGACCCGCCGACGACTGCCCCGGCCTGTTCCTTGAGCGTGTTGGCCAGATCGGGGCGTGTCGACTGTAATGCCGGCGCCAGCCCGAACAGCACGCCGGTGCCTACCGACACCAGCAGCGTAAAGAACAGGACCGGAGCATCGATGTGGACCTCGGCGGCGCGCGTTGTGAAGCGCTCGGCGAACTTCACCAGAAGAGCGAGCGCGACCGGCGCCAGCGCCAGGCCCAGCGCTCCGCCGCCCAGGGAAACCAGCACGCTTTCGGTGAGGAGCTGGCGCATCAGCCGCATCTTGCCCGCTCCCAGCGCGGCCCGCACCGCGAACTCGCGCTCCAGTTTCAGCAGCCGCGCCAGCAGCAGGTTCGCCACATTCGCGCACGCGATGAGCAGGACAAAACCCGCCACGCCGAGCAGGACCAGGAACATGGTCCGGGCGCGGCTGGTGAGATCGTCCCCCAGTTGGTTGACGTCAACGCTGTACCCGTCCTCCGGCTTATAAACCGCCGGATAGGCTGTGGCCATGTTATTTCCGATGACCGTCAGGTCTGCCTGCACCTGCGCCAGCGTCGCTCCCGGCTTGCGGCGGCAGAACGCCGTCATCATGCGCGCGTTGCGGTTGTTGATGAACCCGGCGCTGGACCGAGTGGGGCATTGCGAGGTGGGCATATAAACGTCCACTTCGGCGGGGTATTGCGGGATGGGCGGGAGCACCCCAATGACCGTGTGAGGCCGGTTGTTCATCTGGAACACTTTTCCCACGATGTTCGGGTCGCCGCTCTGGTGCGTCTGCCAGTATTTATAGGTCAGGACCAGCACGGCCGGACCGCCCAGCACATCGTCGGCGGCGACGAACGTCCGCCCCAGCAGTGGTTTGACCCCCAGGACGTCGAAGAAGTTGGCGGAAACCACGGCTGTATCCACCCGTTCCGCCGTGTCCTTACCGAACAGCACGAAGTTCATCGTGTGGTGCTCCACGATGCCCTGCAGCGTGTGATTGCCCTGGCGATAGTCGTTAATCTCCTTGACGGAAAACGGAAAGTCGAGGACGTGGGCCTTCGGCACGTTCTGGTGAATGACCAGCAGTTCGTCGCCATGGGCGTAGGGCAGGGGACGGAGCAGCACGCCATAAACCACGCTGAAGATGGCCGTGTTCGCTCCGATCCCGAGCGCGAGCGTGCAGATCGCGACCAGCGAGAATCCCGGATTCTTGCACAGGACGCGAATCCCGTAGCGGATGTCCTGCCACAGGGTCTCCACCATGCGTCCGAGCCTCGCGTCCCGGCAATCGTCCTTCAGCGGCTCAACGCCGCCCACCAGCAGGACCGCCTGGCGCCGGGCCTGGTCGGGCGTCATGCCGCGCGCCAGATTTTGCTCCGTCTGGCGATCGATGTGGTACCGAAGCTCGCTTTCGAGCTCGCGCTCCACGTCCGGGCGCCGGAACAAAAACCGGAATATCGATTTCATCTTGCGGCCCATACTGCTCTCCTTCGGAGCGCTTTCAGGCGCCCACAATCCGCGCCACGGCGCCGGAGAGCCGCAGCCAGTTTTCCTTCTCTTCCTTCAGTTGCTTCTGTCCGAGACGCGTAAGCTCGTAATACTTCGCCTGCCGGTTGTTCTCCGATGTCTTCCAAGTGGCGGAAACCCACCCCTGTTCTTCCAGCCGGTGCAGGGCGGGGTAGAGCGAGCCCTGATTGACCTGCAGCACGTCTTCGGACACCTGCTGGATGCGCTGCGTGATGCCCCAGCCGTGCATCGGCTCGAGTTCGAGTGTTTTCAGAATGAGCAGGTCGAGCGTGCCCTGCAGAAGATCGCTTTTGGTTTTCGGCATGTTAGTTGTGAGCGGCGCCCGTAACGGCGCGAAATTCCTGGTGCGCGCTCCAGTCTTCCCAGGAGCCGTCGTAAAGGCGAGCGTCGTAGCCCAGGTAACGGGCGGTGAAATAGACCATGGTTGCCTGCAGGCCGATGTGGCAGTAGCTCACCACTCGATCGCCCGGCTTGATTCCGGTGCGCGCGAACATGCCGCGGAGCTCGTCGGCCGAATAGAACTTGCCTTTCGCGTCCGTGAGACTGCTGAACGGGAGGTTGACCGCGCCCGGAATGTGCCCCGAACGCTTGCCCGGAGCGGTGCTTTCGCCGAGATAGTACTCGGGAGCGCGCGCGTCCACGATCTGTATTCCGTGCCCCCCAAGATTCGCCACCAGGTAACGCGCGTCCACGATTACATCGTTTTGCGGGCAGGGCGTGAGCAAGCCGCGTTTGATCGCAGGCGCTTCTTTCGTCACCGGACGGCCTTCGCTCTCCCAGGCGGCAATGCCGCCATCGAGCAGCGAGGTCTGTCCTCCCAACCCCATCGCATCCAGCGTAAGATAAGCGCGGGTGGCCTGGATGACGCGGCCGCCGTTGACGTAAATTACGATTCGCTTGTCGTTGCCCACGCCGAGTTCGCTGAAAGTGGCGGCGAGATCCGGCATCGGGGGAAGTTCCAGGGTCAGCGGGCTCGTGCGGGAGCTGAGACTGGAGCTGGACAGAAAGGCCGCACCGGGAATGTGGGCGCGATCGTAATCGGTTCGGTCGCCAATGGCCAGAATCACCAGGTTCGCATCGCGCAGATGGCCGGCCAGCCAGCTCGTCGAGACCACCATATTTTTGGGATCGCCATGACCGCCACAGGTCTGCGCGGCCAGTCCAATCGGCACAGCCAGCAACGCCGCCAAACGAATCATTCGGAATTCTCCTCCAGACAATCTACAAAAAGGGTAAGGCAACCTCTTGTAGATTGTCAAGAGAAGAGGGCGGAAGTAACAACTCGAAAGGCCCAGGCGGATCTTTGGATCGAGGCGCCGGCGGATGGTACGATGGTCCGAATTCGGAATGCGCCGCCTCTTCGGTTTACTCTCGTTGCTCCTTCTATGCTGGCTTCTGCGCGACTTCTACACCGCCTCGCGCGTCTCGGCGAGTTCCAGCGGACCTTCGTTCCTCGAATTTGAAAGCGGTCCGGTGCGCCCGGTGGCGCTCTCGCCCGACGGCAACACGCTCTTCGCCGTGAATACGCCCAACGGCACCCTCGAGATCTTCGATCTTTCTTCCGGAACGCCGCTGTTTGTCAATCGCGTACCAGTAGGACTCGAGCCCGTGGCCGTCGCGGCCCGCACCAATACCGAGGTCTGGGTCACGAATCACCTCTCCGATAACGTCAGCGTGGTAAGCCTCGCCGGAACGCCGCACGTCATCCGAACCCTGCTGGTAGGCGACGAGCCGCGGGACATCGTCTTTGCCGGCCAGCCGCAACGCGCGTTCATTACCACCGCTCATCGCGGGCAGCAGCGCCTGGATCCTTCCCTCGCTAACGTCCCCGGCGCCGGCGATCCGCAATTGACTACGCCCGGCATTCCGCGCGCCGATGTCTGGGTTTTCGATCCCGCCAATCCCGGGGCCACGGTGGGTGGCACGCCGCTCCGCATCATGAGCTTCTTCACCGATACGCCGCGCGCCCTGGCCGTGAGTCCCGACGGAAATACGGTGTACGTCGCCGGCTTTAAGACCGGCAACCAGACCACCACGGTCAATCAGGCCCGGGTCTGCGTGGGCTTCGCCCCGTTCAAGCCGTGTACCCTGCCGGACGGGACCATCAGCCCCGGCGGCAATCCCGGTCCGGCCGCCGATGTGAAAGGCGAACCCGCGCCGGAAGTAGGCCTCATCGTCAAATACAACAACAGCGATGGCCACTGGGAAGACGAACTGCAGCGCGTTTGGGATGGTTCGGTGCGTTTCCGCCTGCCGGACACCGATGTTTTTGCCGTCGACGCCAACGCCCTGACCCAGACCGCTGCTTACGCGCACGTCGGCTCCACACTGTTCAATATGGCCGTCAATCCCGCCAACGGCCACCTCTACGTTTCGAACACCGAAGCCTTCAACCAGGTTCGCTTCGAAGGCCCCGGGACTCTCGCCGGACATACCGTTCAAGGCCATCTGGCCGAGTCTCGCATTACGGTGATCGCAGGCTCTACGGTTACGCCGCGCCGCCTCAATAAACACATCGACTACTCGAAGCTGGCCGGATCTTCCGGGTTCGATCCCTCGGCCAAGACCCACAGTCTGGCAACGCCGTTGCAGATCGCCGTCAGCCGCGACGGACAGACGCTTTACGTGGCCGCTTTCGGATCGAGCAAGGTCGGCGTCTTCAACACCGCGGCCTTGGAAAACGACACGTTCGATCCGGTCACTGCCAGCCGCAATTACATTCCGGTGACCGGCGGCGGAGTCAGCGGCATCGTGTTGGACGAAGCGCGCGGTCTGGCTTATGCCGCTACCCGGTTCGACAACGGCCTCAAGGTCATCCATCTCCAATCGCACGCCGAGATCGCTCGCTTCTCCCTGCCCAATCCCGAGCCCCGCTCCGTGGTGGAAGGCCGTCCTTTTCTGTACGACGCTACGCGATTCTCCGGAAACGGGGAAGCTGCCTGCGCGAGCTGCCATATCTTCGGAGACATGGACGACCTCGCCTGGGACCTGGGGAATCCCGACGGCACGGTCACGAAAAGCGCGATCCCCATCAATCTGAGCGGCCTGTTGAATGTCCTCATCGCCACCAATCAGACCGGCCTTCCCAGTCCGTTGAATGGCAGCAACCAACCCACCGACTTTCACCCAATGAAGGGGCCGTTCACCACCCAGGCGCTGCGCGGCCTGCGGAATTCGGGCGCCATGCACTGGCGCGGCGACCGCTCCACCGGCGCCATGGGCTCCGACCCGTTCGACGCCAACATCTCCTTCACGAACTTCATTGTGGCGTTCCAAAGTCTGATCGGCAGTCCCGATACACCCTCGCCTGCCCAGATGCAGCAGTTCGCCGATTTCCAACTGCAGGTCCTGCCGCCGCCGAACCCCATCCGCAACCTCGACAATTCCCTGACTGCTTCGCAGCAGCGGGGCAGCGCCTTCTACTCCGGCAGCCGTCCGTCCGACGGAATCAATTCCCCGGTTGCCGATGCACTTCTCGGTCAGGCATCGTTCAGCTGTAACGGATGCCACGTGCTCGATCCGGCGCAGGGATTCTTCGGTACCGGCCGCAACCAGAGTTTTGAGCAGCTGACCCAAATCGTCAAAATCCCGCATCTGCGGAATCTGTATACGAAAATCGGAATGTTCGGCAATCCCGTGGTGCCGTTCTTTGCGGCGGCGGATAGCGGCACGATGGGCGATCAGGTCCGAGGCTTCGGTTACACGGGCGACGGGTCCACCGACACCGTCTTCCGCTTCCTCACAGCCACGCCGTTCAATCCAACTTCCAATTCCGGATTCCCGCAGACGAATCCCGACGGGACCCGCCAGGACGTGGAGCAATTCCTGCTGGCATTCGATAGCGACCTGGCCCCCATCGTCGGCCAGCAGGTCACGTTGACCAGCGCCAACGCGTCGGCCGCCGGGCCGCGCATCGACCTCCTGCTCAGCCGGGCCGCTGCGCCGTTCGTTTCCAAATCTCTGGGCGGCGCCGTCAACGAGTGCG
>JAJPJX010000132.1 GCA_021324015.1 Solibacteraceae bacterium | reverse complement strand
TTGCCCAACCCTTTGTCGGCGCCGCCGTTGTTCAACATGATGTTATTCACGCCCACGCGGGCTTCGTTGACCAGTGTCGGGCTGATGGTGCGCGTCCAGTTGATCACCCCGTTCTGGAACGGCGCGATATTGAAACTGTTGTAAAAAAGCGGGAACGTGTTCACAGAAGGCTGGTCCTGCCGCCCGTTCGAGTACCGTCCGGTGAAATAGTCCTTGTCGGTGGGCCGCCAGTCCAGCCTTGAGATCGCCCTGGTCCGACTTGATGTAACTGGCGCTGGAATAAAAGTAGTTCGGCGTCGCCACATTGCCGTTCACCGGCAGGGGATACAGCGTGGTGTTGGACAGCAGATTCTTTGCTGCCGGGCTGAAGAGGCTCAACGGGATCTGGTTATTGGGGAACGGCGCGCGATTCCCATTCGCGTCCACCGAGTAGGGATTGTAAAGCTGGGAAGTCTTCCCAGCGCCCACTACCGAGGGGTCCAGCAAATTCGAGAAATCGCCCGAGCGCCATGGCGTGGGAAACACGGTCGCGCTGCTGATGGAGGTCGGCGTAGCCTGCCGCAAGCCCTGGTAATCGGCGAAGAAGAACAGGCGGTCCTTGATGATGCGCCCGCCGAAGGTGCCTCCGAACTGGTTCCAGCGCATGGGCGCGCGTGGCAGTCCCTGCCAGTTGCGTCCCCAGTTGTCGGCATTCAGCTTGTCGTTGCGAAAGTACTCGAACCCGTCGCCGTGAAACTCGTTTGTGCCGGACTTGATGACCACGTTGATGATGCCGCCCTGGAAGTTCCCGAACTCCGCCGAGGCGTTGTTCGTGATCATCTTGAACTCCTCGATGGCGTCCAGGTTGGGTTGATACGAGGTCAGGTTGTCGGACACCTGGTTGTTGTCCACGCCGTCCAGCAGGAAATTGTTAGCTTCTTCACGGTTGCCGTTGACATATGGCCGGCCGCCGCCCGAAGTGCGCACGCCATTGTTGAAACTGGACGGGTCCGGCGTCGTGACGCCTGGCGCCAGCAGCGTCAGAGCGATCGGATTCCGGCTGATCAGCGGCGTGTTCACGATGGTCCGCGAACTGATCACCGAACCCACCTGCGTGGTTTCGGTTTGCAGCAGCGGCCCCTCGGACGTCACATTCACGCTCTCGGTGACGGCGCCCACCTGCATCTGTATGTCGATACGCCCGCGCTGGTTGACCTGTAGTACGATCCCCGGCTGGACGACTGTCTTGAACCCTTGCGCCTCCACTTTGAGTTCGTATCTGCCCACCGGGATCCGAGGAAATGCGTAAATGCCGTCTTCGTTGGTCTTAGTCGGCCATTCCGTGCCGCGATCCACGTCCTTCGCGGTCACGGAGGCCCCCACAATCGCGCCGCCCGTCTGGTCCGTCACCCGGCCGGTCAGACCGGCGCTTACCTCCTGGGCATAAATGGCCGCGCCCAGCGAGACGGAGACAAAAAGTATTCGTAGAAGCAATCCCACCGGCTTCAACATTCCTAACTCCCTTCGTGTGTTGCGATTACCCTCTTAGCGGCAGACTAAACCGGAAAGCATGGCGATCCTGTGGAACGGCCACACAACACCATCCGCTCCGATGGCCTCGACGGTCAGCGTGCCGCTACCTGTTTGCGAATTTTCCTGGTTTGCGAGAGGTGGGTACCGGAAGGAATACGACAGCTTTCCAAATGACCCGACCCGCATCGCAAAACCCCTGATGGATTTAATTTTCCCGCCGCCCGCCCGGGAAAGTCAATCAAGCGGTCCGAATCTTCCATTTGTGACAGAACCGCCGGAGCAGCCCGGTTCGAGGGCCCGCGTCCGGGGCAACCCCCGATTGACTTCATTTGTGTTTGAGAGCACAATTCTAAATCAGAGAAAGGAGTCTCGAATGGCTCGGAAAATTCTACTGTGTCTAGTGTGCGCGTTGATATGTGCAATGCCGGCCCTTAGCCAGGAAGTCAGCGCCGGCATCACGGGGAAAGTAACAGATCCTTCAGGGGCTGCCATCGTGGGAGCCTCGGTGACCGCAAAAGACCAGGATCGCGGCACGGAGTGGCCGACGAAAACCAACGAAGACGGGATTTATGCGTTTCCTCGCATCCCGATCGGCAGATATGAACTGCGCGTGGAGGCCCAGGGCTTCAAGACTTACGCCCAGCCGGAGATCAGGCTGGAAGTGAATCAGCGCGCCCGCATCGATGTGCAGATGGAAGTGGGTGCCGTAACCGAAAGTATCAACGTGACGGCGCAAGGCGCCATCCTGCAGACCGAAACTACCCAAGTGGGTGCGGTGATCACTCCGCAGACCATCGTGAACACGCCGCTGATCACCCGCAATCCGATCGCCCTGACGCTGCTCGCGCCGGGCGTCACCACTGCGGATCCCAGTTCCTTCAACAGCGGCCAGCGCACCTCCGGAGGAGGCCGGCCCTATGTGAACGGCAATCGCAAGGAAGCCAACAACTTCCTGCTCGACGGCGTGGACAATAACCAGGTGTCCGACAACCTGACTTCTTACCAGCCCAATCTGGATGCGGTGGCGGAGTTCAAGATGATCACCAACAATGCATCCGCCGAATTCGGCAACTTCCAGGGCGGCATTGTCAACGTGGTCATCAAGTCGGGTACGAATGAGTTCCACGGTGACGTGTTCGAATTCTTCCGCAACGACAAGCTGAACGCCAACAACTGGGGCAACAACTGGAGGAACAATCCGCGCGCGCCCCTGCGCTGGAACCAGTTCGGCGGCACTTTGGGCGGCCCCATCCGCAAGGACAAGCTGTTCTTCTTTGCGGACTACCAGGCCATCCGCCGCGCCAGCCCGGCTTCCCCCAGTTCCATCACGGTGCTTCCCACGGAGTGGCGCAACGGCGATTTTTCGCGTCTGCTGAACCCCAGCGCCCAGGACAAGGCCGACCTCGGGATCACCACGCCGGTGCAGTTGTATAACCCTTACTCCGTCGATGCGCAGGGGAATCGCGCTCCCTTCCCCAATAACCTGATTCCTGCCAGCATGATCAGCCCCTCGGCCAAGGCCCTGTTTGCCGACAGCGCGCTGTATCCGCAGCCCATCAATTCCCGGGCGCGTTTCAACCAGCTTAATGCCGCCAGCAGCTACTTGAAATCCGATCAGGGTGATTTCAAGGTGGATTGGAAGATCACGAACAAAGACGACTTCTCCGGGCGCTACTCCAACGGCCGTCAGGACGTCCCCGGCGTGAACAGCTTCCCGCTGTTCTACAACAGCTTCAACATCGCCCCGTTTGAGAACGGCGTGGTCAACTGGACCCGCACCATCAGCCCCTCCATGGTGAACGAACTCCGCGTCGGCGTGAATAACATCATGTTGAACAACGGCGGCGAGGACAAGGGCCTGGGAGATGTCGCCCAGAAACTCGGCATCAAGAACGCCGGCTTCGGGCTGCTTTCGCTCCAAGGCTTCACTTGGGCCAACGGCATCGGTAGCGCCAACATCGGCACCCAGCAGTTGTTTGCCAACACCACCTATCACTATGCCGATAACCTGACCCTCATCCGCGGGCGCCACATGATGAAGATGGGCGGCAACATCCTGCGCCAGCAGATGAACACGTTCTATGCGGGCAACAATGGCCGCACGGGATTCCTCAACTTCAATGGCCAGTTCACGCAGGGGCCCAGTTGGTCTTCTCCCACCTCGAAGGGCATCGGCGAAGCGGATTTCGTGCTGGGCCTCCCCAATGATTTGGGGCGCGGCTTGAGCACCGGCACCTGGGGCCATCGCAAGACCATCTACGGCTTTTACTTCCAGGACGACTGGCGCGCCACCGACTCCCTGACCCTGAACCTGGGCCTGCGCTGGGAGTATCACACGCCGCTGGTGGAAGTGAAGGACCGCCAGTCCAACTTCGGGGCCTTCACGGGACAGTTAATGCTCGCCGGACAGGACGGCAACAGCCGGGCCCTCTACAATGGCTATAAGAAGGATTTCCAGCCGCGTTTGGGCTTCGCCTGGACGCCGGGTGTGTTAAGCAAGAAGATGGTCGTGCGCGGCGCTTACACCGTGTCTTCGTTCATGGAGGGCACCGGGACCAACCTGCGCCTGCCGCTGAATCCTCCCTTCAACTCGGAATTCGAGACCCGCTACGACCCCGGCGTGTACCAGTTGCCTTCCACCACGCTCTCTGACGGTCTTTCCGGCCTCAACCCGAAAGATCCATACGTGGGCGCGAACATTCGCCTCTGGGATCCCTTTGTGCGTCCTTCCGAAGTGCAGCAATGGAACTTCACCACCGAGTTCCAACTCCCGAAGAATAACGTACTCACCGTCGGCTATGTGGGACAGCGCGGCACGCACCTGATTGTTCCCATGGCGTATTTCCAGAAACAGATCGTCAACGGGAAGATCGTGCCCAGTCCCTACCTGTCGGGCAACCCCAGCCTGGTGAGCAAGATTACCCAGATCTCCGGCACGGAGGCCAATGGCAACCAGAAGTATGCCGGATTGCAGGCCGAACTCCGCCACCGTTACAGTTCGGGCGTGGAGTACTCCCTCTCGTATACCTGGTCCCACGGCATGTCGGACGCCATCGGCTATTACGGAGAGGGCGGCCAGGCCGGCAGCCAGTCCGCCTATTTCCAGAACATCTATAACCGGCGCGCCGAGTGGGGGCCGACGTACTTCGACGTCCGCCACATGTTCGTAGGCGCCTTCTATTACGAGCTCCCCTTCGGCAAGGGCAAGACCTACGGCTCCGCCTGGAACCCGGCGATCAACGGCATTCTGGGCGGTTGGCAATTGGGCGGTATCCTCACCCTGCACACTGGTTTCCCGCTCACCATTCAGGGCAACGACGTTTCCGGCACGCTCTCGCGGGGCGCGCGCGCGGACGTAATCGGCGTCCCGCACAACTCCGAAGTAGTCGGCCCCGGCGCGCACTGGCTGGACGGTAGCGCCTATGCCCAACCCAAGCAGTTCACCTTCGGAAATTCCGGCCCTGGGGTCACCCGCGGGCCGGGTCTTTCCCGATTCGACCTCTCTCTCGGCAAGCGGTTCCCGGTCAAGGAATCGAAATCTCTGGAGTTCCGGGCGGAGGCATTCAACCTGACCAACACCCCGGCCTTCAATGGTCCGGTCCGGAACATCAACTCCCCGACGTTTGGGGAAATCAGTAGCGCCCAGGGCGAGCGGAACGTGCAACTCGCCTTGAAGTTCTACTTCTAGCCGTCACGGCGGTGTAAACGGGCCGCGACCGTCAGGAAGCGGTCTTTCCGGGAGGGGCGGGCCAGCAGCCCGCCCCTTTCTTCTCCCCTGTTAAAATTAAAGAGCTGTCCTCCTCAAAGACGAAAATTTTGATCCGCGCCACCAACTGGGTGGGCGACGCGGTCATGTCTCTGCCCGCCATCTGCGCTGTGCGGGAGCGGTATCCCGCGGCCGAAATTGTGGTTCTGGCCCGGCCCTGGGTGGCCGATCTCTACACGCGCGAGCCCGCCATTGATCGGGTGATCTCCTATACGCTGATGCGGGGGCTGCGGGATTGGACGGCAAAACGGCGCTTGGCGGAGAAACTGCGCGCGGAATGTTTTGATTGCGCCATTTTGCTGCAGAACGCGTTTGAAGCCGCTCTGCTGGTGTGGATGGCCGGAATCCCGCGGCGCATCGGCTACGCCCGCGATGGCCGCGCTTGGCTGCTCACCGATGCCATCCGGGTTCCCGAACCGGGCGACATCCCGCGCCATGAGAGATTCTATTATCTGGAACTGCTGCTGCGTGCCGGACTGGCCGACACGCTACCGGCCATCGAGGCCATCCGCTTGGGCGGCGCCGCCCAGGCGCGCGCAGCCGGCATCGAGCGTTTCCGCCTGGCAGGCATCCCGGTCCCCGTAGTGGGCGTGAGCCCTGGAGCGGCGTATGGCAGCGCCAAGCGCTGGTTGCCGGACCGGTTCGCCCAATCCGCCGCCGCCTTGGCCATGGAACACCGCGCCGCCGTAGCGTTGTTCGGCTCGGCGGGCGAGCGGCCTCTGTGCGAGAGCGTAGCCGTCATGATCGAAACCGCCGGGATTGCCGTGCGGAATTTCGCTGGCCGGACTACGCTCGGGGAATTTATCGACCTGGCAGCCGCCTGCCGGCTGTTCCTCACGAACGATTCCGGGGCCATGCACATTGCCTCGGCCGTGGGAGTGCCCACGGTCACGGTCTTCGGTGCCACCGACCACACCACCACCGGACCCACCGGCCCCTGGGCACGCATCGTTCGGGAACAGGTGGAGTGCAGTCCGTGCCTGTTGCGGGAATGTCCTATCGACCACCGCTGCATGACCCGGGTAAGTGCGGAGCGGGTGACGGCGGTTGCCCGGGAACTGTGGAGGGAAAGCGAATCCGAGTGGATACCAGAAGCAAAATCCTGACCGTCGAGAAAGCCGCCGCGCTCGTTCGCGAACTGTGCCTCAAACAGCAGTCTTTACAGGTAGTTACGGGCTACTTCGAAGTCCTGCTGGCGGCACACGTGGAGGCCTTGAGCCGCCTGAAGGAGGCCCCTGGACAGCCCCGGCTGTTAGCCCTGGTCTGCGACCCACCTGATCCGGTGCTCTCCGCCGCCGCTCGCGCCGAAATAGTCGCCGCGCTGGGCGTGATAGACTACGTGGTGACTGCCGCGCCGGAGAACCGCGAACAGGCGCTGGCCGCCTTGGGGGTGAAACAGGTTACGGCCTTCGAGCCGGACGACGAGCGGCGTATCCGGCAACTGGTTCAACATGTACACCGGCGTCAAAGGGGATAGCACGAGCAGCCGGATTCTGGTGGTCCGGTTGGGCGCCATGGGGGATATCATCCACGCACTGCCGGCGGTCGCCTCGCTCAAACACAGCTTTCCGGGATCACACCTCACCTGGGCCGTGGAGCCCCAATGGGCCGCGCTGTTGGACCAGAACCCCTTCATCGACCGGCTCGTGCGGCTGCGGCGCAACCCCGCCGGCTGGCTCGAGAGCAGCCGGGAACTGCGGGCTGATCGCTACGATTTTGCAGTGGACTTCCAGGGGCTGATCAAGTCTGCCTTGGTGGCTTCCGTGGCCCGGCCGGACCGCATCTTCGGGTTTCACCAGTCCCAGGCACGGGAGCGGCTGGCGGCGCTCTTCTATTCCAACAAAACCATCAGCTCAGCCGCGCACGTGGTGGACCGGAACCTGGATCTGGCGGCGGCGGCGGGCGCTTCCAGCGTCTTGCGCAGTTTCCCGTTGCCTCCCGGCAAGCCGGAGGGCCGCCTGCCCGAAGGGGAGTTTGTGCTGGCTTCCCCGCTTGCCGGCTGGCGTTCCAAGCAATGGCCCCTGGATTACTACCGGCAACTGGGCGAGCACTTGCATCGGGGCCTCGGCATTCCGCTGGTGCTGGACGGTCCACACCAGGCCCTCTCGATGTTGGCCGAAGTCCCCGGAGTGGTGGCCAATGCCACGGGGATCGCCGGTCTGATCCACGCGACGCGGCGCGCCGCCGCCGTGGTCGGCGTGGATAGCGGCCCGCTGCACCTGGCCGCGGCTCTCGGCAAGCCGGGCGTGGCGATCTACGGACCCACCGATCCGGCCCGCAACGGGCCCTATGGCGATACCATCTCGGTGCTGCGAAGCCCCAAAGCAGTAACTACTTACAAGCGTCTTGCGAACATCGACGCCAGCATGTGCGAGATTTCCCCGGAAGCCGTATTTCTGGCCTTGAAAGCCCACCTCATTCCCCGCGCCGCCGGATGCTCCGCTTGATGTCCGGGTACTGGTTTCCCAAGCGGTATGCTGATTTCGTTGCCCGGCTGCGCGTTCCCTGCGGCTTTGTGCTGGTGGCTGCCTTTGCCTGGTTTTCGCACCCGACACGCGCTTCGCTCGCCTGGGGAACCCCGGTCGCGATAACGGGTCTGGCGCTGCGCGCCTGGGCCGCCGGGCACCTCGCCAAGAACCAGCGGCTGGCCACCGGTGGACCCTATGGTCACACCCGCAACCCACTGTATCTAGGAACCTTATTAGTTGCCTGCGGATTGGCGGTGGCAGCTCGCAGCATGGGCCTCGCCATCCTGTTCACCGCCGTCTTCCTGTTGGTCTACCTGCCGGTCATCGAGCTCGAAGAGCAGCATCTGCGAGCGCTGTTCCCGGAATATGCCGCCTACGCCTGCCGCGTGCCCGCCCTGTGGCCCCGCCTGCGCGCCGAAAAATCCCCGCATCCTTTTGAATTCTCGCTCTATCTAAAAAACGAGGAATATCAGGCGTTGGCCGGACTCCTCGCCGGGTTGCTGTTTCTTCTTTGGAAGTCCTTGTGAAGGGCGAAGGGCTGCGCGCGGGACTGTGCGCAGCCCTCTGTTTTTTTCTCCTCCACGCCCTCAACGGAAATCGCTAGTCGCCCGACACGCTTTCGTATTGCGGCGTCGGCTTGGCGGCCTGAATCGCCCCCAGGCTGACATGAATGGTCGGCAGCGCCCCCTGCTCGTAGGCGTCCCTCACCTTCTCGTCCGCTTCGAGCTTTTCCCGCAGTAACTGCCGGCGCAGCCGGGCCTCGAATTCGGCCAGTTGCTGTTCGATGCTCTTGGCTTTCTGCTTGTTCCGCACCATGTCCTCGCGGTAGCGCCGTAAGAAGTAGCCGATGGTCTCCGTGCGAATCTTGATCGAGCCCGTCGGCTTGTTCTCATCGATGTCTTTGAAGCAGAAGTACGGCGTTCCCGAGTGCTCCACAATTTCTTCTACCACAGTGTAAATGGGAGCATCATGGCCGCATTTGAAGCTGGAAAGTTCCAGCGCTACCAGGTTCGGATGCCGCGCCACGTACTTGGCGGCCCAAACCTTGCGAGAGGTATTTTCGCTGTACGAGTTCTTCCAGACGTCCGTGATGGCCATGGGGTGCGGAATCTCCCCGGCCAGAACCTCGTCCCCGAACAGCCGCCAGATGATGTCGTCGTCGATGGGCAGCGAGTCCTGCGTGAACACTGGATACCCGAGCTTCTGGAACTCCTCCAGGATCTCGTGGTTCACGCCCGGGTCGTTGTGATACGGACGTCCCAGCAGCACCACGCCCAGCCGGTCCTCGCGCTCCAACTGTTCCAGCACCTCGCGGGCGGCGCCGCGCATGGTGACGTTGTTGAAGAAATCGAGCGCCCGGTAGCCTTCCTGCAGCGCTCGCGCATTCTCTTCCGGCGAAAGGCCGAAGATATCTTTAAATTGCTCGAAAAGCTGGCGCTCCAGCAGATCCGGCTTGGAAATATTGACGAAGGTGTCCAGGAACAGGACTCCCTTCTCCCGGAAAATATCGCCTTCCTTGGTGAACGCTGCCTTCACCGCTGCCGGCGTCGTGGCCACCGTGGGGCACGAGCGGCTGGCCTGCACGCTGTGCAGGTCCGAAGTCAGGCAGTCGATCATCGGGAAGAAGATGATGTCCAGCGGCTTCTTGGCGTGCACGACGTAAAGCAGGTTGTGCACGTGCGGAATCCCCAGCTTCGAGGGGAAACACGGGTCGATGGCCCCCCGTTTGGCGCCTTCCTTGTAGAGCTGCTCGCTGGTGTAATCCGAGTAAACTAGGTTCTCCGGCTTCAGGCCGAGTGCCACAAAGTACCCTGTGAACACTGGCGTCATGGAGTACATGTTCAGCACCCGCGGCATCCCGATGCGGATCTCGGAGCGCTTCTTCATCAGTTCGGCGCGGCGCTTCTGCGAAGAGGTAATCGCGAACTTGGGCAGTGCATCCGCCACCACGGGCACGTCCGGAGCCCGGAAGACCGCCTTGGCCCCCAGCTCGACGAAATTGGGATTGGCCTTCTTGATCTTGTCCAGGCTGCCCTTGATCTGGCGCATGTCATCGACGTTTTCCACCGTGCCCTTCTCGCAGGTGGCGATGATCAGGCGCTGCGCGCCGGCTTCCAGCGGAACTTTGGTTTTGACCGGCGGCTTGTAGTCCGGATTCAATACGCTGGTCTTCACGTCGATGAACGTGCGCAGGCACTTGTTCTTGCAGAAATAGCAGCGGGTGCTCTCGTTGCGCGTGGTCTTGTACTGGATGTCCTGCACCGCCTCCAGCCCGATAAAGGTGCTCTGGCGGCCGTTGTCCCACAAGCGGCCCGCCTCGAGCGCCGCGCCGATGGCCCCCGCCTCGCCGCAGTGCTCGTGCACGATCACGTCCGCCTGCGCTTCCCGGCCCTTGAAGCGCGACTCGATGAAATCCACCTGCGCCTTCACCGCGGCCAGGTTGTATTGCGTTCCGCCTTGCAGCAGGAAGCGGCGCCCGATGGCCGAGAGGTTGGGGATCTGCGAAACGTACAGCCAGATGTTCTTGGGCAGCACGTTGCATAGACCGGCCATGATCTCCTCGGGCTTCCAGCCCTGGCGCTGGAAATCCACGATGTCAGACTGCATGAACACCGCGCAGCCGTACCCGAACGACGGGAAACCCTTGGCTCCGAAGGCCACGTCGGCGTACTGCTCCACGGGCACGTTGAAGCCCTGCGCCGTGGATTGCAGGAAGTAGCCGTTGCCCGCCGAGCACTGTGTGTTCAGCTTGAAATCTTTGACGCGGCCGTCCTTCAGGATGATGATCTTGATGTCCTGTCCGCCCACGTCGCAGATGACGTCCACATCGTCGTAGAAGTGCAGGCCTGCCTGCGTGTGGGCCACCGTCTCGACCAGCGCGGCGTCCGCGCCGACCACGTCCTTCAGGATGTCCTTGGCGTAGCCCGTGGTGCCCACACCCAGGATTTTGAGCGTGGCGCCCTGGTCGCGCACCTGCCGGTCCAGCTTGGCCAGGACTTCCGTGGTGTCTTCGATGGGATTGCCCTTGGAGAGCTGGTAGGTCTTGGCCAGCACGCGCCGCGCCGGGTCCTTCGAGAGCAGCACGGCTTTGGTGGAGGTGGAACCGCCATCGATGCCGACGAAGCCCTCTACCACCTCGCCGGGCTGGAAGGTCGCCGGCACGAACTTCTTGTGGCGGTATTTGTTCTTGAAACGCGCCAGGTCGTCGACATCCTTCGCCAGCCCGCCCGTGCCGCCGCGCTTCTTCTTTTCTTCCTCGCGGCCCACGGTGACGTACCACTCCAGCTTTTCCCAGCCGAGATACTGGCCCACGCCCTCGTCTTCCGTCTTGCCGAACTCGACCGAACCGATGGCGGCGAAGTACTGCGCGTTATCCGGGGTCCGGATGAGATCCTCGGGCGGCACCCCCTCGGGAAGCGGGGTATTGCGCTCCTCCCAGATCTTGGGGATGTTGTGCTTCCAGCAGTCCCGCATCCCTTTGATATAGGTATTGGGGCCGCCCAGCAGCAGTACAACCGGTTGCAGGGTGTTGCCGCGCGTCAGCACCGACAGGTTTTGCATCACGATGGCTTCGAACAGGGAAGCCATCAGCTCGTCCGGCGGCACGCCCATCTTCTGCAGACCGTTGATGTCGGTCTCCGCAAACACGCCGCACTTGCCCGCCACCGGATGCAGCTTGAGCCCTTTGTAGCCCATCTGGCAGAGCTGCTCGGCGGGGATGCGCAGCTTGGCGTTGATTTTGTCGATGACCGCGCCGGTGCCGCCCGCGCACTTGTCGTTCATGGACGGCAGCTTCTTCTTGCGCCCGGTCTCGGGGTCTTTCTTGAAGATGATGATCTTGGCGTCCTGCCCGCCGAGTTCGATCACCGATCCGCACTCGGGATAGAGCTTCTCGACGGCGAGAGAGACTGCGTTTACTTCCTGGACGAACTTGGCTCCCAGGTACTTGCTCAGGCCATTGCCGCCCGAGCCCGTAATGAACATGCGGGAGTTGCCGGCCTCAAAGCCGTCGATCTCCGTCTCAAAGCGCTTGGCGAACTCCAGCACCTTCTCCGGCTGCTTGGTGTCGTGGCGCTGGTAGTCGGACCAGACAATTTGATCGGTAGCGGCGTCCACCACCACGGCCTTCACCGTGGTGGACCCCACGTCCATGCCGATGAAATAGCGCTTGTCCATTTAATTGTTCCCCTGCCGCATGCGATCCGCGATGTGCAACACGAGATTTGCCGCCACGCCGACTACGCCCTGGGTGTGCGGAACGTGGTACATAGGCCGCTTCAGTTCGGGATGCGCGTCCACGTAGCCGCGGCATTGGTCGAGGGTGAGCCCCGTCCGTTGCAGGCACTCGGCGAATTCCTTCTTGGCTTTGGACCTGGCTTCGCCCAGCGCCATCTGCACGCGGGAGTGAGCGTTGATCTCGCCTTCGCCGGAAGTTTCGATGGGCAGATAAATCATTTCCTTGTAGTTGGAGACCACCGCGGATTGCGCGCCGTCGGATTGCGTCGAAGGCATGCAGCCGAAAGGCTTGACCGACAGCACCATGTGGGCCAGGTCTTTGTTCGAGTAGCAGATATTCTTGGCGACTTCCAGGTGTCCTTCGCCGCCGCCGGCGCGCGAGTTGTAGAACGGGTGACCCAGCCGTTGCAGTTCATACTGATCCGCCAGGTGGTGCGCCACGCCGTCGAACGTATCCACGATCTTGTGATACTCGTTTTTGAAAATAGCCTCGGCCAGCTTCAGCTTGGCGACCTTCTGGCAGAAATTCCACTCGATTTTCGCCCGCTTGTCCACCCGCCACAGCGGCGGCAGCACGGCTCCCTCATCCAGCCCCTTCAGGTCGCGATATTTCTGCACCACCTGGTGCAGCATGTACATGATCCACGTGCCGATGGGCTCCACCAGGACCTGCGCGCCTTCCCGTTGTAGGAAGTGGAACATGTTGAAGTTGCCGTCGCCCTCGGTGGTCTGGGCCCAGAACTCGCCGGTGATCTTGACGATGGGCTTGACCCGCAGCCGGTCCACTTCCACTTCGTCGAACATGTCGCGGCAGCGCCGCAGGGCCGGCAAGTAGTCCTCGCCTTTTAACTGGTTCACGAACTTGCCGATGTACTCCGCCGTGTCTTTGAAGCCGCCCAGGTACTTGCCCAGCTCGTCGCCCATCTTCCAGGGCTGCTTTTTGCGGAAGACCTCGTGCAAGTAATCCATCATGGCATCCAGCTTCCCATCCGTCTCCCCGGCCACCACCTCGTAGGGCCGGATCGCATAGGCCGCCTCGTTCAACACATCGCCGCAGTTGAGCGCGTTCAGGATGCCGAGGAAGAAGTCCAGGTTCATCTCCAGGCCGGCTTCGGCGTCGGACTGGCTCAGACCGCCGGACTGCTGGAACAGCAGCACGCGGAAACCATCGAAACCCGCGTTGCGCAGCGCCAGCCGGTATTCGGCCTCATACATCCCGAAGCGGCACGGACCGCAGGCGCCGGCGGTGAAGAACACGTAGCGGTCGATGATCTCCTGCTTCGTCAGACCCTGCTCTTCCAGGCTTTGCAGGTACTGCACCAGGTTGCCCACAGTGAAGTAAGTGGGGTTGCACTGGCCGTTGTTGCCGTATTCCTTGCCGGTCTGGAACGCCTTCACGTTGGGCGTGGGGACGGCTTCGGCGCGGTACCCCAGCCCTTCCAGCGCGCCGTGCACCAGCTTTTCGTGTTTCCAGGTCAGGCCGCCGAACAGCAGGGTGGTGTGTCCCCGCTCATCCCGCGTGAACGGCCGCTCCACCGGCCGTTTGAAAGGATGCATCTCCCGTTTTGCCAGGCCGGCTTCCCGTTCCAGGCGGGCGCGTTCCTCCGCCAGGCGCTTCTGAATGACATCCTCGATCCCCGCTCCGATCTGGATCAGGCCGGCGGAGGGCACAGGCTTCGGTTCAAACGGTTGCGTGCTCATAGCATCCTCTTGAGTGCAGATTGACAGTCCTTCATGGAACCCGATGGGAGTATCTTCCCGCCTTCAAGCCATTGAAATAAATGGCAATCCATCGAATGGCGAGTTTTTCGACGGGGAATGGACATTAAGCAGGGTGAGTGGGGTGCGGAAAGGAATGGGAGGGGAGCGGAGCTAGCCTGCCAGATGTGCGTCTTCGAACTGATATCAGGGGAGGTAAAAGCCAAAAGGCGGGCCCCCCCGGGGGAGCCCGCCTCTGGCCGGCCAAAGGCCCGCGCTAAA
Source organism: Solibacteraceae bacterium (assembly GCA_021324015.1). Classification (GTDB taxonomy): domain Bacteria; phylum Acidobacteriota; class Terriglobia; order Bryobacterales; family Bryobacteraceae; genus JAJPJX01. Next base: position 8,707 of record JAJPJX010000132.1, on the reverse strand, counting down.
ACGTGATTTTCGCCGCGAACTGGATCTCGCGGTTGTTGCCCAGCGTCGAAGAGATGGTCCCGAACGCCGACGTCCCCAGCACCGCGTTCGGGTTGCTGAACGACGGCGTGTTGAACAGGTTGAACACCTCCGCGCGAAGCTGCAACATCAGCCGCTCGTGGAACGGAATGTTCTTGAACACCGAGAAATCCGTGTCGATATGCGAGGGGCCGTAGAGCAGATTCCGCGCCGCATTGCCGTAGGTGTAAAGCCCCGGCAACGCAAAGGCGGAAGCCGAAATGCAGTTCACCAGGTTCCCGCTGCCGCAAGTGGCCGAGGGCGGGCTCACCAGGTTGGGCCGCTGGCTGCCTACCCCGGTATTTGCCACGTCGCCCGGGATGGTTACGTTGAAGGGAAAGCCGGTCTGGATGGTGGTGATGCCGTTCACCTGCCAGTTCGCCAGGGCGGCGTGCAGCACCGGCTGGCTGGAGTGCTTGAAGAACGGCAGATCATAGATGTAGCTGGCCACAAAGCGGTGCCGCACGTCCCAGTTGGAGTTGCCGTAGTCGAGCCCCCAGTTGAACGGGTTCATAGGAGCGCCGCCGCCGTTGGAGTCGGTGGAGACGTCCAGGGCGTGCGACCAGGTGTACGTTAGCAGCAGCGTCAGTCCGTGGCTGGTGCGCTGCCGCAGCACCACGTTCAGCGCGTTGTAGTTGGCGATTTCATCGTTCTGGATGATCCGGATCACGCTGAAAAGCTGATTCGGGCGCCGCGGATCGATCACGCCGGGACCGGGCAGCGGAGTGTTCGGATAGTAGCTGCGGTCCAGGTGCAGCGAGTGGGAACCCAGGTACTGCACATCCAGGCCCGCGTTGTGCCACAGGGGATGCTCCACGTCCAGGCTCCACTGGTTCATGTAAGCGTCCGGCAGATACCAGTTGGGCGAGATCGCATTCGGCTTCGGAGTGCCGGCCTGCGCCGCCGCCGGGGTCGGGTTCGCCAGGCTCAGCAACAGGCCGCTGGCCAGGTTCGCATTGTACGTGTAGATGGTGCTGAACGGCGGATTCGTGGTCAGCAGCGTGTAGGTGTTGAGCTGGTTGGGATTGTAGTAGATGCCGTAGCCGCCGCGCACCACGAAGCCCGAAGGCGCCCGCCACGCGAACCCGAAGCGCGGCGCGAAGTCCTTGTGATTCGGGTCGATCAGCGGGATCTGCTGGGGCACCTGCGTGGGAATGAATCCCGTGAAGTCCCGGTTCAGCCGCGTGGCGTTGCCGTTGTCGGACTCCGGCACCGTGTTCAACTCGTAGCGCAACCCCATGCTCAGGGTGAACCGCGGCGTCAGTTGCCACTTGTCCTGCACGAAGAAGCCGTCGCGGTATTCGGCGGCCCCGCCGGGCACCAGCGGTCCGGGCGTGGTCACTCGCTGCGGCAGACCCAGCATCAGGTCGGCCGCCGAATTGCCCGTGAGCTGTCCGGTGAAGCTGAACAGGCCGCGCGGATTGTTATTGGCCGTGCGGTCCGTGATCAGCTTGCGGATTTCCACGCCGGCGGCCAGGCTGTGCGCCCCCTTGGTGAGGTTGAAGACGTCCGTGCCCTGCCAGGTGGAATCGGTCTCGTACCAGTTGCTGCTGGCCATGTTCTGCCCGCCGATAGGCATAAAGCCCGCCGCGGAGAGGTTCGGCAGTCCGGAGTTACTGAGATCGGTGGTGAAGCCCGGAATCCCGATGGCCGTCCCGGCGTTGGCCAGCGCGGCGTTGTGGAAGAAGTTCACGGAGTCGATGGTGGTGTGCTGCCTCCCGAAGCGCGCATCGTTGACCATGGACGCGCTGAAGGTGCGCGTGTAGCCCACCACGAAGTTGTCGTCATGCACCGGCTGGTTGTACCCGTTGTAGGGGTCGGTGTTCCCGTTCAGCAGCGTGGTGTTCTCCCAGGCGTAGCGGAAGAACAGCCGCGTCGACTCGCCGATGTTCTCGTCCACCCGGCCGATCGCCTGATCCGTGATGTTGGTGTTCAACACGTTGGCCAGGTAGTTATTGCGGAGGCCCGGCAGATTCGGCAGCGGCATATATGCCAGTGCGTTGATGGCCTGCGGCGAGAGCAGCGACTGTGGAATCTGGTTGCCCGGAAAAGCCGGATTGCCGGAGGCCAGCGGGTTGCGGATGGGCGTGGAAATCTGCGAGAAATCCCCGGCCCGCATCTGCGGCGTCAGCACCGTGTCCAGCGCCGCCAGGCTCTGCGACTGCCGCAGACCCTCGTAGTCCATCATGAAGAAGGTCTTGTCGCGCCCGTTGTAGAGTTTCGGAATCAGCACCGGTCCGGCAAACCTCGCCGCCGAACTGATTCTGGTGGAACGGGCTCTTGGGAGAATTCGGGTTCTCGAAGAAACCCCGCGCGTCCAGGTTGTCGTTGCGCAGGAACTCCCAGGCGGCGCCGTGGAAGTCGTTGGTGCCGTTCTTGGTGACCACGTTCATCTGCACGCCCATGTAGCCGCCGTACTGCGCCGGATATGTGCCAGTCTGCACCTGAAACTCCTGCACCGCGTCCACCGAGGGACGAAACGTGGTGGTGGTGATCAGGTTGTTCATGATGCTGACGCCGTCCAGCGACACGCTGTTCTGAATCTCCCGCGTGCCCGCGCCGATGAAGTCTTCGCCGCCCCCGGGGTTGCCGGACGCCGTCTTCAGGCCCGGCAGCACGCCCGGCGTCGTGACCGCCAGTTGCAGCGGGTCGCGCCCGTTCAAAGGCAGGTCCGTGGTGGATGTCTGGTTGATGATTTCACTCAGGCTGGCGTCGTCGGTGGCAATCGGCGGCACGCCGCCGGTCACTACCACCTCCTGCTGCACGGCGCTTACCTGCAGCCGGAAATCCGCGCGCACAACTTGGTTGGTCTGCACGAGGATGCCGGTCTTGCGGACGGTTTGAAACCCTTTTTCCTCCGCGGTGATCGAGTAGGTTCCGATTTTGACGAATTGGAAGTTGTAATATCCCTCGGCGTTGGTGAGCGCCGAATAAGTATCGTGTGTGCCTTCGTTGACGGCGGTCACGGCGGCGCCCGGCATGGCGGCGCCGCCCTGATCCGTCACGTTGCCCACAAGCGCGGTGGTATTGGCCAATTGCGCGCTCAAAGGCAGACTCAGACACACTACGAGCGTAGTGGTCGCGATAAAACGATTCATGATTTGACTAAACCTCTGACTTGCTAGATACCCCCAGCATGACACAGGTTTCAGGGGGAACCTAGTGCGCGGACGCCTGGCCGTAAGGTCCGGCACAATGGCAGGGTGCGGCATATGACCATAAATATTTTTAATGTTCCCACCCTCTTGCATTTCAAAAACTTGTCGGCTACACTCGGGGATAGCAACATGTTCGAAGGTGCGACAGGTCGGCTCCTCTCTCTCTTCACCCAGCCCCTGTTCTCTATTCCCGTAGGCATTATTATTGTCCTGGTCATCGTAGCCGGCCCCGCTTGAGGCCGCTTCGGATACGGTTCCGGAGGCCATCAGCGGGGCGAAACCAGCCGGCTGATGGCCTTTTTTGTTATGTGGCAAACGAATTCTTAGGAGAGTCTGGAAGGCAGGAACTATGGCAATGCTGATGAGCGGCGCGAAAATGCTGCTGGAATGTCTGGTGCGGGAGGGCGTGGATTGCTTTTTCGGCTATCCCGGCGGCGTCACCCTTCCGTTCTATGACGCCCTCTACGATCATCCCATCCGCCACGTGCTCGTGCGGCACGAAGAGAACGCGTGTTTCGCGGCGGAGGGCTACGCCCGGGCCACCGGGAAAGTGGGCGTCTGCTGCGCGACCTCCGGTCCCGGCGCCACCAACTTGATCACTGGCCTGGTGGATTCCATGATGGACTCCATTCCCATCGTGGCGCTCACCGGCCAGGTCTCCACCAAGCTGATCGGCAGCGACGCGTTCCAGGAAGCCGACACTTTCGGCATCACGCGCTCCTGCACCAAGCACAACTACCTGGTCAAGAAGCTGGAAGACCTGCCGCAGGTCGTCCACGAGGCTTTCTACATCGCTGCCAGCGGGCGGCCCGGTCCCGTGCTGGTGGATGTCCCCAAGGACGTGTTCCAGGGGCAGAGCCACTATCAGCCTGTGACGGCCATCCACCTGCCGGGCTACAAAGTCTACACCGAAGGCCACACCGGCCAGATCCGGCGCGCCGCCCAGTTGATCGGGGAATCGCAGCGGCCCATGGTGTACGCTGGCGGCGGCATCATCGCGGCGGGCGCCTCCGGCGAACTGCGCGCGCTCGTCGAACTGGTGGACGCTCCCGCCGTGACCACGCTGATGGGCCTGGGCGCGCTCTCCGCCACCCACCCGAACTTCGTCAGCATGCCGGGCATGCATGTCAGCTACGCGGCCAACATGGGCATGACCCACTGCGACCTGATCATCGCCCTGGGAGTGCGCTTCGACGACCGCGTCACCGGGCGCCTGGCGGCCTTCGCTCCGCATGCCAAGGTCATCCACGTGGATATCGACCCGGCCGAGATTGGCAAGAACCGCGCCGCCGACGTGCCCATCGTGGGCGACGTGAAGCGCGTGCTCGGCAAGCTGAATAAGCTGCTCGAAGATGCCCTCCCCGTGGATCAGGCGAAGCGCGCCGCGGCGCGCAAGGCCTGGTGGGCGCAGCTCCGCAAGTGGCAGGCGGAGCACCCGCTGGTCCCGGTCACCTCCGACAGCGAGATTAAGCCGCAGCATCTGATGATGGAGATCGACCGGCTCTCCGGCGGCAAGGCCATCGTCACTTCCGATGTGGGCCAGCACCAGATGTGGGCGGCGCAGTTCATCCGCTTCACCGAGCCGCGCCAATGGATCAACTCCGGCGGCCTGGGATCGATGGGATTCGGCCTGCCCTCGGCCATCGGCGCGCAGTTCGCCCGTCCGGACAAGCTGGTCTTCTCCATCGTGGGTGACGGCGGCTTTCAGATGTCCATTCCGGAGCTGGCCACCGTCGCCAGCTACGGATTGCCCATCAAGATCGTCGTGATGAACAACGGCTACCTGGGCATGGTCCGGCAATGGCAGGAGTTGTTCTACAACAACCGCCTGAGCGCCGTGGAACTGGATTGTTTCCCGGACGCCGAAAAGCTGGCCGGCGCCTACGGCTTCAAGGGCCGCACCATCGACAAGCCCTGGGAGCTGACTCCCGCGCTCGAAGAAGCCGTGCGCGACCCCGGTCCTTACCTGCTCAACGTCAAGGTGTCGCCCCACGAGTGCGTCTACCCCATGGTGCCCGCCGGCGGCGCCATCAACGAGATGGTGCTCGGCCCGCCGCAACCCGTGGCCGTGCCGAAGTAGAGGAATCCAGCCATGCTGCAAGTCATTTCCCTTTTGGTCGAAAACAAACCCGGTGCCTTGATGCGGGTGACCGGCGTGCTGAGCGCCCGCGGCTACAACATCGAAAGCCTCACGGTGGCGCGGACGCTCGATCCCGGGCTCTCCCGCATGACCATCGCCGTGGACGTGGATGCCGCCCTGCGCCAGCAGGTCATCAAACAGATGAATAAGCTGGTCAACGTGCTTCAGGCCGTGGACCTCACCGAAGAGCGGGCCGTCCTGCGGGAACTGGTGCTGGTGAAGGTCCGCGCCGTGCAGGGTACCCGCACCGCGGTGTTGAAAGAAGCTGAAATCTTCGGCGCCCGCGTGGTGGACTCCTCCCCCGAGGGCTTCGCCCTGGAAGCCACCGGAGACTTGGAAAAACTGGACGAGTTTATTGACGTCATGCGCAGTTACGGCGAGGTCGAGTGCACCCGCTCCGGCGTAGTCGCCGTGGCGTTGGAACCCAAGAAATTGCGCCTGCAGCCCCCGGTACCCACCAAGGCCGCGGCGAATAGCGAAGAAAAGGATGGAGTCTTGAATGGCTAAACGTTATTACGAAAAAGATGGAAACCTGGGCCTGCTCAAAAACCAGACCGTGGCCATCATCGGCTACGGCAGCCAGGGGCACGCGCACGCGCTCAACCTGCGGGATTCGGGTGTGGACGTCGTGGTGGGCCTCTATCCGGGCAGCAAGTCGTGGTCCAAGGCCGAGAACGCCGGGCTCAAGGTGATGACCACCGCCGAGGCCGCCAAGGCCGCCGATATCGTCATGATTCTGGTTTCCGACCACATCCAGGGCGACCTGTATCGCAATGAGATCGCGCCGCACATGACCGCCGGCAAGACGCTGATGTTCGCCCACGGCTTTTGCATCCACTTCGGCGAGATCCACGCTCCCAAGGACGTGGACGTATCCATGATCGCGCCCAAGGCGCCCGGGCACCGCGTGCGCGAGCTGTTCACCGAGGGCGTGGGCGTCCCCGCCCTGGTGGCCGTGCACCAGAATCCCTCCGGCAAAGCCCTGGAGCGCGCCCTGGCCTATGCCCTGGCCTTGGGTTGCCTCAAGGCCGGCGTCATCGAGACTACCTTCAAGGAAGAGACCGAGAGCGACCTGTTCGGCGAGCAGACCGTCCTCTGCGGCGGCGTTTCGGCGCTCATCCGCGCGGGCTTCGAAACGCTTGTGGAGGCCGGCTATGCTCCCGAGATCGCCTATTTCGAGTGCCTGCACGAGCTGAAACTCATCGTCGACCTCATCTATGAGGGCGGCCTGGGCTACATGCGCTTCTCCGTGTCGGACACCGCGGAGTACGGCGACTACACCCGCGGCCCGCGCATCGTCAACGAACAGACCCGCGCCGAAATGCGGAAAATCCTGGGCGAAATTCAGTCCGGGGAGTTCGCCCGCCAGTGGATGGGCGAAAATCGCAGCGGCCGGCACAACTTCCTGGCCATGCGCGAGCGCGAGAGACATCAACCGATCGAGGAAGTGGGCCGCGAGCTGCGCGCCATGATGACCTTCCTCAAAAAGAAGAAGGAAGCCGGAGTGCCGGAAGAACAGGCGGCCGCCCGGTAGGGCCGGCCCCGGGTTGCGCTATGAAGATCTTTACGCTGGATACGACTCTGCGGGACGGCACCCAGGGGGAGGCCGTCTCCTTCTCGGTGGACGACAAGCTTCTGGTCGCGCAGAAGCTGGATGAGCTGGGCATCGACTACATCGAGGGTGGCTGGCCGGGGTCGAATCCGAAGGACAAAGAGTTCTTCACCCGCGCCGGAGAATTGGAACTCAAACACGCCAAGCTGACGGCGTTCGGTTCCACCCGCTTCGCCAAGAACCGGGTGGATGAAGACCGGAACGTGCAGGCGCTCATTGCGGCCCATACCCCGGTAGTCTCCATTTTCGGCAAGAGCTGGGATCTGCATACCCAGCGCGCCCTGGGCGTCACCGAGGAAGAAAACCTGTGCCTGATTTCCGAGACCGTGAAGTGCCTCAAGGACCACGGCAAGGAAGTCGTCTACGATGCCGAGCACTTTTTCGACGGCTACCTGTCCAACCCGGCCTTCGCCCTGCGCACGCTGGAGGCGGCGCAGGCGGCTGGCGCGGACGTGCTGTGCCTCTGCGACACCAACGGCGGCACGCTCACCGGCAAACTGGTGGAGATTGTGGCCGAGGTGCGCAAGCGCTTCGATGGCGTGCTCGGCATCCACACGCACAACGATTCGGGCGTCGCCGTGGCCAACGCCGTGGCCGCCGTGGAGGCGGGAGCTACGCACGTGCAGGGCTGCCTCAACGGCTATGGAGAGCGCTGCGGCAACGCCAACCTGGCTTCCATCATCGCCAACCTGGAACTCAAGCTGGGCCACACCACGGTGGGTCCGGAAAAGTTGGCCGGCCTGGCCGCTGCGGCGCGCTTCATCGCCGAGCTAGCCAACCTGCCCCTGCCCAACGACCAGCCCTTTGTGGGGCACAGCGCCTTCGCCCACAAGGGCGGCATCCATGTGAGCGCGGTGCTCAAGGATTCGGCCACCTACGAGCACGTGCGGCCCGAATCGGTGGGCAACCGGCAGCGGGTGCTGGTCAGCGACCTTTCCGGCCGCGGCAATATCCTCTACAAGCTGAAGCAGCATGGCCTGGCCGACCGCCTCACCGAGGACGCCCGGCGCGAGCTGCTCGAGCGCATCAAGCAGATGGAGTACGAGGGCTACGAGCTCGAGGCCGCCGAGGGCACCTTCGAGCTCTTGGTGCGCGAGGCGCTGCACCCCGGCCTGCATTTCTTCAACGTCGAGAGTTATGAGGTGGCCACCAGGTCCTCCGGCGGTGATGGCTCGCGTTCCACCGCCAACGTCATCGTCAAGGCGCGGGACGGGCTCCACACCGCCACGGCCGCCGGCCACGGCCCGTTTCACGCCCTGCACGTCTGCCTGCGCAAGTGCTTGGCGACGGTCTACCCGCAGATCGCCAATGTGCGGCTGACCGACTATAAGGTGCGCGTGCTCGAGCCCCGCAAGGGCACCGCCGCGCGCGTGCGTGTGCTCATCGAATGGTCCGACCACCGCAAGAGCTGGTCCACCGTGGGAGTCTCCGACAACGTCATCGAAGCCAGTTGGAACGCGCTCGTGGATGCCGTGCGGCTGGAGCTGATGCGCCTCTCGGAAAGTGACGAGTCCATCGAGAAAGCCGTCGAAGACTACTGCTGGGGCGTGTGACAATCCGCCGGTCACCGCTCGTTCAAAAAAATATCGCCCCTGTTTTCAATCCGCCGCCGCGTAAACCGCCCCGTACCCCATTCCCCCGTGCCGTACGCTGAAATCAGGAAAGGCTGGTTCGTTCACCCGGACCGGCCCGATGAGTTCCATGCTGCGCAGCATGTCATCGTCAGTGGGGCGGCCTTGG
>JAJPJX010000017.1 GCA_021324015.1 Solibacteraceae bacterium | reverse complement strand
GTAATCGAACCAGACGGCGCTGGTGGTCCAGTTGTCGACTCCCGGGGCATTGAGAAGCCCGGCCCTGGCAGTCACGTCGGTGAAGGTGCCGTCTCCATTGTTGTGGTACAGCGCCGGGCGGCCGTAAGCCGTCACGAACAGATCCGGGCAGCCGTCGTTATCGTAGTCGCCGGCAGCCACCCCCATGCCGAAACTGATACCCCCCTCCAGGCCGGCCTTAGCGGTCACGTCGGTAAATGTGCCGTCACGGTTGTTCTTATAGAGGGCGTTGCGCGGCGGCCTGGCGGGCTGGTAGAAATCCGCGGGGCCGCTGTTCACCAGGAAGAGATCCATCCAGCCGTCGCCGTCGAAATCCAGGAAGGCGCAGCCGGGCCCCAGAGTTTCCGGAAGGTAGTGGTCCGCGGACATGGCGTTGTCGTGGACCCAGCGGATGCCGCTGCGGGCCGGGGAAATCTCTTCGAAGAGCGGCTCCACGGCGGGGGATCTCCCCGCCAGCAGGGCGCCTGCGGCCGCCCCCAGGAAGCCGCGGCGGGACAAGCCGGGACCGAGGCGGAAATGCGGGCGACCCATGGGGAGGACTCCCTCCGAGTATAGCCAAAACCGCGCGCAGCAAGATGTCGTCCCATCGGATATAGTGACTGGGGTGGAGACTCGCCGCGCCATCGCCTTTCTGCTGGCGGTTTCTCTGGCCGGTTTGCTGCGGGCGCAGGCGCCCGATGCGGAGGGTCTGTTCCGCCAGGCCGTGGGCGAGCACCAGGCCGGCAGCCTGGAAGCAGCCGTGCGGGACTACCGCGCCTGCCTGGAACTGGCACCGCAGAACCTCCAGGCGCGCTCCAACCTGGGCGCGGCCCTGGCGGGCCTGGGGCGCTACGCCGAGGCGATCGAACAATACCGGCTGGTCCTGGAGGCGGCCCCGGGGCAGGAAGCGGTGCGGCTGAATCTGGCCCTGGCCTATTACAAGTCCGCCCAGATCCCGCAAGCGGCCGCGGAGTTCGAAGCCCTGCGGGAGCATCATCCGGAGGACCTGCGCCTGAACCTGCTGCTGGGCGACTGCTACCTGCGGCAGGGGCAATTCGCGCGCGTCGTCACCCTGCTTCAGCCCCTCGAACCCGCGCACGCGGACGACCGGGCGCTGGCCTACCTGTTGGGCACCGCGCTGATCCGTAGCGGGCAGGTGCGGGAGGGGGAAGTCCTGGTGAACCGCATCCTGCGGGACGGGGAATCCGCCGAAGCCCGCCTGCTGATGGCCACCAGCGCCATGATGTCGCACGATTACGCCGCGGCGCTCGCCAACTTCCAGCGGGCCATCGAGCTGAACCCGCGCCTGCCCACGCTCTATTCGCTTTACGGCCAGGCGCTGCTGGATACGGGCGATCCGGAGGGCGCCGCGGCGGCTTTCACGAAGGCGCTGGCGGAGGACCCCGGGGATTTCGACGCGCACCTGCACCTGGGGCAGATTTTGCAGCATGGGCGCCGCTTCGAAGAGGCGCTGACGCAGTATCGCGAGGCGCTCCAGGCGCGGCCCGGCAACCCGGAGGCGCGCTACGCCATCGCGGATGCGGAAGCGGCCGCCGGGCGCGACGCGGAGGCGCGCCAGGGTCTCGAAGAGCTGCTGCGGGAGGCGCCCAACTTCGCGCAGGGGCACGCGCGGCTGGCCGAGGTGTATGCCCGACTGAGAATGAGCGCGGCGGCGGCGCGCGAGCGGAGGCTGGCCGGGAGCAGCGGTCCCGCCGACGACCTGCCGCTCCGTCCGGGCGACCCGGCCCCGGACTTCCGCCTGGCGCTGCGCGGCTCTTCGGGAACCGCCGGACCGCGCGACTTCCGCGGCAAGTCGCCCCTGCTATTGGTGTTCGGCAGCTACACCTGCCCCTATCTGCGGGGGCAGATCGGCGCTATCAATGCGCTGTACGAGCGCTACGGGAAACGCATCGGGTTCCTGCTGGTGTATGTGCGCGAAGCCCACACCGCGGCGACCTGGCAAAGCACCCGCAACCAGCGGGAGGGGATCGCGCTCGCGCCAGCGGCGAACCTGGTGGAGAAGGCGGCCCACGCCGACCTGTGCGTCCGCAACCTGAAGATCCGCTTTCCGGCGGTGGTGGACGGCATGGATCAGAAGGTCGAGAACGCCTACCACGGCTGGCCCAGCGCGGCGTTCCTGCTGGATGCGTCCGGGCGGATCCTATGGAGAAGCCGTCTCAACGAGCAGCTTTTCGACCGGGCGGCCCTGGAATCCGCCGTTGACCGGGTGCTGGCGCAGAAAACCGCTCCGTGACGGTCGCGGCCCGGTAAGGCCATGCAAATGCGCGGGTTAGCTAGCTACGGTTTGGTTTTGACTCCGGGCTGGGCGGCCTGCGCCTGCGCGTTCAGCTTCTGCACGATGGCGCGCTCGCGGTCCCCGTCGGCGCGGCGCTTCAGCCGGTAGTAGACGGTGGCCAGGGAGACGTGCGCCTCGGTGAACTGCGGCGACTCTTTGACCAGGGACTCCAATTCCGCGCGGGCCTCCTCGATCCGGCCGGTGAGCATCCGCACGGTGGCGATCTGGTAGCGCACGGCCGGGTCCCGCGGCCGCAGATCCAGGGCCCGCTGGAACTCCCGCAGCGCTTCGTCGTACTGCTGATCCTGCTTCGCTAGCACGCCCAGTTCCAGGTGC
>JAJPJX010000021.1 GCA_021324015.1 Solibacteraceae bacterium | reverse complement strand
GAAGAGCTGCTGCTGCCCAAAGAAGAGCTCAACCGCGTCTGGATCCTGCGCAAGGTGCTGAACCCGCTCTCCCCGGTCGAGACCATGGAACTGCTGCTGGACAAGCTTGGCAAGACCCGCAGCAACGCCGAGTTCCTGGCCGCCATGAGCGGCTAGCGCGCCCAGCTTATTGGCTCATCAGCCGGCGCATGAGATCCCGGTCCTTGGAGGCCGGGCCTGCGTGGCAGAGGATGCAGGACTGTTCCGCCCGCTCGTTCCCATCGGAAACCATCGCATACGTGACGGTCTTTGTTTTGGAGAGCCAGGTGATGACGTTGTATCCGTCCACGGTGTCGAAGTAGAAGGTCAGCGGCCCCATCACCACCTTCCTGCCGCCCGAAGGCCTGGCTGAGGATGAAGGCACGGCCATCAGGCCCACAGGCTTATTCCGCACCTGATACACCACGTAGGCCGCCCGCCCGTTCCGGAACGGCACGGTGCGCCCGCCCTGGAGCTGGATCGGCTGCACCAGCTCGGGCATCTGGCGGTACGGCGGGAGCTTCAAGTGGAAGGGCACCCGCGCGGCGAACCAGGCCGAGACCAATTCCGGAGATGCGGAGCGTACCTCCAGTGGAAGCGCCCCCTTCACAAACTGGGTGTGCGCCTGAATGGCCGCGGAGGCGAGTTCCGAACGGGGATGATAGAAGCGGACGAAAGCGAAGACCGCGGCCAGCATGGCGAGTGCGGGAATGGCTTGCCGGATTCTCCACCGCAAGCCAGGCCGCGCGGAAGCCGTTTGCTCGATCATCTCCCGAATGCGTGTGTGCAGGTGGCGCGGAGCGGTATATTGCGGAGCACCCTGAAGGATCGCCTCTACGCGGGACCTGAGCTCGGGCGGGGCGGTATACAGGGGGCGCGCCGTGCGCACCTGCTCCAGGAAGCGCCGCTCGGTGTCCACCGCCCGCCGGCAGGCTTCACAAACCCGCACGTGTGACTCGAAGGCCGCCAGATCCCCCCCGCGGAGCTCGTCGTCCAGATAAATAAAGAGCCGCTCGCGATTCTCGTCACATGGGTTCATGGCTGATCGGCCTCGAGGGACGGCTCCGCGATGCTCCGCCAGGAGCTTAGGATCGCCCGCAGTCTCTCCCGCGCCCGTCCCAGGCGCGACATCACGGTGCCGGCGGGGCAATTCAGGATCGCCGCGATCTCCTGGTAGCTGAGGTCTTCGAACTCGCGCAGCAGGATGACCTCTCGGTACAGCGGCGGAAGACTCTCGACCGCCGCGCGGACGCCTGCCTGCTCCACTTTGCTCACGTAAACGGCATGCGGATCCTCGCTCGATTTCACCTGCCCGGCTTGCTCCGCCTCCTCGTCCATTCCTACGAACTGCGGCCCGCTGTGCGTGTGGCGGATCTCGTTCAGCCAGATGTTCCGCAGGATGGCAAACAGCCAGTTCTTCAGATTGCTGTCCGGCGCAAACTGGCCGAATGCCTTTACGGCGCGAAGGTATGTCTCCTGCGTCAAATCTTCCGCCTCTGCCTGGTTATGGCACAGACTCATGGCATAGCCGTAGAGCCCGTCCAGGTACGCTAGGGCGGCCTGGCCGAACCGTTCCGCAGTCTGGCCAGCCGCGCTCACGCACGTCCACCGGGCATAACACGCCAGTTCGCCGAATATTCCCGGGTTTCGGCGATTTTTTGCAGGTGCCGCATCCCGTCCGCCTCCCCGGTATTCTGCCCCGTTTCGCCCCCTTCGTCACTACGTAGGTACGTAGCGCTGACGGGAATTTCCTCCTGGGCCACGGAAGAAGCCAGGCTCTCCCGTTCCTGAGTGTGAGGACACGTACAAATCGGCCGCAGTGAGGTTCAGCCGGCTTACCGCTCGGCGCGCGGGAATCCGCTTCTCATTCAGGAACTATATGAACCGCTCGCTAATGCAACAACGCAGGAATGTGCCGGTGAATCGCAGAACTGCCGGTCACCGGCGGATCGACGCGCGCCGTTGGGCCCATCCGCCCACCGACCCATCGTCCCTCCTGGTGCTGCTGGACATCGGCCCGTCGGGAATGTCCGAGACCGACCTGTTGCGCAAGCTGCGCGAGTCGTTTCCGAATGTACAGGTGCTGGCGGTCGATGGCGGAAACCGCCTGACTCCCAACTCGCGCCGGCGGAAGGAGCCGATGGATGGCAGCCTGACGCCGCACCAATCCCGCGTGCTGAAGCTGCTGGTCGAGGGTCACACGTACAGGACCGCGGCGGCTGAGCTGGGCGTAACTCCGTATACCATCGACTTTCATCTGCGGAGCGTGTATGGGAAGCTCCAGGTGCACTCCAAAGCCGAGGCCATCACCAAAGCGCTGCGAGATCGTCTGGTGCGATGAGTGCTGGCTTGGTCTGGCAAATATTCCGCCCTGCAATGGAAGAAAACAGTGTTTCGCGTGTTATGAGAGTGAGGCCGGGGAAGCACGAGCCGGCCGGGGCCAGGTTGAAATAGTTCACTCTCTGCACGCGGGAATCTGTCCCGCGTCCACATAAGGAAACATATGAGCCACTCAGAAATAAGACAGCGCGGGAGTGTGCCTTTGGAGCTTAGTGCCGTGGATGGCCGGCGTATCGCCTGGGACCGTGAGGGCGCTCTGTCGATCGAAGGATCGCTTCTCTTAGTGGTTCTGGATATCGGCCGGTCGGGAATGTCGGAAAGCGAGGTGTTTTGTAGGTTGCAGGAGTCTTTCCCGGATGTGCCGTTGCTGGCCATTGACGGCGGCGCCCGCCGGCCCTCTGACGCTTGCCCACAAGAGAGCCCGGCGAATGGCGGCCTGACGCCGCATGAAGTCCGGCTGCTGAAGCTGCTGGTGGAAGGCCACACCTACAAGACCGCGGCGGCGGAACTTGGTGTAAGTTGCCATACCATCGACTTTCATCTGCGGAGCGTGTACGGGAAGCTCCAGGCGCACTCGAAAGCCGAAGCCATCGGCAAAGCGATACGGAATGGCCTGTTGCCCTGAGCGTCGGAGTTAATAACTACGAAGATACGTGGTGACCTGCACTCCGGAATATGGAACGATCCTTCGCATGCGGCAGATTTCAGACCGCCTGAGTAGGCGAAACCCGAGTCTGCCAGAACAAATGAGAAACGATAGGAGATTCGGTTATGAGTAGATGCTTTGTGCCGTGGAAATCGAACTTTCAACCGGTCCGTCTTGTGGGCCGGATTGCTGCCTTCGTAGTAACCGGCGCTTTGGCGCCGCTGGCGGTGGCAGGGGGAATCACACCGCCGCCCACGCCCTTGTCCATCACGCCGCCGGCCGGAAATACGGCGTTTCTGATGGGCAACGCGGTGGGCACGCAGGGCTATGTGTGCCTGCCTTCGGGCTCGGGCGCTTCCTGGACCGTGGACGCTTCCCGGCCGCAAGCCACCTTGTTCTTCACGTTCGGCCCCTTCATCCAGCAGATCCTCACCCACTTCCTGAGCCCCGATACCAACCCGAACCAGTTCGCGCCGAACCCGCTCCCCTTCGGCAGCCCCACCTGGCAAAGCTCGCTCGACAGCAGCGCCGTGTGGGGCAACAAACTGGCTTCGATCGCGGCCGGCTCGGACCCGAGTTGCCCCAATTCGGGCGCGATTCCCTGCCTGCTGCTTCAGGCGATCGGATCCCAGGCCGGACCCACCGGCGGGAAGTTAATGACGTTGACCACGTACATCCAGCGCCTCAATACGGCGGGAGGAAGCGCACCCTCCACCGGCTGTGCCCAGTCCTCGGACGTCGGCGCCCAGGTGCTGGTGCCCTACACAGCCGACTATTACTTCTACAAAGCGCAGTAGTAAAGGCTGGAGAGCAAACATGCGAGTTGCCCCTCAACTGGCGGCCTTGCAGCGCATCGCGGCGTTCTCCGCCGCGATGCGCGGCCACGAACTGGGAGAGTGGCAGACGGGTGAGGGCTTTGCCCAGGCAAGCTGTGTGCGATGCGGCGCGCAATTGCGCGTGTACTTCCCCGCGCTCGAACCCGAAATGGACGGCCCGGCCCTCGAGCGCGAATGCAGCCGCGAGGCTGCCGAAGAAGAGGCGGCCTGACGCCACTCGCCCGGTGTCTTCATTTTGTTCCACCAGCCGCGGGGTGCGAGAACGAGCCGCGAGAGAAAAAAGGGGAAACTTATGAGAAACGGAACACAGCAAACGATTCTCGGCGTCCGCCTGCGCGCGACGTTAACAAGCCCATGGCCGAGGAGCATCGGCCTTCTCTGCCTGATTTTCTCGGCGGCGATTGCGTCGCCGGCGCAGGAAGAGCAGCCTGCTACAAACGCGGTGGGGTTCCAGACACTGGTCAACTTCGACGGAAACAGTGGCTATTACCCTGGGTTGAACCTCGTGCAGGGATTCGACGGCAGTCTGTACGGAACGACCGAGGGAACTGCCGGAACCGTGTTTAAGATTACCCCAAGCGGCACGTTGACGACGATTTACAATTTCTGTTTCGGCTTCCCAACGTGCACCAGCGGAGCCAACCCCAGCCAGTCCGGCGCGCTGGCGCTGGACACCAATGGAAATTTCTATGGGGCGACTGGGAACGGCGGCTCGGCCGGCGGCGGCACAATCTTCAAAGTCACGCCCAGCGGTACGTTGACCACGCTCTACAACGTGTGCTCCTCACCAAACCGGATCGACGGCTGTATCAACACCAGCGGGGTGGTTCGGGGCCAAGACGGGAACTTTTACGGAGTGATGGCCGGGGGCGGCGCGAACGACGCCCCGCTGTGCTCCCTCAACGGGCCTGGCTGCGGGACCGTCTTCAAAATTACCCCTGCGGGCACACTTACCACGATCTACAACTTTTGCTCTCAAGCCAACTGCGCTGACGGCGCCATCCCTTACGCCGCTCTGGTTTCAGGCAGGGATGGAAGCCTTTACGGGATAGCCTCTGCGGGCGGGGCGTATGGAGTTGGAACCGTCTTCAAGATCACGCCGGGCGGGAAGCTGACGACGTTGCACAGCTTCGATTTCACCGACGGTGCGTTTGCGAACGTGGGCGCCCCCATGATTCAAGCTACCAACGGGAACTTCTACGGGACAACTTACTACGGCGGGACGAACGGCTTTCCGCCGTCCAACTTCTTCAGCGCCGGCACCGTTTTCGAAATTACTCCAGCGGGCGAGTTCCAGACACTCTATAATTTCTGCTCGCAAAGCAACTGTGCCGACGGCGGCGCCCCCCTTGGACTGGTTCAGGGCAGCGACGGCAACTTCTATGGTGCGGCCAGTCTGGGGGGCCTCTACGGCTTCGGTACGCTCTTCAAAATCACCCCCGCAGGTGTGCTGACGCCCCTCCATAGCTTCGGGAATACCGACGGGGCCTTCCCAGAGGGCCTGATCCAGGCTACGAATGGCAAGTTCTACGGAGAGACCCAAAGCGGCGGAACCAACGGCGACGGCACCGTATTCAGCTTGTCAGCCGGCCTTAGGCCGTTCGTGGAAACGCTGCCCACCTTGGGCAAGGTGGGCGAACTGATCAAGATCCTGGGTACCAATCTAACGGGCGTGACCGGCGTCAGCTTCAACGGTACCCCGGCTGCATTCCGGGTCGTCTCGGGCTCCCTGATCCTGGCCGCCGTCCCAACCGGCGCGACCAGCGGATTCGTGACCGTGACCACATCGACCAGCACTCTGAAGAGCGCTGTGAAATTCATAGTCCTGCCGTGAAGGCATGGAAGAAGGAGAGTGACAGATGAAAAGCGGAAAGCGGAAAGTGATCTACGGCGTTCGCGCGAGCGGGACGCTGACGAGCGGATGGCGGAGGAGCATCGGTCTTCTCTGCCTGATTTTCTCGGCGGCGATCACGTCGCCGGCGCAGGATGTGCAGCCTGCCACAAACGCGGTGGGTGGGTTCCAGACACTGTTCAGTTTCAACGGCACCAATGGACAGTATCCCGAGTTGAACTTCGTCCAAGGACTGGACGGCAATCTGTATGGAACGACCAATAATGGTGGAACGCCCGGTCCAGGCACGGTGTTCAAAGTTACCCAAAGCGGAACGCTCACAACCGTTTATAACTTCTGCGCCCAAGTCAACTGCACGGACGGAAGCTACCCAATGGAACTTGGCTTTCTGGCGCTGGACACCGATGGGAGCCTGTACGGGACGACGCAAGGTGGCGGAACGAATGGGTTTGGCACCATCTTTAAGATCACGCCTGGAGGTAATCTGACCACGCTTTACAGTTTTTGCTCTCAACCGAACTGTGTTGACCAGGGTCTCCCATACAGCGGAGTGGTCCGAGGCGCCGACGGGAACTTTTACGGAGTGACCCCGGGGGGCGGCCTCAGCGGCCCGCTATGTGGACCATCTCCAGACGGCATCACTTGCGGGACTGTGTACAAAATCACCCCTCAAGGCGCGTTTCGCATCATTTATTCATTCTGCTCCCAGGCCAACTGTACCGATGGCAGCGTCCCAATCGGGCAACTGGTTTCAGGGGCGGATGGGAACCTCTACGGTACGACCTCTTCAGGCGGGGGGCACGGACTTGGAACCATCTTCAAAATCACGTTAAGCGGTAAGCTGACAACATTGCACAGTTTCGATCCTGCTGCGGGGCAAGGGGGGTGTCAAGTCCCATGCGCGCCAATGATTCAAGCCACAAACGGCAACTTCTATGGGACCGACTTCTACGGTGGGGGCAGCGGCACATTCTTCGAGATTACTCCAGCGGGCGGATTCACTACGCTCTACAATTTTTGTTCGCAGCCTAACTGTACGGACGGCGCTTTTCCGATGGGAATCGTCCAGGGCACTGATAAAAGCATTTACGGAGTGACCGCATGGGGAGGTTCAGGCCCCGGCTATAGCGGCGCGGGCACGCTCTTCAAAATCAGCCCGGCGGGTTCGCTGACAACCCTGCACACCTTCAATAGCACCGATGGTTCCCAGCCCTCTGGCTTGGTTCAGGCTACAAATGGGAGGTTCTACGGGGAAACCGAAGCCGGCGACGGCACGATATTCAGCTTTTCTGTGGGCCTTGGCCCGTTCGTGGAAACGCTGCCCACCTTGGGCAAGGTGGGCGAACTGATCAGGATCCTGGGTACCAACCTAACAAGCGTGACCGGCGTCAGCTTCAACGGTACCCCGGCTGCATTCCGGGTCGTCTCGGGCTCCCTGATCCTGGCCGCCGTCCCAACCGGCGCGACCAGCGGCTTGGTCACGGTGACCACACCGGCTGGAACACTGAAGAGCAACACCCGATTCGTGATCGTTCCTTGAAGGCCTCTGAGCTGCCCGGCGGCTAGCGCGCGACCGCCGGGCAGTACAGGTTGTCGATCAGGCGGGTGGCTCCCAGCCAGACGGCGGCGGCGATGCGGACCGGTCCGGAGATCTGCTCCACCGGCGCCATGGTGGCCGGGTCCACCACTTCCAGGTATTCGACGCGGATCTCCGGACAGGCCTCCAGCACGGCCAGGGCCGCGGCTTTCGCCTCCGCCGCGGAGCGCGCGCCGCTTGCCACGGCCTGCGCGGCGGCCTGGAGCGCCTGAAACAGCGCCGGAGCCGCGCGGCGCTCTTCGGGCGACAGACGCCGGTTGCGCGAGCTGACGGCCAGCCCGTCCGGGTCGCGCACCGTGGCCACCGGCACAATCTCCACCGGCATGTTCAGGTCCGCCACCATGCGCTGGATCACGGCAAGCTGCTGGGCGTCCTTCTCCCCGAAATACGCCCGGTGCGGCGCCACGATGTGGAACAGCTTGGCCACCACCGTGGCCACGCCCCGGAAATGGCCCGGACGGAAGCGGCCGCACAGGTGGTCGGTCAATCCGGCGACCTCCACGAAGACGCTCTGCGGGGCGGGATACATTTCCTCCGCCGCGGGCGCGAAAATCACGTCCGTGCCCAGAGATTCGCAGAGCGCCACGTCGTCCGGCAGGCGGATGGCGTAGGCCTCGTAGTCTTCGCGCCGGTCGAACTGGATGGGATTCACGAAGATGCTGACGGCCATGCAGCCGCACTCGCGCCGCGCCCGCTCGATGAGGGCCGCGTGGCCCGCATGCAGAGCGCCCATGGTGGGCACCAGGCCGACCAGTTGGCCGCGCCTTCGGAAATCGGCCAGCGCGGCGCGCACTTCCGCCACGGTGGCGGCCAGGATGGCTGGCATCGCCCCCGCCTACCTGCCCTTCCCGCCGGCGCTGTTGACGCGCACGCTGTGCTCGGCGGCCGGAAACTTCTCCTGCTGCACCTCCGCGATGTATTGCCGGGCAGCCGCCACCATCTGCTCGCCGAGGTCCGCATAGCGCTTCACGAAGCGCGGCACTTTGCCGTCGAACAGGCCGAAGGCGTCGTAGCTCACCAGCACCTGACCGTCGCAGCCGGCGCCGGCGCCGATGCCGATGGTGGGAATGTCGATCTGCGCGGTGATGGCGCGCGCGGTCTCCGCCGGGATGCACTCGATCACGATGGCGAAGGCCCCGGCCTGCTGCAAAGCCTGCGCATCCTGGAGCAGGCGCTCGGCCTCGCGCCCGCTCGCGCCCACGGTGCGAAAGCCGCCCAGTTGATGCACCGCCTGAGGCGTCAGGCCGATGTGGCCCATCACCGGAATGCCTGCCTCCACCAGCCGGCGGACAGTCTCGGCCACGGGCAGGCCGCCCTCCAGTTTGACCGCCGAAGCGCCGCCCACCTGAATCAGCCGGGCGGCGTTGCGCATCGCCTCCGGAACGGTCACCTGGTAGGTGAGAAACGGCATGTCCGCGATCACCAGCGCGCGCCGGGCGCCGCGCGCGACCGCCTGCGTGTGATGCAGCACGGCATCCAGCGTAACGGGGATGGTGGTCTCGTGTCCCTCGATCACCATGCCGAGGGAATCGCCCACCAGCAGGGCATCAATGCCCGCCCGGTCCAGCAGGCGCGCCATGGTGGCGTCGTAGGCCGTGAGCATGGCGATCTTTTGCCCGAGAGTTTTTTTTCGGAGGAGATCCGGGATTCGTACCCGGCTGGATTCAGGATTCATGTTCCACTCAATCTGGCGCGCAGCGAGGCTTCCACCTGGCCGGCGCACCCGGCGTCCAGGCCGCGCTGGCGGGCCACGGCGAGGGCCTCGAGCCCGGCGGCGCGGTAGAGCTGATCGATGGGTTCCGGAGCTGCCCGCAAGGCGCGCAAATGCGCTTCGATCGTCTCCAGGTCGCCGCGTTCGATCGGCCCGGTCAGCGCGGCCACGGGGTCGCGCAGCGCGTTTTCGAGGCTGGTGCGAGCCAGCGGCGCCAGGGCCCCCAGGGCCTCCACCGCCTCCACACCCGCCGCGACCATCAGGGCGCGGGCCGCGGCCACCAGCGCCACCACGTAATTGCTTCCCATGACCGCGGCCGCATGGTATAGGGGGCGCGCCTCGGCCGCGATGCGCAGCACGCGGCCACCCGCCAGGCACGCGATCTGCTCCGCCCAGGCGACAGCCGGCTCGTCCCCCGCCACCGCAAACGCGACCCCGCGCAGCACGTCGGCCCCGGCCGCGGCATCCGCGATGGTTTGCAGCGGGTGCAGCGTGCCGCAGGCCACCCGCGGATTGCGGATAGCCTCCAGGGCTTCCGGGCCGCGTGTGCCGCAGGTGTGCAGCACAAGGCCCGCCACCGGGCGGACCTGCCCTGCCACGGTCTCCAGGGCGGAATCCGGCACGCAAATCAGGATCCGGGAGACGCGCCGCGGAAGCTCGGCATAGCTCGCCGCTTCGATCCCCGCTCCCGCGGCCGCCTCCCGCGCGCGCTCCCGTGTGCGGCTGGCGATACACGCCAGCGGCTGGCGGCTTTCCCGCAACATGCGGGCGAGCACTTGCCCGACCCTGCCGGCGCCGGCGATGCCGATGGGCGACCGCGACCAGTCCGTTTGAAGCGTCACGCTTCAGTGTAGCCGGAAGCGACGGCGGGTGCCCAAGATACCCAAAAAGAAACAGGCTCCCGCGGAGCCGCTTGGATGTATGATCGATGCTGCCAGGGTCGAAAAAAGGGTCTCTTTTCCACGGGCGATGAAGGGAGGGTGCCGTCGTGCCGGGAGAGCTCGTCGAATACGTCCTGAAGCTGGTGGAGTATCTGCTGAAGTTACTGAAGCTCCTGCCGGCTCCTCCGAAAGTGGCTGGGGCGGCGACTCTGCTGCCTCCCCTGATCGGGGTTGCTCAGTTGGGCTGGAGGTACGTCAAGGAAACCAGCTCCGAACAGAGGAAGAAGGCGCTGCGGGAGAAGATCGTCGGGCTCCAGCAGTTCTTGCAGGCGATTCCAGAGACGGACCTTTCCGAAGAGCAAACCCGGGCATACCAGGATGCCCGCAGAGAACGGTCCCTGGCCCTCAGCCGCCTTGCCGGGTTCGCGCCGGTGGTTGCCCAGGGCCCGGCAGCGCTTCCGGCACCGGTCCAGCAGCGGAGTTGGATCCGGCGGGCATTTCTGCTCTACGCGCCCAGTCCGCCCGCAGTCTGGATTTTGCATGGGCTGTTTTACTTTTGCCTGACGGAACTGGCGGCGATGTTGATCGCCCTGGCCGCGGAGCTGGCCGCCCACAGGGCCGGAGAGGCCGTCGCGATCCTACCCGCAGCCGCGATGTTTGGGGTGCCTCTTCTGGTCTTTTGGGGCCTGGCCGCGGATTCGGACCGGAGCGTTGCGCGAAGCCGCAACACCCTTCAGCGCTGGCTGCTGCTCTACCGGCCGGAGCGCCGCGGGCGTTGGGTATGGCATGTGCTCTTCTACATCGCGCTGGTGGCTCTGATTTCGCTGACCAGCGTGATGACGGATCTGGTTCAGAGCAGGTCCTACCTGGAGGCACTTTGGGCACCCGCTTTTTGGCTGCTGCTGGTATTGGGCATTCGGAAAGCTGCCGTAAGGCGGCCTCAGCCGGCCCACGGTCGGAGCCGTGTGGAGCGGTGGCTGCTTCTGTATGCACCGCGGCGCCGCTGGGCCTGGCTCCTGCACTTTGTGTTTTGGGCGGGTGTCCTTGCCACCGCGGGTATATTGATCTTCCTGTTTTCCGAGGGGCGGGGAGAGGAGCCCATCACCTTGCAGCGCGCCTGGGAATTTTGTATAGGCCTGATCTTCATGGCGATCTGCTGGAACCTGGCGACCGATCTCGAGCAGCGAACGGAGGGACCGCCCGGCGCGCTGCGGAGAGCGCTGTTGCTCTTTGCGCCGGATCGCGGGGCGCTTTGGATCTGGCATGTGCTGTTTTACTTCAGCGTGCTGGAGGTGGGAGAGGGAGTGGTGGAGTTGGCCACGGGCGAGATGTCCGGGCAACTGGTCTCCGCGACCGGAGAGGTGCTGTTGACCAATCCCGCTGGCTTACTGGCGGCGCCAGTCTACTTCCTGCTGCTGGCGGCGGTCAGCCGCGCGCTGGCTCTCCGCCGGGAGCCGTGGGGAGCCGGGATGGCTGGCTGGATTCAGTGGCTGGGGCCTGGTCGACTGCCCCGGCGTTGGTTCCAGCGGCTGGGTTATCTAGTGGGCGCCGCCGTGTTCTACGCTGCGGCGTTCCTATTTCCGCTGCTGGCGCTAAATGCCGTGGATTCCCTGCGGACTCATGACGCCGCATACCTCTGGAAGCTCCTGCTGCCAGTGGCGGCCGCGGGCATGGCAGGCCGTTGGACGGCGCACCGCCTGCAAGCCGAAGCCGGCAGCCCGCCACAGCTCGAAACCGCTGGATTCGACTGAGCCGCAGGCGTAACAACAGTCCGGGGCCAGAGGTTTTCGGGCATAGTATACTGGCGGCCAGTCATGCTGCCGGACTATATTGCCAAGGCTGTACCCAACCCGCCTGCCCAGCGCGCCGCGTGGTACAAGAACACGGCCCCCAGCTATGCGGGCGTGTTTCTGTGGATTGCGTTCTATATCAAGCTGGCCGACGGCACGCTGAATCACGCCGGGCTGCCGCTGGCGATTGCGGCAGTGGCCGTGGCCGGCCTGCTGAGCTGGCTGCTGTATTATCACGCCCCGGCCATGCTGGGCATGCAGACCGGACTGCCGCTCTACGTGGTCGGCAGTTCCACCTTCGGAGCCGCCGGCGGATACGTGATGCCGGGCTTGCTCATGGGCGCTTTGCAGGTGGGCTGGTTCGCCGTGAACACCTATTTCGCCACGCAGTTCATCCTGAACGGGCTGGGCTCCAGCGCCGGCCCCGGCAGCCTGCCGTTCATCGTCATCGGCGTAATTTGGGGCTACGCCATGGCCCTGGTGGGGGTGATGGGCATTCAATATGTCGCGCGGCTGGCCCTGTTTCTGAACTTTATCCCCTTTCTGATGATCCTGCTGGTGTTCGCGCGGACCGCGCCGGCCGCCGCGGGCTACACGCCCGCGCAGCCGGATGCCTTCGTGGCCTTCACCATGATGCTGCAAATCATCATCGGCTTCTTCGCCACGGCCGGCGCGGCAGGCGCGGATTTCGGCATGAGCAGCCGCGACGCGCGCGACGTGCGCTGGGGTGGACTGGTGGGCATCGCGCTGGCGGTGCTGTATGCCGGCGCGCTGCCGCTGGTCTCGGTGGCCGGCGGCCGGCAGCTTTTCCACTTGCAGTCCTACAGCTACGACGCGGTCATCGGCGGCATCGGCGGGGTGCTGGCCACGGCCATGTTCTTTCTGTTCGCGCTGGCTTCCATCCCGGGCGCGTGCTTCTGCTCGTTCATCGTGGGCAACAGCTTCGCCACCATGATTCCGCGCGTCTCGCGCATGCTTTCGAGCATGATCGCGGCCAGCATCGCGATCGTGCTGGCGGTCGTGGGAGTAGCCGCGGACCTGATCGGCTTTTTCACCATCGTGGGCGCCTCCTTCGGCCCGATTTGCGGCGCCATCGCGGCCGATTATCTGCTCTCCGGAAAGCGCTGGGCCGGGCCGCGCGAAGGGGTTAATATCGCGGGATACGCGGCCTGGGCGGTGGGTTTCGTGGTGGGGATTCTGCCGTTTCTGCCCATTCCCGCGGAGATGAAACCCTACGTGCAGCCGGCCGTGCTCTACAGCTTTCTCACCGGGTTTGTGGTCTACGCCGTGCTGGCCAAGGCGGGTTTGGAGCCGAAGCCAGCCACCGCTTCCTGACGGCAGCAGTTCAGCGCCTCAAAGGTGGCAGCTATAATCGTAGGGAGAGGGCGAAATGAACGTTCGTTTGAGCCCCCAAAGCGAAGAGTTGGTCAACCAGCAGTTGGCGCAGGGACGCTTCCATTCGGCCGAGGAGCTGATCGAGCGTGCGCTGAGGGCCTTCGCGCAACGAGAGTCGGGCAGCGCCAGTCCAGCGCAGCGCGAAGCCGTCGAGGACATGCTGGAGTTCGTCAAACAAAACCGCGCGAGGTTGGAAGACGGCCTCTCGGTCAAGGATCTGATTCACGAAGGCCATCGCGTGTGAGCGATCTCGTCATCGACGCTTCGCTCGCACTTCAGTGGTTCCTCGAAGACGAAACGGATCGTGGCTACAGTCTTGCGGTTCTTGAGCGACTGGCCAGAGACAGAGCCATTGTTCCCCTCCTCTGGTTTTACGAAGTCGGAAACGGTTTGACGGTCGCTTACCGCCGTCGACGGATCACCTTCGAACAAGTGACCGGATACCTGGTTCGAATTCGGCGGCTGCCTATTTGGGCCGACGAACCCGATCCGGCACTCATTCTCGCCTTGCCGGATTTAGCGCGCACATACGAACTCACGAGCTACGATGCAGCCTACCTGGAACTCGCGGTTCGCCGCAACCTCGCTCTCGCGACGACGGATCACGCCCTGCGGCGCGCTGCCGAGAAAGCCGGCGTGAAACTCGCCCCTGTGGAATAACAAAGGTATCGGACGGTCGCGGCCCGGTGGCTCAGGCGCTCTTTCTGGATTTGTTCTTCAGCACGACGGGGGTGCCGCGGAAGCCGAAGCGGCGGCGGAGCTGGTTCACCAGGTAGCGCTCGTGGGAGAAGTGCAGGGGCTCTTCGCGGTTGGTGAACAGCACGAAGGTGGGCGGGCGCACGGCGGGCTGGGTGATGTAGAAGATCTTGCGCTCCTCGAAGCGCAGGCCTTCGACGAAGCGGTTCAGCTCTCCGGTCGAGATGCGCACGGAGGCCGCCTCGTAAACCTCGCGGATCAGCGGAAACAGCGCCTGGACGCCCGCGCCGGTCTTAGCGGAAAGAAACGCCACGGGGGCGTAGTCCAGGAACTTCAGGTGATCTCGCAGGCCGCGCTCGAAGGCGCCGCGGGCCGTGCCCTTCACCTGGTCCCACTTGTTGACGCACACGATCAGGCAGCGGCCGCCTTCGTGGGCATAGCCCGCGATGGTGGCATCGAGGCCCAGCACGCCTTCGGCGGCGTCCACCACCAACAGGACCACGTCGGCCAGGCGGATGTGCCGGCGGGCCATCACCACGCTCAGCTTCTCGGCCATCAGCCGGGTCTTGCCCTTGCGCCGGATGCCGGCCGTGTCCATGAAGACGTATTCCGTTTCGCCGACGGTGATGTGCTCGTCCACGGTGTCGCGCGTGGTGCCGGCGATGGGCGAGACGATGGCCCGCTCTTCGCCGAGCAGGGAGTTGAGCAGGGTGGATTTGCCCACGTTGGGCCGGCCGATGATAGCCACCTTGATGGACTCGGCCCGGGCTTCCGGCTCGGCGGCGGGAAAGCCCGCCGTGACGTGCTCGAGCAGCGCGTCCACGCCCACGCCGTGCTCGGCGGAGACCGGAAAGATATCGCGGATGCCCAGGCTGTAGAAATCGTGCGCCAGCGATTCGCGCGCGGCGGTATCGATCTTGTTG
Source organism: Solibacteraceae bacterium (assembly GCA_021324015.1). Taxonomy (GTDB): domain Bacteria; phylum Acidobacteriota; class Terriglobia; order Bryobacterales; family Bryobacteraceae; genus JAJPJX01. The sequence continues at coordinate 3,299 of JAJPJX010000021.1, read as the reverse complement.
ACGGCCAGCGAGACGGGCTTGCCCAGGCGCAGGAGCATCCGGGCCAGGTCGCGGTCCGGCGCGGTGATCTCGCTGCGGCCGTCCACCAGCAGAATGATGTGCGCGGAGCGGTCCAGCGCCACGCGGGCCTGCTTGAGGATCTGCGCGGGGATGTACTCGGCGTCGTCCACGACGACGCCGCCGGTGTCGATCAACTGGAAATAGCGGCCGAGATACCGGGCAGTCCCGTGGATCCGGTCGCGCGTGATGCCGGGCTCATCGCCCACAATGGCGCGCCTTTGCCCCGTGATCCGATTAAAAAGGGTGGATTTCCCAACGTTGGGCCTGCCCACGATGACCACCGTGGGAGCGTCCTGCGACATTTCTTATCATGATAGCATCCGCCCATGACCCGCCCTCTGTACTACCCCGTGTTTTTGGACCTCGACGGCAAGCGCGTGCTGGTGGTGGGCGCGGGGAAAGTGGCCCTGCGCAAGACCAGGGGACTCGTGGAAGCGGGCGCGCGCGTCACGGTGGTGGCTCCCCGCTGGGAGGCGGCCTTCGAGCAGATGGCGGTGGAACTACGGCGGCGCAAGTTCCGGGCTTCGGACCTGCGCGGCGCCGCTTTGGTGTTCACCGCCACCGACGACCGCGCCGTGAACCGCGCCGTGGGGGAAGCCGCGCGGCGGCAAGGCATTCCGGCGAACGTGGCCGACGCGCCCGCCGAGTGCGGCTTCCTGGTGCCGGCGCGCGTGCGCCGCGGGGCGGTGCAGATCGCGATTTCGACCAGCGGGCGGGATCCCCGGCGGGCAGCGGAACTGAAGCGGCGCATCGCGGAGTGGCTGGCCTCGCAAGCTACAATCGAAGTGTCCCCATGACCACGCAGGCGAAAGCGGCGCCCACCGCCAAACAGTTTTTTTCGCGGCACGGCACGCTTTCCAAGTGGCACCCGCAGTACGAATACCGGCCCGGACAGGTGGAGATGGCGGAGGCCGTGGAGGCGGCGCTGGCCGGGAAGCGCCACCTGGTGGTGGAAGCCGGGACGGGCACCGGCAAGACGCTGGCCTACCTGGTGCCGGCCATCCTTTCGGGCAAGCGCATCGTGGTCTCCACCGGGACGAAAAACCTGCAAGAGCAGCTTTTCTTCAAGGACGTGCCGTTTTTGCAGCAGCATTTCGCGCGGCCCTTGCGGGTGAGCTACATGAAGGGCCGCAGCAATTACGCCTGCCGCCAGAAGATCTACGACGCGGAGCGCGAGCCCATTCTCAGCGGCCTGGAGGAAGTGGCGGATTTCGAGATCATCCGCGAGTGGGAGAAACACACGGAGATCGGCGACCGGGCGGAAATCCGCAAGCTGCCGGAGGCGAGCACCGCGTGGGCCAAGGTGGACGCGCGGCGCGAGCTCTGCACGGGGACGAAGTGCCCGCAGTTCGAGCGCTGCTTCATCACGCTGATGCACCAGCGCGCCCAGGAAAGCGACATCATCATCGTCAACCACCACCTGTTTTTCGCCGATCTGGCGATCAAGGGCAACGAAGATGTGGAAATGGGCATCCTGCCGGAGTATCACGCGGTGGTCTTCGACGAGGCGCACGAACTGGAGGACGTGGCCGGGCAGTACTTCGGCGTTGCGCTGAGCAACTACCGCTTCCAGGAACTGCGGCGGGATATCGCGGCGGTAGCGCGGCAGAAGAAGTTCGGCACCGCGGAACTGGACCGCATTCTGGACCGCCTGGATGATCTGACAGTGCGGTTCTTCGCCCTGTTCGGGGCCGGAGACGGCCGGGTTGGATTTTCCGGGCGGGCGGCCTTCGTGGAGCGGCACCAGGAACTCTACCAGGACCTGCTGGCCGGGCTGGAGCTGACCGGCTCGCACCTGAAGACCCTGAGCCAGCCGCCCGAGGAGGTGCAGCCGCTGCTCCGGCGCACGAAGGAACTCGCGGGCGCTTTGCAGTTTCTGCTGGAGAGCGACGACCCGGCGTACGTGTACTGGATCGAGCGGCGCGGGCGGGGGTGCTTTTTGCAGGCCACGCCTATCGACGTCTCCGGCATTCTGGCGGAGCGCCTGTTCGACCAGGTGAACACGGTGGTCCTCACGTCGGCCACCCTGGCGGTGGGCGGCACCTTCGAGTTCATCGAGCGGCGGCTGGGGCTGCGGGGGGCGCGCACGCTGATCGTGCCGGGGCACTTCGATTATCCGACTCAGGCGCTGCTCTACGTGCCGCCGCACCTGCCGGACCCGCGCGACCAGGCCTTCGTGCGCTTCGCCGCCGACGAAGTGATCCGCATCCTGCAACACTCCCGCGGCCGGGCGTTTGTGCTGTTCACCAGCTACCAGCAGATGCGCCTGATCCACGACCGGGTGTCGCTGGCGGTGGACTTCCCTACCCTGCTCCAGGGGACCGGACCGCGCAGCGCGCTGCTGGAGGAGTTCCGCAGCACGCCGCATTGCGTGCTGTTCGCCACCTCCTCGTTCTGGCAGGGAGTGGACGTTCCGGGCGAGCAGTTGAGTTGCGTGATTATCGACCGGCTGCCGTTCGCCGTGCCTTCGGACCCGGTGGTGGAGGCGCGCATCCGGAACATCCGCTCGGAGGGCGGCAATCCGTTTTACGAATACCAGATTCCCCAGGCGGCCATCGCCCTGAAGCAGGGGTTCGGGCGCCTGATCCGCAGCCGGACCGACCGCGGGGTCCTCGTGCTACTGGACAACCGCGTGACCCGGCAGCGCTACGGGCAGGTCTTCTTCGACAGCCTGCCCAATTACCGGTTCACAACCGATATTCGCGAGGTGGAGAGTTTCTTCAATGTTTGAAGTGACGGTGGAGGAGAGCTTCGCGGCCGGGCACGCACTGCGCAACTATCACGGCAAGTGCGAGAACGTGCACGGCCACAACTACAAGGTGCAGGTCACGCTCCAAGGGCCGCGTTTGGATGCGGCCGGGCTGCTGGTGGACTTCGTCCTGATCAAGAAACAGATGCGCGCGGTGGTGGAGCGCCTGGACCACCAGTTCTTGAACGACCTGGCCCCGTTCGACGTCCTGAACCCCTCCGCGGAGAACATGGCGAAATACTTCTATGATGAACTATCTAAAGGACTTGACGCGGAGGTCCCGGTTCACATAGGAGCCGTCAAGGTATGGGAAACCGACACGGCGAGTGCGACGTACCGGCCCACCCCGGAAGAGGCCCCGTAAAGTTGTAAGGATGCGACGCGGCTTAGTACTCACGTTCGGAATTACGGTGACGTATTCCGTCAGGCTGCAACGGCCAGCCGTTTGCCGGCGATCTTGGTCAGTAGGGCGTGAAGATCGCGGCGGGTG
>JAJPJX010000024.1 GCA_021324015.1 Solibacteraceae bacterium | reverse complement strand
TCAAATTTCGGGCTCATCCCGCATTGGAATCGAAAGCCGTTTTCAGGCTCATCTCGTATTGGAATCAATTCTCGATTTCAGGCTCATTTCTGGATTGGAAAATGCTGTAACGCTCTAAAAGTAGAGTTTCAGGGCAAACTGCATCTGGCGGGGTGTGTTGAGGAGGTCGCCGGCGCCGGTGAGCTTGCCGAGATTGGGGTCCTGCAGGGTAGTGGGGCCGGTGCCGAAGCGGACGCGGTTGAAGACGTTGAACGCTTCGGCACGGAAATCCATGCGGATCTGCTCCTTAATCGGAATGGTCTTGCCCAGGGAGAAATTCTCGTTGAAGTTCGGAAATTGGCGCAGCTTGGGGTTGTAGCGAGTCTCGTTGCCGGGCCGGTCGGTGGGTTGCGGGCCGAAGAAGGAGGCCGGCTGGAAGAAGCGATCGGTCTGCGGATCGAAGCTGCCGCCGGCCACCGGCCCACGCCAGCCGTCGTAAGTGCTGATGGTGGGGGCGTTGCGGCCGTTGAAGACCGGGAAATTGACGGTGGTGGCCAGGCTCACGGGCAACCCGCTGGCGTAGTAGTGCAGGCTGCTGACGCGCCAGTTGCCCAGGACGGCGGCGGCCACGCCGCTGTTGAGGAAGCGCTTGCCTTTGCCGAAGGGGAGTTCGTAGACCCAGCCGAGCTTGAAATTGTGGGTGGTATCGAACTGCCCGATGGATTTTTCCAGGCGCCGGTTGTACTGGTCGAGAGCTGCGGAACCGGGCCAGTAGTTATCGGTGTCGGTGAGGATTTTTGAGAAGACGTAGGACGTTTGCAGGATGAGGCCGTTGCCGTAGCGCTTCTCGAGGCGGATCATGGCCGCGTGATAGGAGGAATGGCCGCTGTGATCGCCGCCGCCGGAGGCGGTATCGATGCCGGTGAACTGCGGGTAAGGGCGGAGCGACTGGGCCACGGTGTGAGTGCTGAGATAGGGCGCAGTGCTGAAGCCGGGGAAGGGATCGGTGATGCCAGCGGCCACCGCGGCGGCGGACTTGATATCGCTGTTCAACAGAGTGCGGCCGTATTGCTGGAAGGCGCTATACGGGATCTGGTTGATGTTGAGCAGACCAGCCTGGAGGTGGGAGCCGACCACGCCGTTGTAGGCGCTTTCGAGCAGCAGATTGCCGGGGAGCTCACGCTGGATCGAGAGGGTCCAGGCGTCGTTGGTGGGCGGATGGGTGGCCTCCTGGCCTTGCCACCAGGAAGGGCTGTTGCCGTTGGCAAAGGAGGGATCGATGAAGGGCGGCTTGGCCCAGAATGGCATGCCGTCTTTGTAGAAGAACGTGGGAGTGATACCGCCGTTACTCGATCCGTAGCCGGCGATCTGCACGAAGCCGAGGTAGTGGGTGGAGCCGGTGACCGTGGTGATGGCGCCGAAAGAGCGCGAGTAGTTGGCGCGGATCACGGTTTTGTTGTTCAGGCTGTATGCGAAACCGACGTGGGGACCAACGGCTTTCCAGTAGCTATCGGCCAGGGAACGAGAGCCCACACGGCCCTGTCCCGTGCCGGCAAACAACAGCGCCCCGGGACGCCCGCCGGCGCCGGGGTTCGGCGTGGTAGGGCCAAGGTCCGTGAAGCGATCCTTGGCCTCCACGGGCGGCAGCGAGGTTTCCCAACGGATGCCGACATTCACGGTCAGCTTGGGGCTGATGCGGTAGTCATCCTGGAAATAGCCCGAGAAATACGGCCACTCCTGGCCGATGAAGCGGACGGTGTGGATCTGCCAGGAGTCGGCGTAGCCCAGCAAGAAGGAGGCGAAGGAGTTGCCGCCGAGGTTGGGATTGGTTCCGCCGGGCACGCCGGTTTCGGTGTAGCTGAAGCTGGTGTATCCGGCGTCCCACTGCTGGCCGAAGCCGTTGTAGTGGTTGCGCTGGTACATGCCACCGAACTTGATGGAGTGCTTGCCGCGGATCCAGCTCACGTCGTCGTTGAAGCCGTAGACGGTGTTTTCCGAGCCGTTATCGGAGGTGCCTCCCCAGGTGGAGAACTGGCCGCCGAAATCCACGGCCGAGAGGTTGCTGTCGCAGATGGGGACGTTGGGCATGCAGAACTTGTTGCCCCAGGGCGCCAGGTAGTTGTTGGGGCTCTTGTGATCCTCGCGCCAGTTGTTGCCGCCGGCGTAGAAGTGATTCAGCAGGTTGGGACGGAAGGTGTGGTCCCAGCTCATGCGGAAGACATCGCTGAAATCGCCGGCATCGTTGTACGTGGTGTAGTAGCCGGGCAGGGTGGCGGGGCCGTTGGGGCCGGGCTTGAGGTAGATGCGGTTGCGCCCGTAATACCCCGAGATGCGGTCTCTCTCGGAGAAGATGTGGTCGCCCTTGACGCTGAACTTATCCCAGGGATTGAGCTGCAGGCCCTGGGTGATGAGGTAATTGGCGCGCACGTAGGCGCTGGTGCCCGGTATGGCGCCAGTGTTGGGCATGAGCTTGCCGCCGGCGCCGGACTGATAGACGCCGATCAGCTTTTGGGCCAGCGGATCGAAGCGGTTCTGGGGGATCTGGTTATTGGGGAAAGGCTGGCGGGTGACTTTGCCCGAGGCGTCGGTGGTTTGAGTGGCGTAGTCGTAGATGGGGATCACATTGCCGCCGCCGTCCACCCACTTACTGAAATCCCCGTTGTACATCTCGGGTGTGGGCACGGTGGCGGTGGTGGTGGTAGCGCCGGCGCGATTGCGGAAGCCTTCATAGGACGCGAAGAAGAAGGAGCGATCCTTGCCGTTCAGGATTTTGGGGATGACGATGGGACCGCCGGCGCTGACGCCGAAGTCGTTCTGCTTATAGATGCCATGCTTCTTCTCGAAGAAGTTGCGGGAGTCCAAGGCATTGTTGCGGAGAAACTCGTAAGCCGAGCCATGGAACTCGTTGGTGCCGGACTTGGAGGAGAAAGTCATGATGCCGCCGGCGGCGTGGCCGAACTCGGCCTTAAAGCCGTTCGAATCCACGGTGAACTCGGTAATGGCTTCCACGGAGGGGGAGTTGTAGGCGATCCACGAGGTCTGCAGCGCGCGGGTGGTGGCCGCGGAGATGCCGTCGAGCGTGACACCGAAGCTGGAGGCCTGCCCGCCACCGATGGAGAAGCCCTGATCGCCGTAGTTCTTGGCTTCGGGGGTCAACTGCGCGAGGTCAAAGGGGCTGCGCAGCGCGCCACCCACCACAAGGGGCAGCTCGTCGACCAGCTTGTTGGTAATAGTGACGCTGGTCTTGGCGTCCGTGGTCTGCAGTTGCTGGACGTAAGCCTGGATTTCGACGGTTTGCTGGGCGGCGCCGACTTCCAATGTCACATCCACACGCGCCGTGGAGGCCGCGTTCAGGGCTATGCCGGACTGCACGGCCGCGCGGAAGCCTTCCTTTTCGACACGCAGCGAGTACTGGCCCACTGGCAGGTTCACCGCGGTATAGTCACCAGATTCGGCGCTCACCACCTGCGTGGCGGAATTGGTAGCCACATGGGTCACGGTAACTCTTGCGCCCGGGACCACCGCCCCGGACGAATCCAGGATGGTGCCAGTGATGGTGCCGCGCTCGGACTGCGCGAACGCGGCGCACGAGGTCAGGAGCAGCAAAGCTGCGACGTGGAAGCCTAGCACGAAGCGATCCCCGATGGACATGGGTCACACCCTCCAGCCGAACAGCCTGGGTCCGGCGAATGTGAGGGATCATACCATTCACGGCCGGAAGGAGGCAAGGATTTTTTTGAGGGTGGACGGCTAGTTCGAGTTGCTCGGCCGGAGGGCGGACGAAACGTACGACCGGCCGTTCGGGACGGGTTTGAATTCACGCCAACCCGGACGCGGCGATGCGGCCGCGACCACGCCGATCCTCTTCCCCCCGCTGTCGAACGCCGTGAGCGTGCCCGCCGCGGGGCCACGGAAGGCGATGCGGTTGTTGCCGTAGATATCGATCAGTTCGATGGCGCCGCTCGCGCGGGTGCGCCGCGCGACACTGCCCGTACAGGCCAGTCCGCCCTGCTCGGTCCACTCTCCCCGGCCGTCGAGGAACTCGAACTCGGGCCCTTTGACGTAATCGATCCGCCGGCTCCCGTCCAGGGCTGAGAACTCGTAAACTCCGTTCCGGGAGAAGCCCAGCCAGCCGGAAGGCGGCAGCACAACCGCGGCTCCACGCGCGTCTCTCACGGTCCAGTCCCCGGAGGCAGACCGGTTGACTTAGAGGTGCGTCCCGTTTTCGTACTCCACATGCAGTCGGGAATCGGCGATCGCGCCGCTGGCGTGCGCTTGGCTGGGGGTCTCCCATCGGCCGGCGCGATCCGCGTACTCGATCCGTGCAGGCCGTTGGAAGGCGTACTGCTGCTGAATCTGCTGCAGCATGTAGTAGGACCTGGCTATCACTTCGACGCCGAACGGGTCGTCCAGCCCCCAGTCATCGACCAGCCAGCCCATGTTCCCGTAAGCGATGGTCGTGGCCAGAAACAGGTCTACGTACTCGCGCCGCCTGGGTGACGTCTTCCAGTCTTTGTCCAGCCTGCTCAGATAGTAATCGGTGGCTCCCATGCCGTAATCGCATTCCAGCGGATTGAGCTTGTGAATGCGGAACGACACGTCCAGTGGGTGAGTCATCAGGTTCACGTCCGTGTAGACCCAGCCGTAGCCGCCGGATTGCAGTCCCGCGAACAGCCACTGGAAGGTGCTCTCGGACTGCGTTGGACCGTACACCTTCTGGTCGTTGAGCAGCAGTTGGCCGTAGGCGTAAAACGTTGCGGCAAACGTGCCGCCTCCGGGCACGCGCGCATCGTAGTCGCAATACTCCCATGGCGGCGGATTATCGGTGTGGACGTCCGTGTAAGACATGCGGACGCCGTAGCGCTCCTTGATGCTCCGCGCATAATACTCGTCCATCTCGACCGCCTTGGCGGGCTTCAGGGCATAAGTGCGGAACCATGCGCGGCGCCACTCGCCATCCGGCATGCGTTGGACAAAATCGGGGTTCCAGTTGCTGTTTACGGGCGCGAAGTCACAGTAGTTCGTGTAGACTCCCTGCAGCCAGCCCATGTCGTTCTGGACCTTGACGTACCAGGCCAGCATCCGGTCGCCGCCCTTCTGCGGCGCGGCATGCAGGCGCATGGTGTAGCTGTCGTTGTGGTCGCGCCAGGTTACCTCGTGGCTATGCTGCATGATCTTGTCGAGCCCGTACGAGCGTATGCGCAGGCAGCGCTGGTGATCCTTGACAAAAGTTTCCGGTTTGGCCACTGTCCAGACCACCTGTTTGCCTTCCGCCTGCCGCAGCGAGGGCGGGTTCGGTACAGTCGGGAGCGTCTCTTCGTAGACCGGCGAACTGGTGATGAAGAGGCGCTCGTAGAGGTTGTTCCGCTTACCGTCGGTCTTGGCGATGTAGCGCAGCCCGCCGTTGATCTCGGCGGTATCGGCGGTCACTCGGGGCTCCCTGACGAAGAAGGGCTCGGAGGCGTTGGAGCGGTACCAGTCGAACCAGATCGAGGTGAACACGGGCCCGGACTCCGGTCCGGAAAGGAGTACGCGCGGATTGAAGTGGCTGTAGGTGACATAGGGCACCGTGATCAGCCGGGGATCGCGGATTCCCGCGACTCGCCCGTAGACCAGTTCCACGGCGCGCCCGCCATCGCACCAGACATCCAGCACCAGCGACTTCTGCCACAACTGAAGCTGATACTCGAAGACCTGCGATCCGTGATGGAATTTCGCTGCGATGAGATTCCCCTTCCGCCCCGCGGAGATGAGTGTCCCGGCGGCGACCTGCCCTGGCGGTGTGTCCTCGAAACGGAGGCCGCCTCCCTCGAGTGGCCGGAAGCGCGGACCTCCGCTCACCCGGCAGGCGATCTCGCCGAGGACTCCTTCGCGCGGACGATACTCATAGACAACCGCTGCATCGCGCCCCTGGTAGGCCAGTTCGAATTGCCCCGGGCCGGCTTCGCGCACCGAGACGTGAAACTGCTTTTCGAAATTGGAGGGAAGGATGGTCTCCTCGCGTGTGGGGAAGGGAAGGATTCCCGGGCCGGTGTTCAAGCCCGCAATCTGCCCGCGGAAGGGCTGTAGGTTGCGCTTGGGCTGCGGCCGCAGCTTGAGCGGTCCGAGTTTTTCCACTTCAAAGGCCAGAGAATCGCAGAACAGGTAGCGCCGGCCGGACTCGGGCCTGGCCGCGGCTTCGATGCCGGAAAAGCGCGCGGGCCACGTGATTTCCTTTAGGATTTCGCGCGGTGTTTTGCGGTGGACGAGCCACCATCCCTGCCAGCGCATGTCGGTGACCGGAATGCGCCATTCGCGGCCGCGCGCATCCTGTACCAGGATGGCCAGGGTCGCGACGCCCGGCCCCGTGGCAATGGTCGTGCCGGTCGGAGACCGTTGCAGGCGGTCGCCGAAAACCCACAGTTCGACTGAATCAAACCGGCCGGGAATCGGGATGGGGCTGGGTGGACGCGCCACCACGCGGCTGCCCTCGCGCCCCCCGGCGTAGCGGATCTCGGCGACATACTGGCCCCACATCTGCTCCTGCTGGCTGCGGCGCAGCTCGCCGGTCGCGCCCGAATAGAGTTCCAGGCGCCAGCCTGCGAGGTCCTCGAAATCCACCAGCGTGTGCGGGTTCTCCTCGCGCTGGGTCCAGGTCATTTCATATGGCTGCTGGCCGGGCGGCACGGTTCGGTCAATCTGGTTGATGGCGGGCACTACGCGCTCCAGTTGGCCGGCGGCCGGCAGCGCGAAAACCAAGGCACAAGCAATCCACCGCATGGTCCGATTATGCACAACTCAGATTCTCGAATTCAGGATCTCGAAGTGCTAGATTGTCAGGTGGAGGTGAGTGCCATGCGCTGTCGGATTCTCCTGACGATTCTGTGCGCCGGTGTGGCGTGCGCAGGTCAGGACAGCCCGGTCACAGGCCAGTACCTCGAAGACCGGTCGAGCCGGGTCTATGGCTGCCCTTGTGAATTTTCCAGTGAGTACGCCAGTCTCGGTCGGGAGGCGGTGGTGGCCTGGAACATTGAATCCGGCCAATACCAAAAGGTGAGCCTCGCGGGACTGCGCTTGGCAGCCGTGCTGGCGGGCAAGTTCACATTGAGTGATGCCGCTACGCTGCGGCGTTCGGTCTTGTTCGCGGACTCGGGCGCGCCCGCCTTGCAGCGGGAAGTGGGGCTGGCATGGCTGCGCTCGCGGTACGGCGATCTGTTGGGCCAGGTGCTCTCGGTTCGCGCCGCGCCAATCGAGTTCGCGCTGGATGCGGATTCGGCCAGCCTGCGAGTTGGGGATTTGCTGACCCTCCGGATGCGCCGCGCCAACCCCGCCGAAGAAACGGAGTCCTGGGCATTCCTGCTCTTTGATCCGCTCACGAAACTCACGTCCGCCACGCTCGGAACCACGCTGCACACGGAATCCGCTGGCACGGACCTGGGGATTCGCTGGATACGCGAAGAGGCTGCCATCACAGGCTACTACGGCAGATTCTCGCAGCCGTAGGCAGGGGACCGGCGGAGCTCAGTCGTGCCGCAGCGCGGACATCGGGTCTGTTCTGGTGGCGCGCCGGGCCGGGATCCAGCACGCCATTGCCGCGGCCGCGGTCACGAGCGCGGCGGGGATCCACACGGAAGCAGGGTGGGCAGGTTCGAGGCCGGGTAGCGCACTTCGCAGGAATAGTTGGGAGACCCGTGCGGCGCCGAGCCCCAGTGCGAGCCCGATGCCGACCGCGAGGAAGCCTTGCCCGAAGATCAGCGAAAAGATGTCTCCCGGCGTCGCTCCTACGGCCATACGGATACCAATCTCCTGCGTTCGGCGAGACGTGGTGTACGCAATAACACCATAGACACCGGCCGCTGATATCAGGAGTGCAAGGCCGCCGGTGACGGCCAGCAGGATCATGAGGAAACGCCGATCCGCCAGGGAATCCGCGATCAGATCGCGCATCGACGCACTCAGCAACACGGGCTGGTTGGGATCGATGGCGGCGATGGCGCGTCTTACGGTTTTCTGCATCTCTGCCCCGGTCCGCTCCGTTCGAATGACGAGGAATGCCGCGTTCCGCATGGCTCCCGCGGCCAGGTAGACATTGCCTTTCTCGGGTTCATCGAGAGCGGCATGGCTCGTGCCGGACACCACTCCGATCACGCGCTTCCAATTGCGGGGATTCTCCGGCGTGCAGCCGACGCAGATCCGCTGCCCAACGGCGCTTGTGCCCGGCCACAAATGGCGCGCGACAAATGTGTTCACGATGGCGGAATCGTTAGATGCGCTCATTTCTTCTCTACGGAACCAGCGGCCCTCGGCCAGACGGACTCCCATGGTTTGCAGATATTCGCCGCCGGCCACGTCGATTTCCGCCAGCAGCGGCCCTTCAGCCGGAGCCTCGCCAGCGCTGACAAATCCGCCGTGATTTTCTCCGCTGAAGGGCAGGGCGTCCACGGTTCCGGCGCTTTCCACTCCGGGGAGCACACGAACAGCATCGAGAATCCGCTGGTAGAACAGGGCCCGCTGTTCCGGAGACCGGTACCGCTCGGGAGCGGGAAGCACTACGGAGGCTAGAATGCGATCCGCCTGGAAACCGGGATCGATGGCGAGTAGCCGGGTGAAACTTGCCACGACCTGCCCGCTGATCACGACCAGGAGAACCGACAGCGCCACCTCCCCCGCGACCAGGGAAGAGCGGACGCGGTCGTGCCTGCCCGCGGCGGCGCCGCGCGAGCCGAAACTGCTCCAGGCAATGCGATTCCATCCGGCCATGCGCAGTGCGGGGGCGATTCCGAAGAGGATGCCGTTGACGGCGGCCACTCCCAGCGCGAATCCCAGGACGGCGGTGCCGGCGCGCGCGGCGGCCAGCCGGGGAACATTCACAGGCGCAACCGCCGGCAAGATCTTCCAGGCCGCCGCTGCCAGGACATATCCTCCCAAACCACCTAGAAAAGCTAGCACGCAGCTTTCCGTGAGCAACTGCCAAACGATGTCCGCGTACCTCGCTCCGACCGCCAGTCTGACCGCGATCTCCTGCCGGCGCTCCAGCCCCCGCGCGAGCAGCAGGTTGGCGACATTCGCGCAGCCGATCAGCATGAAGAGGGCCGCCGCCGCCATCAGGAGCCAGAGACGCTTGCCGGCAAGCCCGACCGTTCGATCGCGCAACAGGTTTACGGTCAGCAGGCGATCGCGATTCGTAGCCGGGAAATCGTGTGCCAGAGCGCGGCTGATGGCGGCCAACTCCTGCCGCGCCCGAACGAGCGAGACGTCCGGGAAAAGCCTGGCAATCGCGCCCAGTCCGGCGTTCGGGTTGGCCGCCGGAATAAACGGCGCTGCCCAAAATTCCACGTAGGGGGACGGTGTGTGCGCGGCCTCCCTGCGCATCGGAAAATCGAAATCCGCCGGCATCACGCCGATCACCAGGCACCCATGCCCGTTCACGCTGACGGTTCGGCCCACCACAGAGTGATCCGAGTGAAACCGGCGCTTCCAGAGTCCGTAGCTCAGAATGAGCACGTCCGGGTGGCCGGGCTGGTTCTCCTCGGGAAGAACATTGCGCCCGAGCATGGGGGAAACGCCGAGCACCGGGAACAGGTCCGCGTTCATCCGCACCCCATAAAGAGCTTCGGGAGTGGTGTTCGCGTCGCCCGCAAGGTCGAGGACCGCGTTGCCGTACACGCCCAAGTGTCCCAGGGTGCGCACCCTTCGGCCCAGTTCACGGACGTCATTCCACACAACCCAGTCGCCGTGAGACTGCTGCTGCATTTTGGGAAACTCGCTGCGCCACTGCACGAGTTCTCCGGGGTGGGCATAGGGCAGCGGATCCAGGAGCACGGACTTGATAGCTGCGAAAACCACCGCGGTCGCGGCCACGCTGAGCCCGATCGACAGCAAAGCGGTTCCGCTGAGAAGGGGGGCACGCCGAAAGAACCGGCAGGCCAGCCGGACGTTGTGCAACGTCGACATCCGCTTCTTATTCTATTCGCGACGTGACCGAGTGATTTTCGGGGCTTCGGGGGGTACCGCGGGTTTTCCGGTGATCTACCGTGGCAGCGGTATGGATTCTTGCCGGCGCTAGAGTTATTATAGGCTGAATAGACTGTCTTCCCGACAAGGAGAACCGGAATGTCTATCAAATCTTGGAAGGCAACCACCGGGATCCTGGTGGCCCTAAGCCTGGGCGCTTCTCTCGCGGCGGCCAAGGACAAAAAGAAAGATCCGGACGAAATCGGAAACCGGGACGTCGGTAAAGGGGTCAACTTCTACTCGCTGGAGAAGGAGATTGCGCTCGGCAAACAGATGGCCCAGGAAGTGGAGCGCGAGGCCAAGATCATCCAAGATCCGGTGATCGCCGAGTACGTGAACCGCTTGGGGCAGAACCTGGTGCGGAACTCGGACGCGAAAGTCCCGTTCACCATCAAGGTGCTCGAAGCGCAAGAGGTGAATGCCTTTGCCCTTCCAGGGGGATTCTTTTTTGTGAATTCCGGTTTGATTCTGGACGCGGACAACGAAGCGGAACTGGCCGGTGTGATGGCGCACGAGATCGCCCACGTGGCCGCCCGGCACGGCACCCGCCAGGCCACCCGCGGGGCCATCATCAACTATGCCTCGCTGCCCCTGATTTTCATGGGCGGGTGGACCGGGTATGCCATTTATCAGGGCGCCGGATTGGCGATTCCGCTGGGTTTCCTCACGTTCTCGCGGGCGTTCGAGTCGGAGGCGGACATGCTGGGGCTGGAGTACATGTACAAAGCAGGCTACGATCCGACGGCGTTTGTGGACTTTTTCGAGAAGATCCAGTCGCTGGAGAAGACCAAGCCGGGCACACTTTCCAAGGTGTTTTCGACCCATCCCATGACGGACGATCGGATCAAGGCGGCTCAGAAGAATATCCAGGAAATTCTCAAAGCCAAGCCGGAGTACGTCCTGAACACCTCCGAGTTCATGAACGCCAAAGAACGCCTGGCGAAGCTGGAGAACCGCACCAAGAAAGTGAACGAGGGCAAGGATGCCGAGCGGCCCACGCTGAAGCGCAATCCCGGCAGCGGCTCGCCGGATAGCGGGAGCGACGGAACCGCGAAACCGGATTCGGACGAGCGACCGACGCTCAAGCGGCGGGACTGAGGCCAGTCTCGTTTCCAAAGCAGTATCCGCGTATCTCGCTTAAATTACTGTTTATTCCAGGATTTTCGTGTGCTATACTCTGATCGGTGACGCTCAGGCTTGGGAGGCCGCATGGCTGCGGACCGAGCTCAAAAAGCGCCGTCAGACGGCCCCGCGGGTCAATCCGAGCGCCTGGCTGAGGCAGTCCGGGCCCTGATCCGTGAGGAACTGGGCAGACCCGCCGTCCCCCCGCCGCCCGCAGAGCAGCCATCGTGGAGGGAAGCGTTCTGGCTACTGGTCTTCTGCGGAAACGTAATCCTCATCCTTTCGCGCCTGCCCCGCGGACTATTTTCCGGCCCGGCTGTGGAGCTGGCGGAGAAGTTGCTGCCCGCGCTGCTGGGGAGCCTATTTGTCATCTACCTCGCCTGGTTCCGGGAGCGATTGCTGTTGGTGAGCCGCCTGAAGCGATTTCACGGCCTCCAACTGGGGTTGTTGGCCGTCCTGATTTTCCTGAACCTGCCGGTTTTCCCGTTGCGCCCGGTGATCCGGCCCGACAGTGTCGGGGTGATGATCGACGGTAAGCCACAAAGGAAAGGAGTGCGCATCTGGGTGGCATGTGGAGGTCATGACATCACTCTGCTCCCCCCGTTCTCCGAGGAACTGGCTCCCCCCGAAGAGAGAAGGACGAAGGAGAGGAAATTCCGCTTCGGGCCGTGGCAGGTATTGCGCGCCGCTTCCGGCAAGGCCCACCCGGATTGGGGGCTGCTCACCGCGGTACGATTCCTGGCCGAACCCGATGCGACTCTGCGGATCCGGAAGCTCAGCGGCGAGTTCTACGACGATGTCCTGGAGCGGACCGACCTGGTGAAGGCCGACCGGACCACGGTTGAAATAGCGATGAACGGCCTCGATTCGCGGCTGGTTATGTTGCCCATCGGCCACTACGAGGCAGCGCCCGTGGCGGCATCCGGGAAGGAGTGTAAAGCCCCCAGGCGAGTGGATGCGGTATACGGGGAAACCACGCGCGTGGAAGGATTGGGGGGCTGCCAATGAGCGGCTTGTCACGCGCGCTGTACGCCATGGCGGTGGCGTTTGTAGCCATACCCTGCCTGAACCGGGGCGGGCAGAGTTTGGCCCAGCCGGTCGCGCGGAGCGGCTACTGTGCAGCCGCATTCTTTTACTACGGCAAGGGAGGGCCGGAACCCGGCCACTTGGACACCATGCGGACCCGCCTGGGCAGCGACCGCTGGCGCCGGCCGGTAAAAAGCCAGGAGGAGTTGGACGAGGCTATCGAAAAAGACCGGAACCTGGTGGTCGTCACGATTGAGCCCAAAGGCGAAGGTATCTCTACCGTGCTTTTCCTGCGCGTGAGCTGCCGGGAGCATCCCGGCCGCATCAGCAGGTTCAAATGCGAGGCGGAGAGCAGAGTGGAATGTCTGGCCGAAGCAGTGCGTGAGAAATTTCCCAAGGCGCTCCGGGATCACGACGAACGGTGCCATCGAGGAAGACCATGCGTGGTGGATTCAAGCGACAACGTGGTGCCCTCATCAGCTTCATCCTCTGCGCGGCCATGAGCGCGGGGGCGGAACCCCCGCGAGCACGCAGAGCCGCGTACCTGTTGCCGTTCCAGCAGGCCGGGACGTCCGAGTTCGGCGACCTGGCTGGATACGCCGCCATGACCGTGCGGCTGCGTCTGGCCGAGCTGAATTTGTCGCAAAACCTCCGCACCGCCGAGGAAGCTCCCTGCCGGCGAACCGGGATCCAACAGACGGCTGCCGCGCAAGAAGGGTCCGCCGGCGCTCAGGACGTTCCGACCCATTTCCTCATCAGTGGGACGATCGAAACGCGGTCTCAAGGCGGCAGAGCGCAAGAGTACAGCCTGATCTACTCCCTGGAACGTGTGACGAACTGCCGGGCGGAGCGTTTGATTCAAGAGACGGTTCCGTTTTTCGCGCCGGAAGCCCTGGACCGTTTCCGGCAGATGGGCGATGCCATCGCTTTCCGGCTGGAGGAGGAGCTGAGCGACCGCGCCCTGGTCGTGGTCGGTCCGATCACCACGAATGCCGAGAACAATCCGGCCCCCCGGGCGGTCCGTTTCCTGGAGGAATTCATCGACCACCGGCTCGCGGACTCGGAAGATTTGCGGCCCGTGCGGGACCGCTCGAAGGCGGCGCAGGCCGTCTACCGCCTGCACGGCCGCCTGGAGACTCAAGCCTCCGGCAGCCGCATCGGAAAGCTCGAACTGAGGGCCCAGATCGCCGGAAAGGATTATGAGCTGTTCACGGGACGTGCGCCCGCCGACCAGAGCCGCGACAACCTGCTGGATTTCTACGACCAGGCGATCGGAACCTCGTTGCGGCGGGTTACGGAGATGCGGTACCGGCGCGAGTCCGGTCTGCCAGAAGACCCGTGGCTAACCGATGCCAAAACGGTGCTCGAAAAGGCTCGCGGGCAGGTGAAGCAGGGGGAGTACCGGGCGGCGCTGGGCTTGCTTTCCGGCCTGCCGCGTTCGGCCGACGTATTGAGTTTGCAGGGCAGGGCGTTTTTTGACGCGGGCGAGTTTCCGGCCGCGGCCAAGGCATACGACGCGGCACTGGAGGCCTCGTCAGGTCTTTCCGTTATTTGGCGCCTGGGGGTGTTGCGGAATGCCGGCGCAGCCTGGTACCGCAGCAAGGAATACGCCGTGGCGGCCGAACGTTACACCGAATTGTTGCGCCTCTCTCGCAGCGTGGTGGATGATCCGGAAGCGAAGGAGCCCATTCGCGAGGCGGCCCGCTGGCGGGTGGCGGCCTTGCGCTTTGCCGGAAAACGCGACGAGGCGCTCTCGGCATATCTCGAAGGCCGCAAGCTGGTGGACGATCCGGGCGACATCGACGGCGAGGCCGGGAGGCTGCTCACCTCCATCGGCACGGTGCAAGATCTGAAGCCCGTTGTCGCACGCCTGGAGGCGGAACTCGGCGCCGGGTCGGCAGTGCTCGCGAAAAGCCGGGAGAGGATCGGCAACGACTACTATGACGCCCGCGACTACAGACAAGCCGAGCAGGCGTATCGCCTGGGACTGGACGCCGCTCAGAAGGCGCCTGCACCGGACCGGCATCTCATGGCCAGCCTGCACAACGGCCTGGGCAATATCGCCTATCAGGATTCCAGGATGAACGAGGCGATTGTGAGCTACGAGACCGCGCTGAAGCTGGAACGCAGCCGGGCGAAGCCGGACGTGGGATACCTGATCATCTTCCTGGGCAACGAAGCCGCTTGCTATACCTCCACGGGTGAGTTAGGGAAAGCGGAGGTCCTGCTCAAGGAAAGCAGACAATTGGCCGAGAAGGAGTTCGGACCGGAGTCCGTGCAAGCGATTGGCACACTGACCGCTTTAGGCGACGTCTATACGGACATGGGCGCGGCCAGATACCCGGAAGCCCAGTCGCTGCTGGGCCGGGCTGTCGAGTTGCTCGAGAAGCAATCCCCCCGGGACGACAGCCGGCTCATCAATGCTTACAACGCGTTGGGCTGGCTGAACCGGCAGATGGACAACTCCCGCGAAGCGGATAAGCTGTTCCGAAAGGCAATGGGGCTGTTGGAAAGCCGCGGTGAAACAGAAAGCGCACTGTATGCGGGCATGATCGACAACCTGGCGTCGGTTTACACCATGGAGGGAAAGTACAGAGAGGCGCTGGACGAGCGAAAACGCGCTGTCAAAATGGCCAGAGCCCGCGGTGCCAATGATAAGGCCATGGCCCCACTCATCTTTAACCTCTGCTACTCCTTGAACATCTCGCAGGTCTATGATCAAGCCGCGGCAGCCTGCCAGGACGCGTATGCCATCTATTCCAAGTTTGGGAGCGGCCACTACATGGCAGGCTATTCCCAGGTGGCTCTCGCCGAAGTCCGGACCGAGCAGGCGGCTTTCGCCGGCGCCGAGGAAGCCTACTCGAAGGGCATGGCGACATACGCTTCCCTGGCAGATGCAGATCCAACCCGGCTGCTCGGGACGCGGGAATCCTTGGGCCGGTTGCGCTACATGGAGGGCCGGTATGGCGAGGCGGAGGGAATCTTCGCCAGTGTTCTGGAGGGTTTGACCAAGCTGCACGGCATGCAGCATCGCAAGGTCGGGAGTGCCATGGAAGAGCTGGGCTGGACGCAATACCACCTCGGCAAGCCGGAAGCGGCGGCACGGTTCCGCGGCTGCATGGACATCTACGCCAGCCGCGGGGTGCCAGACCATCCCACGGCGGCTTCCACCCGGGAGGGGCTGGGGCGCATCGCCATTGAGCGGCGAGATTTTGCCGCCGCCCGGAATCTATGCCAGGGATCTCTGGATGCGCGCCTGAAAGCGTTCGGCTACGATTCCGTCGCCGTAGGGGACAGCCTGGATTGCCTGGCGGTGATTTCCACGGCCCAGGGTAGCTACCCGGAAGCCGAGGCGCAGTTCAAGCGGGCCCAGGCTGCCTACGAGAATGCGTTCGGGCCCGAACACCCGAAAATCGCGGAAGTGATCGAACACTTGGCCGGCATGCGCAAGGCTTCCGGCCAGGCGGCAGAAGCGCGGCACCTGGAATCCCGAGCCGCCGCCATGCGGGCTAAGTTCACCTGGAAGTAACCGGCGCTCAGAAGAGGATCCGGCTTTTGCGCTGCTCGATCTTGGCGGCATCCACGCCGGGCACCGCACGCAGTTCGGCGAGGGTAGTGAAGCGCTGGCGCTCCCGGCGCGCAATGATAGCCTGGGCCACGTCGTCGGGGACACCGAGCACCCAGGCGAGCTCGTCGGCCGGCGAGCTGTTGACGTTCACGAGGGTGAGGTTCTCCAGGAAATACCTCGTCACCCGTTCCAGTTGCTCGTCGGTTCCGGTTGCGCCGCGCTGCGTCATGTCGGCGAAGACGTCGTTCCATCGGCTCCAGGATCGAGGTTTATTCAGGAACACCGCCAGGGTGTGGCAGCGGCCGCAGACCGCCTGCACCGCCTGGAGATCCGGATCGGGATCCGCGGCCCTGGCCGTTGCTGCACCGAAGGTGAGGGAAGCGGCCAACACGAGGCCGGCAAGGCATCCTCGGCCATGCCAGCGATGCCCGAGAATCATTTCGTGTGCGCCATCAGCGCCCGGCCGGCGAGCCTCGCCTGCACGGCGCTCGGGATGCCTTCGCCGAACTGGCTCACCGTCCGCATGAGCTTCCCGTTGGAGAAGGCCATCTCCAGAAATTTTTCGCTGTGCATGGTCTTGCCGTACTCGTCCTTCATCTGAGCGACGATCTTCTTGGTCTTCACTTCGACCACGTCGCCCGAGGACAGGAAAGCGTACTGCCCGCCGAGCCCCATAGTGATCCAGTCGGCGGAGGCCGTCGTGGGGAAGGTCATCTTCAGCACCGGCCACTCGCCGGTGTTGTCATAGACCAGCACCCCGTAGTTGATGTCGTCCACGACCCAGATCTCGCTTTCATCCGGGGTCAGGGCGATGCCGTGGCTGGGGCAGCCGTGTCCGAAGAAGTGTTTGCTCAGGTCGCCCCACTGCGGTTTCCACATCTCGGCTGGCGCTTCAATGCGCTTGATCACTTCGCCGGTCGTCACGTCAGCGATCTCGAAACCGAGCAGGTTGTTCAGGTTGGCGTACACGCGCGTGGCATCGTGATTGATCACGAAGGGGCGCACGTGGTCCGAGAATGTAATGGTTTTGATGGCCTTCATGGACGGTACGTCGCCCACCGTCATGGTCACGCCATTCGGCGCCATGAACACCGTCTTGCCGTCGGCACTGAGCGCCATGTTATGGGCGAAATTGCTCTTGGGCGCCTGGATCTTGCCTTTGAGGGCACCGCTCCGGGCGTCGATCACATACCAGAAGTCTTTCAGGTCGGAGCCCACCACCAGCGTCATGCCGTCCGGCGTGACTTCCGGGCGCTCACAGCACGGCCCGTCATAGCTGCTCTCCCAGGCCTTTTGGTCGGTGCCCAGGTCGAAGGCCGCCAGCCGGCCCCGCGTAGCCAGGTAGACCATGTTGGTGGCAGGGCTTGCGGCGATCCCCGAGACTTCCTCCGGACTCATGCTCGCCGGCACGTTCCAGGTGGGGATCCGCTTCACAAACTCGAAGTTGCGGTTGACATCCAGGACCACGATGCCCACCCCGTTCTGCTCGGACGAAAACTGCCCGCCGGCCGAACCGCCTGGCAGTGCCACGTAGACCAGGCGGCGGTCACGCCTTCCGAATCCGTGGGCGATGTGCGGGCCGGCATCGCGCGGGTCCGAAGAGCCGGCCTGCCGGTAAGGGCGATCCGGACGATTCACCGCGTTCTCGAGGCGGACGCCGTCCTTTGTTGTCTGCTGGGCAGCCAAGCGGGAGGGGGTCCCGACGACTACCAGAGCGAACGCGGCCGCGGCCGCCAATAGATGATTGCAGAATGCCATTTACAACCTCCGATATTGAGTGTGAGAATACGCCTACCAGCCGGCGCTGTCAACAGCAAGCCGGCAACCGCGACGCGCGGGGGTCTTTTGAGTTAAGGGTTCCCCTGTCGATTAGCCGCTCAGACCCTCCGGACAGTGGTGATTCGTTCTTAACGAGGTCTTCACGAAGTTCCGCGTAACCGATATGCCGTCTTGAGCCGTCCTAATAAAACAAAGCATCGGAAGTTGCCGGACCGTTTACGTTCTGCCTGCAGAACCAGGCGAACTGCGTCGTACAACTGAAAGCGAAACGACATCCGTCGTTCGAACAAAGGAAGGTAAGAAGGCCAATGACGCAGCGCTCACCAGTCCACGGACCGTCCCATCCCGCTCCCGGCAGCGCCGAAACAATCACGGTGCTGTCGGTCAGCCCGACCCAGGAAGACCATCGGGCCCTCGCGCGGCTTCTGTGCCGTGACAATTGGAGGGTGCAGCCGGCGCAGAGCGTCGCAGCGGCGGTCCAACTCCTCCGAAGCCACCGAATTCCAGTGGTTGTCTGTAATTCCGATTCGATACCCGAAATCTGGAAGGAATTGCTGGAGCAAATCCGGGAATTGGCGGCTCCCCCTTCCGTAATCGTAGCCTCTCGCTTGGCGGACGAATACCTCTGGGCCGAAGCTCTAAATCTGGGAGCATACGATGTGCTGGCGAAGCCGCTGGTTGCCATCGAGGTGACCGGTATTCTCACGTTGGCCTGGCTCCGCTGGCGTAATGAACACGAAAGGAGATTGGCGGCCGGCATCTGCGCGTAGTGCCGGAGCTCGTTGGAGCGATCAGCCACTGCGGCAGCAATCTGGCGGTGTCTTCATGGCTAAGTACTCACGTTCGGAATTACGGTGACGTATTCCGTCAGGCTGCAACGGCCAGCCGTTTGCCGGCGATCTTGG
This sequence comes from Solibacteraceae bacterium, assembly GCA_021324015.1. Classification (GTDB taxonomy): domain Bacteria; phylum Acidobacteriota; class Terriglobia; order Bryobacterales; family Bryobacteraceae; genus JAJPJX01. The sequence continues at coordinate 29 of JAJPJX010000024.1, read as the reverse complement.
TCAGTAGGGCGTGAAGATCGCGGCGGGTG
>JAJPJX010000151.1 GCA_021324015.1 Solibacteraceae bacterium | reverse complement strand
GATCCCGATGCTTTCTCCATCGACGAAATCAATCGGATGCTCGCGCCTCGGCGTGGGCGTCGGGGCAAAACTTCACGTGGTTGGGCACCAGCCCGGTAAACAAATACCTTTCCCATTCCTCCCTTCAAGACGAAAACGTGCTTGGCGACACCTGCAAGCTTGGAAGCGAAATACTGGAGATGCTCTGTCCGGCCGGTCAGAAGCAACGGGCAACGTCCCGATTCTATGGCCCGCACGATGTCCTTGGTGATCATTTCGTTGCGCGAGGCATCGTCGACGAGCGCGGCGTAAATGTCCTGGATCGTTACCTCCGTGAGTTCCGGAGCCATTCGGAATTCCGTATGGCGGGGAGTGACTTTATGCTCAAAGGGAGTAGTTTCGGTCATCGTCCGGGCGCTCATGCTGAACCGCACGGGGCCACACTGCATGTAAATAATCGGATGGTGGCCGTCTTTTCGCGTCGGCGTGGCGGTCAGACCGACAACATACTTGGCCCTCACCTGCCTCATCACCTGTTCGAACGTGAAGGCGGAAATGTGGTGGCACTCATCGACGATCACTTGGCCGTATTCCGCCACGAAGTCCTTCACTTCGTCGTTTCTATACAGGCTTTGAATGACGGCGACGTCCACAAGGCCGGTACGGTCACTCTTCCCACCACCTACATGGCCGATCGACTTGGCCGGAAGATCCAGGAACATTCCAAGACGCTCCTGCCACTGATCGAGCAGCTGCTGCCGGTGAACTACAACCAGAGTGTTGACCTTGCGTTTCGCGATTAGCCAAGCGGCAACCGCGGTCTTCCCGAATGCCGTCGGTGCGCAGAGGATACCTTCGTCGTGTGCGGTAATCTTCGCGACGGCTTCCTCCTGAAATGGTCGAAGCTGACCCTGGAACTCCGCTTCAATCGCGGTGCCCCCGTACCGTTCGTCTCGAACTTCGGGCCGGATCTTGTGCGCCTCGAGAAGAGCCAACGTCTCCATCAGGCATCCACGAGGCACAGCGATATGCTGGACAAATTCCTGACCGCATGCGATTACACGCGGCTTGTCGTACGTCGAGAGCCGCATGGCCTTCGCCTTGTAGAACTCCGGGTTCTGAAAGGCTGCCAACCGGAGTAGCCGATTGAGCATGGCTGGAGGCAGACCCTTACTTTCCACGTAAACAAGATTCGCCCGAACGATCTGTACAGTCTTTGGCACCGGCCCTTCAACCGGCTTCTCCCGTCGTTTGCGGGAAGGTGGCAAGGTCCACGGGTCTTGTGACTCCTCATCATCGGCGATGCTCATCCGAACTCCGATCAGGTCGCCTTTTCGCTGAGCTTCCGCGACGATCTCCTCCGCGGCGTCAACCGGCATTCGCCGGATGGTCGAAAGGAACTGCCACTGGTCCGGATACCTGTCGAAGTCGGAGTCAATAAATACGCTGTTTCCGGCGTTGCGCGGTGCAAACTGTAGCGGCAATGCAATCAGGTTTCCGAACCCTCCCTTGGGCATCGTGTCCTGGTTGGGGAAGAACCGATCGTAGGAATCGAGGCCGACCTGATGCCTACGCTCCATGGTTCGCGTGAGCAGTACACAACCGAGTTTGCGCGCAGTGATCGCCGGCAGCGCACGGTCAAAGAATATCCAAATGTGGCCACCCTTGCCGGAACGAGAACGCTCCAAAGCGGCGGGCACGCTAAACTCCTGGCAAGTCTCAAGGAAAGCCAGGGCGTCATACTCCCAAGTCTTCTTGTCGAAGTCTGCCGCGAGAAACCAGCACGTTTCGTCTGGAAGCAGCGGGTACACACCGATGGTTTCCTTTCCCAGGAGGTGGCTCTCGATGACAGCATCGGTGATCGGGAGGAACTTCCGTGTCTTCTGGTCGACTTTCTTTCGGTCCTCCGGCCGGCTTTTGTTGATGGCTTTCCAGTCCTTTATAACGGCTGGCATATACCCGTGTCGGCCGTCATCCTTCTCCCATCGCCGTGCGTAGACGTCTTCCCTCCCGCGAAACAGGCTGCGAAAGAGCGCGATTCGCTTTCTGGCTCGTTCCTCCTTATCCACCGGCGCCACCTCAACGGTTTTGGCTGGAGGCGGATTTTCTGGCTGTAATTGCGGTATCGGAATGTTATGAACCGCCAAGAGCCGCCGCAAGCGAGCGTTCTCCTCGCGGAGACGAATATTTTCCTGTTCGGGAGGTTCGAAAGGAAGAGAGCCTGAATCGTTCTCAGTCATACCGCGTTTGCCGCTCTGTGTGCTGTGCCAGCACTCCCTCAAGGAACTCCCGGACCTGAGCAAAGGCCGCGACGAGATCCGTCGGGAGCCCGCATTCCTCCGCTAGGGCGTGAAACGGAATCTGCCAATCAACTGGCGGGGGAATCAGATCCGCGGCCAAATCGTGTGTTCCTCTCCTCTCGAAGGTCAGGCGCAACGCGTCCAGAATCAGCCGTTTGTTCATTTCACCCGCGCCAATCAGGAGGAAACTGGAGTGTTGTGGATCGCCGGAGTCAGAAAGGTTGCGCCTATGGCTACAAGAGAATGGTTGGGCGGAAGTGGTCATGGAGAGCACCCGCTCGTATTGGAAGTCCATTTTCAATGTGCTGGAGTCCAGCAAGCGGGCCATCGTTGGGATGCCTGCGGTCAGAACGACACTCCCAGCAGCAGTTCGACTTGGTTCCGCTTCGTCCTTGAGCCAGCGCGGTCTGAATCCGCCGCCCAATGCGTGTATCGTGCGAGAGGGCCAATCCTTAATCTCCACAACTTCGCTTCAACCCCGATTCCTGCAGTGCCCCCATACGCAGATGGCCCCGCATCATTCAAATTGCCCGCAACCCGAAAGGATGGTCCGGCCTCAATGAACGGATTAATAAAAGCGAAACTGAACGTGTACTTCGCTAAAGTCGGGAATTGCCAGGTCACTACGGTCGCCGGAGATATGCTGTGGAGCGAACCATCAGAGCGAACACCGGCCATTGTCAGATTCATTGGACGGTACAGTGCGTTCAATTCGACCGCAACGCCGCGCCAAGGCAGTCGCAATTCCAACGCGGGGCCGATCACGTAATCCTTGACGGTTGAATATGAGCGTGCCAGGACCTGCTCAATGCTACCATCAGCCGCAAAGATGAAACCGGTCCTGTCATGCCCGAAAGCATCCGTTAGCGCCGCGCCGCCGATGAATCCAAATGAAAAACGCCGCGCTGAGAATTCAGTGCCGCCGGAGGCATCGGAGCCCACGGTAGGTGTTCCCTGTGCGAATACAATGATCGGAATGAGCAACACAAATAGAGTTCTAAGTGCTACTGATTTCGTCTTGTTCATCAGTTCTACGCCAGGAAAAAGGTATTGCAGCACTTTTTTTGCCATTTTTGGGACACCGAACCATGAATTCGTCCGCTGTCTTCTACCGGAACACAAGGGTTCGCTGCCTGCAGGGAGAGAACCGAGGTGGCGGGCATTTGGCGAAGAAGGGCGCCACTTGCGTAACTGGACGTGCGGCGCCTAGCGCGCGAACTTCACCCAGCCGAACGCGGTGGGCGTGTGGAACGAATGCACGCCCGGCGGCAGCGGCGACCAGGTGCTGTCCTGCTTGTTGGTCAGGCCCCCGGTGCGCATCAGGTTCAAGCGCCACTGGTCGCCTTCCTGCGGCGGCGTGTGCGCGGCGTCCCGCGCGAAGTTGCGGAAGGGAATGGCCAGCTCCATGATCCAGTGATCGTCGTCCGGGGACTCCTCCTTGCGCGGCAGCCCCTGGTAAGTGGTCCGGTAGCGCACGCCCTCCGGGTCCCACGTCGGGCCTCCCGTCCACCAGGTGGTCCGGCAGCGGTTCAGCATGGCCCCGATGGCGTTGATCTCGAAGGTGTAATAGTTGGTCACCTGGCGCGGGTCGGGGCTCAGAAAGATCTCCACGCAGTCGTCCCGCGAAACCGGGCCGTGGCGCTGGGTGACCGAGGCCGAGATGTGCCGGTCCTCGCAGTACCAACTGACGTACAGGTTCTCCTCGTCCCACAGCATCTTGGCGATGGTCCGCTCTTTGTCTCCGCTCTTCCACCAGTTGAAATGAAATTCGCCCACCGGCGCTGCGCCGCGCCAGGCGGCCTCGTCCAGCTTTCCGTCGATCACGATCGGCGAGGAGGCGCGGTGGATCTCGTAGAACGCCGCGGTCTGGCCGGCCGCGGCTCTGGCGGCCAGCGCCAGGACGGCCGCGAGGCGGATCACTTTTTCACCAGGTACACGGCCACTTCGGCCAGCAGGTTGGGGAGCAGCGAGATCTTGCGTCGTCCTGAGAGGTAGTAGCACCGTTCGATCTCGATGCCCTCCTTCCGCATCAGGCTCTCGAAGTCGTCGACCGTGAGGAAATGGATGTTCGGAGAATCGTACCAGTCGTAGGGGAACAGCGGCGTCTTGGGCGCCTGGCCGGTGCGCAGCATGGAAAGGCGCACCGTCCAGTGGCCGAAGTTGGGGAAGGCCACGATGGCCCGCCGGCCCACCCGCAGCATCTCGCGCAGCACCTTGAGGGGCTGCCGCGTCTCCTGGAGAGTCTGGGAGAGGATCACGTAATCGAAGGCCTTCTCCGGGTAGTCCGCCAGCCCCTCATCGATATCGCCCTGGTAGACGGAAACGCCGCGCGCGATGGCGCGCTGCACTTTGCTCCCGGAAATCTCCACGCCGCGCGCATCCACGCCCTTGTTTCCCGCCAGCCACTCGAGCAGCTCGCCTTCGCCGCAGCCCAGGTCCAGCACCTTCGTGCGCGGCTCCACGATTTCGCCGATGATGGCGTAATCGCTGCGCCCCAGCAACTCCCTCACGAAGGGTTTGCGCTGCGACGGGGCTACGTTGGGCTGCGCGGTTGTCATAGCCTTTCGAATGTACTTGCCAGGAACCCGCGAATCAAGTCGGTCTGCTCCGCCACGTCCACCAGAAACGCGTCGTGGCCGTAGTTGGAGGGCAGTTCGCAGTATGCCACGTCCACGTTGCGGCTGCGCAGCGCGCGCACGATCTCCAGCGACTGGTAGCTGGGATACAGCCAGTCCGAGCTGAAGCTGATCACCAGAAAGCGCGCCTTGGTCCGCTCGAAGGCCGCGGCCGCCGTGGCGTGCCCGCTGGTCAGATCGAAGTAGTCCATGGCCTTGGTGATGTACAGGTACGAGTTGGCGTCGAAGCGGCTCACGAATTCGCTGCCCCGGTAGCGCAGGTAGCTCTCCACCTCGAAATCCACGTCGAAATCGTAGCCGAAATGGTCCTTGTTGCGCAGGCGCCGGCCGAACTTCTCGCGCATGGAATCGTCGCTCATGTAGGTGATGTGGCCCACCATGCGCGCCACCGCCAGCCCGCGCGCCGGCGGCTTACGCCCGTAATAGTTGCCCTCGTTCCAGTCCGGGTCCGCGATAATGGCCTGCCGCCCCACCTCGTTGAAGGCGATCTGCTGCGCGCTGTGCCGCAGCGTGGCCGCAATAGGCAGGGCTGCCACCACCGACTCCGGATACGCCACCGCCCACTCCAGCGCCTGCATGCCGCCCATCGAGCCGCCCGCCACCGCCAGCAGCCGCTCGATCCCCAGGTGATCAATGAGCTTCTTTTGCAGCCGCACCATGTCGCTGATGGTGATCACCGGAAACGACATGGCGTAGGGGCACCCGGTGGCCGGGTCAATCGAGGATGGGCCCGTGGTGCCCCGGCAGCCGCCCAGCACGTTGCCGCAAATCACGAAGTATTTGTTGGTGTCGAAGGCTTTGCCCGGGCCGATCATGTTGTCCCACCAGCCCGGCTTGCCGGTTTCCGCGCTGATGCCCGCCGCGTGCGCGTCCCCCGAAAACGCGTGCAGGATCAGGATGGCATTCGACCGCGCCTCGTTCAGCACGCCGTAGGTCTCGTACGCCACGTCCACCGGCGCCAGCCTCGCGCCGCTGTCCAGCGAGATCTCGTCGAAACGCACGATGTTCGCTTCCACAATCATGGGCGGGATCGTTTTTTTCATCATAGCAGGCGGGATACTCCGCCCTGCCGCGGGCCTGCGCCGGGGGCTTTAATGCACGGTGTACCGGGCCCGCAGCGCGAAGGGCGCGATCTCGATATCGAACTGCTCGCCGCTCGCGCGGACCATGCGATACGTGCCGTGCATCATCCCCGTGGGGGTCTTGAGCGGGCACCAGGACGAATATTGAAAGGACTCTCCCGGCGCCAACACCGGCTGCTGGCCCACCACACCCGGGCCGCGGACTTCCTCGGTGTGGTCCAGGGCGTCGGTGATGATCCAGTGCCGGCTGAGAAGCTGCACCGTCTCGCTCCCCTGGTTGGTAATGCGGACCGTGTACTGGAATACCCACTCGCCCATCCCCGGCCGCGAGTGCTCCGGCACGTGGCGCGACAGCACCTCCACGCGAACCGAGTGGGTCAGGGCATCGGACATGGGCCCAAGTTCCGATCGCAGATCAGGCATAAGCGATATTTATCGTAACAGGCGGGCGGGGGAGCTAAAGACTGAATTCCGCCAGAGAGAACACCGGCACCTGGTGATACCGCTTGGGCTGCGGGTGCTGCTGGATGATCTTCTCGATCAACTGGCCGACTTCGGCTTCCAGCCAGACTTCCCCGCACTGGCGGCAGACCAGCGCAGGCACGTTTTCGAACTCGAACAGATCATCGCCCCAAGGCTGCTGATGGGTGATGGTCTGTCGCTCCAAGGCCCCTCCACACCGGGCGCAGTCGGTCGGATTCGTCGTCATGCCTTCCTTCGGGTCCACGGATCGACCCATTTTCCGGGGTCATATCGGTGGACGGTTACGATGTAAGCATAGTTACCATCAAAGGCGCAAGCGACGTACAACGGTTCGCCTCGCACAAACGCCATGAACAGCGCCTTTGGGTCGGGCTGGTTGTCCGGATACTCTTCGATGACATCGCCGTTGGCCACCGCGTACTTCAGGTCGGCATGCGTGATCATCCGCTGGCCCATCCGTTGCTGGGCGTGCAGGGTGATCAGGTAACGGTCTTCCTTCACGGCCAGGCGTAGGGCGGCGATGTCGAGTTGGGGCATTCGGTGGGGTTGTCTTTGCAGGGCTAGTGTAGCAGTAATGCGCCAACCCGCGTCTCCGCTCCACCGTACAATGGCAGTAGATGTGGGCCGCTCTTCTGCTGCTGGCGCTGGGTTCCGGCTTCCCATACCGGCAGGCTTTGCCCGGCTACCGGTACAGCTTTCCGCGGGATCATTTCGAGCATCCGGACTTTCGCACGGAATGGTGGTATTACACGGGCAACGTGCACACCCCCCAAGGCCGCCGTTATGGTTTTGAGCTGGTCTTCTTCCGGCAGGCGCAGCGCCGCGGGCCTTCCGGCAACGCCTCTTCCTGGCGCGTGGACGATCTCTACCTCGCGCACCTGGCGCTCACCGATATCGACGGCCAGCGCTTTCGCTATTCCGAGCGGTTGAACCGCGCCGGCCCGGGTGTGGCGGGCGCGAGTTTCGCGCGGCGGCGCATCTGGAACGGCAACTGGTCGGCGCAATGGGAGGGCGACGCGCAGACCCTGGACGCCGTGGCCGAAGACTTCCGCTTCCACCTGCGGCTCACCCCGCGCAAGCCCCCCGTGATCCACGGCGAAAACGGTGTGAGCCAGAAGGCCGGCGGCCCGGGCAGGGCCTCCTGCTACGTCTCGTTTCCACGCCTGGCGGTGGAGGGCGAAATCGATGAGCAGCCCGTCGCCGGCACGGCCTGGATGGACCATGAGTGGTTCACGCATCAGCTCGAAGCGGACCAGGTCGGCTGGGACTGGTTCAGCGTGCAGCTCGCCGATGGCGCGGACTGCATGCTCTTCCAACTACGCCGCCGGGACGGTTCCATCGATCCCTATTCGTCGGGCACCTACATCGATCCCCAGGGCCGCGCGCGCCACTTGAAGAAGGCCGAATTCTCGCTCCAGCCGCTCGCCTGGTGGACCAGCCCGCGGACCGGTGCGCGTTATCCCGTCCGCTGGCGCATCCAGGCGCCTTCGCTCCACGTCACGCTCACATGCGTCGCGGCCATTCCCCAGCAGGAACTCGTGGCCCGGGAAAACGCCGGGCCGAGCTATTGGGAAGGCGCGGTCACCTATTCCGGCTCCGCCCAGGGCGTGGGCTACCTGGAAATGACCGGCTACGGAAAGCCCGTAAGCCTGGAATAATCCCGTGCCGCCCGGTAGGCCGCTCCCGGTATGCGATGATACCGGCATGCCCCGGTCTTCTTTTCTCCCGGCGCTGGCCCTGGCCTCGGCCTGCGCCGCCGCGGTCGCCCCCAGCCGCTTCCAGAACCGCGACGCCTGGACCATCGACGCCCCGCGCCTGCGCGTCACGATCATGCAGTCCGGCGGGCACGTGGCCGAGCTCGTGCTCAAGGGCGGCCAGGAGGTGAACCCGCTGTGGATCCAGAGCCGGCGCACCATCGACCCCGAGCGCTACGTCGCCGCGCGGGACGAGAAGTTCTACGGTGGGGGTTCGGGGGCGCGGCTCATGAGCGGCCTGTTGGGCCACAACGTCTGCTTTCCGTTCTGGGGCGACCCCTCGCCCAGCGAAACCGTGGCCGGCATGACCTACCACGGCGAGACTGGCGTGGTGCGCTGGCGGCAGGTGTCCGCGGCCGGCGATTCCCTGACCGTGACCGCGGAGCTGCCGGAATCGCACACGCGCTTCACCCGCACCGTGCGCGTGCGCGGCCAGGTCGCCTATTTCGAGGAGACCGCCGAAAACGAAACCGCCTGGGACCGCCCGGTGGGCTGGTGCGAGCACGTCACGCTCGGGCCGCCCTTCCTGGAGCGCGGCGCCACCGTGATCGACGCCTCGCTCACCCGGGGACGCGTCAGCGGCGATGCCTCCGGCCGGGAATTCCGTTGGCCGCAGGGCTTCGAAACGCAGCCTATCGACCTGCGCCGCATCCGCGGCCTGGCCAGCTCCCCGGGCTTCGTCAACGACTTCCTGGTGGACCCCGCGCGCCAGTACGGCTTCTTCGCCGCGCTCCAGCCCAAGCTGGGCCTGCTGGTCGGCTACGTCTTCCCGCGGGCTGCTTTCCCCTGGCTGAACATCTGGGAGGCCAACAACGCGGAGATGTTCACCCGCGGCATGGAGTTCAGCAACACCCCGGTCCACGGCACCATGAAGGTGCTGTTCCGCAACCCGTCGCTGTGGGGCCTGCCCACCTTCGAGTGGCTGGACGCCAAAAGCCGCCTCACCAAGCGATATTGCGCCTTCAGCCTGCGCGTGCCGCAGGATTACAAAGGCGTGGCTGACGTGCGCATCCGCCGGGACCAACTGGAAATCGTGGAGCGCGAAACCGGGAAGACCACAGCCCTGGAGTTTGAAGCCGACCGGCTGTAAAGCAATCAGCCGCCGATGGAGTACATGGGGCGGGGCGGCGCCACGAAGCGGCTGCTGTTGATTTCGTGGCCCTCCCACTTCCCGGCCACGTTGCGGCGGATGAGGGCGGCGATCTCGTCATCGGAGGCGCCGCCGCGCAGCAGGCCCTTCACGTCGTCTTCCTCGATGGCAAACAGGCAGTAGCGCAGCTTGCCATCCGCAGTGAGCCGGATGCGGTTGCAGTTGAGGCAGAAGGGGCGGCTCACCGAGGCGATAAAGCCCACCCGGCCGACGCCGTCGGCGAAGCGGTATTCGAGCGCCGGCGCGCGCGGATCGCGGTCGGGGATCTCCACCAGCGGGGCGATTTCGCGCGAGAGGACGCGGATGATGTCTTCGGCCAGCAGCACCTTGCCGCGGTCCCACAGGCTCTGCGCATCCAGCGGCATGAACTCGATGAAGCGCACCTCGAAGCCGTTTTCGCGTGCGTAGTGCGCCAGGGGCACCAGGTCCGGCTCCACCAGGTTCTTCACCGCCACCGCGTTCAGCTTGATAGGGCCATAGCCCAGCCGCTTGACGGTTTCGAGCCCAGCCAGCACGCGGCCGAGATCGTCGCGCCGGGTGATCTGCGCAAACCGCGCGCGGTCCAGCGTGTCCAGGTGGACGTTGATGCGGCGCAGCCCGGCTTCGTAAAGCGGCCCGGCCAGTTCCGGCAGCAGCACTCCGTTGGTGGTCAGGGCCAGGTCCTGGATCTCCGGAATGGCCGCCAGCCGCCGGATCAGCACCGGCAGGTCGCGCCGCACCAGCGGCTCGCCTCCGGTGACCCGCAGCTTGGTGACCCCCAGCTTCACGGCGATGCGCACGAAGCGCTCGATCTCCTCGAAATCCAGAATTTCGCGGCGCTGGACGAACTTCACGTCCGTCTCCGGCATGCAATAAAAGCACCGGATATTGCAGCGGTCGGTGACGCTGATCCGCAGGTTGTTGTGGATCCGCCCGAACGAGTCGGTGAGCGGTGGGGCGCTGGCCATTTATTTGACGGCCAGCATGCGCTCGAGCGGCACCAGCGCCCGGCGCATCAGGTCGGCCTGGAGGTTCACGCGCGGCTCCAGGTCGCGCAGGCAATCGCGCAGTTTCTCCAGGGTATTCAGCTTCATGAACGGGCACTCGCTGCAATTGCAGTTTTCGTTGGCCACGAAATAGAACTGCTTTTCGGGGGCCAGCTTCTTCAGCGAGTGGTTGATCCCGCTTTCGGTCATCACGATAAACTCGCGCGCCGGATTCTTCACGCACCACTCGATGATGGCCGAAGTGGAGCCCACGAAATCGGCCAGGGCCAGCACCGGGGGCGGGCACTCGGGATGGGCCACTACTTTGGCCCCGGGGTGCGCGTCGCGCGCCTCGGCCACGCGGCGTGCCGGGAAGGTGGCATGCACCACGCAGGTGCCCTGCCAGATCTTCATGTTCTCGCGCCCGGTCTGCTGCTGGACGTAGCCGCCCAGGTTCCGGTCCGGCAGGAACAGCACGGTCTTTTCCCGCGGGATGGAATTGACCACCTGCACGGCGTTGCGCGAGGTGCACAGGATGTCGCTCTCCGCCTTCACCTCCACCGAGGTGTTGATGTAGCTGACGATCACGTGCCCGGGGTAGCGGCGGCGATAGGCGCGCACCGGCTCCACGGGGCAGGAATCCACCAGGCTGCAACTGGCCGCACGGTCCGGAACGACCACGATGCGGTTGGGATTCAGCACCTTGGCCGTCTCGGCCATGAACCAGACGCCGCAGAAGGCGATCACGTCTCCGGCGAAATCGCGGGCTTTGCGCGCCAGTTCCAGGCTGTCGCCCACCCAGTCGGCCAGCTCCTGGATCTCCGGCTCCTGGTAGTGGTGCGCCAGCAGGATGGCCTTGCGCTCCTGCTTGAGCTCCAGGATTTCCTCGGCGAGGGTAGTCGTTGCCAGCATGGGGGGAGAGTAGTCTCTCTTATTTTACCAAGTGCCTGAGCATGGCGCGCAACGCCCGCCCGCGGTGGCTGACGGCCAGTTTCCGGTCTTCGGAGGCTTCGCCGAAGGTGGCCGCCAGCTCCGGGCAGTAGAAGAGGGGGTCGTAGCCGAAGCCCCCGCGGCCGCGGGTTTCCTCCAGGATGCGGCCTTCCACCTCGCCGCGGAAGGTGCCCAGCAGCCGCGCGCCTTCCACCAGGGCCAGCACGCAGACAAACCGCGCCGCGCGGTTGCGGACGCCGCGCAGGTTTTCGAGGAGCAGGCGGTTATTGGCTTCATCGGTCGAGCCGGGGCCGGCGTAGCGGGCGGAGCGGACGCCGGGAGCGCCCCCCAGGGCGTCCACTTCCAGGCCGGAATCGTCGGCGAAGAGCAGACCCGGGGCGTGCGGCCCGTAGTGGCGCGCCTTGAGCACGGCGTTTTCTTCGAACGTGCTCCCGTTCTCCTCGCAGACCGGGAGCCCGCCATAGCCCGGCAGGGCGTCCAGGTCCAGCGCGTGGTTCTCGGCGGTCAGGCGGAATTCGCGCAGCTTACCGGCGTTGCCGGTGGCGCAGTACAGCTTCACAGGGCCGGCACCACCTTCTTCTGCGCCTGAACCAGGCCGGCGATCCCGTTGCGGGCGAGCCCCACCAGAGCGGCCATCTGCGGGTCGTCGAAGGGCTGGTGCTCGGCCGTGGCCTGCACTTCGACGAAGCGGCCGGAGCCGGTCATCACCACGTTCATGTCTACGTCCGCCTGCGAGTCCTCCTCGTAGCACAGGTCGATCACGGGCTCGCCGTGTACAATGCCCACGCTGGTGGCGGCCACATAGTCCCGCAGGGGCGACTTGCGGAGTACGCCGAATTGCAGCAACTGGCGCACCGCCAGGGCCAGGGCCACGAAGGCGCCGGTGATGGAGGCCGTGCGCGTGCCGCCGTCGGCTTGCAGGACATCGCAGTCCAGGATGATGGTGCGCTCCCCCAGGGCGGCCGGATCCAGCACGGCCCGCAGCGAGCGGCCGATGAGCCGCTGGATCTCGTGCGTCCGGCCAGAGGGTCGTCCCTTGGCAATTTCCCGCGGCGAGCGCTTGATCGTGGCCCGCGGCAGCATGGAGTACTCCGCGGTCACCCAGCCTTTACCCATACCCCGCAGGAACTGCGGCACGGCATCCTCCACAGAAGCGGTGCACAGCACGCGCGTGTTGCCCACGGTGATCAGCGCGGAGCCCTCCGCGGTGAGCAGGTAGCCGGGCGTGATCTCCACGGGACGCATCTCGTCCGAGAGTCGGTTATCGGCTCGCATATTTCATGAAGTAGACCAGGAACAGGATCACCAGGGCCATGGCCAGAAACAGGAGAATCAGGCAGGGGATGCCGCCGGCTGGGGCGGCGCTCGACTTGGCTTTCTTTCCGGCTGGTTTGAACTTCGCCATCGCTACAGCGATGGTACCACCCCGGCCAAAGCGAGCCGCCTCATTTCACGGCTCATTTCACCGCCAGGGCGGCCTGCCGGTAGAACTCGTCCAGCGCGGCCAGGCTCTTTTCGCCGAGGTCCTTCAACAGCAGGGCCACCACCGGGCGGCGGCGCTGCTCGAGCGCCAGCTTGGTGGCCAGGAACTGGGCTACGTGGTAATCCGCGCGGTAGCCCGCGGCGGGCAGTTGCTCCTGGGCTTCGGAGAGCAGCACGGTGGAGAAGCACCTGCCGTGGCCGATGATCATCTCGTGGTAGGAGTGATTCATGGCGGGGCCTTCGTAGACGTCGACGGGCATCTTGAGGCGGGCGCGGAAGAGACGCCCGGCCGCACGTTCCAGGCTGGCGCGCAGGCGGCGACCCTTAGGGCTGTAGCGCGTGTCGCCGAAGAAAGTCAGCTCGGCGTACTGCGCCTGGCCGGCCTGCACCAGCTTTTTCAGGAGGCCGGCGTAGAGTTCCGGGGCGCTGGCGCGCGCCGCCCCCAACTCAAGCGGCAGGCCGTCGTAGCACAGCGTCAGCGCGCCGCGCCAGCGGGCCTGCCGGGCGGATTCGCGCAGCAGCTTCCAGTCACGGGCCTTCTCGATCCCGCCCGCCTTGGTGGCGTCTGCGTGCACGCGGTTGGCGATGGATTTATAGAGCTCGACGCCGGGCTGGGTGACGAAGTTCATGTCGCGCAGGTAGGCCAGGCCGAAGACCGTGTAGTGCATGAACTGCATGTAGCGCGAAAGCAGGGTGCCCGCGGGCAGGGTGAGCTGCGCTACAGGGTAGCCGGCGCGGCGCAGCAGGGAGACTTTGGCGGCATCCCCGTCGGGTGTGCCCTTGACGCGCACGGCCAGGAAGACGCGGTCCTGCGCGGGGTCCTTGGGCGAGCGGTAGTCGGCCAGCCGGGGCTTCTCCTGGATGACGATTTTGATGCCGGCGTCCTCGCGCTTGCCCAGGCTCTCCTCGAAGTTCTGCTTGGTCCACAGCGCCGCGCCGCTCCAGGAGCGCGGCAGCAGCAGACCGACTTTGTCGCGGCCGGCGGAGCCCTGGGCTTGCAGGAAGCCCGCCAGCCGCCAGGCCGTGAGGATCTCCTCCTCCTCAAGAAAGGTGGCGGAGATCCAGCCGCGCAGGTCGGCGCCGGCCAGCGCCAGGGGGTACAGGCTGCCGCGCGTGAGCGGCCCGCTGTGGCGGCCGGCGGTGCTGTTGGCGCCGTCCAGTTGCAGCTCCACGCGGCGGTACCCGCGCGGCCCGGCGAACTGGTCCAGCAGCGAGCCGGGCAGGGTCATGTAGAGGAAGTTGGGCCGGCTGTCGATCTTGTGGCGGTCGTAGAGCGCGGCGAGCTTCTCCAGGTTGACGACTGGCTCGTAGGAGGTCATGCCCATGGCCATGCCCACCACCAGGGTGGAGCGCAGAATGGCGGCCAGCGGCAAGCGCGCGCGGTTCTGGAGGTCTTCGAGGATATATTTCAGCTTGGCCGGGTCGGTGGAATCCAGCGCGTAGAAGCGCACGCCGCGCCGCAGCAGGCCCAGGGCCTGGTACATGCTCTTGTCCTCGATGGAACCACCCATGCCGGCCCAGATGAGATAGCGCAGCGGCTGTCCGTGAACCGCGCGGATACGGGCGCGAAGCTCCCGGATCTCGGCCATCACCTGGGCGGCCCACTCCGAGTGCTCCCGGGCCTGCCAGCTCAGGTTGAAGACGCCGTACGAGTTCTTGGTGACGCGGCCGGAAGCATCCACTTCCATGCCCAGGCGGATGAGCGGCTCGGAGGCGGGATCCAGCGCCTCGAGCCCCTCGCGGCGGGCGCGCGCATCCAGCGCGTGCAGCCGTTCCAGCACGTTCTCGTCGATGAATTTTTGAAGGTAGCGGTCTGAGGAGTGCGGGGGATGATCGTGGAACAGCGTCAACAGCACACACCTGTTGTATCCGATTCGCCCGGGGGTGGCAAGAATGGCTAGAATCTCAGCAGATGCGGAGACGAACCTGGCTTCTGGCGGCGGCCAGCCTGGCGGCATGCCGGCGGCGGCCGCCGTCCGCGGACGCGCTATTGCCGGCAGTGCTGGCCGGGAAATGGCGGCGCCGGGATCTGCGCGACCTGCCGGCCGAATCGGCGCCCGCCGAGGCCGCCCGGGGCACGGTGCGCCGGATCTACGAGGCCTTCTACGAGGGCCCCACCAGTGTGCAAGTGGACCTGTTCGAACTGGTCTCCGCGACGGCCGGCCTGGACCTGGCGCAGCGCTGGCGGCCCGCGGCGGCCGCGGTGTTCTTTTACAAGGACAACTACTTCGCGGTAGTGAAGTGGCAGAGCTTCGACCGGGGGAACCTCACGGCCTTCGTGCGCGCGCTGGAGCAGCACCTGGGGAGCTTCGGCGCGGGCAGGGCCGCACAGTAGAATGAATACATGGCACGCGCGAGCACGCATGCCGCCGCCTCGGCCGAGCGGTTTTTTCAATTCTCTCTGCTGGGCCTGGTGACCAGCGGCTACCTAGCGGTAGCCGGCTCGGGGTACCTGGATGCGCCCACGATCGTGCTCACGGCCCTGGCGCTGGCGCTGCGGGCGCTGCTCGTCGCCGGTGCCGTCCGCCTGGAGATTTCTCCGCGCGTCGTGACCGCGCTGACCATCGCCTACATCGGCTTTTTCCCGCTGGACTACCTGTTCTTCGCGCGCGGATTTCTCGAAGCCACGGTACACCTGGTGTTTTTCCTGGTGGTTGTGAAGGTGGCGACCGCACGCACGAACCGGGACTATCTCTACCTGGCGACGATTGCTTTTCTGGAGCTGCTGGCGGCGGCGATGCTCTCGGCCAGCTTCAGCTTTTTCGCGTACCTGGCGCTGTACCTGGTGTTCGCCATCGGGGCCTTCACCAGCGCCGAGATCCGGCGGTCGCTCGAGCAGCGGCAGGCGGTGGCGCGCAACGGCATGCGGCACTTTTCGCTGCGCCTGGGGTCGCTGGCCGGGGAGATCGCGCTGGGCATTCTGGTGCTGACGGCGGGCCTGTTTTTCGTTCTGCCGCGCACGGCGGACGCGGCCTTCCGGCACCTCATCGCGCGGCGCTTTTACCTGCCGGGATTTTCCGACCAGGTGCGGCTGGGGGAGATCGGGGAGGTCAAGACCAGCTCGACGCCGGTGATGCACGTGCGCTTCTACACGCCGGTGGTGCCGCCGAACCTGCACTGGCGGGGCGGCGCGCTGAGCCATTTCAACGGGCGCACCTGGGCCAATCCCGCAGGGCTGGACCAGCGTATCCCGGTGGAGCGCGGCCGCCGGGAGCTGGGTGCGGGTCATCCGGTGGAGTTGAGCTATCGCGTGGAGCTGAACGCCATCGACACGGACGCGCTGTTTTTTGCGGGCACGCCGCTGATGCTGGAGATCAAGCACGCCTCGCTCCTCCGCACGCCGGGCGACGGCTACCGGCTGGGGCACGTGCCGCCGCCGGGCTTCTATTACGAAGCCACCAGCATGCTGGAGGACCGCGGGGAGCCGGCGCGGGGGGCCGGGCTGAGCGCCGCCGAGCGCGGGCTGTTCCTGCAGTTGCCGTCCAGGCTGGACCCGCGCATCGTGAACCTGGCGCACGAAATGGCCGCGGGGCAAGGGAGCGATTTCGAGCGGGCGAGGGCGCTCGAGACGCGGCTGCGCACGGCGTATGCCTACACGCTGGAGCTGCCTTCTCGAGAAGTATCCGACCCGCTGGCCTACTTCCTCTTCGAGCGGAAAAAGGGCCACTGCGAGTATTTCGCCTCGGCCATGGCGGTGATGCTGCGCACGCTGGGCATCCCTTCGCGGCTGGCCAACGGCTTTCTGGGCGGGGTGAAAAATCCGCTGACGGACCTGTACGTAGTGCGCGCCTCGGACGCGCACACCTGGGTGGAAGCCTACCTGGCGGGCCGCGGCTGGACCACGTTCGACCCCACCCCGCCGGACCCCAACTCGGGCCGGATCTCGCTGTGGAGCCGGCTGGCGCTCTACGCGGACGCGGCGGAGACCTTCTGGCAGGAGTGGGTGGTAGGGTACGACATGGGCCGGCAGGGCATGCTGGCGGACCGCATGCAGCAATCGGGCTGGACGTGGGGGATGCGCTGGTTCGAGCGGCTGCGCGAAGCGCGCGAGCGCGGCACGGAGGCCGCCGTGGCGGGGCTCAAGCGCTACGGGCTGTGGGCCGGAGCGGGGGTGGTGTGGGCGGCGCTCCTGGCGGGTCTCCTGCCGCCGTTCTGGAAACGCTGGCGCACGCGGCGCGGGGCACGGCGGCTGCGGCGGGGACAGGGCAGCATGGCCGACGCCACGCTGCTCTACGCGCGCATGCTGGAATTGCTGCGACGGCGGGGCTACGAGAAGCCCGCCTGGTTTACGCCACGGGAATTCGCCGCCACACTTCCGACGACGGAGCTGGGGGGATTGATCGCACAGTTCACCACCGCTTACAACGCGCTGCGTTTCGGCGGGCGCGCCGAGGCGGCACCGCAGCTTTCCGCGCTGCTGGATAAACTGGAGCGGCGCGAAGTATAGAGACACTGCGGCTCAGAGAGGGGAGAAGATCGGAAAGGATCGTCACCGCCTCGGCCGCTCCCTTTTCGAGAGGCGGCCGGGCGGGGTGAAACGCTTCAGCGCCATGGAATTTACGTCCGGGGTACCCCCGGATTTCCCGTCCCATCCCCGAAGCTCGGGCAGAAACCGGTTTCTTTTGGAACCCGCAGGGCGGGCGCCGTGATCACCGATGGAACCCGGCGAACAGAGGCCAGTTCCACTGACGATGAATGCTGCGCAGCATTTGGCTCATCGGGCGGTGCGGGGTGAGCGCACTACCTTTTCTGCTTTGAGGGTAGCGGAAGGCCGGGCGGCGGGAGCCGCTATTTCTTTGTAACTGGCGGAAAAGAGGGCGAATAGAGTTTTAGAAAAATGGTCACCGTGCGGTTAGTACCGATTCGGCCTCATATTCCAGAGGATCAGGGTTTCACCGCGATGCCGATGATTGAGGTGGGCGGCCAGGGTAGATGCGCGTCGATGCGCCGCCATAGCCAGACCGTCCGGTCGAACAGCTTCAGTTGCAGGGGACTGAGCGTGGTCCTCTTTAGCACGCAGCCGTGCAGGTACCAGCCTGGACGGGAAATTCGGTTGAACTCCAGGATGCGCTCCACCCGGAAGCCGGCCTGCTCCATCCGGCCGCGCAGTTGCTCATGGGAGTACCGGCGGTAGTGGCCCAGCACCTCGTCCAGCGTGCCGAAGATCTCCTGCCCGTGCGGCACCAGCACGATCGCGCGGCCTCCCGGCGCCAGCGCGGTGTGCATGTTCCGCAGCCCCTGCAAATCGTCCGCGATATGTTCCAGCACGTTCAGGCACACCACCGAGTCCATCTGCCCGGCAAACGGCTCGAAATCGCGCGGATCGCCCAGGTCGCAGCGGCACACCCGCAGGTTAGGGCGGTGATGGAAGCGGGTTTCGAGGCGCGCCAGGTGCTCCTCGTCGATATCGCCCGCCACGTAGCAGGCGCGCCGCGGCACCAGCAGGCGCGTGAGGTTGCCGATGCCCGCGCCGATCTCCAGCACCCGTTTGCCCACGTAGGGCCGGATCGTTTCCGCCATCCAGCCGTTGAAGTGCCGGGCCACGGAAAGGGCTTCCAGCATCTCCGGCCCGGAATGCACGTAGATGTCCTTGGTGAACGCATTGCGCAGGATCACCGCAATGGCCGCGAAGGCGTCCCACAGCCCGATCTTCTTGCCTTCCTCGTAGGTGCGGCCGTGGTAGCTGATGGGGGTCTCATAGATGCGCACTTCGCGCCGGGCCAGCTTGATGGTCAGCTCCGCGTCAATACCGAAGCGGTCGCTGCGCAGTGGAATGCTGCGGCCGAGCGACGTGCGGAACGCCTTGTAACAGGTCTCCATGTCCGTCAGGTTCAGGTCCGCCACCAGGTTGCAGAAGCCTGTCAGCAGCTTGTTGGCGATGGAGTGCCAGAAGTACAGCACCCGGCGCTCCCCGGAGATCATGAACCGCGAGCCGTAAACCGCGTCGGCCTGGCCCTCCACCAGCGGGCGCAGCATCTTCGGGTATTCCCGCGGGTCATATTCCAGGTCCGCGTCCTGGATGATGCAAAACTCGCCCGTGGCGTGCGCCAGGGCTGTGCGCACCGCCGCTCCCTTGCCCCGGTTGCGCTCGTGCCGGACCAGCCGGATCACCCCCGGCGCGCGCGCCGCGATAGCCTCCACGATTTCCACCGAGCCGTCCGTGGAACCGTCGTCCACCACCACGATCTCGCGGCTCATTCCGGCTTCGAGCGGCGCCGCCAGCACCCTTTCCAGCAGAGGTGCGATGAACTCTTCCTCGTTGTACAGCGGCACCAGAATCGAAAGCTTGGAAGCCCACATGCAAAGGTTTCTTCATTCTACTGTACCGGACCGAGGCTCCCTGCCCGTCGGGTATCCTGACGGTATGCAAAAGCACCGGCTGACCGGACTGCTGGCGCTGGCGCTGAGCGGCGCCTGCCCGGCGGCGGAGCTCCGCCAGCCCACCATCGACGCCTTCGATGGTTACATTCGCACGCAGGAGCAGCGCATCGATGCGCAAGTGCATGGCCCCGAAAACGGATTTTTGTGGTCCGCCGCATCCCCGGAGCGCTTGCGCCAGCTTCAGGCGGGAGGTATCGCGGTGGAATCGCGCACCGGCAAGGACGCGCTGGAGGTGCCCGGCGGCCTGATCCACGATTGGATCGGCGCCGTGTTCGTTCCCGGCGCCCGCCTGGAGCAAGTGCTCGCCCTGGTTCAGGACTACAACCGCCACAAGGAGATCTACAAGCCCGAAGTGATCGGCTCGCGCATGCTGTCTCACCAGGGGCAGGACTATCGCGTCTATCTGCGGCTGCTGAAGAAAAAGGTGATCACCGTGGTGCTCGACACCGAGCACGACGTGCGCTATTTTCCTCTGAGCGGAGTGCGCTGCTACAGCCGCTCTTACAGCACACGCATCGCGGAGGTGCGCGACGCCGGCAAGCCCGGCGAGAGCGCGCTCCCTCCCGGTCAGGGCCACGGCTTCCTATGGCGCCTGGACTCGTACTGGAGGTTCCTGCAGAAGGACGGCGGCGTATATGTCGAATGCGAGGCCATCTCCCTGACGCGCGATGTGCCCGCCGGCCTGGGCTGGCTGATCTCGCCCATCGTCCGGAATCTGCCCAGGGAATCGCTGGAGAGCACGCTGCGCAACACCCGCGCCGCGCTCACTCTCTCCCCCTCACGGACCGGGCCGTGAGGCGCCCGTTCGGCGGTTGCACGCACCCGGGCATTGTGTTAAATATGGGTCAAGTCGGACAACATTGATCCAACTCCGGACGCACGGCTCGGAAGGGCCGGCGTGTTCTATGTTTCTTACCCATAAGGATGGCCTTTTGTGGAATCCGCGAACCGTAAACTGATTCGTCCGTCTTTAAACGAGCTGAAGGAGCAGATTGCTCCGCCTCGCCGATCGCCGCCACAGAAAAAACCGGTTCCGCCCGATCAAACCAACGCCGAGAACTTTTATTACGTAAAACAGATGCAGGCCAAGACGCCCATGGTCTTCGTGCTGCGCGACGGCGAGACCTTGCGGGGCACCATCGAGTGGTACGACAAGTGTTGCCTGAAGGTGAATCGCAACGGCGAACCCAACGTGCTGCTGTACAAGCCCAGCATCAAGTACATGTACAAGGAATAGCGGGCGGCCGGCCGGGCTTCCCAGGCGTGCGAAGCCCCTTCCTTCACACCTTGGAGCGGTTCCGCAGCGCCAGGCGGTATTCGCGGCGCTTCCCTGCCTCTTCGTAGCGCCGCTTCTGCTCGTCGGTTTCCGGGATCACGGCAGGAATCTCCGAGGGTTTCCCTCTCTCATCCAGGGCCACAAACGTCAGGTAGGCGGAGGAGGTGTGCCGCCGCTCCCCGGTCATCAGGTCCTCCACCATCACGCGCACGCCCACTTCCATGGAGGTGCGAAAGACCCGGTTCACCGAGGACTGGAGAATGATGAGTTGCCCGATACGGATCGGCCAGAGGAAGTTCATGTGATCCACCGAGGCGGTCACCACCGGAAGGCGTGCGTGGCGCATGGCGGCCATGGCGCCGGCCAGGTCCACCAGGTGCATCACCTTGCCGCCCAGCACGGCGCCGAACACGTTGGCGTCGTTGGGCAGCGCCAGTTCAGAATATTCCGACTGCGATTCACGAACCGGTTTGGGCTTCAGCATGCGTCAGGGAGTTCTTTCTCAGCAGGTAGCTCTCCAGGTAGGCTTCCGCCTGGCGCTGTACGCGGGGGTGCGGATGCGCCGCCACGAACGTCCGGCTGCCGCGGGCGTACACCAGCGAACCGTGCTCCACGGGCGCGTGGTCCCGCTCCAGCACGTAGCAGATGCTCACGAGGCCGTTCTGATCCCGGATCACGCTGAAGCGCACGGCGTCGGCGGGCGCGCCGCGCGGAAAGCGCGGACAGGCGTGCGCGTAACCCAGGTTGCAGAGGGGAATCAGGGCGTCTTCCCGCGGCTGGATCGGCTGCTCCGGATCGGCCTCACAGTTTCCCGTCCAGGCATCTCCCAGGGGCATGGCGGTTGCCCCGCTCGCCCAGTCGAGGCGCGCGACCGGGTAGAAGTAGGGGCACGCCATTTCGGGGTTATAGTAGCACATAGAGATGGCAACCAACCGGCTGGAAATCCTCAAGAACCTGGTGGCCCAGCGCCCCGAAGACAGCTTCTCCCGCTACGGCCTTGCCATGGAATACCTGAACTCGGGAAACCTGGAGCAAGCCGCGGCCGAGTACCGCGAACTGCTGCGCCGCAATCCTGATTATGCGGCGGCCTACTATCACGGAGGCCAGGCGCTGGAAAAACTAGGCCGCATCGAAGAAGCCCGCCGTCTCTACCAGGAAGGCATCGAAGCCACCACGCGCCTCGGCGATCTTCACACGCGGGGAGAGATCCAGGCAGCCCTGGACCTGCTGGGCTGATAGCTCTCTAGAACGGCACGTCGTCGTCCGTGATGCCCTGGTTGAAGGTGGCGTCCTCGGCGGGCGGGGCGGGTTGCGGGCGGGGAGCGCTGCGCGGCATCGAGACCGGTTGCTGCGCGTAATCGCCGGCGCCTTCGCCGCGGCTGCCGCTCAGCAGGATCAGGTCCTCGCACACCACTTCGGTCACGTACACCTTCTTGCCGTCCTTGTCTTCGTAGCTGCGGGTTTGCAGCCGGCCCTCGACATAGACCTGCTTGCCTTTGAGCAGGTAGTTGGCTACGTTCTCGGCGCGCCAGTAGACCACCCGGTGCCAGTCCGTCTCGTCTTTCCATTCGCCGGATTGCTGGTCTTTCCAGCGGCGGGAAGTCGCCAGGGTGAAGTTGGTCACCGAGGTGCCAGACGGGGTGAACTTGGTTTCGGCGTCCTTGCCCAGGTGCCCGATCAAAATCACTTTGTTGACGCTGCGGGATGCCATATTATCCTGCACTGTAGCACAGCGCAGTCGGGCACGGCCGGTTCCGTTACGGCTGCGGTTGCCTGGCGGCCAGGACGCCGCAGCGGCCGAGCAGGCTTTGCGCCCGCCGCCGGGGGAAAAACCCGGACGCCGCGGCCAGCGAGTCCTCGAGGTAGCGCGCCGAAGCCCCACACTCCCCCCGGGCGACGGCCGTCATGCGCCACCAGGCGGTGACGTCCGGCCGCAGAGCGGGATCCACGCCCGTGTTCAGGGCGGCGGCGAACTCGCGGTCCGCGCGCGCGTAGTCCCCGCGGCGGAACAGCCAGACCGCCCGGTAGTAGCGCGCCTCGCCCGCCGCGGATGACTCGCCGGCATTCGCCAGGGCCGTGCGGCTGGCCAGGTTGTAGTCCTCCAGCGCGGCCTCGGGCGAACCCGCGGCGTCCCGGGCCAGGCCGCGCAGAAAGATGTCCCGCGCCTCCTGGGGCCGCGCCTGCAGGGCCGCGTCCAAGGCCGCCACGGCCGCGGCGGCGTTTCCCGCCAGAAACGCGGCTGCCGCCAGGGATTCCCGCGCGCGCGGAAGATCCGGCGGCGGGGAAAGCAGGCGCACGGCCTCGGCCGGCGCGGGCCGCGTCTGCCAGATCCGCAGCGCCTGCCGGAAGGATTCCTCGGCGGCCGCGTAGCCCCGCGCCGCAAACGCCTGCCGGCCCGCCACCCAGACCTGCCAGCCGGAACCCGGGAAAGCCGCCGCCCGCCGCGCCGCCTCGCTCAGCCGGTCCTGCCGGTCGGCCAGCCATGCCAGCCACAGCCGCCCGGTGGCCGCCACCTCCTGGCAGGCCGCCGCGCCGAGCAGGACTCCCGCGCATTCGACCCGCTCCTCGGCGCTCTCCAGCCGGCTGTCCCGCGCGGGTAAATTTTTCGTGATGGAAGCCGCCGCCAGCCCGGCAATCGAGGAAAGAATACGCATCGCGTCCGCGTCCGGCGGCCTGGCGGCAGGCGCCGCTCCCTTGGGAACCGGCCAGGCCCCAACAGCCGACTGAAACTCCGCGCCCGCCTGGTCCAGTTCGCGCGCGTCCCGGGTGAGCAGGCCCTCCACCAGCAGGCAGTAACCCTTCCGGTAGTGCGCCTGGGGGAGCTCTTCGGGTTGCGCAACCGGCATCAGCGCCGCAGCCGACTGCACGCACGCCGCTGCGTCGCCGATGCGCGGCGCCGGCTCCAACAGCACCCGCTCGAAGTCCGTCTGCGCCTGGATCACCAGCGGCAGCGTATCGGCAAACGCCGAGGCGGCAAGCAGCAGCAAGAGGTACACAACGTCTCCGGGCAAGCGGGCGGCCTTTGTCTTACGAAACACAATTATCCGCTACAATCGTCAACATGCAAGGCAACGACCAGGTGCTCAACTTCCTGAACGAGGCTCTGAAGGCCGAACTGACGGCCATCAACCAGTATTTTCTTCATGCCAAGATGTGCGAGAACTGGGGGTACCTCCGGCTGGCGGACTATTACCGGAAGGAATCCATCGAGGAGATGAAGCACGCCGACGCGCTCATGCAGCGCATCCTGTTTCTGGAAGGCGAGCCGAACATGACCGATCTGTTCCCCATCAAGGTCGGCAAAGACGTCAAAGCTCAACTGGAGAATGACCTGGAGCTGGAGTTGGACGCCCTGCCGCGCCTCAACGCCGCCATCCGTACGGCCACCGAAGCCGGCGACAACGCTTCCCGCGAGCTGTTCGAGAAGATCCTCCTGGACGAGGACCATCACGTGGATTATCTGGAAGGCCAGTTGCACATCATCGCCGAAATCGGCATCGAGAACTACCTGGCCCAGCAGATCCACAAGGGAGACTGAGCCGGTCCGCTCTGCTGAGAAGATGCCCTTTGTCAGAGTGGGGTCGGTATCAGATCTGCCGCCCGAATCGGTGCGGGAAGTCGCCATAGGCGAGAACTTGTATGCTATCTGCCACGCGGGAGGCAAGATCACGGCTCTCAGCGGGGTCTGCCTGCACCGCGGCGGTCCGCTTGGGCAGGGACAGGTGCGCGACGGGTACGTGATCTGCCCCTGGCACGCCTGGGGCTTCCATTGCGAGACCGGGGAGAACGACTACGACTCCTCGAAAAAAGTGACCACCTACCCGGTCAAGGTGGAGGGCGGAGACATCCTGCTCCAGCTTCCGTAAGTGCCTGAACTCCCCGAAGTCGAGACCGTGGCGCGCTCGATCGCGCCGCACATCCGCGGGCGGCGCATCCTGGCCGCGGAGTTCCGCTGCCCGCGCGTGCTGCGCGGCAGCCCGGACGAAATGGCCGCGGCCCTGGCGGGCCGGAGGATTCTGGGCGTGCGCCGCCACGGCAAGTTCCTCCTCATGGAACTCGCGGGCGGGGGGTACCTGATCGTGCACCTGGGCATGACCGGCCGGCTGTTGTTTAACGCGGAGCCGGGGCCGCACACCCACGCTATCCTCACGCTCGACCGCGGCGTGCTGCTCTACGACGACCCGCGCCAGTTCGGCAAGATCGAAGTCAGCCGGACCTTGCCCGAGCGCGTCTCCAGGCTCGGGCCGGAGCCGCTGGAGGTGGGCTTTGCGGAGTTCGCCCAGGGGCTGAGGCGCCGCCGGACGCGCGTGAAGGCGCTGCTCCTCGACCAGAAGTTCCTGCGCGGTCTTGGCAACATCTACGCTGACGAATCGCTGTTCCGCGCCGGCATCCACCCCCTGGCGGTCGCCGGCAGGCTGCGCCGCGACCGCCCCCGGCGCCTGTACGAAGCCATTCGCCAGGTTCTCGCCGAGGCCATCGAAAAGGGCGGCTCCTCCATCTCGGATTACGTGGACGCCGACGGCCGCAAAGGCTTCTTCCAGATCGAACACCGGGTCTACCAGCGCGCCGGCGAACCCTGCGTCGCCTGCGGCGCGCCCATCCGCCGCATCCTGGTTGCGCAGCGCGGCACCCACTTCTGCCCCCGCTGCCAGAAGCGCTAGATTTCCCCGGCACGCTTCCGCCGGCCGTCTCCTGCGATTGCATCCGGCCCTGCCAGGATATACAGTGTGCCCAAGGAGTCCGCATCTTCATGGAGCAAGACCGCAGAACCTTCCTGAGCACGGCGCTCGCCGCAGCGCCCATGTTTGTTCCACGCAGGGCCTGGGGCGCTAATGATCGCATTGCGTACGGCCTGGTAGGCGCCGGCGGGCGAGGCCGCTATCTCAACAAGAACTTCCAGAAACTCGGCGCTGAGTGCGTAGCCATCGCCGAGGTCTATGAGCCCAATCTGCAGAAAGCGCTCGAGGATTCCCCCAACGCCAAGAGCTACGTGGACTACCATGAACTGCTGGCGCAGAACGGCGTTGACGCCATCATCAATGCCACCCCAGACCACCAGCATTGCCCCATTCTCCTGGCTGCCCTGGCCGCGAAGAAAGACGTTTACCAGGAGAAGCCCATGTCCCACTCGCTCGAGGAGAGCCAGAAGATGGTGCAGGCCACCCGCAGGACCGGGCAGATCGTCCAGATCGGCATGCAGCGCCGCAGCGCCAACTCCATCATCAAGGGCAAGGCCCTGATGGAGAGCGGCATGCTGGGCAAGATTACCCTGGTGAAGCCGATGTGGAACTGGAACGTCTCCCACGAACTGGACAACAGCCCGCTGCCCGGCAAGCTGGATTGGAAGCGGTTTCTGGGGCCGGCCAAGGACCGCGAACTGCAGCCCATGCGTTTTCGTGCATGGCGCAACTTCTGGGACTACTCCGGCGGCAACATGACCGACCAGGGCACGCACCTGATGGATGTCGTGCAGTGGTACATGAACGCGGGGACGCCGCGCTCGGCGATCTCCTACGGACAGGTGGCCAAGATGACCGGCGCCGAGGCGCCCGACGTGTTCTGCGCGGTCTTCGAGTACACCGAGTTCATGGCCACCTGGACGCTGAACTACTGCAACTCCTACGACAACGACTGGTCCATCCAGTTCCAGGGCGACCAGGGCACGATGATCCTCACCAACGCGGGGTTCCGCGTGTGGAAGGAGCCCTGGCCCAAGAACCAGGAGCCGGTCCAGACGCTGGACGCGCCGGTGCCCATCGAGTCCCACATTCAGAATTTTCTGGATTGCGTGCGCTCCCGCAAAGAGCCGAACGCCACGGTGGAAATCGGAGCCGCCGCGGTAGCCGGACCGCACCTGGCCAATCTGGCCTTCCACCGCGGGAAGCAGGTGCACCTCAGTAGCGACGGCACCAAGGTCACCTAGCCGGGCCCGCGCTAGCCGACAGCGCCGGCGGCCTCGCCCGTCAGATCTTCGAAACTCTGCGGCGGATTGTAGTAGAGAATCCGCCCGCAGCTCTCGCAGGTCAACACCTGGCTGGAGTGTTTGAGGTCCTGGAAGAACTGCAGCCGCATGGCCATATGGCACCCGGTGCAGCGCCCGTCCACCGCTTCCACCACCGCGAGTCCCCGCCGGCCCCGCCGAATTCTCTCGTAGTGGCGATAGAGGTTCGGGTTCATGCCCGCAACGACCTTCTTGCGCTCCGCCTGGAGTTCGTCGAGCTGCTTCTGGTCAGCGGCGGTACGCTGCCGCGCCTCCTGCTTCTCCGCCTCCACCTGGCTTTTTTCCTGCTTGAGCGCGGCCTCGGCAGCTATTAAGTTGCGGTCCAAGGGTTCGGCTTCCTGCATCAACTCCAGGATCCGGTCTTCCGCGCGGCGAATCTCTTTCTCGCAGAACTCGATCTCGTTCTGAAAGGCGCGGTATTGCTCATTGGTCTTGGCGTCCAGCATCTGCCCCCGGAGCTTGGAGATTTTTTGCTCCTGCACCTGGATTTCGCCTTCCATCTGTTTGCGTTCTTTCTGGTTGGCGGAGAGGGCAGCCCGGTCGGCTTCGAGCTTGCGTTCGTGAATTTCCAGCTTTTTTTCGATTTCGTGGGTATGTTTGGGCAGCGCGGCGATCTCGCGCGTTAGTTCCGCAACGCGATTGTCAAGATCCTGCAACCGAACCGCCAACTGCAGATCGGGAAGCATTCCTTAGTGCAGTGTATCACGCTCTACTCCGCTTCGAGGTGCGCCCCCGCGCTCCGCGCGCGCCCCGAGGAGCGCTTGCCGCGCCAGGTCCACCTCGGCCACCCGCAGACCCCGGCAGAGCAGGACAAACGTGATCAGGCCCAGGGGGATGGAGACGGCCACGTCCGCGAAGCGCGCGGCCTGGAGGCTCCGCACCCAGGCATGCAGCATCCGGCTGGAGCCCAGGCACACCACCCCCATTGCCGCGGATGCGGCCAGGATGCGGGCGGCGCTCGCCGCAATCTTCCGCCCGTGCAGATACCCCAGACGTGCGCGCAGCAGCAGGAACAGGATCGCCGCGCTGAAAAGAGCCACCGCGGAGGTTGCCAGGGCCAGTCCCACGTGGCCAAGGCCGGCGCCTTTCACCAGCCCGATGGCTGCCCCCAGGTTCACGGCCATGGAAACCACGCTTACCAGCATCGGGGTGCGCGCGTCGTCGAGCGCGTAGAACGCCGGCGTGAGGATCTTGGTGGCCGCGTAGCCCGCCAGTCCCACGGCGTAGGCCGCCAGCGCATGGGCGGTCTGATGCGTATCGAACTCCCGGAACCGGCCCCATTGAAACACCACCCCGATCATGCTCTCGCCCAGGATCGCCAACCCCACCGCCGAGGGAATGGTCAGCAGCAGCACCATGCCCAGCGACTGTGCCAGGGTTTGCCGGTACTCGTCCATTCGTCCCAGCGCCACGCTGCGCGAGATCGCCGGCAGCGTGGCCGCTGCCAGCGCCGAGCCGAACAGCCCCAACGGCAGTTGCAGGAAGCGGAAGGCGTAGCTGAGCCAGCTTACCGGACCGTTGATCACGCGCCCCGCCGCGTCGGTGATGGCCGAGGCGAAGTTCGTGTTCACCAGGATGTTCACCTGCACGGCGGCGTTGGCGATGACCGCCGGCCCGAGCATGCTGAAAATGCGCCGCAGTCCGGGATGCGCCAGGTTCACCCGCGGCTGGAAGGAGAAGCCCTCGCGCCGCAGGCTCGGCGCCTGCCAGGCCACTTGCAGCACGCCCCCCAGCACCACGCCGCAGGCCATCGCGGTGACCAGGTCCATGCCCAGCCGCGGCGCCGCGGTGTAACCGATCAACAGCCCGAAGCCCACCGACCCCAGGTTGAACCAGGTGGATGCCAGCGCCGGCACGCCGAAACGATGGCAGGCATTCAGAATTGCCATGGCCTGCGCCGCCAGGGCCACCAGCAGCAGAAAGGGGAACATCACGCGGGTCAGGGAAACCGCCAGGGCGAACTTGCCTGGCACCGCGGCAAACCCAGGCGCCAGCAGCCAGACCAATTGCCGGCTGAACACCATGCCCAGCACGCAGAAGACGCCCACCACCACCAGTAGCGCAGTCGCCACCAGGTTGGAGAGCTCGGCCGCCTCGCGCCGCCCCTTGGTGGAGAGATATTGCGTGAAGACCGGCACGAAGGCCGCTGAAAGGGCGCCCTCCGCGAACAGGTCGCGCGTCAGGTTGGGGATGCGGAAACCCAGCAGAAATGCGTCGTAGATCGCGCCGGCGCCGAACAGCCGGGCCATCACCATGTGCCGCACCAGGCCGGTGACCCGGCTCACCGAAACCGCCGCGGACACCACGCCCGCCGAGCGAACCACCTGCGCGGAACCGCCAGCGCTCGCAGACATGGCCCGCCCGGCGCCTATTCGACGCGCCGCATTTCCACCCGCGGGAAGATTTCCTGCGCCTGCGCCAGGGAGGCGAAACGCATCCCCGGCAGGCGTGTCGATGCCGTCCCCGTGGCCACGCCCCAGCGCAGGGCCTCCTCATAGCTGTGGCGCCGCGACAAGGCCCAGGCGAACGCGGCGGCCAGCGCATCGCCTGCTCCGATGGGGCTCACGGCGTCGATGCGCGGCGCCAGGGCCTCCACCAAGCCGCTGGGAAACGCGCCCACGGCGCCCCGGCTCCCCAGCGAGAGCACCACGGTTTCCGCACCCATAGCCCGGATCCGTTCGGCAGCCTCTAGAAAATGGCTGCGAGTGAGCAGAGCCCGGTTCAGCAGCCGCTCCGCCTCCTGCTGGTTCGGGCTTACCACCGTAGGACCCGCTTCGATGCCTGCCCGCAGGGCTTCGCCGTCAGCGTCCAGCAGCGTCTTCACCTTGTGCCGCCGCGCCATTCCGACCAGCTTGCCGTAAAAATCCGGCGGCACGCCCGGGGGAATACTGCCCGCAATCAGGAACCATTGCGCACCCTTCAGGTTCGCCTCGACGGACTCCTCCAGCCGGCGTACCTCTGGCTTGCTGATGTGTGGCCCGGCCTCATTCAGGTTCACGGTCAGCCCCTGACGGTCCGTGATCGTCAGGTTGGTGCGGATCTCGTTGGCGATCGGCACGACCACTGTGCGGAAGCCCAGATGGCTGAGGTGTTCTTCCAGCCGGCGCCCCGAGTCCCCGCCCGAGGTCAGAATCGCCAGCGGATCCCCGCCGAAGGAGTGGATCACCTTGGCCGCGTTGATGCCCCGCCCACCGGCCGATTCGGATTGGTCCAGAATGTAGGCGCGGTCTTCGAAGGCCAGCCGGTCCACGGTGATGTTCCGGTCGATGGCCGGGTTGATGGTGAGTGTAACGATCAAGCTCTCATTGTAGCGGCTGGCCTGGAACTCGACCGGCTCGCCGGGAACCGCCCGTTATTCCCGCCCGACGATCTTGGCCCCTAGCGCCCCGCCTGCCGTACACAGGAAGGTGATGATGCCGAAAAACAGTACCAGCGTGAAGAGCAGCACGGTGGCTAAGCCACTGGGACTCTGAAACATCCGCAGCGCCTGTTCCATATTGGCGTCGTGCATCGGCATGTTGCGGATCTGCTCCTGGTAAACACCGGCCAGACCGCCGCTCGAAAGCGCTAGCGGGATGACGCTGATCGTAAACAGCACGGTCATGATGGCGAAGGTCAACACGCCGGTGATCCATCCGATGCGCAGGCCGTTGCGCACGGAAAGGAACTCCCCAGTCCGGCGGTGGTAGAGGTACACCGAGCAGAAGCCCGCCGCCACCCACCAGATGACGAACCCAAGGTTAATCAGCGGCAGCCAGCTTAACAACGCCGCCGCGCTGGCCATGGAAAGACCCACGCGCACCGCCACCGGATTGTGGAAATTCAGCTCCCGGCGCTCCACCCGGACGGCTACCGGCTGGAAGGATGGCGCCACCGCGGGCGCCTCGGGCGCCATCTCCGGCGTCGCCTCCTCCGTTTGAGGCTTGCCGCACTTGTGGCAGAAACGGGCGTCCGCCGGCAATTCGGCGCCGCAGGTGCAAAACTGGGGCATTGTCAGGTTGTGTGCCGGGGCACTTTCCCTCAGTTTGCCGCAGCCTCTCCCACCGAAGCAAGTCCAATATGCGTCTCTCCGTGCTCCTCGCGGACGGCGATGATTTTGCGAAAGCCTCCCTCGCTCAGCTCCAACTGCCACCCGCCGTGCCTTTTTTCGGTGAGCATCCAGTGCGGCAGTTCCGCTTGGTAATAATCGCGCACCTTCTCGACCGGATCCGGTGTGGTGTATTCCGCCGCCGCGATACTGAACGATTTGTGGGTATCTCCGGCGTCGAACTCGAAACTCGCCAGCTTGTTGGTGTCAGTCCGTACCGCTCCCGGGTAGACCGGGATGCCAACGCGCTTGGGGTCCAGCGAGGTGCGTTCCCTGACTCGCAGGGTGCCGAACGGCGTTTCCACGGTGGTCTGTTCGCCGTGCCCGTCCTTCTTGGTAACTTTCACGTTCTGGGCCACATACAGGCCGGCGAGGATCAAACCCGCGCCCACCAGCGCCACCAGCACCAGAACGACGATCAGCACGCCAGCCAGTATGCCGCCGCGCTGTTTGTGGTGTCTCATCTTAGTCTTGCGCTCCGTTCGTCAACGCCATACGCACGGGCGTCGCCGAAAGTTCCGCCGCCCGGGCGGCTGCCCCGCGGTTACCGGAACCGCACCTTGACATCGGGCTTGTTTTCCAGGTGTACGGTGTCCACGAACCGGACCCGTGCCGGCGAAAGTGTCATCACGATGGACTGGGTGCGGGTCCCGTCCCCGAAAAACCGCACTCCCTGCAACAGGTTGCCATCGGTCACGCCGCTGGCGGCAAAGATGATCTCCCGCCCGGGAGCCAATTCCTGGGTCATGTAGATGCGCTGGGTATCATGGATTCCCATGGCCTGCATCCGCTCCTTCTGCGCATCATCTTTAATCACCAGCCGGCCCAGGATCTCGCCGTTCAGGCAGCGCAGCGCCGCTGCTGTGAGAACCCCCTCAGGCGCGCCGCCCGAGCCCATGACGGCGTGCACCCCGGTTCCGGCGACGGCCGCCGCGATCCCGGCCGAGAGATCGCCGTCGGAAATCAAGCGGATGCGCGCGCCCGCCTCGCGGATGTCGGCGATCAACTGCTGATGCCGTGGGCGGTCCAGCACCACCACGACGAGGTCGTCCACACCCCGCTGCAGCCGCCGGGCGATGGCCTTCAGGTTGTGTTTCACGGGTGCATCCAGGTCCACCGCCCCTCTGGCCGCCGGACCCACGATGATCTTTTCCATGTAACAGTCCGGCGCGTGCAGCAACCCCCCGCGCTCGGCCGCCGCCAGCACCGTGATCGCCCCGCCCGTGCCGGTGGCGCACAAATTGGTCCCCACCAGCGGGTCCACGGCGATGTCTACCGAGCGCGCCTCCGACTTGTCTCTCTCCGCGCCCACCTTCTCGCCGATGAACAGCATCGGGGCTTTGTCCCGTTCTCCCTCGCCGATCACGATCGTGCCGCTGATCGGGATCGTGTCCAGGCAGCGCCGCATGGCCTCCACGGCCGCGTGGTCCGAGGTGTGCCCGTCCCCGATTCCCATCGTGCGGGCCGCCGCGATGGCCGCGTCTTCCACCACGCGCAGGACTTCCAGCGAGAGGTCCGTCATGTGATAGCTTTCTCCTCATGGACGATAACACAGTTCTGGTGTTGGCGAACCCCGCGGATCCCCACTTGGCCCTGTTGGAGCACCTTCCGCCGGACACCAGCATCGCTGTGGGCGAGCGGACCGAGGCCTTCGAGCGAACCGCGCCCGAGGCCTCCGTGATCCTGAACTGGTCCGGCACGCGGGAGCTTCTGGAACAGGTTTTCCGCATGGCCCCGCGCTTGCGCTGGGTGCACTCCCGCTCCGCCGGCCTGGAGGATTTGCTCTTCCCTGCGCTGGTGGAGAGCGGCATCACGCTGACGAACGCGCGCGGGGTGTTCAGCCAGTCCCTGGGCGAGTTCGTCATCGCAGCGGCGCTGTTCTTTGCCAAGGATCTGCGGCGCATGGTCCGCAGCCAGATGGCGGGCGTATGGGATCAGTTCGATATCGCCATGCTTTCCGGGGGCACCATGGGCATCGTCGGTTACGGGGAGATCGGCCGCGCCGCCGCGGCCCGCGCCAAGGCCATGGGGATGCGCGTACTGGCCCTCCGCCGCCATCCGCACCGCTCCGCCGGAGACCCGCTGGTGGATGCAGTCTTCCCTGCCGAACAGCGCCGCGAGCTTTTGGCGCAGTCCGACTACATCGTCATCACCGCCCCGCTCACGACTGAGACCCGCGGCCTGATCGGAGCCGGCGAGTTGGCCGTCATGAAGCCCACCGCTGTGCTCATCAACGTCGGCCGTGGTCCCGTCGTGGACGAAGCCGCGCTTCTCGAGGCTTTGGCTTCCGGCCGCATCCGCGGCGCGGCCCTGGACGTGTTCGATCAGGAACCCCTGCCAGCCGGTCACCCTTTGTACGGCCTGGAAAATGTGTTGCTTTCCCCGCACTGCGCGGATCACACTCCCGACTGGCAGGAGCAGACTATGCGCTTCTTCCTCGAAAACTACCGCCACTTCCACAATGGCGAGCCCCTGCGCAACGTGGTGAACAAGCGCCTGGGATATTGACGTTTAAAACTCCACGCGGAACACCATGATCCCGTGCCAGCGGTCCGTGCCGATGTCGGAGAACGAACCGCGCGTCCCGCTGAATGCTCCAAACGATGCCGGGCACGGCGCAGTCAGGCTGGCCGGGCAAACCGAAGTGCGGTTGGTGATGTTGAACGTGGTATCCGGCGGGTTGAAGCTGTGGTACTTGTACGGGTTATTGACGTCAAAACGCAGGCTGGCTTTGAAGCGCTCGCGAAATATCCATTCCTTGGCCAGTGACACCTGGGCCCACACCACTCCCGGGGCCTGCAAGGTGTTGCGTCCCAGCGTGCCCGGTTGGAAGCTGGCCGGGTAGGCAAAACCCGTATAGTCGAAATAGCGGTTCTGCGCCGAGAACGGGAAGCGGTTAGGGCCGATATCCACGTGGTCCAGTTTGACCTCGTCGTTGGGCTTCAACTGGATCGGACGTGACGCGCCAGGAAGGTATACGTTCGGCGAACCCGCGAATGTGATCGTCACCGGAGGTCCGGTCAGGAAGTGCTGGGAACCCACCAGTTCCCAGCCGCCAAGCACGGCGTTCCGCCATCCGCCGGCATTCATAAACCGCTTGCCCTTACCGACCGGGAGTTCCCAGGTCGCGGTGGTCACGAACCGGTGGCTGATGTCATAACCCGCGCGTCCTTTCTCGAGCCTCCGGTTGTACCAGGTGATGCCGCCGGCACCGCCGTCTTCATCCACGTCGTTGAGCGTCTTCGACCACGTCCAGAAGGAGTTCAGCGTGACGCCGCGCGCATAGCGCTTTTCCACCCGGAGCGTCGCGCCGTGATAGGTGTTGTGGCCGTAGTTCGAGTAGTTCTGGATAGAGCCGAATTGAGGGTACGGCTTGTAGTTCTGGTAGGCGATCCGGATCTGGTTCAGCGTGTTGAAGTCGCTGGCCACGTTCAGGGGCAGCACGTTGATATCCCAGTTGTTCAGCAGGCCCACGCCAGCCGATCCCTGGTATTGCAATTCCACCAGCCAGGTGCTCGATACCTGGTACTGAAAACCGCCCGACCAGTTCATCACGTACGGATTCCGCATGTTCGGATCCCACCAAGACGCGTTCCTTGCGCCGTAGTTGCTTCCGATGAACGGCACCGAGCCGTCCGGGTTGGTCGCAAAGCGGATCGTGGGCGGCCCCTGCGAAAGATAAAACACGGTTCGCGGGTCGCCCGGCGGCGACTGGATATTCGCCGTGGCCAGGTATTCCTCGAAGTTGTTGTTCAGCGTGCTGGTCAGCAGGTCGGAAGTGATGATTCCAAAGTTCCCGCGGAACACCCATTTCGGGCTGAAGTTCCATGCCAGGCCGACGCGCGGCTGGAAGTTGTTCAGATCCCTCTTGGCAAGCGGGCCTGCCGTGTGCACGATGGCGCCGGCCTTCCCGGTGAGGGGGTCCTTGGCGTTCGGGTCGAATTGGGAGATCAGCCCAGTCGTGTTGAAGGGCGTCTCATACGACCACCGCACGCCCAGGTTCAGCGTCAGGTTGCGGATCGGCTTCCAGTCGTCTTGCAGAAACAGAGAGTGCGAGAACCACCGCGGCGACCACCAGCCCTGCGCGCGGGTGAACTGCGCGCTGGCCACCGAACCCAGTAGAAAACTGGCGAACGCGTTGCCCGTGTTGGGCGTGAACGGAAGCTCGGTCCCGCCCATGAAATAGCGGCCCGAGGGGAAGGATTCGATCAGGGAATCGTACGATGTGCGGATCAGTTCATAGCCGGTCTTCAGCGTGTGCTTGCCGACGATTTTGGTCAGATTCTCCTGAAAGCTGTAGTCCTGCCCGATGCGCTCGCTGAGGCCGCCCGGGCCGGCATTATAGAAGCGGCTGCCCGTGCTGGTCAGAAAATCCGGGAATGTGTCCGCGCTCACATTGGGAATCCCCAGTTTGCCGGCCCAGCCTCCGTTCTGCGCGGGGGGCTCGTTGGTCTGGTGCCGCCGGTTGTAGCCGAACCGGACCTCGTTGATCAGCGTGGGGCTGAAGGTATGGCTGTCCGCCACCACGATATTGGTCAAGTCCAGCGGATAAAAATACACCGGGTCCAGCAGATCCCACGCCAATTCGTAGGAGGTGAAGAATCGTCCCGGAATCCGCTCCCGCACGCGGGTGAACCGGCCGTAGATCTTGTTCATGGAGCTGAACTGGTGATCCACCTTGGCATCGAACCGGGTGATGTAGTAGCGGCCCTTGCTGGGCACTACCAGGTTGTTGGCTGGTCCCGCCGAGCTCAGGGACCCCGGATCGGTCGGCTGCTTCCACGGGTTGTGCGACAGGTAGTTTTTCGCAACCGGGTCGAACCGCGCCTGCGGGATGATGTTGCCGGGGAACGGGTCCCGGGTCCAGGTTCCGTTGTCCAGTTGGCGCGTCGAGGCCGGATCGTAGATGGGGAAGCCCCGGCCGCCAAAACTGAAGTTGCCGGCGTACATGTCCGGCGTCGGCACGGTTCCGGTGTACGTCTCCGTCACTTTCTCGTGGTGGCGTTGGAAGCCCCCGAAGAAAAATGTCTTGTCTCGGCCATTGTAGATTTTCGGCAGCACTACCGGCCCGCCCACGGTGGCGCCCATTTCGTGATAGGTGAACGGATTGCACACCTGGAGCCCCTGGCAGCGCCGCAGTTGTTCGAAGTACTGCCGGTGCACGAGCCGCCCGTTGAGATACCGGTCTTCCGCGCTGCCGTGCAACTGATTGGTGCCGCTCTTGTACACTCCGTTCAACTGGCCGCCCGAGGAGTGTCCAAACTCGGCCGGCAAGCCCGTGGTGTACATTTTGAATTCCTGGATCATGTCCAGGGTGGCGGTCACCACCGTGTCGATCGAGTTCGGATTGCCCAGGACGGATTCCTTGGCGTTCACGCCGTCGATGGTAAAGCCCAGCGAACGCTGGCGCTGCCCGATCGCGTGTTGGCCGTTGATCACGTTCATGCCGGGCATGTAGAGATAGATCCGGTAGAACGCCTTCTGGAGCACGGGGATCTTCTCGATTGTTCCGCCTTCCAGCACCTGCCCGCTGGTCGAGGTCTCGGTCTCGAGGAGCGGTGCGGTGCCCGTCACCTCGACACTCTCGTTCACGCTCCCGACCTCGAGGGAGACGTCGAACCTCGGCGACTCCGAGGTGCGCAACTGGATCCCGTCCCGCATGTAGGTCTTGAATCCGTTGGCTTCAATTTTCAGTTGATAGATTCCCGGATTCAGGCTGGGAATGTACCAGGTTCCTTCAGAGCTGGTTGTGCTGGTGAACGTGAAATTCGTTCCCGCTTGCACCAGCGTGATCTTCGCTCCCGGCAATACCGAGCCGGTTGCATCCGTTACGGCACCGAGCATCGTGGCGGTACCGGTCGCCTGGGCCCATGCGCTCGCTGCCGCCAGCGTAAGCGCAAGTAGAGTGCGCAGCATGTAACCCACCCCCTGGGGGTGGAACTGTATCATCGGAGAAAAGTGCTGTCAACCAGGAATTTCCTGGAATTTCCCGCAAATTGAGGGAACATTCCACACCCGGAAACTCGGCGGCCTCTAATTCCCGATGTACTTTGCGTACAGACTCCGTGCCACACCAGGATCATCCGTTCCTTTGATGATGGCGCGGCCATCCGGGAAGACCGTCATTTCGTACGGCGGCGCCATGAACCGCAGGGCGAATTCATTGGCCCGCACTTCTCCCAGGGGCTCCAGGCGGGTCTTTAGTTCTTGCAGGTCCAGCGGCCGCTCGCGTTCGTGGATCTGCACCGCGTTTCTGCCGCACAGGCTGATGGGAGGGCGCCTTCGGCCCCCCAGGAAAGAGAACTCACGCTTGCCGCACGCCGGACATTCCGGATTTGGCGCCGGCTGCCGGATCCGCCGGATACTACCGCTCCACACGTCCACCGTCGTGATGTGTGGTTCGACGCAGTCCATGTGCCCGGAAAGGATCTTCAGCGCGTCCGCGACTTGGAGGGAAGCAATGGTGGAGGCGGTCACGTTCAGGATCCCGGCTGTCTCGCAGGTGGGCTGCGCGCCCGCGGGAGGCTCGGGATATACGCACCGCAGGCACGCCGTCCTTCCCGGAATGACGGGCATCACCAGCCCGTAACTGCCCACTGACGCTCCGTAAATCCAGGGCCGCCCGCAGCTCAGAGCAAAATCGTTCAACAGGTAGCGCGTCTCGAAGTTGTCCGTGCCGTCCAGAATCAGTTCGGCGCCTCCTGTCAACTCCGCGACATTCTCCGCAGTCAGATCCGCCACCACGCCGCGCACCCCCACGCCCGCGTTGATGCGCGCCAGCCGCCGCTCCGCCGCTACCGCTTTCGGCAGCGCCTCTTCCGCGTCGGCTTCTTCGAAGAGCCACTGCCGCTGCAGGTTGCTGGCCTCCACGTAATCCCGGTCGATGATCGTCAGCCGGCCCACCCCCGCGCGCGCCAGGGCCGCCGCCTGAAAGCTCCCCAGAGCCCCGCATCCCACGATCACGGCGGACGCCCTCAGCAGCCGGTTCTGTCCGCTCTCGCCGATGCCCGCAAACAGAATCTGCCGCGAATATCGCTCTTTCTCCCGAGGCGTCATCCCACCTCGATCGTAGCAAAGCGCCGCGCGGACTTACGTTATCATGAACGTGGTGAACCTGCGTTTCGCCCGCTATGCGTACCTGGTTTTCAGCCTGGCCAGTGGTTACCCGGTCTCGTTGCGCGCGCAGAATTCACCGTTTGCCGGTAAACGCATCGCGGTAATCCGTTTCGATCCCGCCGAGCAGCCGCTGGAAGCCTCCGAGTTATTCCAGATCCTCCCCCTCAAGTCCAACACACCCCTGCGCCTGGAAGATGTGCGCGTATCCATCGAGCGTCTGTTCGCCACGGGCCGGTACGAGGACATCCAGGTGGATGTTCAACCCGCGGCGGGCAACGCCGCCGACGTTGTGGTCACGTTTCTGACCCGCGCTGTGTGGTTCGTCGGCCATATTTCCGTTGATGGCGATATTTCCGCGCCTCCTAATGCCGGGCAGATCGCCAACGCCGCGCGCCTCGAACTGGGCCAGCCGTTCAGCGACGTCAAACTCCAGCAGGCCCGGCAAAACATCCTCCGCCTCATGGAGACCGAAGGGTTCTACGAGCCCCTGATCCAGCCCCTCTATGAGTACGATCCTGTGGCGCAGCAGGTGCACCTCCGCTTCCACGTCTCGAGCGGGCGGCGCGCCGAATTCACCTCTCCGCGCTTCGACGGCGACCTCAAATTGTCCCCCGCGAGCCTCCTGTCCGCCACCCGCTGGAAGCACCGCTTCCTTTTCGGATGGAAGGACGTCACGCAGTCGCGCGTCACGCGCGGGCTGGAGCGTGTGCGGAATAAATACGAGGACGATGGCCGCCTGGAAGCCCGGGTAGCGCTGGAATCCATGAACTACGATCCGGCGTCCGGCCGCGCTCAGCCGGCCCTGAGCATCGACGCCGGCCCCAAGATCCGCATCCGCGCCATCGGCGCCAAGCTATCTCAGAAAACGCTGCGGCGTTTTGTGCCGGTCTTCGAGGAGCACACGGTAGACCCGGATCTGCTGGCCGAAGGCCAGCGCAACCTTCGCGATTACTTCCAGTCCCGCGGCTATTTCGATGTTCAGGTCCGTTTCCGCCAGCGCCGCTCCCGCAACGACGTCGCCGAGATCGACTATCTGGTTCAACCGGGCCCGCTGCATCGCCTGGTCCACATCGGCATCTCCGGCAACCGGTACTTCACCACCGCCACCTTGCGCGAACGCATGTTCCTGACCACCGCCTCCCTGCTCCAGTATCGCCGCGGGCGCTACAGCGAGGCATACCTCAGGCAGGATGTCGAGTCTATCGAGAGCCTTTACACCTCCAACGGCTTTCGCGACGTTACGGTAAAGACCCGCACCGAGGACGATTACGGGGGCGTCAAAAGCAACATCGCCGTCTTTTTCGAGATCACCGAGGGCCCGCAGTGGCTGGTCGCCAGCCTTGACGTCCAGGGGATCCGGCGCCTCAAGCGGGAAGACATCGTTGCGCTGCTGAGTTCCGTCGCCGGGCAACCCTTCAGTGAGGCGAACGTCGCCATCGACCGCGACACCATCCTGGAGCAGTACTTCAGCAACGGGTTCCCCAAGGCCACCTTCGAGTGGAATTTCCGCCCCGCGGCCAAGCCGAATCAGGTGGATTTGCAGTTCATCATCCACGAAGGCGGGCAGGAATTCGTCCGCCAGGTAATTACCAGCGGCCTGCGGATCACCCGCCCCCAACTGGTGAATCGAAACCTGAAGCTGAACCCAGGCGACCCTCTCTCGCCCACCCGCATGCGCGACACGCAGCGCCGCCTTTACGACCTGGGCATTTTCGCCAAAGTCGACACCGCCGTGCAGAATCCCGACGGGGACACCCCGCGCAAGTATGTTCTCTACGACATGGAAGAAGCAGGCCGCTACAGCCTGGCCACCGGATTCGGGGCCGAGTTTGCGCGCCTCGGGGGCAGTCCCAACAACCTGGAGGCTCCCGGAGGCCAGGCCGGCTTTGCTCCCCGCGTCTCCTTGGATGTCAGCCGCCTGAACCTATGGGGATTGGGCCACAGCCTTACGTTTCGCAGCCGCGTCTCCACGCTCGAGCGGCTCGGCTGGCTGAGTTACACGCTGCCGCGCTACGGCGGCCACGAAAACCTGGAACTCACCTTCACTGCCCTTTACGACTACACTCGCGATGTGCGGACCTTCACGTCCAACCGTCTGGAGGGCTCCGTGCAACTTTCCCAGAAGGTCTCCAAGGCCACCACCCTGTTTTACCGGTACACCTACCGCCGCGTCAGCGTGGGTTCGGTGAAAATCTCTCCCCTGCTCATCCCGCTGGTGACCCAGCCGGTACGCATCGGTTCGGTTTCCGGCGGCGTGATCCAGGACCGCCGCGACGACCCCGTGGATTCCCACAAGGGCTACTACAACACCCTGGATCTGGGGATCGCGGATCATGCCCTTGGCGCCCAGCGCAACTTCGTGCGGTTTCTGGGGCGCAATGCCACCTATTACCCCATAGGGCGCAAACTGGTCTTTGCCCGTAACACCAGCTTCGGGGTCATCAGCCCGTACCACTACACCGGCGACCCGGCCGCCGCCATTCCGCTTCCGGAGCGCTTCTTCTCCGGCGGCGCCAACTCCCTCCGCGGCTTCCCCGAATACCAGGCGGGGCCGCGCGATCCCGTTACCGGCTTCCCCCTGGGCGGCAACGCGTTGCTCGAGAACCAGGCGGAGCTCCGCTTGCCCCTGATCGGGGACAATATTGGTGGAGTGCTATTCTACGACGCCGGAAACGTGTACTCGACGCTTGATAACATTTCGTTTCGCGTCCACCAGCAAGACCTGAAAGATTTCGATTACATGGTCCATGCCGTGGGCTTCGGGGTGCGCTACCGCACGCCCATTGGCCCCGTCCGCCTGGACCTCGCCTACAGCATCAATCCCCCCCGCTTTTTCGGTTTCAAGGGCACGCTCAACGACCTCATCAACGCAGGCGTCAATCCTTGCCAGACCGAGCCCGCCAAATGCGTGGTGCAGGGCATCAGCCACTTCCAGTTCTTTTTCTCGATCGGGCAGACCTTCTGATGCGCACTCGAGCCACACTGCTGATTCTCTTCGCCGCGGCCCTTGGGGCGCCCCTGGGAGGGGTGATCATTGACCGCGTCGCCGTCTCGGTGGGCACCAGCGTCATCACCGTAAGCCAGATCGATCTGGCGATCCGCGTGACGGCGTTTCTCAATGGGGAGCCCCCGGACTTCAGCCCGGCCTCCCGGCGGCAGACCGCCGGTCGCCTCCTGGATCAGTTGCTCGTGCGCAATGAGCTGCAGTTGGCCCGGTATCCATCGTCACCAGAGGACGTTGCCGCCCGCCTGTTCGAGCGCTTCCGGCGCGACCGCTTCGCCGGCAATGACGCGAACTACCGCGCCGCGCTTGCCCGCGCCGGCTTGACCGAGACCGAGATCAAGGCCCAGTTCCTGTGGCAGATCACCTTTCTGCGTTTCGTGGACGCCCGCTTCCGCCCGGGGGTGCAAATCAGTGATCAGGAAATCCAGAACTACTTCGACCACACCGTAGTGCCCGCGCAGGAAAAGGCACATCCCGGCCAAAAAATCTCGATCGACGACTATCGCGACCGCATCGAGCGGGTGCTGATCCAGCAGCGTGTGGACCAGCAGTTGGATGGCTGGCTTAAGGAAGCCCGCTCCCGCGCCGAGGTGCGCTTCCACGAGGAGGCGTTTCGATGACCCGTCCGGCCCGTCTCGCGCTCCTGGCCGGCGGCTCTCTGGCCGCCCTGGCGCTCCTGCTGACTCTAGCTGCCGGGCTCGTCGTGCACAGCGGGTGGTTCCGCGAACAGGTGCGCGAGCGCCTGGTGCGGGAAGCCGAGCGCGCCACGGGCGGCCGGGTCGAATGCGGCCCCGTGTCCTTCGAGTGGCTGCGTTTGCGCGCCCACGTCCAGGATTTTGTGCTGCACGGCGGCGAGCCTTCCGGCGCGCCCCCGCTCTTTCGCGCCGCCTCCGTCACCGCCGGCTTTAAGCTGCTCTCGGCAGTGCGTTCACGTGTGGATCTCGCCGCGCTCGAAGTGCGTGCGCCGCAGGTCTATGTGATCGTCCGTCCCGACGGCAGCACCAACATTCCCAGCCCCAGGCTGCCCGCCTCGCGCGGGAATGCCCTCCAGACCATTCTGGACCTGGCCGTCGGCAGATTTGATCTCGAAGACGGCGCCTTCACGTTGGCTGGGCGAAGCCCCACCCCGTTCGCGGCCGCCGGACGGAACCTGCGCGCCCGGTTCCGGTACGAAAGAGCTCCGGCGCGATACGGGGGCGATCTGTCCATCCAGCCGCTCGAGCTGAGCTGGAGCGCCCGCCGCCTGGCCCCCGCCGGCGTGAATCTGTCCGTCGAGCTCGAGCGCAACCGGATCTCTATTCCTGCCGCCGCCCTGGTTTTCGGAAAGTCGCGCCTGGATCTTTCCGGCAGTATGGAAGACGTGGCCGCCGCGCAGGGCGCATTCCGTTTCCAGGCGCGGGCGGACTTGCCGGAACTTGGCCGCCTGCTCGGGGCGCCCCAACTCGAAGGGGGAACAGCCCGGGCCGAAGGCGATCTCCGGGTGGCTGGCCTCGATCGCCTCTCGGCCTCCGGCAAAGTCACCGCCTCGGGTGTCGCCTTTCAGCTAGGCGGTCTCCGGCTGGAGGGCAGCCGGGCCGACGCGGCTTTTGCGGCAGACCCGCGCCAGATAGGGTTGCAGGAGGTCCGCTTCTCCGGCGCCGCGGTCACGCGGGTGCATGAGCGCGCCAGCCGGTTCCCCGTGCGGGCCGCCTTCCGCCGCGTCGCGCTGGCCAGCGCCGGCCTGGAAGCGGACCGCGTTACCCTGGAAGCGCTCGGCGGCTCCTTCACCGGGCACGCGGCGCTCCCCCAACTGCGCCGCATCCTGCTCGAAGGCCGCCTGGCCAACTTCGACATGCGCAGCCTGGCCGGTCTGGTCACCACCCGCGAGATCCCCTGGGACGGCAGCCTGTCCGGACCGCTGCGGCTGGAAGGCTCGCTCTCCGGGCAGCGCGACGCGGTGGCGGACGCGCAGCTCGCCATCGCTCCGGTTCCCTCCGGCCCCGCCGTCTCCGGCGCCGTGAGCGTACATTACGACCTCGCGCGCGACACCCTCAACCTCGGGCACTCCTCCATCTCCCTGCCGCACACCCGCGCCGAGTTCTCCGGAACTCTCGGTTCGCTCCTCAGGGTTTCGGTTTCATCCGCGGACCTGCGCGACCTGCTGCCCGCCCTGGACCTGGTCTCCGACAAACCGCCCGCGTCGCTGCCGATCGAGTTGCACGGCAAGGCGGTTCTGGACGGCACTCTTACAGGCGCACTGGAGGCGCCCGCCCTCGAGGCCAGCCTTTCCCTGGCCGCTTTCTCCGTCTCCGGCGCCGCCTTCGATTCCTTCCGCGGCAAGCTGTCGCTGTCGCCTTCCGGCGCCGGGCTGCGAGACGGCCTCCTGGAGCATGGCTCGGCCAGCGCCCAAGTCTCCGGCAGTCTCGGCCTCGTAAATTGGAAGCCGCTCCCGGGCAGTCCCGTTGCAGGCCGGATTTCCATCGGGAACGCGCCTGCGGCGGATCTGCTCGCCCTGGCCGGAAAGTCCAGTCTGCCCCTCGCCGGCAGCCTCAGCGCTGCCCTCCAGGTGAGCGGTTCCTACGGGCAGCCGCGCTTTGAAGGCCAGTTCACCGCCGTCCAGGGAAGCGCCTGGGGCGAGTCTTTCGACCGGGTCACCGCTACCCTGCTCTACACCAGCGATGCCGCCCAGGTCACCGAAGCTCAGCTCACTGCCGGCCAGAAGCAGATCGCATTCCAGGCCTATTACCGGCACGCACCGGCACAGTTTGCGAGCGGCAGGCTACGCTTCCAGGCTTCCAGCAACCTCATGGCGCTCGATCAGTTCCAAACCCTGCGGAAGGACCATCCGGACGCTGCCGGCACTCTGCAATTTAGAGCCTCCGGGGAAGTGGAAGCGGCCCCGGCGCCCGGCAGCCGGATCACATTCCGCCTTACCGACCTGAACGGGGAAACCTCCGCGGCGGGGCTGCGGCTCGGCCAGCGCCAGTTCGGCGATGTTCATATCACCGCTTCTTCCACGGGCGGCGCCGTATCCGCCCACCTGGAAAGCAATTTCGCCGGCGCCGTCATTCG
This sequence comes from Solibacteraceae bacterium, assembly GCA_021324015.1. Lineage (GTDB taxonomy): Bacteria > Acidobacteriota > Terriglobia > Bryobacterales > Bryobacteraceae > JAJPJX01. The sequence goes on along the minus strand of JAJPJX010000151.1, from coordinate 103,450 downwards.
CGGCTCCGGTCAGTGGCGCCTGGACGGGGACAACCCCGGCAGCGGCCAGGTCTCTTTTGAGCAGGTGGATTTCCAGCGCGTCCAGCAAGCCGTCGGGTTTCTTCCCACCGGCATGCCTGCCGGCGGATCCGCCCAGGGCGAGCTTACCTTTAGCGGTCCGGCATTTAACCCGGAGCTCTGGAAAGCCGCCTTGACCGTCCCCCGCTTCCAAATCGGCCCCGCTCCGCATTTGGGGCTGGGTGTCCGGCGGCGGGATGTTACGCTTACCAACTCCGGCCCCATCCGGGTTTCTCTGGAGCGCCGGGTGGTGCGCGTGGAGAGTGCCCGCATGGTCGGCCGGACCACCGATCTGGTGCTCGCCGGCGCCATCTCATTTCCGCAGCGCAGTCCCCTGGATCTCCGCCTGAACGGCCGGATCGACCTGGCCATGCTCCAGGATTTCTACCCCGACCTGACTGCCTCCGGGACGATGCTGACCGACGCCTCCATTCGCGGCAGGTTCCAACGCCCGCAGATCAGCGGCCGCCTGGAACTCAAGAACGTGGGTCTTAACCTGGCAGACTTTCCCAACGGTCTCAGTCACGGCGAAGGTCTCATCCTGTTTAGCGGCGAGGGGGCCACGATTCAGAGCCTCACCGGCGAGACCGGCGGCGGCAAGATCGCGATTACGGGTTTTGCCGGCTACGGAGGGGGCCAGGCGGATTTTCGCCTGAATGCCCGCGCCAGCCAGGTGCGCGTCCGCTATCCCGAGGGCGTCAGCACGGTGGCCGACGCCTCTCTGAACTGGACTGGCACAACCTCCGGCAATCTGCTCTCCGGAACTGTCACCATCCTGCATTCCGGCTTCAACCCGCGCGCCGACCTCGGCTCCGTGCTGAGCCGCTCCTCCCAGCCTGTGCGGACGCCGGCGGCACGCAGTGGTGTGCTGGGCGCTACGCGTTTCGACGTCCAGATCGAGACTTCGCCCTCTCTCACCGTGCAGAGCTCTCTCACGCAGGATGTGGTCATGGAAGGCAGCCTGCGCCTGCGCGGCACCGTCTCCAACCCGGCGCTGCTCGGACGCATCAATGTCGTACAAGGCCAGCTCGTTTTCTTCGGCACCAGGTACACCATCGACCAGGGCTCCATCTCTTTCTACAACCCCGTCCGCATCGAGCCGCTCGTCAACGTGGACCTGCAAACCCGCGCCCGCGGCGTGGACGTCATCCTGAACATTGCGGGGCCGCTCAATAAGCTGGCCCTCACGCCCCGATCCGACCCTCCCATGCCCTTCAGCCAGATCGTCTCGCTGCTCGCCACCGGCAGTTCCCCGGCGACCACGGATCTGTCGTATTCCAACCCGCTGGCCACAAGCCTGCAAGCCGCGCAGCCGCCGGGCGCCTCCAGCCTGCTCGCCGAAGCGGTTGCCAATCCGGTCTCCGGGCGTCTCCAGCGCTTTTTCGGGGTCACCAAACTGCGCATCGATCCCTCCCTCACCGGGGTGGAGTTCAACCCCCAGGCCCGGATCACCCTGGAGCAGCAGATCACCCCCAACATCACCTTCACATACGTCACCAACGTCACCAGTACGAACCCGCTCGTGGTGCAGATCGAATGGGCCGTCAACCAGCGCTGGTCCGTCATCGCCGTGCGCGACGAAAGCGGTGTGTTCGGCATGGATTTCTTCTATAAGAAACGCTTTCGCTAAGCGCCCCAGTTTCGTCCTCCGGATTCGAGATCACTTTGGCGGCGGCGGGCGGCTGTTTTGGTGCTTTCGCCGTAGTCCGGGGCGCAGCGGCTCGCGGTAAGATAGGGCCAAGCACCTCTCTTCCATGGAGACCTACGATCTCATCGTCATCGGTTCGGGCCCGGCGGGGCAGCGCGCCGCCATTCAGGCCGCGAAGACCGGCAAGCGGGTCGCCCTGATCGAGAAGCGCGAAGTGGTTGGCGGCACGTGCATCAACAGCGGAACGATCCCGAGCAAGACCATGCGCGAAGCCGTGCTGCACCTCTCGGGCTTCGCTTACCAGGGGATCTACGGCGTCAGCTATCGCGTGAAAGAGAAGATCACCATGGCCGACCTGGGTTTCCGGGTGCAGCACGTCATCAAGACCGAGACGGACGTCACTCAGGCGCAGTTGGCGCGCAACGGCATCGACGTGGTCACCGGCACGGCGAGTTTTCTCGAGCCCACCCGCGTGCGCGTTGAGAATTCACGCGGCCAGGCCGATTTCACTGCCCCCTTCGTCATCATCGCCACCGGAACCAAGCCCGCCACCTCTCCCACCGTGCCCGTCAACGGCCGCAACATCATCAACAGCGATCAGATCCTGGACATGCCGGAGATTCCCAAGACACTGATCGTGGTGGGCGGCGGCGTGATCGGCGTCGAATACACCTGCATGTTTGCGGCCCTGGGGGTGCGGGTCATTTTGGTAGAAAAGCGCCCGCGCCTGCTCGAGTTCGCCGACTCCGAAATGGTCGAAGCCCTTTCCTATCATCTACGCGATCACCGCGTCACCATGCGCCTGAATGAGGAAGTCGATAGCGTCGAGGAGTTGCCCGCCGGGGGCGTGGTTGCCAACCTGAAAAGCCGCAAGAAGATCTCCGGCGATGCGCTACTGTACGCCGTCGGCCGGCAAGGGAACGTGGAGGACCTGAACCTGGCTGCCGCCGGCCTGGAAGCCGACGCCCGCGGCCGTGTTCCGGTGGATGCCGAGTACCGTACCAAGGTTCCCGGCATCTTCGCCGTTGGCGATGTCATCGGCTTTCCCAGCCTTGCGTCGGTTTCCATGGAGCAGGGCCGCCTCGCCGCGGCCCACGCCTTCGGCCTCCAGTTGCGTTCCAATCCCGCGACCTACCCCTACGGGATCTACACCATTCCCGAAATCTCATTCATCGGCAAAACCGAGGAGCAGTTGACCGATGAAGACGTTCCCTACGAGGTCGGGGTGGCCTTCTACCGCGAAACCGCCCGCGGCCAGATCCGCGGCGACACGACGGGGCGCCTCAAACTCATCTTCCACCGCGAAACCAGGGAACTGCTCGGCGTGCATATCATCGGCGAAGGCGCCTCCGAACTGCTGCACATCGGGCAGGCGGTGCTCATTCTCAAGGGCACGATGGATTATTTCGTGGATACGGTCTTCAACTATCCGACGCTCGCAGAATGTTACAAGGCGGCGGCGTTTAACGGGCTGAATAAGCTGGCCCGCATTGAATCCTGAGGATTTCGCCATGCGGCAGTCGATCGGTGTGCTGGCCACGAGACATATCTGGGTTGGACGCGTGGAAAATGACCGCCTGGCAGCCCCGGTGCGGATCTTTCCGGAGCCCGGCAATGGAGGCGACAACCTGCGTTCCATACCCGCCGAGCAGTTGGCCCAGAGTCTGAGCGAACAGATTGTGCTGGCCGCCGGTGGCTTCGAAATCGCCGCGGTCGGCGTGGGTTTTCCCGGCATCATCGTCGGCGGAACCATCGAGGAGTGCCCCAACCTGCAGCAGTTCAAGGGGTTCCATCTCCAGACGGCGCTTTCGGCGGCGCTCGCCCGGCAAGGCCTCACGTTCCCGGTGTCCGTGCTCAACGACGCGGATGCCATCGCCGCCGGCATCGCCGCCACTCGCGGCCAACTCGAACGCCTGGTGCGCGTCTGGCACCTGGGAGATGGCGTGGGCTTTGGCCGGTACCCGCGCTCCGACCAACCGGGCGAGGGAGGCCACTTGGTGGTCACCCTCGATCCCCGGGAGCGCTTCTGCGGCTGCGGGGGTCTGGGACACCTGGAAGGCATTCTGGGCCAACGCGCCATGCGCCTGCGCTTCCTGGACCTTGAACCCGAGGAGGTCTTCGCCGCGGCCCGCGCCGGCGATTCCCGCTGCGTGGAGTTCCTGCACCTCTGGCATCGCGCTCTGGCCGCTGCCTCAGCGACTTGCATTCACCTCGAAGGCGCCGGGAAGTTCTTTCTCACGGGCCCCAATGCAGAGTTTGTGGATCTCACTCTGCTTGGCCGCTACCTTCACGAAATGGTCACCATGAGCCCGCTCCAGGGCAGCTTCTTCGAAATTGCCCCTGCCGCCCACCAGGAGCTTGCCATCATCGGGGCAGCCGCCGCCGCCCTGGCCTGACCGCCGCCCGCGGCGCCCCGTCTGGCTGCTGTCCGCGGCCGCAGCGCGCTAAGATTGAGACAATCGGGTAACGTACTATGCAATTTTCGGCAAGCGCCGATGGGCGCGTGAGCCGGCGAGGTGTGATGCGCGGTATCGCCGGGGTGCTGGCGGCGCCGGCCGCCGTCCCGGCCGTTCCCGCTGCCGGCCTGGGCAGCGCGAGGATCACGGGGATCCGCACGTTCGTCGTGGGCAACCCATGGAAGAACTGGGTCTTCGTGAAAGTCTCCACGGATACTGGCCTGTTCGGTTGGGGAGAGGCCACCTCGGGACTGGAAACCAAGCCTCCCGAGGCGCAAGTGCACGAACTGGAGCGCTTCGTCCTCGGCGAGGATGCCTTCCAGCCGGAGCGGCTCTGGCAGAAGATGCACAAGGGCCTGTTCCTGGGCACTAACGTCGCGATGAGCGGAATCACCACCGCCTGCTGGGACATTCTGGGCAAGGCCCTCAACGCCCCGCTCTGGAAACTGTTGGGCGGCAAACAGCACCCTACCCTGCGGGTCTACGCGAACGGTTGGTACAAGGGCTCCAGGGAGCCGGAGGCTTTTGCCGGGGAGGCCGCCCGCGTGCAGTCCATGGGGTATACCGCCCTCAAGTTCGATCCTTTCGGCGCCACCTACCGGTTCTTCGACCCCGGCGAGGAAAAGAAGTCGCTGGCCATCGTGGCGGCGGTCCGCAAAGGCGTGGGCGACGGCATGGAACTCCTGATCGAGGCCCACGACCGCTTCAGCGTCTCTACCGCCATCCGGGTTGGGCAGAAGCTCGAAGAGTACCGCCCCATGTGGCTGGAAACACCGGTCATGTCCACCGACATTCCGGCCACCCTTGAAGTGGCGCGGGCCATTCGCGTTCCCGTGGCCACGGGCGAGCGCTTCAACCGGCTGGGTCAGTTTCTGGAACTGCTCGCCGGCCGCGCGGTGGATATCGTCCAGCCCGAAACGCTGAACATCGGCGGCATCGGCGGAGCCTGTAAAGCCGCCGCCCTGGCCCAGGCCGCCGAGGCGTTCGTGGCGCTCCACCAGGCGCAGAGCCCGCTCAACACGGCCCTCAACGCACACCTTCACGCCGCCATGCCCAATTTCCTGATTCAGGAGTGCTTTGATGACTTCCTGGAGCCGTGGTCGCGCGAGATCATGCATGGCGTGCCGCGCGTCCGCAACGGAGCGCTGGAAGCCTCCGATGCTCCGGGCATCGGTGTGGAGTTAGACGAACGGGAAATGGCCCGGCACCCGTATGGGCCGAACAACTTCCTCCGGCTGTTCGAAAACGGCTGGGAGAAGCGCACCGGCGGGCCTAAGTAAAGTCTGCGCATAGGAGAGGTGTACGACCATGAGCCATGCTCTACAGGGTGTTGCGGGCGCCAGCCGGCGAGAGCCCTTCCGCGGGGTCTTCACGATCCCGTCCACCCCGTTCCAGCCGGACGGGGAAATCGACCTTCCGAGTTTTCGCCGGTTGATCGACTTCTGCATCGCCTGCGGCGCCCACGGCCTGGTGTTCCCCGTCAACGCCAGCGAATGGACCGCCCTCAGTGATGACGAGCGCCTGCGGCTCTCCCAAGTCCTGGTGGAACAGAACGCCGGCCGGCTACCCGTGGTGATCGGCGTAACCGCCTCCACCGCGGAGAACGCGGCCCGGTTTGCGGCCCACGCCCGGAGCATCGGCGCCGACGCCGTCATCGCCATGCCTCCCCACGGCGTACCGGAGACCGCCCGGGCTGTGATCTTCGACTATTACCGCCGCCTCGCCGCCGCGGCGCGCCTGCCTGTCTTCGTCCAGAACCACGACGCCCCCGCCGGCACCGACCTGCCCGCGGAATTCCTGATCCGGCTCTGCCGGGAAATCGAGCACGTCTGCTACGTCAAGGAGGAGACCACTCCCACCACGTTCAAAATGACAGCCTTGCTGCAAGGCGCCGGCGAGGCTTGCAGAGGCGTTTTCGGCGGGGCGGGAGGGCGCTACCTGATCGAAGAGCACCGCCGCGGATGTTGTGGCCAGATGCCGGGCTGTCATGTCACCGACGTCGTGGTGGCCTTGTGGAACGCGCTGGAGACTGGCGATCACACCCACGCCATGCACATCTACAAGGAAATGGCGCCGCTGTTCTTCTTCGAGACGCAGTTAAACGGCTCCTATAAAGAGGTGCTCTACCGCCGGGGCGTGATTGCCTGCCCGCTCAAACGCAATGGCCCCATGCCCATGGATGAGGCCGCCTCGCGCTACCTCGGCGAGATCCTGAAAAACCTGGAACCCCTCATGACCTGGAGGAAGTCGTAGCCCCGCGTTTCAATCCGCCAGCCGGACGCCGCACATCTCGGCGAACTTTACTTCCGTGGCCTTGACCCGCCCGGCCACTACTCGTAAGGTCCGCCGCAGAAATTCGGCGCCCAGCGTCGGGTCGCTGTGGCAGGCTTCCGCCAGCCGCGCGCCGTCCAGGCGCAGGGCGATGGTCAACTCCCTGGCTCGCACTTGAAACAGGGTGTCCTGATGGTCCAGCAGCGCCGACCAGCCGAATGCCTGGTCCGGCCCCAAAACCTGGACGCAGACAGTGATGCGCGGAGTGCGTAGTTCGATCGCTACGCTGCCGGCCGCCAGCAGATAAAAAGCCCGCGAACGCTCCCCCTCCACCAGGATCAACTCGTTTTCCTCGAAGGTCACTTCCGTGGCCAGTGAGGCCAGTTGCGCAAGGTGTGCCTCCGGAAGGCCGTGCAGGAACGCATGATTCCGAAGAACGTGATTTAGCGCCATATGCCCCAACCGTGGGTCAAATCCCGACGACGCCCCCCTTCCAGGCCTCGAATTCGTCGGGGTACGGCGCTATCTGCAATCCGCTTGCCAGCGCCTCGCTGGGAGCTACTTCCCCGCGGGCAGGGGCCGGAACATCAGATTGCGGTACTGCACGATGCTGCCTTTGTTGTGCTGTTGCAGTGCGCAGTAGCCTTTGGTGTACGTGTTCTTCTCATCCACGTAATCCGTCGCCACCTTGCCGTTTACCTGGATGATGATGTGGTTGCCCTCGGCGATAATGTGCTGCGTGCCCCACACGTCGTCAGGGATGAGCTGCTCGAAAATCTTGTGAAAGCCGTACAGGCTGCCGGTCTTGACCGGGTCACGGTGGCTGGTATTTACCTGCGCCTCGTAGCCTTTGGGGAAGCCGGGGCCGAAAGCCGTCCGGAAATACATGCCGGAGTTACCGCCGTGATTGATCTTCACTTCGGCTTTAAATTCACAGTTTTCGCACTCCCGCACCATCCAGAACAGGTGGCTGGCCTCCCCGTCGCCGGTGATGCAGCCGTCCCGCACGGACCAGGATTCGGGATGCTCGTTGGCCTTCCAGCCATCGAGCGTCTTGCCGTCGAACATGCTGATCCAGCCGTCGGCGCCGGCCGCCAGGCCGCAGACGGCCAGCCAGACGCCGGCCGTCAAACAAGGGAGGATTCGCATGATCTACGACACCAGGGTGTGCGCGCTGGCCTGGATCTTGCGAATGGCTTCGGCGATCTGCTCCATGCCCTGCCGCGTGTCCAGCAGCATGGTCTGCGTGAACCACACGGCTTCCCCGCACAGCTTGTCGTTGACCGGGCATTGGTTGCGTTCTTCCCAGGCATCCAGCGTGGCCTTGGGATAGAGCGCCTGGTATACCCGGGATTGCACGGCGTTCTTCAGGAACGGCTCCTTGTTCAGCGGCGTGTAGCCGCCCGAACCCGGAATGCCCTCAGCCTTGAGCGCCTCCAGGAACCTGTCCCGCGACAGCCCGTGGAAGTGCTCGCTGCGGTAGCGGAACATGTAGAGGTGGTAGGCGCTGCGAGTGCAGCCGTCGTACCAGCGCGCCGGCTCGATGCCCGGAATCTCCTTCAGCAGGCTGGTCAGGTGCGCGGCGTTCTCTTCCCGCAGTTTGGATTGCTCCTGCAGCGGGCGCATCTGGGTCATCAAGAGGGCCGCCTGGAATTCCGTCATGCGCAGGTTGGCGCCGTTCTGCGTGTAGGCGAAATGGTAGCTGTCCACTTTGCGGCCGCGACCGTTGTTGTGGAACGCGAAACAGCGCTCCACCAGGTCTTCGTCGTTGGTGGTGATGGCCCCGCCCTCGCCCGAGTTCAGGTTCTTGGAGTTCTGGAAGCTGAAGCAGCCCGCCGCTCCCCAGGTGCCCACCTTGCGTCCCCGCCACTCGCCCAGGTGCGCCTGGCAGGCGTCTTCGAGCACCGCCAGTTTGTGCCTCGCGCCCACCGCCAGCAGGGTGTCCATGTCCGCCGCCGTCCCCCCGATATGCACCGGCAGGATGACCTTGGTCCGCTCCGTGATGGCGGCCTCCACCTTGCGCGCGTCGATCTGGAACGTCGCCGGGTCGGTATCCACGAATACCGGCAGCGCGTGATGCACGAGCACCGCGTTGATGGTGGCCACGAAAGTATACGGCGGCACCAGCACTTCATCGCCCGGTTGGAGACCCAGGCCGTGCAGAGAAGTAATCAGCGCGCTGGTTCCGTTGGCCGTCGCCAGACAATACTTTGCGCCCAGCAGCCTGGCGTAAGTTTCCTCGAACTTGTCCACCTGCTTGCCCCAGCCGCGATACCAGCGGCCGCTTTTGAGCACTGCCGACACGGCCTGCTCATCGGCTGCCGTGGTCTTGGGCCAGGAAGGGAATGGAGTGGTGCGTACGGGGGTTCCGCCCTGGATCGCCAGCTTTCCGTTCGCCCCCGAAGCCACGCCAGAGGCAACCGCGGTCGCGGCTGCGGCATTCACGAAGAAACGTCGGGTCATAATCGGGCCTCCTGCTGCTGCAATAGTACTACAAATCGTACTCCTAGGGCCTAGGAATTCTGCCCCGCTCGGCTGAGCAGACGCTCGACGTTGCGGAAGAGGACTTTTTCGCGGTCGGCGGGCGTCAGGAATGCGTTTTTCACCCGGGCGATCACTGCCGAAGGCTCGTTGATCGTGAAGTCCGATCCGTAGAGCACCCGGTCCGCGCCGATCTCCTGGACCGCTTTTTCCAGGATGCCTACGCGCTCGATGCCCGAGCCCGAAATGTCGATGCAGCAGTTCCGGTGCTTGGCCACGATCTCGATCCGCTGCCCTATGTCGTCCTTGTTCGGCCCCAGGTGGGGAAACACGATCGTGGCTTCCGGGAAACGCTCCGCCAGGTAGCGCATCTCGCTGGTATTGGTATGGATCTGGATCACCATGTTCAGCTTGGCCGCCAGCTTCATGACCTCGGCCCACTCCGGCGTATCGTAGCGGTAGTGCGTCATGTAGTTGCAGAACTCACCCAGCCAGACGAAGCCCAGTTCCTTGCGGCAATATTCGATCTCCCGCAACGCTTCGTCGATGCGGAAGGGCGTGATAACGCAACTCCCGCGGAACCGTCCCTTGTATTTTTCCGCGTACTTGGCTACCTCGCGGTTGCCCGCGCGAAAGTCCTCCGGCGTCTGCGCCAGGTTGCTGCGCGAGGAGGAGATCACTCCCCGCTTCACGTCGCACTTGTCCAGATAGGCCACGAACTCGGCCATGTTCCGGGTCACCAGGTTCCACTGAAAGTTGTCGCCGTTATCGCTGGGGATGTGCAGGTGCGCGTCGAAGATGCCCCGCCGGGTTTCGGCCACCGCCTCGCGGGTCAGCGGCTCGCCCAGCACGAAGTTCGCCAGGCCGACCACACCAGCCCTCAGCAAGTGCCTGCGGTGAAAGAAAGACATGGTGTCATTATCTCCCTGCGGCTCGGGCGCGGCTGCACTCAGGCTTCGGCCAGGCGCCGCACGTGCGCCGTGGCTGCCGCCGCCAGTCCGCTCAAGTGGTAACCGCCTTCGAGAACGGACACCAGCCGCCCGCCGGCCCACCGGCCGGCGATCTCCAGCATCAGCGTGGTCAGGTCGGTGAAGTCGGCGTCGGAGAGGGTGAAGTGGCCCAGCGGATCGCCCAGCCGGGAATCGAAACCGGCCGAGAGTATCACCAGGTCGGGCTTGAAATTGGCCGCCGCCGGCTCCAGCTTCTCCTGAAACGCGCCCAGAATCTCCTGGCGGCCCGAACCAGCCGGAAAAGGGCAGTTCATCGTGGTGCCCTTGCCGGCGCCTTCGCCGGTCTCCTCGGCCCGTCCGGTGCCGGGGTACCAGGGCGATTGGTGCGTGCTGAAAAAGAACACGGAGCCGTCGGCATAAAAGATGTCCTGGGTACCGTTGCCGTGGTGCACGTCCCAGTCGGCGATCAGCACCCGTCCGGCGCCGTGGCGCTTCTGCGCGTAGCGCGCCGCGACCGCCACGTTGTTGAACACGCAGAAGCCCATCCCACCGGCGGGACGCGCGTGATGGCCCGGAGGGCGCACGGCGCAGAATGCGTTCTTAGCCCGGCCCTCCATTACGGCATCCACGGCCTGAAGCACGCCCCCGGCCGCCGCCAACGCCACGTCATAGGTGTCCGCGCTCACGTCGGTATCGCCCGTGCTGAGCACCCGGGCGCCGGCCTGGATCTCCTGGCGCGCCAGTTCGACATACGCGCGCGTGTGGCACAGGGCCAGTTCCTCCCCGGTGGCCGGCCGCGGCGCGATGCGCGCCAGTTTCGCGGTGAGGCCGGCGCGCTCGAGCGCTTCCACCACGGCGTCATAGCGCGCCGGACGCTCGGGATGATTCGGGCCGGTGAGATGGCGCTTGTATACGGGATCGGCCATGAGGGCGGTGGCTGGGCGCGGCTTCATGACGTGCTCCAGCATAACATCGCCTGACAACTCGTTGGTGGAAATGGGTTGCACCGGTCAAGTTGACCGGTAACGGCAAGAGCGGTCTTTTAGTATCAGTCATTTGGGGAGACGCAACCGGTCACGTTGACCGGTTTTAGGATTTGCGCGACAGGTTGCTAAACCCCGCGGCGGTTGCCGTACAGGTCTACATGCAGCCGGGGACTGAACCGGAAGCCCTCCAGCTTGCAGATCTCCGCCAGCCACACGCCGCGCTCGCGCAACGCGCCCGGATCGACGCCTTCGGGCATGAGAATGACCTTGGCCGGGTCGGCTGCGGTGAGCTTCAGCAGATCGCGAATCTCGTAGACGTCCTCCGCCCTTGCCACTACGAACTTGAGCTGGTAGTCGTATTCCGCCAGGAGCCTGCGCAGGACCTCGGGCTGAATCCGGCGGCGCTCGTGGGGCTCGCGCCAGCGGCCTTCCGGCGTCGAGTTGGCGAGCTTGGGACTGATGCTCATCAAGTCGCAAGCCACGCCATGATAGACGGTGCCCGCTGTCTCGATGGTGATGTGCCGGCCGCGCTCCCGGAGGCGCTGGGTGAGGCCCACGATTTGCGGCGCGATCATGGGCTCGCCGCCGGTGAGGACCACGTGCCGCGCGGGGTAGGCGGCGACCTCCTCCAGTATCCGCTCCACGGTCATATCCGTGCCTTCGGGCTTCCAGGAAGTGTACGGCGTATCACACCAGGAGCAGCGCAAGTTACAGCCGCTGGTGCGCACGAAGACCGAAGGCACGCCCACCAGCGAACCTTCGCCCTGGATGGAGTAAAAGATCTCAGCGATCTTCAATCCCAGCCTCTTCAAAGCCCTTGCGCCGCAGCAGGCAGGCGTCGCACAGGCCGCACGGCCGCCCCTCCGGCGCGGGATCGTAGCAACTGTGGGTCAGGGAAAAGTCCAGGCCCAGATCGCGCCCCAGCCGGACAATCTCCGCCTTTGAGAGATGCAGGAGCGGGGTGTGGATCTGAATGTGCGTGCGGCCTTCCACACCTGCCTGGGTGGCCATATCGGCCATGCGTTCGAAGGCCTGGATGTACTCGGGGCGGCAATCCGGGTAGCCGGAGTAGTCCAGCGCGTTGACGCCGATGAAAATGTGCGAGGTCTCCAGAACTTCGGCCCAGGCTAGCGCGAAGGAAAGAAAGATGGTGTTGCGCGCCGGCACGTAGGTGACCGGGATACCCTGGCCGATTTCCTGGGCCTGCCGGCCCTTGGGCACGGGGATGCCGGCGGTGAGCGCGGAGCCTCCGAAGACGGTGAGATCGATGCGGGCCACGAGGTGGCTCGCAGCGCCCAGCGCCGCGGCCACGCGGGCGGCGGCTTCCAGTTCCACGCGGTGCCGCTGCCCGTAATCAAAACTCAGGGCGTAGCACTCGTAGCCCTCCCGGCGCGCCAGGGCCAGGCAGGTGGACGAGTCCAGGCCGCCGCTGAGCAGGCAGACGGCTTTTGAGGGGCTGGCAGGCGGCGAGGTCATGGGGCGCCTCTCGTATTTTACCGTTGCGCACTGGACGACCAGCTCGGAACTCGCGTCCGATTCCGGGGTTAGAAGGGCTATGCGGCAATTGGGAGTGATTTTGCTTCTGGTGTGCGCCTGCGCGGCGGCGCGGGCACAGGCGCCGGCCCCGTCCGGCCCGGTAGTCAATCCCCGGGGAGTCACGAACGCCCTCACGCAAAGACCTGCCCCGGCCACGGTGGGTCAGGGCGGCTTCCTACAGATTGCGGGCATCAATCTGGGCCCGGATGGTGGTCTCACAGCGCAGGGGGCGCCGTTGCCCACGCAACTGGGGGATGTTCAGGTGATGCTCAACGGCGGCGCCATCCCGCTGGTTTCGGTCGCGCCCACGCAAATCGTGGCGCAGGTGCCAGTGGACGCGAACCTGGGGCCGGCGCAGGTGGTGGTGCAGAGATCGAGCGGCTCCAGCCCTCCGGCCATTGTCACCATCACGCAGCTTGACCCGTCGGTGCGCACGGCGGACGGCAGCGGCTACGGGCAGCCTTGGGGCACGCTGAACGGCCAGACGCTGATGATGAGCGCGGCGTCGCTCGGCCCGGCCAGCCCGGCGCTGGTGACCGGCGCCGTGGGCTCCACGGATACGCCTTCCGTACCCCAGGCCAACATGACGGCATTTGTCGGCGGCATTCAGACCACCGCCTCGGCGGCGGCATCCACCAACCGGCCGGGCGAATATGATGTGCAGGTCGCCGTCCCGGCGGCGGCACAGCCCGGGGATCTCATCCAGCTTCTGGTGAACAACACGCTGGCCAATGCCACCGTGTTTCAGTCGATGCAGAACCCCACGGTCAGCTTTCAGACCCTGCCCTCCGGCACGCCGGCGATTCAGGACCTGACGACTACGGACCTCGACGGGAATTACCTGATCGCCACGGCGGCGCGAGATTCGAACGGCTGTTATGCCGGGGTGGTGGTGGACATGGTGCAGCAGACCACCACGCCGCTCCCCAATTGCCTGACCAGCGCGGCTGCGGGACAGACACCGGTGGTGCAACTGCGCAACGGTAACGCGCTGGCGGCGCTAGTGGGGCCGCCGCAGGGGGACGCCGCTACGGGGGTGAGCACCAGTGTGCAGATCTTCAGTCCCGCGCAGGCGCCGCAAACCGTAACGCTACCCTTTGCCGCCGGTTTCCTGACCAGCGCGGGGAACGGCAGCTTCCTGGCGGCGCTGGGCGGCACAGCCCCGCAGGCAGCCAGCATCAACGCGCTGACCGGGGCGGTTACGCAGGGCCGCGGAGATGGCGGCGGGGCGGCGGCCCTGGCGTTCTTTACCAGCGTGAGCGTGGACGGGTTGACGCAAGCACTCACGCGCCCGGCGGCCATCTCCCAGGGACAGCTCGCAGTCGTAGTGGGCGACGACCCGAATAACCCCACTACGGCGGAACTGGCCGTGCTGAAGGCGAACGGCTCGGTGGTGAGCTCACAGAAGTTTCCGGACGGCTGGCTGCCCGCGCTGGCTGCGCCGCTCCCCTCAGGTCCCGGAGGTGGCGGCGGCGCCGCACGGCCCGCGGCGGCGGTACCGCGCGGCGCCCTGCTGGTGGACCAGCCTACGGGCACAGCGTATGTGGTCGTGCGCTCGGGGGACAACTCGAAAGAAGCCCTGGCGGCGTTCACCAACGACGGCAATCCGCCCTCCGTACTGGCCTTTCCGAGCGGCTGGTTCGTGGCTTCCTGCATGGCCACCATGGACTTCTTCAACCTGCAGCTTTCACGCAGCGCGGTGCTCCTGGGCAGCAACACGGCCAGCACGCAGATCCAAAATCCCTGCCCCGGTCTGGGCTTTCTGCAACTGGACCTCAACCAGAAGGTGGTGAACGCGATCGCTCTGAGCGGGCAGGCGCAGTTCAGCGCCAGTACGGCTCAGTCCTTGAGCGACTACGTGTACGCCAGCGACGCGGACCAGAGCGGCAATGCAGCGAATCTGTACGTGCTGGACGGCGCCAGCCTGGCGGTGTTCTCCATGCCCGCGCCCAGCGGAATAGCGGAATTCTCCGGGCTGCGTCCGATGCAGGAGGTGAACGCGCTGGTGGCACTGGCCAGCAACAGCACGCCGGGCGACCAGGGATTGCTGGTGTTCAACCTGGACCAGCAGACCACCACCCTGCTGGGCGTCCCGAACGGCTTCGCGACCGTCAGCGAAGTGGGCATGCTGCCGGCCACCCGGAAACTGGCGGCGCGCGCCATGGCGCCGCAAAACGCGGGCTCGCAACTCGTGATCTACGATCTGGTGAACCCCAATAACATCCTGGTGGTGGCCAATCCCAACGGGGTGGCCGCGGTGGGAGCGGCGCCGGCGGCCACAGGAGGTGGAGGCGCGGGCGGCGGCGGAGGCTTTCCCGGTGGCGGAGGCTTCGGGGGCGGGCCTGGCGGCGGGTTCGGCGGAGGCTTCGGCGGCGGATTTGGCGGCGGGGGAGCCGGGGCGGGCGGGTTCGCAGCCGGCGCCGCGGGAGCCAATCGCCTGCTGAGCGTGAACACCAATGCCAACACGGTGTCGGCCGTGGCGCTGGACGGGAACAACAATCAGGTAGGTATCATGGTGGTTCGCGTGCCCTAAGTGCGAATCCGCTTTCTCACCTCGACTCCCCTCAACATTCGGCATGGCAGCGGGACTTTCGTGGGCATCCAGACCCTGGCGGACGCACTCCAGGGGATAGGGGTGGAGGTGAGCCTGCGGGCGCCGCGCGTGCATCTTCCGGTCTACACGCTGGAGCGGCTGCTCTATAACGAGGATCTGCGCTGGGAAAGAGCGGAGCCCTGCGACGCCACGGTGGGCTTCGACATGGACGGCTATCGCGCGGCCGGCCGCAGGGGACCGCACCTCGCTTCCCTGAAGGGCGTTATCGCCGACGAACTGCGCATGCAGAAGGGCATGACGTGGGCCACCATGGCAGTGCAGGCGCGCTGCGAGGCGGCGCATGTCCGCCGGGCGGACGCCGTTGTCACCACCAGCCGCTATTCGGCCGAACGGGCGCGGGAAGCGTACCGCCTGGCCCGGCCGCCACGCATCGTTCCGGAGCTGATCGACCTGGCCGCCTGGAACCACTGCCTGGAGGAGAATCCGCGCCTGCCCGATCCGCGCAAGTTCACCATCCTGTGCGTGTGCCGGCTCTACCGGCGCAAGCGGGTGAACCTGCTGCTGGAAGCCGCGGCGCGGCTGCGCAAGCGCATCCCGGAGATGGAGGTGCGCGTGGTGGGCGACGGTCCGGAGCGCGAGGAGTTCCAGCAGGTGTGGCGCGCGCTGCGGTTGCAGGACCGGGTGCGGTTTCTGGGCGATCTCTCGCAGGCGCAATTGGCGGCGGAATACAACGGCGCGGATCTGTTCTGCCTGCCCAGCGTCCAGGAGGGGTTCGGGATCGTGTTCCTGGAGGCTATGGCGGCGGGGAAGCCCATCGTCGCGGCGCGGGCCGCGGCGGTTCCCGAGGTGGCGCCGCACGGCGTGCTGGTGGAGCCGGACGACGCCGAGGCGCTGGCGGAAGGGATCGCCGAGCTGTTCGGCTCGCCCGAGCGGCGGGCGAAACTTGCGGCGGCCGGCAGGGCCTGGGTGCGGCAGTTCGACGCCCCTAACGTAGCCCGGTTGTTTCTCGAAGAAGTGCGGCGCGTTTTGTAAGTTACCAGAGCACCTTCAGCGCCAACTGCACGATGCGCGGATCGCGCGCCGTGCGGATGGCTCCGAAAAGCACGTCCCCCACCGTCAGATCGGGCTGGCCGAATTGTGAGTGGTTGAACAGGTTGAAAAACTCGGCCCGGAACTGCGCCTGGATCCGCTCCTGAATGGGAATCTGCTTGACGAACGAGGTGTCCCAATTGTTCAGGCCGGGAATTTCCACGATGTTGCGCCCGGAGTTGCCGAAGGTGCCGATGGGCGTGGTCACAAAGCAGCCGGTGTTGAAATAGCGGTTGATGGTGCGGTCGCCATGGGAGAGGTTGCCGTCGCAGCCCGGCACCGCGATATCGGCACGCTGGAAGGGATAGCCGCCCACGTTCGCGCGGTCGCCGGGCACGGTTACCGAGAAGTAATTGCCGGTCATGAAGGTCACGATGGTGTTGACGGACCAGCCGCCGGCGAAGCCGTTGGCCAGCGCGCCGGCGTTTGACAGGTATTTCCTGCCACGCCCGAACGGCAGCTCGTAGACCACGCTGCCCGTGAAGCGATGGCGCACGTCGAAATCGGAGCTGCCGCGATCGGCGCGCAGGTGATACGCGTCCTGGTGCCAGGAGCCGCCCGAGCCGCGCGAGGCCGTGTCGATCGAGTGCCCCCAGGTGTAGGCGGCCAGAAAGTTGAGGCCCCCGCTGAAGCGCTTTTCCAGGCGCGCCTGGAGCGCGTTGTAGATCGAGTTCTCCTGAAAATTCGAGGACAGAATGTCGCCGAAATCGGGGAACGGACGGCGGGAGTTGATGGGTGTGATACTGGACGGGTTTGGCAGTTGCGCCTGGTTGATGTTGACGCGCTCGGCCAGTTTCGTGCCCTTCATGCCGGCGTAGGAAACCTCCAGGACCAGGGTGCGGGTAAGGGTGCGCTCCGTGCCCAGGTTCCACTGCTGCAAATAGGGTGTGCGGTCGCGCGGATCGATCGAGAAGGGCGCCAGTGTACCGACCGGAAAGGCGGGGGAGGCGGGATCCGGAAACGCGTCGCGGTCCCAGTTGAAGTTGGGCGTGGCCGGATTGCCGGTGAGCGACGCCGAAAAAACCAGGGGCGGCGCGTTCACTTTAAACTGCAACTCGTTGCCCTGGGTCTTGGAGTAGAAGATGCCGTAGCCCCCGCGCAGGACCGTGGAGGCGCCGAAGCGGTAGGCAAAGCCGAAACGGGGCGCGAAGTTGTTGCGGTCCGGGAACCAGATGCCCTGCCGCAAGTTCGGATCGTAGAGGACCTGCGGGATCTGGCGCTTGATGGGAGACTCCGCCTGGCTGATGCCCACCACGAACTTATCCAGCGACGTATCGAAGTAGCCCTCGTGGTGGCGCGGATCGTAGAACGGCTGGTCGTACTCATAGCGCAGGCCCAGGTTGAGAGTCAGGCGGTCGGTGACTTTCCAGTCGTCCTCCACGAAAAAGTTGAGCGACTTGGAGCGCCACAGCCCTTCGCCCAGGCCAATCTGCGCGCTGGCGGAGGCCAAATCGCCCAGCAGGAAATCGGCCACCGGGCTGCCCGTGTACTGTCCGGTGAAGGTGAACGCCCCGTTGTTGTTGAGGCCCAGCCGCTCGTCGAAGTGGATGATGCGGATGTCCGCGCCGAAGGAGAGGTTGTGGCGGTTCCGGACCCAGCTCAGGGTGTCGCTGAACTGCGCCAGGTTGTCCACGCCGCCCTGGTTGATCCCCGTGCCGCCGCCCACGTAGTAGCCGCCCGAGACGGTCACGCCCGGCAGGCCGTACTCGGCGGGCACCTGGTTGATCTTCAGTCCGATCGCATCGGCCAGGCTGGTGGAGGCTGGCTCCCAGGTGTTGAACACGTTGGCCCAGTTATATCCGAACTTGAACACGTTCAGCAGGCGCGGACTGAAGACGTGGGTCTCCTGCACCACCGTGTTGCGGCCGGCGTACGGGTAAAGGTTGCCGGCCAGCACACCGATGCCCGGCTTATACAGGCTGGAGGCGAAATCCGTGTAGCGGCCGAACAGCGTGTCGGCGGAAGAGATCTGGTAATCCACACGGATGCCGTACTGGTCGTCGTCGCGGTTGGTGCTCTTGCCGACCACGTAGTTGGTGCCCTTGGAGCCGGCCAGGTTGGGGACCGGCGTGTACTGGATGAAGTTTTTGGTGACGCTGGAGATCCGGTCCGCCGGAATGACGTTATCGGGGAACGGGAGGCCCGCGAGGGGATCGAGGATGACACCGCCGGGCCGCGTGGAGGTCAAGCCGTTCAGGTTGCCGGCGAGTTGCGCGGGCGTGGGCACGTTGGCGCTGAGGGTGTTGTTCTGGCGGCTGCGGAGCTTTTCGAAGTCCCCGAAGAAGAACAGCTTGTTCTTCCGGATGGGACCTCCTGCGGTCAAGCCGAACTGGTTCTGCTTGAAGGGCACCTGCTTCTGGCCGAAATAGTTGTCGAAGAAATTCTTGGCGTCGAAATGGTTGTTGCGCAGGAACTCATAGGCGGAGCCGTGGATATCGTTGCTGCCGGATTTGCTGACCAGGCTGACGATGCCACCCCCCTGGCCGTACTCGGCGGAGAACATGTTGCGTTCGATCTTGAATTCCTGGATAGCGTCCACGGACAGCAGCACGCTGGGCGAGTTGAACCAGGTACTGCGGCTTTCCACCCCGTCGATGAGATAGCTGTTGCTGTCCCCGCGTCCGCCGGAGACGTGCACCGCAAGGTCCGTGCGACCGGTTTGATTGGTGATGGTGGCACTGCGCGCGTTGTACGCCGGGGCAACGCCGGACGAAATAGTGGCAAGCTGCATGAAGTTGCGGCCGTTCAGCGGAAGATCGACGATGCGGCGGCTTTCGATGACCTGGCCCAGGGTGGAAGTTTCGCTGTCCACCTGCGCGGCTTGTGCGGAGACTTCGACCCGCTCGCTGACCTCGCCGAGCTCAAGCCGTGCGTCTACTCGGACCGTCTGGTCCACCAGCAGGACGACGTGCGAAACCTCATACGTGCGGAAGCCTTGGGCCGAGACCGAGATCTTATAGTTGCCCGGAGGCAGTTGCGGAAACACGTATCCGCCGGAGGAGTCCGTCATCGTGGAGCGCGCCACGCCCGTGCTCTCGTTGGCAGCGGTGATCCGGGCGCCCGCCACCACGGCGCCGGTGGCATCCGCCGTTGTGCCTACGATGGTTCCGGAGACGATCTGGGAGCGCGCCGTGCCGCACAGGCAGGCGAAAAGCAGCAGCGACAAGACAGCATGTCTCATAAGCGGCGAGAGGTGGTATTGTCTATATCAAGCCGCGGGCACGCCTGTCAACCAATTTGTCAGTCAGTCGAGCCGTTCGAACTTCACGGCATCCACGACGATGCGGCCGCCGGCGCGGTTGGTTTGTTCCACCTGGAGCGGGTCTTCGAACACGCCCAACTCGTTCCATTTCCCGGTATTCTTCGTCTGGTCGATTTGGAAGGCGTGGTCGCCGCGGCGCGTCTTCACGGTGTAGGGAGCGTCCTTCGCGACGCCGCCTTCGGGAATGCCGCCGTACCAGATGGAGATGCGATAGCGCCCCAGCAGCGGGTTGTCCAGCCGCCATATGGCGGTCCGCGGCGGTTGGCCGCTGGAGGCGGGATCGGTCCAGTAACAGCCGCCCTGATAATCGGAGAGAGCGTCGGCCATGTGCCAGCCATCGCCGGTCAGTTGCAGGTGGGAGCCCGTGGTGACCTCGTCGATGGTATCGAGCTTGCGGCCTCCGGCGACCAGTTCGCGCCAGCGCGCCAAACGGACCGCGGGATCCGGTTCGTTGTCGCGCCGCCATTGTTCCAAGACCTTCCCGAGGCGCGCGGCAATGGCCGGCTCCCGGGTCACGATGTCGCGGCGCTCGTCCGGATCCCGCTGGTCGTCGAAAAGCTGCTTCCGGCCGGTGGCTTCGTTCAAGATCAGCTTGTAGCGCGCATCGCGGACCGACCGGAGCGGCTCGATGATGTCCTGCTCGCCGAACAGGTAGTCGTGGACAGACGTCACGCGGCCGGCAACTACGGGGACCAGGCTCCGTCCCTGCGCGTCTGGTTTGGGCGCAAGCCCGGCGAGTTCCAGCAGCGTGGGGGCGATATCGATGTGCGTGCCGAAGGTCTCGATAGTCTTGCCGCGCGGCACACCCGCGCCCCAAAGGATTCCGGGCACGTGCATCACCTGGTCGTACAGCGAGCGATGGTCGAAGGTCATGAAGTCTTCGGGGTGCGAGTACAGCAACTCGCCGTGATCGGAGGTCAAAAAGACGAGGGTGTGGCCAGCCAGCCCGCTGGAGCGGAGATAATCCAGAACCTGGCCGAGATAGAAGTCCACGAAATGGATCTTGCCGTCGTAGAGTTCGGTCATGCGCTCGATGGCTCGTTGATCACCGAGGTTGGCCCACCGGAACAGGCGCCCGGTGCGGACGTCGTATCCGGTATTGGTCTCATTGGGATAGGCACCGGTCTTGAAGAGGTCGTGCTCGGGCGGCGGGTCATAGGGTGAGTGCGGCTCGAAGAACAGCAGGAATAGGAAGAAGGGCTTGGCGCGCGGCCGCCCGAGCCATTCGAGCACGCGCCGGGTGGTGGCGGGCGCTTTGAACTCGGGATTGCGCAGCGTGGAGCGTTCCGTGATGCTGGTGGCGCGCAACTGGCCTTCGTCATACTCCTCGAAGCCGCGGCCCGTGATGTTCCGGCCGGCGACGCTGTTGTTCACAAAGGCGGCGGTCTGGTATCCGGCTTTGCGAAGCCATTCGGTGAGCATGATGGCCCCGGGCTTCTGCGCCTCCATGGTTCGCGGGAAGAATACTGTAACGCCGTGCCGGGAGGGATACTGCGATGTGAACATCGAGCTGTAGGATGGCGCGGTCCAGGAAGCGGCGGAGTAGAAGCGCGCGAATCGCACGCCTTCGCGCGCCATGCGGTCGAGATTCGGGCTGGTTTCGCGGGTATTCCCCCAGGCGTGCAGCCGGTCCGCCCGGCACTGGTCCAGTGAGATGAGGATGATGTTGGGATGGGTCTGGGCAGACGCCGCACACAACGCCGCACCAGCAAGAAATGCGCAAAGCCTCAAGGTCAGGGTCTCCCTCCTACGGCTTGCATCGTATCATCGATTTTGCGGAGCGTCTGTCTCTCACGACCGCACCGTAGAAAGCAGTTGGTGAACTGGAAACTTTCCTGCCCAGCCTGCCAAACGATCCGCCGAGTTCACCACCCGGAAAGGAGAGACAGGCTCCGGCGGTCGAAGAAAGCCGGATCCGCCGCACGGAAATAGTGGCGGATTTCCGGACCGCCGATGTTCACGGTGGCGTGGTCCCATTCGCACTGCGCGCAGTAGGGCACCCCATCGGAGGGCGGGACCGCGGCGGAGAACAACGACCGCGCCTGGCGGTACTTGCCGGAATTGAACGGGTCGCCGCCGCTGCTGTCGAACGCAGCGAACACCAGCCTCCCATCCGGCCGGGGGGCGCCGCAGCAGGGCAGAATCCTGCCCGTGGCGTCCATCACCATGTTCTTGTACAACCAGTGGCACGTGGGGCCGGGCCCCGGGGGCGCCTCTCCGGCGCTGCCCCGGGGCCACGGGCGCTCGAACGCACGCTCGATGGCGACGGCGTCCACGCTCCGCGGGAACGGATTCCAGTTCTCAGCCGCATGGGCAATTGCCAGCCAGTTCAATCGCCGGACGCCGGCCTTCATCACGGCGGGGCGCATCTCCGGGTCGTCCCACCGCACGTCAAAGGGATTCACGACCCGGAATTGATCCACCCCGAGTTTGCGAGCCATGCGCCGGGCCAGAGGAATTTCATGCATGTTATGCTCGAATGCCAGAAAGTTCCACGACAGCATCGGCGTGCGCCGGCCAAGGCGGCGTTTGGCCTTCACTAACTCGCGGAGATTGTCGAGAACCACCTCCAGCTCGCCGTGGCGCCGAAACCGCTCGTAAACCCCTTGCGTGGCGCCGTCGATCGAAAGCGCCATCACGTCGAGCCCGGATTCGACATAGGCTTCGGGGTCGAACCGCCGCACCGAGAGGCTGGTGGATAGCGCTGTAGCAAGCAGGTAGCTTTTCGCCAGGCGGATGAGCCGGGGCGTGTGGAGGTTGAGCAGCGGTTCGCCGTAATTGCAGAAATACACTCCGACCGCATACGGTCCGTAAAGTTCCAGCAACGCCGCGAAGCGGTCTTCCGGTAGAGTGCCCGTGCGCCAGTCGAACACCTTGAGCGTCTGGGAGCGGGCCGAGTGCACGCAGCCGGGGCACGCCAGCCGGCACATGTTCGAGGGATCGACGACCAGGCCGATGGGCCGGGAGCGCACCCATTGGCTGCGGGCATGGAGGTGGTGCCTGGCCAGGAAGATGTTCAGAATCTTCAGCGCCAGAGCCTCGGCGGCCGGAGAGCCGAACCGGGCGCGCAGCAAGGCGAGCAGGTCAGTTTTGGATCTCTCCAGAACGGCGATGGCGGCATCGCTGTCGCAGCAGCTCCGTATCTCCCGGTCGATCTTTGCCAGCGTGCGGTAGGCCGTCCGGCTGCAGCACAGCGAAGCCGGAAAGAAGTGATGCAACAGCAAGCCGAGCATGTCCCATGCCGAAGACCCTGCTCCCTGGCAGTTCCACTACAGCGCGCCGGCGCGCTCGCGCTCAAAACATGTATTTCAGGGCGAACTGAACCTCGCGGTTGTCGAGCTTGGTGCTGGTAATGCGCCCGAAAGCCGCGTCTCCCAGGGAAGCATCCGGATTGGAGAACTGCGGCGTGTTGAAGGCGTTGAAGAACTCCGCCCGGAACTCGAGGCTGTGCTTTTCGTTGTATGGCATGTGAAACAGTTTGACCGCCGAGAGGTCAAACGTATGGGTGCCAGGGCCGACCAGGGGATTTCGCGGAGAATTGCCGTAGGCCAGCAAGCTGGGCGCAAAAGCCGCGGTGTTGAACCAGAGGGAGGGATTCTGCGTGCCAATCGTCACCTGTTGGCCGGGCACCAGGTTGGGCCGCTCCCAGATGCCGTCGTTGTTCTGGCTGTCAAAGCTTTCCAGGATGTTGAACGGACTGCCGCTCGCCAGCGTGACAATCCCGTCCAGCGACCACCCTCCCGCCAGAGCGCCTGCCACCCCCTTGAGGTTCTTGCCGAGCGGCAACTCCCAGACGTAGCCCATCACCAGCCGGTGGCGCTGATCGAAGTTGCTGCTGGCGCGCTCCGAGGAAAGGTCGCGCGGGTTCTGACAGCCGCAGCCCCCGGAGTTCATGGTCTGCACCGCATTGTCGATGAGGTGCGAGAAGGTGTAGGCCGCCGTAAAGCTCAGGCCCTTGGTGAAGCGGTGCTCGAAGCGGGCCTGGAGCGAATTGTACAAGGTGTTGGCGTAGAAGTACTCCATGCGGATGCGGGCGAATTCGGGGTACGGGCGACGCGACTGGATGACGCCGGGCCCCGGGTCCGGCTGGTTCCAGTTTTGCAGGCTGCTATCGACGTGCGTCCCCTTGCTACCCACGTATCCTACCTCCAGCACGTTGGCGCCAAACTGGCGGGACACTTGTAGGTTCCAGTCCTGCACGTTAGTGTCCGGATGGTATTGGCCCGGGGGTAGAGTGACAGCGTTGAAAATCGGGTTCGCCGGATAGAGCGCGGCGGGGACCGGGTCCTGGATAGTGGCGATGGGGTTGGTAGCCGGGTTGATGATGGTGAGGCTGCCGGCGGTGGGCGGGTTCAATTGCAGGATGTTGAGGTTGTCGAACTGGCCGCCGAAGTAAAACATCCCGTAGCCGCCGCGCACCACCGTGTTGTTGTCCAGGCTGAAGGCAAAGCCTACGCGCGGGCTGAAATCCTTGTGGTTCACGTTCCAAACGGGGTCCAGCGGTTGCCCGGCTGCCGGATAGAACTGCGGCGGCTGGCCCGGCGGAAACTGCAACGTGCGGATGACGTTGTTCACGTCCTGCGGAGGGTTGAAGAGGTCGTAGCGCAGCCCCAGGTTGAGGGTCAGGCGCGAGGTCACCCGCCAGTCGTCCTGGGCATAGAAGGCGGAGCGCCACTGGCGGGCGGCAGTAATGGGCACGCCTTCCGGGGTCAGGACGGTGCGCGGATAGCCGAGCATGTAGGCGGCCGCCGGATTCCCGGAAATGTCCCCGGTGAACGAGATGCTGCCGAATGGCCAGTTGTTCGTGGTGGCGTCGTCCCGGACCGTGCGGATGTCGCCCCCGAACTTCAGGGTGTGGGCCCCTTTGATCCAGGTGAGGTTATCGACAAACTGATAGGTGCGGCTGTTGTCCAGGTTCGAAGAGGCCCGGCTGTCGCCCATCCCCAGGTAGCCGGCAATGTTCAACAGCGGGAAGCCCTCCTCGTCCGCCCGCAGCGGCCTTCCGTTCGGACCGCCGACCTTCATGCCGTTGATGCCCAACGACTCGATGGTGAAGTTCGTGTTCGTGCGCGTGCTGAGCTGCGAGACGTCTTCCAGGTTGAAGCCGGTGCGGAACTCATTCAGCATGGTGGGGCTGAAAGTGTGGATGTATTGGGCCTGGAAGTTGTTCATCGGGTAGTCGCCCGTGAAGGTGAAAAAGGGGTTGAGGTTCGTGTCCGGGAAGCTGCGATGCGCGCCGATGTAGTGCACAAAGAGCTGGTCCTTCTCGCTGAAGTACTGGTCGATGCGAATTATCCCCTGGTGCATGGTCAGGTCGCCGAGCGAGACGCCGGCATAGTTAACCGTTCCGGGCTGGTTCGGCATGGGCATGTATTGATTGATCAGGTTGAGAGCCACCGGGTTCAGGCGGTTGGCCGGGATGATGTTACCCGGGAAGGGCGCACCCGAAAGCGGGTCGATGACCGGGGCGGCGCTGGCGGAGAAGTTCCCGGCCCGCTGCGCCGCGGTAGGCACCACGGCCGATCCGGGCGCCTCGCTAATGGAGCGAAGTCCTTCGTAGCTCGCGAAGAAGAAGGTTTTATCCCTCCGAATGGGTCCCCCGAAGGTGGCCCCGAACTGGTTTTGCTTCAGGATGTTCTGCGGCAGCGGCGAGGGTGAGAAATAGTTCCTTGCGTCCAGCGCGGTATTCCGCAGGAAATCAAAGACGTCACCGTGATATTCATTACTCCCGGACTTGATTTGGATGTTGACGTTCGCCCCGGCGTTTCCCCCATATTCAGCGGAGTAATTCCCCGTCTGCACCTTGAATTCCTGGATAGCGTCCACGGAAGGGAAAATATTGACGTAGTTGTGGCGGTTGTTGACCATGGTGATGCCGTCCACATTGACCTGCCCCCAGATGTCGCGTCCGCCGTTGACCGCGATGGTGGACCCAGCCGTGCTCGACGAATGCAAATCCGTATCGGAGACCTGAACGCCGGGGGTGAGGATAGCCAGGTCGTTGAACTTCCGGCCGTTCAGCGGCAGGTTCACGGTGCGTTCCGAGCCCACCACTTCTCCCAACGTGGCGTTCTGGGTTTGCAGCAGCGGCGGCGCGCCGGTGACCGACACGACCTCCCGCACCTCCCCGATTTGCAGGCTGAAGTTGACCCGGGCCAACTGCGCGATTTGAATGACCACATCAGCGCGGCGTTCCGCGCGGAAGCCGGCGGCCTCCACGGATAGCGTGTATTGGCCGGGAACCAGGTAGCGAACCTCGTAAGTGCCGTCGGCGCCGGTGGCCGCCGAGCGGGAGAGCCCCGAAGCCGGCTGGGTGATGGTGACCTTCGCTCCGGCGACCGCGGCGCCGGTGGGGTCCGTGACCTTTCCAAGGATTCCGGTGTCGGCGGTTTGCGCGGCCAAGGGCACCGCACACGCCAGCAGGCACACGAGTTTCTGCCAGTCTGTGATGGATCTACTCACACTCCCTCCTTGCGGATAAAGCCGAAAAAGACTACCTTGTTTTCCCTAAAATAACACCGAATTTCTTTCGGCGTTCCCGCAAGGTGAGTGGATTTACCCTGTCAGGGTGAGTTTGAGCACAGATCCCCTGGAATCGCGGGAAAGCCAAGGGCTGACCGCTGTTCGCTGAAAGCGCTTACACGAAGTCTGCCGCGAGGTCCGCGAGTTCGGCCGGCGTGAGAAAGCGCACAGCCTGGTAGCACGGATGATCGGCGATGAGGGAGGCCCCCTCGCGCCAGTGCCGGATCTGCGCGGGGCTCATGCGGAACTTGATGTACTGAACGGAGCTGAGGCGGTCCGTGGCGATCTGGCGGTTGTCGAACAGGGCTGGCGTGCGGCCCGCGGCGGAGACTTCGAGCCAGATGTGCCGGTCCAGGCCCAGCAGTTCCCGCAGCTTGACGGCACGCTCTTCGGGGGTCGTGTATTCGATGAACAGCGACGCGGAGAGCTCGCCCGGAGCCGGGACCAACTCGTTGTACGTCTTTACCTCGTGGGCGATGTCCGCGGGCTTGACGATGCGTTCGATGCGCATCATCTCCTGGATCTGGTAGCGCACGGTCTCGCGGTTTTCGAACAGAAAGGTCAGATGATCGCCGAGGCGGATACGGCGGCGATCCTTGAGGGCGAGAATCTGCGGCCTCCAGCGCTCGCGCTCCAGTTCGTAGTCGGCGATGTTCTTGATTTCGGAGATATCAATGGGCTGCATCGGTGTCCTTTTGAGGCAGCGGGGTGGAGAAGCCGTCCGGCTGGTAAGCGCGCGCCAGCACCTGAATGGGGTGCACGGGCCGCGTTCCGATCGCCTGGTCGAAATGGATCGCGGCGAGAGGGCAATCCGTAGCCATCACATCGGAAGGCGTGCCGCGCATCTCCTCGAAGGCCTTAGCGCCGGCCAGCAGCGATAGCGGGAAGAACTCTTTCTTCATGGCGAACGTGCCGTCGTGCGCGCTGCACTGGTCCACCAGGCGGACCTGCGCGCCGGGGATGGTTTTCAGCATGTCGCGCGAGCGATAGCCTATGTTCTGGGCCTTGAGATGGCAGGGCAGATGATAGGCGATGGAGCCCGGCGTGGAGCGAAAGTCCCGGTTGAACCTGCCCGCTTTCTTCAGCTCGAACAGGAATTCGCACACGTCCCTAGTGGCGGCGGCTACGCGCCGGGCGGCCGGAGTGCCGACCAGCTCGCGGTACTCTTTTCGCAGCATGTAGGAGCAGGACGGGTTGATGGCCACGATCTGCATCCCCTGTTCGACGGACGGAAGGAGCGACTCCACATTGGCCGCGGCGAGCTGTTTGGCCAGTTGCACGTCCCCGGATTCGAGCGCGGGCATCCCGCAGCAATTCTGCTTGGGGCAGGTGAGCGCTATGCCGCTTTTCGCAAAGACGGCGACCGCGTCTTTGGCGATCTGCGGATTGTAATGCTCCACGAAGCAGGTGACGAAGAGCGCGGCTTGGGAACGGCCGGCCGGCGCGGGTTGTTTTTTCAGCCAGGCGGAAAAGGTTTCGGCCTGGAATTCGGGCAGCTTCTTTTCGCGATGGATGCCGACTGTAGCTTCGGCCAGGCGCCGCAGAAACGGTTGGCGGTTGACCCAATTCGCCAATCCGGGGGCCATGCCGCCTAGCCGGCCGAGCAATTCCGGGCGGGCCAGCAGGCGCGACCTCACATCTAGACCCCGCTCCTTCTTGCGCAGCGCGTTGGCGCGCAGGAGCAGGCGGGGGAAATCCAGTTGGAACTCGTGTCCGTCATCGGGCGTGTACGGGCACTTCACATAGCACACCTTGCATTGATAGCAGGTGTCGATGACGCGGCCGGTCTCCTCTGTCGAAAGCGCGCGCACCTGGCCGTCGCGCCGGTCCACGGCGTTGAACAACTCCGGGAAGGACGGGCAGAGGTTGAAACAGAGCCGGCAGCCGTGGCAGATCTCGAAGATCCGATCGATCTCCAGCTTCAGGGCAGCGCTGTCCCAGTAGACCGGGTTGTTGGGATCGTAGGTCAGGCCGGCGGTGGGCCGGCCTTTGATGATGTCCATGGCGTGTCTCGGGAACCCGCGGGAAAAGGGGCGCCGCCGGAGCGGCGCCCGCGAGATCACGAAATGCTCTGCAGCCCCTGGCCGAAACGTCCGGCGTGGGACTTTTCGGCCTTCGCCAGGGTTTCAAACCAGTCGGCAATCTCGCCGAAGCCCTCTTCCCGAGCCACCTTGGCCATGCCGGGATACATGTCAGTGTACTCGTGGGTCTCGCCGGCGATGGCGGCTTTGAGGTTGTTTTCGGTATCGCCGATCGGCAGATCGGTAGCCGGATCGCCGACCTTTCTGAGGTAGTCCAGGTGGCCGTGGGCGTGGCCGGTCTCGCCCTCGGCCGTGTCGCGGAACAGACCGGCAATGTCCGGATATCCTTCCACGTCGGCCTGCTTGGCAAAGTAGAGGTACCGCCGGTTTGCCTGCGACTCGCCGGCGAAAGCGGATTTCAGGTTTTGGTGCGTCTTGCTTCCTTTGAGTTCAGCCATATGTGTGCTCCGATAGCTTTCCGAAAACTTCAGTCTTTTTTGGGCGCGCCCGCGCAGCGGGTGCAGAGCCCGTGGAAAATTACTTCGAGATCGCGAACGGCCCGAGGTCCGATGGCGGCACGCCGGGATGGGACCGGGATTTCGAACCAGCCAATGTCTTTGACCCCTGCGTAGCGGCCGCAGACGAGATAGTGGGGTTCGAGGTTGGCATCGTGGTGCGCGGCTTTGCCCTCGCCGGGGACTTCGCGCGCCAGTCCGGCCCGAACAAGTTCACGAAGACTATTGTAGACGGTTGCCCGCGAGATCCGGGGGTGGCTGTGGTGGCCTGCACCGGCCGCCGGGCGAGATCATCCAGCACGTCGTGTCTCCGCGGCGTGGGACGCAGGCGGACGCGGCTTCTCACACCAGGTGGTTGGCCAGGAAGGCGCCCAGGAAGGCAAGGGCAGTCATGTAGCTGAACTGAATGGCGGGCCAGCGCCAGCCGCCGGTCTCGCGGCGCACTACGGCGATGGTAGAGATGCACTGCATGGCAAAGGCGAAGAAGATCAGCAGAGCCACGGCCGCGCCGGGGGTCAGGTCCTTTTGCAGCGATTGTTGCAGGCTTTGGGAGTGGGCGTCGCCCTCCATGCCGTAGATGGTGCCGAGGGTGCCCACGATCACCTCGCGGGCCGCCAGCGAGGTGACCAGGCCGATGCCGATTTTCCAATTGAATCCCAGCGGGCGGATGGCCGGCTCGATGGTGCGGCCCAGTGTGCCGGCCAGGCTCTGCTCGATGGGGGGCGCTTTCCCCTCCTGGAGGGGCAGGTGCGCCAGGGCCCACAGCCCCACGGTGACGGCCAGGATGACGGTGCCGGCGCGGCGCAGGAAGACTTTCGCGCGGTCGAGCAGCCGCAGGCCCAGGGACTGAAAGGTAGGCCAGCGGTAAGAGGGCATCTCCAGCATGAAGGGCGTGCGCTCGCTTTTGAGCACGGAGCTCTTCAGGATCCGGGCGGTGGCGACGGCGGCGCCGAAGCCCAGCGCATACAGGCCCAGGAGAGCGGCGGCGCGGGTTCCCAGGAAGGCGCCCGCCAGCGGCCGGTTGGGGAGGAAGGCCGCGATGATCAGCGTATAGACGGGGAGCCGCGCGGAGCAGGTCATGAAGGGCGCGATCAGGATGGTGGCGACGCGGTCGCGTTTATTTTCGATCGTGCGTGTGGAGAGGATCGCGGGAACGGCACAGGCATAGGCCGACAGCAGGGGGATGAACGACTTCCCCTGGAGACCGAAACGCGCCATGGTGCGGTCCGCGATCAGGGCCGCGCGCGCCAGGTATCCGGAGTCTTCCAGGACGCCGATGAAGAGGAACAGCAGCAGGATTTGCGGCAGGAAGACGAGCACCGAGCCAACTCCGCCCCACACGCCTTCTATCAGCAAGGAGCGCAGGGGGGAAGCGGGCAGGACGGCCTCCACCCAACGGCCCGAGGCGGCCACCAGGAAACGGATCCCGTCCATGAGAGGCGCGGCGGCGGTGAAAAGAAGCTGGAAGACCAACAACACCACGCCCAGGAAAGTCAGCGGCCCTGCCACGGGGTGCAGGAAGAGGGCATCCAGGCGCCGGGTCCAGAGAGGCGGCGCCGGCGGATGGTAGCCGGAGCGGTGGCTCACCCGGCCGGCCCACTGGCGGCACTTGGGAATCTCCTGAAGGACCGGCAACTCGCGGGGCTGCGGTGCGCCGGCGCTGTTGCGCAGGAACTCGAAGAGAGGCTCCAGGCCCTCGCCCTGACGGGCGCTCACCAGCGCCACGGGCGCACCCAGTTGGGCGGCCAGGGCTTCCAGGTCCAGGCTGCCACCCCGGCCGCGCAGGTCGTCGGCCATATTAAGAACCACCAGGGTCGGGATGCGTAGTGACAGGATGGGAGCCGCGAGCATGAGCTGGCGGGCCAGGATGGTGGAGTCCAGGATCAGCAGGATGGCATCGGGCCCGGGTGTGTCCGGCAGGGCGCCGGTGAGTACGTCGCGAGTCACCTGCTCGTCTTCGGAGCGGGGCGAGAGGCTGTAGACGCCCGGAAGGTCGATCAGGGTGACGGCCCGGCCGTCGGGAAAGAACACCTGGCCGGTATGCCGCTCCACGGTTACGCCGGGGAAATTGCCCACCTTCTGGCGCAGCCCGGTGAGCTTGTTGAACAGCGTAGATTTGCCGGAGTTGGGCGGGCCCACCAGGGCCACTGTGCGCAGCGGCGACGCCGGGGGTGCCGCCGGCGCGCCGGCCGAGGGGCACCCGGCGCAGAGGCTCACGGGTTCGGAACCATGCCGGGGGAGCCGGGCTCGAAACGCAGCTTCAAACGAGCCGCTGTCTCACGCCGCAACGCCACTTCCGACCCATCCACTTCAAAGACCCGGGGATCCCCCCCGGGAGCACTGAGAGCCGCGGTAATGCGGGAGCCTGGCAGAAAGCCCAGTTCCATCAGCCGCCGAGCATCCTCCTCAGGCAGGTCGAGCCGGTCGAGAACTCCCGCCTCCCCACGCCGCAGATCCGTCAATGCCGGGCCGCGGTGGGCATCCGAGCGTCTCTTGTTGACACTCAGTTGCAACATGACTTCAGCATAGAAGGCGGCGCAACCGATGTCAAGCCCAGGAGGACATCCCGTCTGCCAGTCAGTTGCAACTATCGACCGGGAGGCGCAGAGCCGCGAGGAATCCGCTAGAATAAGCGGCATGGTGCGTCGAGATTTTTTGTCCGCGGGACTTTTCCTCGGTTCCGGCATGGCCGCCTATTCCCGCCCGCAGGCCGAGAGCGCGAAGTTGGGAATTCCGGGGCCGTATCCGGGCCGCGTGGTGGCGGTGGAACACCCCGGTTCGATCCTGTCCGGCGTGTACCAGGAGCAGCCGGTACGCCAGATGATGGAGAAGGGCATGCTGGAGCTTACCGGGGCTCCGCACTGGGTGGACGCGTGGCGGGTGTTTGCGCAGCCGGGCGACGTTGTGGGCATCAAGGTGAGCCCGGTGGGCGGCAGGAAACTGTGCTCGGATGCGCTGGTGCTCAACCGGATCATCGACGGGCTGCGCGAAGCCGGCGTGAAGCCGCGGGATATCGTGGTCTTCAACCGCTACCGCGACGAAATGCTGGAGTGCGGTTTTCAGAAGTGGATCCCGCCGGGAGTGCGCATCACCTGGGCCTGTCCGGCATACGACACCGTGCAACTGGCCATGGACGGTTACGATCCGGATGTGTACCTGGACATGGCTCTGATCAAGCCGGGACAGGATATCCGGGACGATCACGTGCGGCGATCCTACGCCGTCCAGATCCTGACCAAGCAGATCAACAAAATGATCAACCTGCCGGTGCTGAAGCACCATCAGTCGGCGGGGGTGACGATCGCGCTGAAAAACATGTCGCACGGGTTGGTGAACAACGTGAACCGGAGTCACACGACACCCACCCTGAACGCCTGCGGCATCTTCATCCCGTCCGTGGTGAATCTGCCGGTGATCCGGGAGAAGGCCGTACTGCACATTTGCGACGGGATCAAGGCGTCCTATCACGGGGGGCCGGGGGGGAACCCGAAATACATCTGGGAGCACAAGACCATGTATTTCGCTACGGATCCGGTAGCCATGGACAAGATCGGACTGAAAGCCATCGACGAGAAGCGCCTGGCGAGCGGCATGACCACCGTGGCGCTCTCCAAGCCGGACCGGGACAGCCACTACCTGAACTGCCAGGTGGAGCACATCGAGATTGCGGGAGCCCTGGGGCTAGGCGTTTTCGACGACAAGAAGATGGAAGTGAAGCGATTCAAGCTGGCGTAGTCCGGCGGAAGGTCCCGGTTGCCGGGATGCGGATGGCTGCGCTATGCTGAAGGTCTCGACTTTTCTGTAAGGATTTAAGTTAGTCTCGATGGCGAATCATTTTTCCGCGCTCAAGCGAATTCGGCAAGACGAAAAGCGGACGGCATACAACCGGCAAAGCAAGACCCGGCTGCGGCACCAGATCCGCGCCATGCGCCGGGTGCTGGCGTCGAAGGATGCCAAGGCTGCTGGTGAGTTGCTGTCCCGGACCTTTTCCATCATCGACCGGTCGGCGAAGATCGGGATCATCAAGAAGAACACCGCGGCTCGCTACAAGTCCAAGCTGCACCTGCGTGTAAAGGCCCTCCAGCAGGCCTGACGCGGGTCACGCGGTCACGCGCAGGATAAACTCTTCCATCACGATGCGGTCGTCCGGCCGGGCGTCGCGCAGTCCCCTGTCTGCTTCAAAAGTCAGTTTCATGGCCCGTTCGAGCTGTTCCCGGGAGAAGCGCGTTACGGTCTGGCAGACCTGTTCAGCGCGGGACGGCCACATGGGTATGCCCATGCGGCTGAAGTGCGCCTGCACCTGCTGGGAGTTGCGCAGGCCGGCCTCCCTGGCCACCAGGGCCATGCGGAACTGCGTGGAGAGAAAAGCCAGCGCCAGCGGGAGGTATTCGCCTTCGCGCGCCAGGGTGTCCAGGATCTGGAGCGAGCGCACACGGTCCCGCCGGCCGAGGGAGCTGACCAGGGCGAAAACAGTCGTGGTGCGAGCATCGGGGACCAGAGTGGCGATGTCGTCCACCGTGAGGACGCTGCCCGGAGGCGCGAAGAGCGCCATTTTCTCGATCTCGACGGCGATGCGCTGCAAATCGGCGCCGAGAGCCTCGATGAGCAGTTCGAGGGCGGCGGGCTCGAGCCGGAAGGCGGCGCCGCGAAGCAGGGTCTGAGCTTCGGCGCGCGCCTCGTCGGCGGAGAGGCGCCGCAGTTCCACCGCATCGGGGACGGCGCTGTAGAACTTGCGGACGCGCTCCAGTTTCTTTTTGTCCTCGCCTTCGAAATCGAAGCGGGTGGCTTCGAATACCAACAAGACTTCAGGGGAAGGATCGCGCAGGTAAGCGGCCAGGAGGGAGGCGCCGCCGGGGGCGGCTTCGCCGTCCTCGCTGTCCTCGCCGGAGCGGCCGCGAGGCAGAGCGGCTTCGGCGTTCGAGATCAGGATGACGCGGCGGGCGGCAAACAGCGAGAGCGATCGGGCGTCGTCCAGAACCTCGGCCAGCGTGGTTTCCTGAAGGTCGTACCGGGTCAGACCCTCCTCCGCGGGGCCGTCGCCCAGGATGGCGTGGATCAGGGCCTGGCGGACGCGCCGCAACTGGTAGGCTTCGCTCCCCAGCAGCAGGCACGCGGGCGGAAGGTCGCGGCGCTTGAGGCGGGCAAGGAGTTGGGCGGGCGTCATGGGCTCAGAATTTTTCCAGAATGGCGCTCACCACGGAGCGCGCCGTGTCCTGGCTCAGACGCAGCAAGGCGGCGTCGCTCTCGTCGAAGTAGGCCTGCGGATCGACGCTGATCTCATAGCGCTCGCGCACCTCCATGTGCGGACGGGTGAACAGCACCTTGCCGGTGGCGCGCTCGGTCAAGGTGAGCTGCAAAACCACGATCACCTGGATGCCTGTAGCGCGCCCCGAGACGGGGTCGAAAATAGTAGGGTAGGAGAGAAAATTCACCACCGCGCCCGTGAGGATGGCATCCGACTGATTGGGGTCGGCGATCACCTGGTAGCGCGTGCGGGAGATGAGTTCGCGGGTGATATCGGCGGGCAGGCGCTCCGCCAGTTTGTAGCGTGTGGTGACGTTTCCGAAAGCGGGTACAGCGATGATCTTGATCTGTTTCGGGAGCAGGTCGGCGTGGCCGGAGACGTGGTAGCCGCAGCCCGTAGCAGCAACCAGCAGGGCCGGGAGCGCGAGGCGGAAGCCGTGGAGGCACAGGCTCATAGCAGTTGCCGGGCGACCGCAACGGCGTTTTCGGCGGCCAGGCGGAAATTGTCAGCCGCCATCCAGAACCAGCAGGCCTGAGGCGCGTTCCGGTCCGAGGCGAAGGCTCCGATAGAGATATCGCTCTCGCCGGCCACCCCTACGGCGTCCGGCGGCGCGACGTCCGGGCCGCGCACCTCGGTGCCGGGCCCCCGCAATGCGGTTTCCAGGGCCTCGACGCCGGGATTGTGCTCGAATTCGACCCAGGCGGAGAAGCTGTAGCCGTGGAAAACCGGAGCCTGGATCAAGCGCAGAGAAGGCATGGGCGGGCAGGCGGGGGAGGCGAAGGCAAGCAGGGTCGCGAGGTCCCGCTCGATGCGCGTTTCCACCTGTTCGAGGGAGACGGGAGCTTCCTCGCCCAACCGGGCCAGAAGGTTGAAGCTGAGCTGGGCATCGAAAACCTCTTTGGGAAGGCTTTTGAAGGAGAGCAGGCCCACGGTCTGGCGCTGCAGTTCCTCGATGCCACCCGAGCCGCGCTCGCTGGCCGGCTCGAAGACGTGCACCACGGAGCGGCGCACCGGATAGCGGGCGTGCAGGCGGCGAAGCACCGACGCGAGCGCCAGCGAAGCGGGGTGCGCCACCACGTGGACAGCACCGGGGGGCACCTGGTAGCCGGCGGGCTCCAAGCGCGGGGCACGCACGTGCGCCCGGGGATCGCCTTCGGCGGCGTGCGTGAGATCGATCAGCGGCGCCGCGGCGGGAAGGGCCAGCGCTTTACGCGAAGACTCGGGCGAGCCCGCCAGGAAGACCGCCGCGGCGCCTTCGAGGCTTTCCACCTCGAGGCTCCAGACCAGGGCGGGTTCCCCTCCTTGCTCGGTGAGCTTTCCGGACTCGCTTTCTTCCCCGGCCACGAGTTTGAGTTCGACGGGCAAGCCGCTCGAGGCGACCACTTCGCGGACTTCGCGGCCCATGAGCGTGTCGCTGCCGACAAGGGCGAGATGGCGGAGTTCAGCCAACCTGATGCTCCGGCTGCGGGGCTTGCGGCGGGCGGCGCAGATAGCGGCGCAGGATCCCGCCAATGCGGATGGCGATGCCGCTGCCTACATAGGCCACGGCCATCAGGAGAAGCACCGGTTGGGAGTAGTTCCAGATGAGGTAGATCAGGCCCCCAAGCAGCACGATGATGAGCGGGGTGCGGGGGCGCAGAAGGCTGATGCCCTTGAAACTGTAATAGCGCCAGGTACTGACCATCAGGAAGCCCAGGAGCGCCAGGAGGGAGATCCAGAGGGCGGCGAACGGCCAGTAGGTGAGCGGCTGACAATCGGCGGCGTAGACCACGGCGGCCACCATGGCGGCGGCGGCGGGAATAGGCAGGCCCACGAAGTATTTGCGGTCCGGACGGCCGGGATTCTTCGGGACGGGGTTCTTCTGCACATTGAAGCGCGCCAGACGGGCAGCGCCGCAGAGCAGGAACAGGAAGGCGGCGAAATAGCCGGCCTGAAAAATCTGGTGGCGGAAGGAGGGGTTCAAGCCGGGATCGATGAACTGGACGCCCCAGGCGAAAGCCAGCACCGCGGGGGCGATCCCGAAGCTGATCACATCCGCCAGGGAATCCATCTCACGGCCGAAATCGCTGACCGTGTTGGTGAGCCGCGCGATGCGCCCATCCAGGCCGTCCAGCAGGACGGCGAAGCCGATGGCTTTGGCGGCGATCTCGAACTGCGCGTCGGCGCCGGGAGCGCCGCTGGAGGCCAGCATGGCTCCCCGGAAGGCACGCAGGATGGCGATGTATCCCAAGAAGATGTTGCCGGCGGTGAACAGGGTGGGCAAGGCGTAGGCCACGCGGCGGGGGCGCCGCTGCGGCGAGCGCGAGTCTGCGCGCGGGTCCGGTTGGCTCATGCCATGGACCCCATGCCGGCCTCCGCCACGCGCCGGCGGGCCAGCACGCTCGATCCGGCGGAAACCCGCATCCCCGGCCGCACGACGATCTCCCACTCCGGGCCGAGCAGGATATCCACGCGGGAGCCGAACTTGATCAGGCCGACGCGCTCGCCGACGGCCACGCGGTCGCCGGGCTTCTTATGAAAAACGATCCGCCGCGCGATCAGGCCGGCGATCTGCTTGAAGACTATGCAGGTTCCATCACCCTGGACGGTGACCACGTTCTGCTCGTTGCGGCTGGAAGCGTCCTCCTTGCTGGCCACCAGGAAAAGACCCTTTTGGTAGCGCACATCGCGGATGATCCCGGCGATGGGGGAGCGGTTCACGTGGACGTCAAAGACGTTTAGAAACACACTGATACGGGTGAGGGTGGAGCTTTCCGGCGCCACTGCCACCACCTTGCCGTCGGCGGGGGAAACGGCCACGGGACCTTCCGGAACGGCCCGTTCGGGATCCCGGAAAAAGTACAGGCAGAACGCCGCCAGAAGCCACAGGGGCAGAGCAAACCAACCGGCGGTAAGATATCCCACCAGCAAACCACCGGCGGTCAGCGCCACGGCGTAGTAGATCCCGTCAACGACGATCAACGCTTCCCTTTCCACCGCCATTTTCCCATAGATTCGCGTCCTTTCACGGGCGGCTATGGGACCGCGAAATTGCAGGACCAAAAGCCCATTACCAATGATCTAGAACCGTTCCATCTTGCACCTTATTTGTGTGAACCGGTACAATCCGAATCGCTGAGCTACGGAATCGAGGGCAACCAGGGGTGAGACGGGGATTTCCGGGGAGCGGCGCGGTGGTGTGCGCGTTGCTCGCAGGTGGCGCGGCCTCGCTGATCGGCGCCGTCAGCGCGGGCAGCGAAGCGGGACTGGCGGTCAGGGTGGACGAAAGCGGAGTCTACGCGGTGACAAGCACATCTCCCGCGTGGACCTTCCAGGGCAATGTGGGCGCGCCGCTGGCCAATATCCAGTGGGACAGCGGCAGCGACGGCGTCGGGCCGTACGTCGAAACCACCTTCGACTGGGCGTCGGACGCGCCGAGGCACGGTGCGATTCGCAGCTACACCAGCCAGCCGATCGTGCTTTTCACGGTGACCTGTCCGGGGGGGTGCGCCAACACGGCCCCTTTTCCGGTGTTTTCGTCCTATCCGCGGAACTTGAGGCACGTGACTTACTCGGGGCCCTATGCCATGCCCTCGTTTTATGGGTTTGCGAAAGACAGCCCGTGGCTGTTCTTCGATTCCGCGGCGAACGCGTTCATCGTGTCGGCGGCCTCCGATTTTCAGGTGACGGAGACCACCTGGGGGCCGAACAACGAGATCGTGACGGGGATTTCGCCGAAGATTGCGACGCTGCCCCAGGGCCTGAGCCACCAGACGATCCTGGCGGTGGCCAGCGGGATCAACGCCGCATTCGAGACCTGGGGGAATGCTCTCACCGGCCTGGCCGGCAAGACCCGCCCCCCCAACGACGCGGACGCCAGCCTGCGCGGGCTGGGCTACTGGACGGACCGCGGAGCCACGTATTATTACCACACCGAGCCGTCGGAAACCTACGATCAGACGCTGCTGGCCGTGCGGGACGACTTCCACGCACAGGGACTTCCTCTGGCGTACGTGCAACTGGATAGCTGGTTTTATCCGAAGGGGCCGAACGCCGACTGGCGGGATATCAGCGACGGCATTTACTCTTACGATGCCGCGGCGACGCTGTTTACCCCGAGTTTGCGCAGCTTCCAGCAGAAGCTGGGGATCCCTTTGATTACGCATTCGCGGTGGATCGACGCCAACAGCCCCTACCGGCAGAAGTATCAGGTGTCGGGGAACGTGGCGGTGGATCCCAAGTATTGGGACGAT
This sequence comes from Solibacteraceae bacterium, assembly GCA_021324015.1. GTDB lineage: Bacteria > Acidobacteriota > Terriglobia > Bryobacterales > Bryobacteraceae > JAJPJX01. The sequence continues at coordinate 65,625 of JAJPJX010000151.1, read as the reverse complement.
GTGGCGCGCTTTCTGGCTAACGCGGGCGTGACCACCTATGAGCAGGACTGGCTGGGTGACCAGGCGCACACAGATTTCAATCTGACCGACCCGGACGCGTTTCTGGATCACATGGCGGCGTCGCTGGCTCAGCGGGGCATCACGATCCAGTATTGCATGGCGGCCCCGCGGCACTTTTTGCAGGCCAGCAAATATAGCAATCTGACCACCATCCGCACCAGCGAGGACCGCTTCGACCGGAACCGCTGGCCGGCGTTTCTTTACGCCGCGCGGCTGGCCAGCGCCGTGGGCGCGTATCCATTTGCGGACGCCTTCATGAGCGGGGAGTTGGACAACCTGCTGGTGGCCACGCTTTCGGCAGGCCCGGTGGGAGTGGGAGACCGTGTGGGAACCCTTAATGCCACCAACCTCCTGCTGGCCGTGCGGCAGGATGGGGTCATCGTGAAACCGGACGTTCCGCTCGCTCCAATGGACGCCAGCTATCTGAACGAAACGGCCTCCGGAGACAGCACCATCGTGGCATCCACCTACACGGATTTCGGCGGCAGCCGGGCGGAATATGTGTTCGCTTTCAGCCGCGGAGCCGATACGGTTGCGTCGTTCAGCCCGAACGCGCTGGGGTTCGCCGGCGAGGTGTACATCTACAATTACTTCGGGGGAACCGGGCGGCTGGCTTCTCCGCGGGAGCCTTTCAGCGAGCCGATGGCGAGCGGGCGGGCGTATTACATCGTGGCGCCGGTGGGGCACTCGGGGATCGCCTTCTTAGGGGATCAGCAGCAACTGGTGCCGCTCGGCAAGAAGCGAATCGCGGCATTCCAAGACGATGGCACAGCGCAGGCAACGGTCCTGTTCGCCGCCGGGGAAGGCACGCGCACGCTGTTCGGCTACGCGCCGGCGGCACCCACCATTACGGCGGTCAAAGGCGCGGTGGGCGCCGTGAATTACGATACGACTTCGCAGATCTTCAGCGTCGCGGTAACGCCCGGCGCGGACCAGACGGCGGTGGTGCAGATGTCAGCGCCGTTGGCGGCAGCCCCTGCGTGCGATCCGAACACGGGGGACTGCGGTGTTCTACCCCCGGGCAAACGCATCATCGACAGCAATTAGCCAGCTCCTCAGAGAATCTTCGTGCCGTATTGTTTCAGGGCCGCGGCATTGAACTCGATGCCCTGGCCGGGTGTGTCGTCCAGATAAAGAACGCTTTTCTCGATGCGCGGTTTACGGTCGTAGATTTCGAACCAGAACGGGTCGCGGTCAGGGTTGGCGAAGGACTCCAGGATATAGCCGTTGGGCACGGAGGCGAGCAGGTGTCCGTGGACCTGGGGTTCGTGGTGCGGCGCCACGCGGATATGACTCATGGCCGCCATGCCGGCGAGTTTGCGCCACTCGGTGATGCCGGCGTGGGCGTGGCAATCGAACTGGAGCACGTCGATGGCATCGGTCTCCATCAGGCGGCGGGCCCCCCAGCGGGTCATCTCCTGTTCGCCGGAGGCCAACGGGATGCGGGTGTTGATCTTGACCCGCTTGAGGGCCTCCACGTCGTCGTACCAGTGGAGCGGTTCTTCAAGCCAGGTGATGTCCAGGCCGTACATTTTGTTTGAGGCTTGAATGGTCGTGGCCAGGTCCCAGCCGTTGTTGGCGTCCAGCATCAGTTTGATCTGCGGACCGACCGCTTCGCGGACGGCTTTCACGCGCTGATAGTCGTCTTCTACGGAGTAGCCGCCGCTGATGCCGCCCACCTTGAGCTTGATGGCGTTGAATCCCTGGTCGACGTAGCCGCGGATTTCGCTCACCAGTTCGGGGATACCCTTACCTTCCCGGTAATAGCCGCCGGTCACATAGACCGGGACGGTGTTGCGGTAGGCGCCCAGGAACTGGAACAGCGGCAGGCCGCAGGCTTTGGACATGACGTCATACAGGGCGGCGTCGACCGGGGCCATGGCCGCGATGACCCCAGGCCGCGACCAGCCCTTTTGCACCAGTTCCCGGGTGTAGGTGACGGCGAACATTTTCTCCCAGATGCGGCCTACCATAAAGGGATCCTCGCCCAGGAACAGGTCCGCAAAGCCCTTGCGGAACAGGTCCGCAGCGCCGCCATTCCCTTCGCCGTAGCCGGTGATGCCAGCATCGGTGTGCACTTTGAGGATCAACCGCGAGGCTTTGGGGTGCATGCCTCCGATGGGAGCGTTGGACATCCAGAAGCGCTCCTTAAGGGGCTTTTCCAGAAGCAATACTTCGACCCCCGTAATCTTGGAGGGCTTAGCGAGGCTGCGCGGACGGTCGCCCGGAGGTGTGCCGGCCAGAGCGGCGGCGGGAGCCGCCGCGGCCGCCAGGAGTGCGTGACGGCGAGTGAAATTGTTTTCCATGGGGAAACTGTAGCACCGGAGGGTGCCGGAGAGCATTGCCGGGCACGCCGGATAGAATAGAGCCTTATGAATCGGTGGGCCGGGCTGGCCTTGTTCGTACTGATGGCCGCGCTATTTCTGGTAGCCAATCGCGGTGCTTACAAGGGCTATTTTCAGGACGACGAGCTCGACAATATCAGTTGGGCGCCGCAGGTGCCGCTCTCCGAGTTCGGCAAGACGCTCATCACGCCGCGATACCTGCACCAGAACTTCCGGCCGGTGGGACACTTCTACTTTCACGAGGCGGGTAAGCACTTCGGGCTGGATTTTCCCAGGTATGTGTTCTTTATTCATCTGTTGCATTTCCTGAACGTCTGGCTGGTGTGGCTGCTGGCGCGCCGGCTGGGGGCATCGCCGTTCGCCGCCTCGACGGGGGCGCTGTTTTTCGCCTTCCACATGGCCGCATTCGACGTGTACTGGAAGCCCATGTACGTCTTCGACCTGCTCTGCGGATCCTTCTGCCTGGCGAGCTTGATCCTGTATCTTGGCGGGCGATGGGTGCTGAGCTTTCTGGCCTTCTGGTTGGCCTACAAATCCAAGGAACTGGCGGTTATGCTGCCGGCGGTGCTGGCATGTTATGAATTCTGGCTGGGGCAGAAGCGCTGGAAGCCGCTGGTCCCTTTCTTCGCGGCGGCGCTTTCCTTCGGGCTCCAGGGACTGCTGCTGAATCCCAACCGGGATAACGATTACACCTTCCGATTCACGCCCCGGGCATTGGCTACCACAGTCCCGTTCTATGCCGGGAAGATCTTTCTGATTCCCTACGGCGGGTTGGCCCTGCCGCTGGTGCCGCTGGTCCTGCGCGAACGCCGGGTGTGGCTGTGCCTGGCCGCCACGCTGCTGTTTTTCGTTCCTCTGGCCTTTCTGCCAGGGCGCATGTTCAGCGCGTATTGCTACGTGCCGCTGATCGGGGTGGCCCTGCTCCTGGCTGTGGCGACCGACCGGGCGCCGCGCATGGCAATGGCGGCGTTCTTCGTGCTGTGGATTCCGTGGAACTACGCGCACCTGCGGCTCTACCGCCGCCAGGCGCTGGCGATCGCGGATCAGAACCGGCGCTACGTGACGGCACTGGAGGCGCTGGCGCGGTCTGAGCCGGCAGTGCGCACTTTCGTTTACGACGGACGTCCGGACGCTCTGAACGTGTGGGGCATCCACGGGGCTTTGCAGTACCTGTACCGGCGCTTCGATCTGCGCCTGGTGAATATCGAAGACCCGGGAGCCGAGGCGGCCCTGCAGGAAAATGCGGTGGCGGTTCTGAGCTGGGACCCGCTCAAAAGCCGGCTATCGACCATCGCCCGCCGGCCGGGCGCGCCGGATGCCTCTTTCATCCGCATGGACTCCTCCACTCCGCTGTGGCAACTGGAGCAGGGTTGGTATCCGCTGGAAGCGGGATACCGCTGGACGCAGCCGGTAGCCACGGCGCGGCTGTTCCGCCCGGCCGAGGCCAACGAATTCGAACTGACCGTCAATATCGGGCCGGACGTGATTCGGGACCTGGGGCGCATTGGCGTCCACGTGCTGGTGAACGGGCAACTGCTGGGCAGCCACGAATTCACGCGCAATGGCTGGCAGACGGTACGGTGGCCACTGCCGCCGGGTAAGGCGGGCACGGCGCAGGTAGAGATGCGCGTGGAGCCCGGGTACCGGCCTTCGAATCGCGATCCCCGCGCGTTGGGCCTGGCCGTTGGCAGCTTTGGATTTTCCACTAAGGAAACCATGTGAAGATTCCCAAACTACGCTGGATTATCGCGGCGATGCTGTTCTTCGCCTGCGCCATCAACTACGCCGACCGGGCGGCGCTTTCTGTGGTATCGCCGCAGCTCAGGCAGGAGTTCTCCATGACCGAGGAGGACTATTCGCAGATCGTCACGCTGTTTTTCGTGGCCTACGCCATCATGTACGCCGGTTCGGGGTACCTGGTGGACCGGCTGGGAACGCGGCGGGGATTCTCGTGGTTTATCTTTGTGTGGTCGGCGGCCGCCATGGCGCACGGGTTGGTGGCAGGAAAGTGGTCGCTGGCAGCGGCGCGCTTCGTGCTGGGGCTGGGGGAGCCGGGCAACTGGCCGGCGGCGGCCAAAGCCGTCGGCGAGTGGTTCCCGGCCCGGCAGCGCGCCCTGGGAATCGGCATTTTCAACGCCGGTTCGTCGATCGGCTCGGCCCTGGCGCCGCCGGTGGTCGCCTTTCTGACGCTGCGCTACGGCTGGCGCTATGCGTTCCTGTTTACTGGGGCGGTAGGGTTGGCCTGGCTCGCGGCATGGCTCTTTCTCTACCAGCCGCCACACCTGAACCGGCTGCTGCGGCGGGAGGAGTACGAAGGCTTCAAAGACCAGATCCAGCGGCCGGAAGAGTCTGCTCCGGCTTCGGCCAAAGCCGTGGACTGGCGCAAAGTGATCCGCATGCGGGAATGCTACACCCTGATTCTGGTGCGCTTCTTTACCGATCCGGTGATTTACTTCGTGATTTTCTGGCTGCCCGAATACCTGCACACGGAGCGGCATTTCGACCTGGCCATGGTGGGCAAGTATGCGTCGGTGCCGTTCGTGGTGGGCGGCGCCGGATACGTGTTGGGCGGCTGGCTTTCGGGGCGGCTCATGCGCCGGGGCTGGAAACTGCCCAATGCGCGCAAGTTCGCCATGTTGTTGGGGGCGGCGGTGATGCCGGCGGCCATCTTCGCGCCGCTGGTCCCGACGGCGGCGATGGCCATCGGAGCCGCTTGCTTCATCACGCTGGGACACGCCTTCTGGGTAGCCAACCTGCAGACGCTCCCCACGGACCTGTTCGCGGGTCAGGAGGTGGGCACGACCACGGGATTTTCCGGCATGGGAGGCGCTGTAGGCGGGATTCTGGCGAATCTGGCCACGGGGTGGGTAGTCCAGCGATTCAGCTACGCCCCTGTGTTCCTGATGGCCGGCCTGATGCATCCCCTGTCGATCGCGTTGGTGTACTGGCTGCTACCCAACCGTTATTTCAAGACAACGTAGCTGGTTAAGGCGCGGGCAGCACCCGCGACTCTGCCTGGAACTTCCGATAGTTGCGGTAGCGGATGTCGCCGGCCACGCGCAGCTTGCGAACCAGCGCGATGCGGGCACTGGCCTCGAAGACAACCTGTTGCGGCAGCCACACCTCGCCGTTGACCAGGGTTTGCTGCATCCAGGCACGGGTACCTTTGCCGATGCGGGCGACGAAGAAACCGAAGCTGATCGTGTCGACGACCTCGGCTTCCGCCCTGATCCAGTGGGAGTCCTGCTTGTCGATCCACAACTTGCCGCGCAGGTGTGGAAAGAGGCGGGCGGTGGAGGTCCTGGGGCGATAGCCGGGCAGCGGGTCGGCGGCGACGACCCAGGCATCCCGCCCGGCGAGGCGTTCCTCGCCCAACAGGCGAAACTGAAAGGCGTCCGGGATCTCCCCCAGATACTCGCGCTGCGTTCTGCGTTTCTTTTCCCACTCCTCCAGGCGGCGAGCGCGCTGGGCGGGCGTCTCTTTCTGCCGCTCGGCAATACTGGCGTGCAGTTTTTCCTCCTCGCGGGCTTCCTCGTCCGGCGCAAGCGGCCGGTCGTCGCGCTCGACCAAACGGCGGTACGGGGAACCTTCGAGCAGAGTGACGTCGTAGGTGCGCACCCGCCGGTTACGACTCTGGCCGTCGCCGTCGATTTCCCAGGTTTCCCTGCGCTCGAGGAAGGTGTAGTCGCGGGCGATCCGATCGTTGTGCTCATCTATCACCAGGGAGCGGCGCACGATTTCCTGGGCGTCCTGGGCCGCCGCGAGGACTGCGGCCAGGGTCAGAAAGAGCGCCAGTCTCATAGATGCCGGGACGTCCGCACGGCGGCTGGAGTTGCGCTTCAGGAACCCAGCTCCGGTCCGGGTGAGGTCCAACGTTCGAGAATGCCTGCCAAGTCCTTAGCGCGCACCGGCTTGGCTATATAGTCGTTCATTCCGGCAGCCAGGCATTTCTCGCGCTCCCCCTTGAGCGCATTAGCCGTCATGGCGACGACCGGGATATCCGGAGCGAGGACTCCGGAGGTGGCGTCGCGGATCGCGCGGGCCGTGGTGTAGCCATCCATTTCCGGCATCTGGCAGTCCATGAAGATCAGGTCAAAAGGCTCCCGCCCGAGGAGATAGAGAGCTTCGCGTCCGCTATCCACCGCCGTTACGCGGCAGCCTAGCATTTCGAGAACAGCCTGGGCCACGCGGCGGTTCGTGGGGTTGTCGTCCACCACCATCACCTTGCGGCCAGCGCCGGTAGGGGCACGAAACGCGGCGATTCGATCAGAGCCCGCCTCGCGCGCGGTTTCCAGGCCCAATACCCCGGCGAGGCCCTGGCGCAGCGAATCGCGCTTGACCGGTTTGCTGACGCAGGTTGCAAAGCCAGGCGTGCCGCTCCGCAAGGCGTCGCCGTAGCGGTGCAAGGGAGTGAGCAGCACCAGGCGAACGTCTTGCATATCCCTTTCGCGCTCGATGATGGAGGCGAGCTCCCGGCTTCCACCGTCCGGCAGACAGGCGTCCACGATGGCAGCGTGGAACGGGCGGCCTTCCGCGGCAGCCGTACGCAGCCTGGCGAGCGCTTCAGTGGCCGAAGCCACGGCCACATGCGGGCATTTCCAAGAATCCAGAAGCACCGAGAGCCACTCGCGAATGGCTGCCCCAGCGCTGGCCACCAGCACGGGGTGGGGGGAGAAATCCAGAAAACGATCGGCGGGCGCAAAAGCTTGTCTCCGGAGGACTGCGGTGAACCAGAACGTGGAGCCAACGCTCTCCGTGCTATCGACGCCGATGGCGCCGCCCATGAGTTCCACCAAGCGCTTGGAGATGGCCAGACCCAGGCCGGTGCCGCCGAACTTGCGGGCGGAGGAGGCGTGCAACTGGGTGAAGCGCCCAAACAAATCCGGCTGGCGCGCCGGCGGGATGCCGATGCCGGTGTCCCTCACTTCGAAGCGCAGGCGGACCTGCCCGCCGCTTTCGGACTCCAACCGCACGCGCAGCGACACTTCACCGCGAGAAGTGAACTTCACGGCGTTGCTGCCCAGGTTGTTGAGCACCTGCCGCAACCGCCCGGGATCGCCTGCGAGCAGACACGGCACCTCGGGATGGATGAGGCTGACAATTTCGACGGGCTTATCCTCAATGCGCAGGGCCAGCGTATCGGCCACGGCTTCGACCAGGGTGCGCAGGTCGAAGGGCACATTTTCCAGTTCGAGCTTGCCGGCTTCGATCTTTGAGAAATCCAGGATGTCGTTGATGAGGTTCAGCAAGGCTTCGCCATTGCCGCGGATCACTTCCAGGTACTGCCGCTGCCCGGGGGTGAGTTCGGTGTTCAGCAGCAATTCGGTCACGCCGATCACGCCGTTGAGGGGCGTGCGGATTTCGTGGCTCATATTGGCCAGAAATTCGCCTTTGGCCTCGTCGGCCTTGGCGGCCTCGAGGGCCATGAGATGCAGGTCCTCCACCAGCCGCTCGTTGGTCAACGTAAAGAAGCCGAATGTCCAGGCCAGGGTAAGGAAAACAAAGCAGGTAAAGGCGAAGGTGTTCAGAGCCGTGGGGGCGAAGAGGTCCGCCGGGCTGGCCGGACGAACGATGGCGAGCACCAGCATGCGCCCGGCGTTGCCCACCGCGAGCAGGGCGAAGACACCCCCCGTGAGCCAATAGCCCAGCCGGCGGTGGCGCGGGACGAAGCGCAGCAGTTCGCCGGTGCAGCGAGCGGCCATCACGGCGGAGAAGGCCGAAACCAGCACGATGCGCATGTCGATCTCGTTCCGGACCCAACGGAAGTAGCAGATGCCCAGCAAAGTGGCGGCCGCGCCGGCGTAACTCCTCCAATCGAGCCACGGTTTACCTTGAAACTGGCGGACGCCTTCATGGAACAGAATGCCGACCAGCAGGATCAGGGCGTTGGCGAGCGCGACGCTGAGCAGGTCGGGAAAAGACCCGCGCCGGGTGATCAGGAAGCCGGCCAGGCAGACCCCCAGGTTACCGGCGGTCCAGCGTCCGAAGCCTGGATAGGTCTTGCGGGTCCCCCACACCAGGGCCATCAGCAGGCTCAGAAAGAGCATGACAATCATCGCCGCCAGCGACAGCGTGCGATTGTCCAGGACCTGCGGCATGCGAAAGCGGAACGCCCCGGCTAGGGTTGAAAGAGTTGCTGGAAGCGCGAGCCGGGACGCACGATAGTCTGGTTGCGTTCAGGACCCGTGGAGATGCCGCCGATTTCCACGCCCGTATGCTTTTCCATGAAGTTCAGGTAGTCCCTGGCACGGGCCGGCAGGTCCGCGTACCGGCCGATACCGAAGGTGGACGTCTGCCAGCCCGGAAGGCACTCATACACCGGTTCCAGATGCTCCATTTCCCGAATGGTGGGAGGCATTTCGGTGACTTCACTTTTGCCGCGGCGGTAGGCGACACAGACAGGAATCCTATCCAATTCGTCGAGCACGTCGAGTTTGGTGACCACCAGGCTGTCAAAGCCGTTCACCATGGCGGTGTAGCGCAGCAGGGGAGCGTCGAACCACCCGCAGCGGCGGGGTCTGCCGGTAACGGAGCCGAACTCGTTGCCCCGGACCCGGATATGGTCCCCGGCCTGATCCAGCGCCTCGGTGGGGAAGGGGCCGGCGCCGACCCGGGTGACATAGGCCTTGGAGACACCCACTGTGGCGTGGATGCTCGTAGGGGGGACCCCTGTGCCCGTGCAGGCGCCACCGGCGGTGGCGCTCGAGGAGGTGACGAAGGGGTAGGTACCGTGATCGATGTCCAGCATTGTGCCCTGGGCGCCTTCGAACATCACGCTTTTGCCGGCACGGATGGCATCGTTGAGGAGGCGGACGGTGTCACAAACCATCGGGCGGATGCGTTCGGCGAGATCGGCGTACTGGGCGAGAGTGGCTGCGGAGTCCTCTTCCGGTGCCAGGCCGAAGGCGCGAGCAATGGTTTCCTTTTCGTCCAGTAGGGCGGCAAATCGTGCCGGGAAAGTGTCTCGCTCGAGCAGGTCGGCGATGCGCACGCCACGGCGGCCGATCTTGTCCTCGTAGCAAGGGCCGATGCCGCGGGAGGTGGTGCCGATGGAAACGCGGCCGGGGCGATCTTCAGATATCTTCTCAAGCAGGCGGTGCCAGGGGAACAGCACCTGGGCGCGGTTGCTGATTCTGAGCTGGGAGGCCACGTCGATGCCAGCCGCTTCGAGCGTTTCGATCTCGCTGACCAGGGCGGCAGGATCGACGACCAGTCCGTTGCCGATGACGGCGCGCTTGCCGGGACGCAGGATCCCGCTGGGAATAAGTTTCAAGACAAACTTGCGGTCGCCGATCTTGACCGTGTGACCGGCGTTGTGGCCGCCCTGGTAGCGGGCGACGATATCGAAGCGCTCAGAGAAGAGGTCCACAATTTTGCCTTTGCCCTCGTCTCCCCACTGGGCGCCCAGGATGATCACGTTGTGCATGGGGTCAAACCTATTTAGTTTACCGCACTATGATAATCTGGCCCTTTATGGAGCTGGCGCAGGTGTTTCTGAAGCTGGGAGACGAGGGATTCGGGCAACTGATCCGCGGTATTTCGATCGGCAAGCTGAAGACCTACCAGATCTATGACGGGCTGAAGGCGCGAGCGCATGTTGGCAAACTAAACACCGAAATCCTGCGCAAATCGGCGCTTAAATTCCGGGTGCGTCTGGAAGCGCACGACGAAGACCTGGCCAAGGACCTGGCGCAGGCCGTGCTGGTGTCGCACCTGGACATGATTACGGCCGTGCTGGATTTTCTGGGGATTCCGCACGAAGGGGGCTTCTTCGCCAAAGACGCAGACGTGAAGCAGTATCTCGCCGGGAACTGGGCAGAGCGTGTTTGGGAGCAGTTCGGCAAGGCCTATCCGGCGCCTCTTTTGCTGTTTTATATCAACCATTTGGCGTGGGAGCTGACAGATGCGGCGGAGCCCTTTGTCCCTCAGGCGCCGACAGGTTGAGCAGGGACGGTAGTTCGGCCCGGCGCGTGCAGAAGAGTTGTGGATAACAAGATGACAGCCTCCAGTTGGGATGGGCTGTGGCCTAGGTTGCCACAAAGCCGCCAAGCAGATCTGAATGGAGACAACTGCGTGTCTTATCAGGCAGATCCGGAGGGTAGAGCCGTTCAGCCGGGGCTGTGCGCAGGAGGCGCGGCACCGGAGAGGCGCTGCCGGCTGGAAGAGGGCGTCATGGGTGAAAAGACCCAAATTCCACGATTCGCAGCACCAGGTCGGTTGCTATGAGCCAGTGCGATTTCCATTATTCTCATTTGCTCCCGCACAAGCCGGGGATATTGCCGTTGGACGAAACCCTGACCCGGCAGTGCCGGCGATGCGGGGCGATGTTCACCACCAAGTCTCGCACGCGGAAGCGCTGCGACACCTGCCAGACGCTGGTGGCATCGGAGAAGCAGAAGAAAGCGAATGAACGATTGAAGGCCCGGCGCGCTGCCAAGCGCCAGTGGCTGCTTTCGGCCCGCTAGGCCGGGGGTGCGGCGGGCCGCGCTGCGGGAGTTGTTAGAATGGGTGATTCACCCATGCTCGAACAATCACTGGCGGCGCTTGAGTCCGACGCTCTGGCTCGCATTCAGGCTGCCCGATCACCGGAAGAGTTGGAGCCGGTGCGAATCGAAGTCCTGGGACGAAAGGGCAACCTGGCGCAGGTCAGTAAAGAGATGGGCCGGCTTCCAGCCGAGGAGCGGGCGGCAGTCGGCAAGCTGCTGAACGCGGCCAAGCAGGCCTTGGAAGAGGCCATCGAGGTCCGGAAACGGGAGTTCGCGCAGGCAGCTTTGCAGGCTCGGCTGGAGGGGGAATGGCTGGACCTGACCCTGCCACCGCCGGGCGCTCCGCGCGGTCATCTGCACCCCATCACGCAAATCCAGCGGGAGATCGAAGAGCTGTTCGTCTCATTGGGGTTCGCCGTGCTGGACGGCCCGGAAGTGGAGACCGAGCACCATAATTTCGACGCCCTGAACATCCCACCAGACCACCCTGCACGGGACTTACAGGACACCTTCTGGCTGAAAGACGGCCACCTGCTGCGCACGCACACCTCGCCCGTACAGGTGCGGGGGATGGAGAAACTGGGGCCGCCTCTGCGGATGATCGCCCCGGGCCGGGTTTTCCGCAACGAGAGCGTGGACGCTTCGCACGAGCATACCTTCTACCAACTGGAAGGCATGATGATCGACCGGGAAGTATCCGTGGCGCACCTGACTTACTTCATGAAGACCATGCTGACCGCCATCTTCCGGCGGGAGGTAACCGTGCGGCTGCGACCAGGCTACTTTCCCTTCGTCGAGCCGGGGTTCGAGTTGGACATCCGCTGCCTGATCTGCGGCGGCGCGGGATGCCCGGTGTGTAAGCAGAGCGGCTGGGTGGAGCAACTCGGCTGCGGCCTGGTGCACCCAAATGTATTGCGCCTGAGCGGCATCGACCCGGAGGAGTGGAACGGCTTTGCTTTCGGGCTGGGGCTGACGCGGCTGGTGATGATGCGCTATGCCATCGACGACATCCGCCTGCTGCAGAGCGGCGACCTGCGATTCTCCCATCAATTCTAAGCGCGCATGAAATTCTCGTACAACTGGATTCGCGAGTTCGTAGAGGGCCTGGACACGCCGCCCAGGGACCTGGAGCACCTGATCACCATGAAGACGGCGGAGTGCGAAGGGATCGAGCGGACCGGGGATCTGCTGGAAAACGCCTGCGTGGCGCGCGTGGTGGCCGTGGAGCCGATAGCCGGCGGCCACAACGTGAAGGCGGTGGTGGAGACCGGGCGCTACGGGCGGAAGACGGTGGTTTGCGGCGCGCCGAACTGCCTCACCGGGGTGAGCAGCGTGTATGTGCCGGCGAGCCGGAAGACCATCCAGGGCGTGGAAAGCGAAGGCATGCTGGCCAGCGGCGCCGAGCTGGGAATCAACAAAGACCACACGGGAATCCTGGAGATCGAGGGGGAACCGGGCGCCCCGGTGGCGGGCTGCCCGCCGGACTACGAGATCGAGATCGATAACAAGTCCATCACTCACCGGCCGGACCTATGGGGCCACTTCGGGATGGCCCGGGAGGTGTCTGCCATCCTGGGCAAGCGGCTGCGGGATCCGGTGAAGCCGGACCTGGTTCCGGCGGGAGCGCCGGCCATCCAGGTAGCCATCGACGATCTGGACCTGTGTCCGCGATACAGCGCGCTGGTGTTGAGAACGTCACCGTGAAGCCCTCGCCGCTGTGGCTGCAATACCGGCTGACCGCCATCGGACTGAACCCGATCAACAACATCGTCGACATGACGAATTACATCATGGCGGAGCTGGCCCAACCGATGCACGCCTTCGACCGGGATCTGCTGAAGGGGGAAACGATTTTCGTGCGGCCGGCGCGGGACGGCGAGTACTTCCTGGCGCTGAACGAGCAGGATTATACGCTGAGCCCCGCGAACCTGGTGATCGCGGATGCCAAGGGGGCAATCGCCGTGGCCGGCGTAATCGGCGGGCTGGACAGCGCCATCTGGGAAAAAACCACGCGGATCGTGATCGAGAGCGCCACGTTTCAGGCAGCCAGCGTGCGCCGGACCTCGGCGGCGCTGAAGCTGCGCACCGACGCTTCCATGCGCTTCGAGAAATCCCAGGATCCGGCCAACACGGTCCGCGGGCTGGCGCGGGCCGTGGAACTGATGCAGGAGCTCTCCCCGGGCGCCCGGCTGGTGGGCGGGCTGGCGGACCTGCGTAAGGCGGCCGCGGCGCGGACGCCGATCCGGCTGCCCATGGACTGGCTGATCCGTAAGCTGGGCCGCACGCTGAGCGAAGGCGAGGTGCGCGAGATCCTGGAGCGGCTCGAGTTTGGGGTCGCCGGCGACGGGGCGGGGGTGCTCCGGGTGACCGTGCCATCCTGGCGGGCCACCAGGGACATTGCCGTCAAGGACGACCTGGTGGAGGAGGTGGGACGCATGATCGGATACGATTCGATCGAGCCGCGCCCTCCGCTGGTGGCGACTGCGGTGCCGCCGGCCAACCCCGAGCGTACGTTCCACCACGCGGCTCGCGAGCTGTTCGCCGCCCTGGGATTCAGCGAAGTGTCCAACTACTCGTTTGTCAGCGAGGAACAGGCGCGGGCGTTCGGCATGGATCCGGAAGAGCATGTGCAGGTGAAGAACCCGATCGCATCCAACCAGACCCTGCTGCGCCGTTCGCTGCTGCCGGAGATCCGGGACAACCTGCTGGAGAACAGCAAGCATTTCGAGACCTTCCGGCTATTTGAGATCGGCCGCGAGATTCACAAGCGGCCCGAGGGCCTGCCGGTAGAGACGCCGCACCTGGTGGCCGCGGCCTACAGCCGCAGCGGCGACGGGCAGGCGCAACTGTTCGAGCTGAAGCACGCCGCCGTGTGTTTCCTGCCCGGGGCCGAGACCAGGGCCGTGCCGGCACGCTCCTACGAGCACCCGGCACGGACGGCGGAGGTCCACTGGCGGGGCGAAACCGTGGGGCGGTTGTTCGAGCTGCACCCCGCGATGGTGGAGGGCCGGGCCGGGATCCTGGATCTGGACCTGGAGCGGGCACTGCGGCTTTCCGCCGCGGAGGCGAAGTATACGCCCATCCGGCGGTTCCCGGCGAGCGCATTCGACCTGTCGGTGATCGCCGGCTGGCGCGAGGCGGCCGGCGATCTGGAGGCCAAACTGGCGGCGCTGGCGGGGGAAATGCTGGAATCCATCACCTACCTCAGGCAGTACACAGGGCCGCCGCTGGCCGATGGCCAGAAGAGCGTATCCTTCCGGCTGACCGTGGGGTCCAGCGAGCGTACGCTCTCTTCCGACGAGGTCGCGGTGATCCGCGCGCGCATCATCGAGGGCATGCGGACGCAGGGGTACGACCTGCGGATGTGAGGATGGGGACCGGGAAAGCCGCCGGTCTCCCGATGCTATAGAATGTCACCTGACGCCGGATGTTTCCGGTGCGCCTGTGTAGTAGACTGGAATTTAATACAAGCAGCTCTCAAGCTTGGAGGTAGTATGAAGTTCCGCAAAGTGGCCTTGCCTGCCGCTGGCATTTTGTTTCTCGCACTATCCGCATTCGCGCAAACATCTTCCCTGGAAGGCGACGTCAAGGGCGAGGACGGTTCGCCGCTCCGGGGCGCCCTGGTCAAAATCGACCGCAAGGACATCAAGGGCCATTATCAAGTCAAGACCGACAAAAAAGGGCACTATTTTCACGCCGGATTGCCGCTGGGCGTCTACAAGGTCACTGTGGAGGTGGAGGGCAAGGACCGGGACTCGGTGGATAACGTGAGGACGCGGCTGGGCGATCCCACGGAAGTGAGCTTCGACTTGCAGCAGATCAAGCAGCGGCAAGAGGCGATGAACCGGGCGGCGGAAACCGGGCAACTCACGAAGGAGCAAGAGCGCAGCATGTCCTCGGAGCAGAAGGCCGCTCTGGACAAAGCCATGAAGGAACGCGAAAAGGCCATGGAGAAAAACAAGGCCCTGAACGATGCGTTCAATCAGGGCGTGGACGCTCTCAAAACCAAGCAGTACGACACCGCGGTGACGGCCTTGACCAAAGCCAGCGAACTCGATCCGAAGCAGAACGTCGTGTGGGCGCAGTTGGCAGAGGCTTACATCGGCCAGGCGGGTTCGAAGACCGGGCCGGAGCACGATCAGACCATGCAGAAAGGCCTCGACGCCTATGCCAAGGCGATCGAACTGAAACCGGACGACGCGGCCTACCACAACAATTTCGCGCTGGCACTGGCGAAGGCCAAAAAGTTCCCGGAAGCACAGGCGGAGCTGACCAAGGCCGCGCAACTGGATCCGCCGAACGCGGGGCGCTATTTTTATAACCTGGGGGCCGTGCTGGTGAACACGGGGCAGACCGAACCGGCAGGCGAGGCTTTCAAGAAGGCCATCGAAGCCGATCCCAACTATGCCGATGCGCAGTATCAGTACGGCGTCTACCTGATTTCGAAGGCGCAAGTGGACCCCACAACGGGCAAGGTGAATCCGCCTCCGGGAACCAAAGAGGCCTTTGAAAAGTATCTACAATTGAAGCCGGATGGGCCGTTTGCCGAGTCGGCCAAGGGAATGCTCTCGACGATTTCGGGCGGCGTGAGCACGAGTTACTCCAACCCGGCGGCGCCGCCGCCAAGCACCAAGAAGGGCCGGAAGAAGTAAGGGTTCCTTTTCAGAGAGGGGACGGGCGCCGGTCCGTCTCTCCGCGAGCGCCAGAGCGCCGCCCAGCATGATTCGCTTTCTGATACTTCGCATCGTTTTTCCCCTGCTGGTGCTGTGGTTCATTCGGGCGCTCCTCAAGACTCTTTTCGCCGGCTTTCAATCCTCGGTCACGCAGGCTCCCAAAGCTCCGCCTGCTCCACATGCGGGGGGAGAACTCAAGAAGGATCCGGTCTGTGGCACCTACGTTTCGGTGGAGGCCTCCGTTACGAAGAAAGTGAACGGGGAAGTGGTGCACTTCTGTTCGCCGGCCTGCCGGGACAAATTTCGCGCGGCGTAACCTACCGCACAGAGTACACCTCTAACATAGTACCTGTGGAGTATAGACTGAGGATTACAATGACGCGGAGATTCCTGTTCTTTCTCACTTTTTGCGTTTTGCCGGCGGTGGCACCCGCGCAGGTCGCGGAATTCTCTTTCAGTGGCGGGGTTTCGCGCTTTGGCGGCGCCACACTGGCAACGAACCCCGACTACACGCTGGGCGACGGAGTCCGGATCGCGCTGCGGATGACCTTGAACACCTGGCGCTTCATGGGGCATGAATTCGGATACGGTTATGCCCACAGTAACGTCTCCAGCCAGGGGCAATCCGCCGGATTCTCCATCCACCAGGGCTTCTACAATTTCCTGGTGTATGGCACGCCGGAAGGCTCGCGCGTCCGTCCCTTCGCGACAGGCGGTGTACACTTCAGCAGCTTCGTTCCACCGGGAGGCTCGGTGTACTACGGCGTCACGAAATTCGGTTACAACTACGGCGGGGGACTAAAGTTCCGGCTGAGCGGGCCTTGGGGAGCACGTATCGATTTCCGGCAGTTCCGCACTGGCAAGCCCGACTTCCTGGCTACGCCGACGCCTCCGAGCGGCTGGCTGACACAGACGGAGATTTCGGCTGGGGTATCGTTCAATCTGTAAGGCGCTCGGCGGCGGCCATCAGCGTGCGGGGATGCGGACGAGCACCCAGGCGATGGCGGCGAAGCCGGCGAGCGAGAGCCAGCCACCCCAAGCCGGGAAGAATCCCAGTTCATCCGCGCCGGTCAGCAAGCGCGTGATGGAACTGATGCCGGAGAGGTAGGTCACCGCCAGCAGGATGCCGACGATCGCTTCCCCGGCGATCAAGCCGGAAGCAAGGAGCGTGCCTTTCTCCTCGGCGCGCTGTTTGCGCTCAGGCGGGTAGGGCGCGATGATCCGATCCAGCACCCACTTGATGACGCCCCCGGCCCAGATCGCCGCCACGGTATCGAAGGGCAGGTACATGCCTACGGCGATGAGCATGGGTGCGCGCGCGCCGCACATGATGAGAGCAATGCCAAAGGCGGCGCCCACACCAATTAATCCCCAAGCCATCTGGCCGCCGACGATGCCTTTCGCCAACTGCGCCATGAGGCCGGCCTGTGGGGCAGGCAGCGCGCGACCGCCGATTCCGCCGGTGGCCAAGTTGGCCTCGTGAAGGGCCATGATGGGCGCCATCAGAAAGACGGAGAGCAGCAGGACGGCGAAAATCTCCACGACCTGCATCTTCCAGGGCGTGCCGCCCAAAATGTGGCCGGCCTTGAGGTCCTGAATCAGGGAGCCGGAGACGGAACAAGCGCAGGCGACCACGGAGGCCACGCCCAGCACAGCAGCTACTCCGGCCATGCCGCGCGCGCCAATGGCCAGCATGACCAGGGCGGCCAGCACCAGCGCCGAGAGCGTCAGGCCCGAGAGAGGCTGATTGGAACTGCCCACTAACCCCACCAGGTAGCCGCCCACGGCGGACAGCAGAAAGCCCGTGACGCTCATGATCAGGGCGGCGATGAGGGCGGCGCTCCAGCTTCCGGTGAAGAAGTAATAGATGGCGGCCATGGCCGCGGTCAGGACCACGGTGCCGATCAGCAGCCAGCGGAAAGGGATGTCCCGGTCGGTGCGCTCCAGGTGGCGGCCTTCGTGCGCGGCGCGGGCGGAGGCGCCAAACGCGCCCGCCAGAGATTGCAGGATGGAGGCACGCATGGAGTAAAGGGTGTGGCAGGCGCCCACCAGCATGGTACCCACAGCGATGGGGCGCACGATGTTGTACCAGACCGAATAGGAGACCACGTCCCAGGCGACGTCCCGTGCCATGCCCAGGCGCGCGGGCAGGCTAGGATCGAAGAAGAGCAGCAGGGGGATCAGGACCCACCAGGCAATGACGCCGCCGGAGGCGTTGATAGAGGCCAACTCGGGACCGATGATGTAGCCGATTCCCATGAGCGCGGGCGACAGGCTGGGCGTCGACCAGTAGATGCCGCCACCGTGAGTGACATCGCCGATCGGCTGTTTCTGGAAGTTGAAGTGATGTACCACGGAGCGGGGAAAAGCCAGGAACCCCTCGGCGTATTCGCGGAAGATCTGGAACCCCTTGTCGCTTTTCAGAATTTCGATCAGCGCGGCGAAGCCCATGGCGCCGAAGACATACTTGGGCGCGTCGCTACCCTGGGCGCCGGCCTTGACCACTTCGGCGGAGGCCACGCTTTCGGGAAACGGCAGGTCAGACTCGACGCACAGCGGGCGGCGTAGCACGATAATGAAGAAAACTCCGATCAAGCCGCCAACCAACAGGATGAGGGTGGACTGCCAATAGTGGGAGCGCAGGTCCGCCCACAGGCGGTGCCCGTCCATTTCGACCATCATGAAGGCCGGGATGGTGAAAATGGCGCCGGCCACCAGGGCCTCTCCCACCGAGGCGGCAGTGCGCGCGATGTTCTGCTCCAGGATGCCGCCCTTCAACGTGGGAATCCGAAACACGGCGATGGCAATGACCGCGGCGGGAATGGTGGCGGCGATCGTCTGGCCGGCTTTCATGCCGAGATAGGCGTTGGCGGAGCCGAATACCAAAGCGAGGAAGAGCCCGAGCAGCACCGCCTTCACGGTCATCTCGGGCGGTACGGAGGGCTGGGTTTCGGGCATATGAAGGCGATCGTAACATGCTCCGGTTGTGATACGATCCGAGCGGAAACCCATGCATCGTCGATCCTTTCTCCTATCCGCCGCGGGAACCTGGGCGGCATTCGCGGCCGGCGAGCGCAAGAAGACCGTCGCGGCGGTGGTGACGGAATACCGCCCGCTTTCGCACGCCGACGTGATCTGCGGCCGCATCCTGGAGGGCTACGAGCCCGACAACGTGCGCGTGGAGCCACGCACGCGCATCGTCTCGATGTACACGGACCAGATCGCTCCCAAAGACATGAGCCGCGCGCTGGCAGCTAAGCACGGCTTCAAGATCTATCCCACGGTGGCGGAGACTCTGACGTTGGGCGGCGACAAACTGGCAGTGGACGCGGTGCTGCTGGTAGGGGAACACGGCAATTACCCGACCAACGCGCGCGGGCAGAAGCTGTATCCCCGCTACGAGCTGTTCCAGCAGATCATCGAGGTATTCAGGCGCAGCGGGCGCGTGGTGCCCCTGTACAGCGACAAGCACCTTTCCTACTCCTGGGAAAAGGCCAAGAAGATGTACGACGAGACGCGCGAGATGAAGATCCCGTTCATGGCGGGCTCGTCGATTCCGGTGACCGTGCGCGTGCCGGAACTGGAGATCCCACTGGGGGCGCGGCTGGAGCACGCGGTGGTGGTGGGCTACGGCGACATGGACGCGTACGGATTCCACACGCTGGAGGCGCTCCAATGCATGGTGGAACGCCGCGCGGGCGCCGAGACCGGCGTCGCCGCCGTGGAGTGGCTGGAAGGCGAGGCGGTGTGGAAGTGGCGCGCGAGCGAGCAGGGGAGCTGGAGCGCCCCCCTACTGGAGGCGGCACTTTCCCGGGCGCTGAAGGCGAAGCCGGGCAGGCCGGAGGACAACGTGAAGGATCCGGTGTTGTTCCGCATTGAGTATCGGGACGGCTTCCAGGCGGTGGCGTATATGCTCAACGGGCAGGTGCAGGACTGGCTGTTTGCCACGCGGATGACGGGCAAACCGGAGATTCTCTCGACGCATTTCGGATTGATGGAAGGCGGCCGCTTTCTGGTGCATTTCGACGGGCTGGTGCACTGCATCGAAGAACTGTTCGTGACCGGCAAGCCGATGTATCCGGTGGAGCGCACCCTGTTGACCACCGGCACGCTGGCGTTTCTGTTCGATTCCAGGGAACAAAAGAAGCGGATCGAGACGCCGCAGCTTGCGGTAGCGTACAAAGCGCCCATGCACTGCTACTTCGAGAAGGCGTAGGGCGCCGGGTCTTCCATGGCGTTCGGATCTCCGGCGGCGGGACCGCGCCAGACGCTGCCGCCGAAGGTGGTGATGTAGACCCGCAAGGGGTCGAGGGGATCGGGGATAACGCGGTGCCCCCACTTGAACGTGTAGCCGCGAAGGCGCTGCCAGGTCTGGCCGCGGTCTGTGGAGCGCCAGGCGGAGGATTCAAAGCCGCAGGCGTAGAGCGTACCGGGCGCGCGCGGGTCCGCGGTCACATCGTAAATATGCTGATCCGCGGCGAGAACGCTGCGCCAGGTGAGTCCGGAGTCCTCGGATAGGAAGATGCCGCCGCCCGTGCCGTGGCCGGGGCCATTGCGGGCCCAGGCGGCCAGGTAGAGGCGCCGGGCATCTTGCGGATCGATGGTCAGGCCGTTCGGGCCGTTGACGCCCGACGGCAAGGGCAGCCGCTCCCAGGATTCGGCGGCATCCGCCGAGCGGTAGAGGGCGCCGTCTTCCAGGTCGCCGATACGGCCGTCTTCGCTGCGCCGGGCGACCACGAGGTAGAGCGTGCCTGCGGGGTCTTGGGCCAGACGCCAGGCGAGAGGTGCCGTGCCTGCAATTCCGCGGTGCTTGAGCGTCCAGGTGTTCCCGCCGTCGGTGGACTTATACACGCCGCGCCCGAAAGCCGCGACATAGAGGACGCGGGCGCCGGCGGGGCTGCGCGGATCGAGCAGAATGTGCGTGGCCGCGGTGGGCGCCATACCGTTGTTCGAGACCCGCCACGTACGGCCGCCATCGTCGCTGCGGCACACGCCGCCGCCAAAGCTGGAGAGCGGGGCCCGCCGCCACATTTTGGGGCGCGGCAGATCGTGCGTCTTGCTCATGACACCCCAGACGCGCCCGCGCACCTCCGGATCGAAGGCCAGCCAGTAGGTGGTGTTCACCCACTCGCGGGGCACTCCGGCGGTGGAGGAGACCCAGCTTTGCCCGCCATCCTCGCTGCGGAACAACCCGATGTCCGTATAGGTGATGAACATGCGGTGCGGGTCGAAGGGATCGAAGTGCACGCCGTAATTGGTGGTGACGTTCAGGCCGGTAGTGGTGTAGCCGCCGGGGACTCGCTTCGAGTAAACGGCCGCCCAGGTCTTGCCGCCGTCGTTGGTGCGAAGGGTACGGCCCAGATCGGTGGCGAAGCACAGGTCGGGGTTGTCGGGGGCGACACCCAAACCCAGAGGATTTTCGCCCCAGCCGGGGCCGAACCGTTCCGTGATCCAGGCGTCGTGAATGTTCGGGGCGGCGGTGCGGGACTCCTTCCAGACGAGGTTCCACGTACGGCCACGGTCGGCGGTCCGGGCTACCCCGAAATAGCGCGTATTCGAGACGCGTAGACCCGTGTAGGAAAGGTAGGCGACATTCGGGGCGTGCAGGCTGGTGGCCACGGTGCGCAGCCGCGGCGCCTCGCCGGGCAACTCGAGTGCCTGCCAGGTGGCGCCGCCATCCGGCGAAACATAGGCTGCCGAGTTGGTGATCCCATAAATCACCAGGGGGCCACCGCCCGGCGGAAAGCTCGCGGATACCTCCGTGAATGCGCTTACCCCCGGAGGCATGCCACCGGTGCGGAGGTGGCCGGCCTGCCAGACGGCGACTGGCCCGGCGCCGGCGATATAGACCGTGCGGCTGGTCTGGGGCGAGGCCGGATCTATATAAATCTGGCGGGCGCCGGCGCCGAGAGCGGCGGCGCGCTGCCAGGCGCCGCCGCGATTGACCGAGAGATATAGCCCGGCGCCTTCGTTCTGGCGGATCGCGGCCCACAGGTGGCGGTTATCGGCGGGATCGATGCCGAGGGCAGTCACCATGGGCGCGGGACGCCCGCCGACAAGCAGGGTTTCACTGGCATGGTCATCGCCCATCTCCACGCCGGTGACGCTCCGGGAATCCGGGTAAACCAGGGACCAATGCTTCCCGGCGTCCGTGCTCCGCCAGAGTCCGATACTCTGGACGTAAATCGTGCGCGGATCGACCGGGTCGAAGACGAAGAAGCGCGCCCGGCCGTGGAGATCGAACTGGCTCCAGGTATCGCCGCCGTCTTCGGAAAGATACGATCCGGTCATGTCGCAACCCACCAGCACCAGGGTGGGATCCACGGGGCTAACCGTGGGGAAAAACATGGCTCCGCCGCCGCCCGGACCGATCACCTCCCAGGCATCCGGCCGGCGGGCGGCGGAGCCGGTGGCGCAGGCCAGGAGGACTGCCAGCAGGACTCGCCAGACGAGCATACTCACCCTTGCCGGATCAACTGCTGCATCCTCTCGACAGTCCAGTCGACCGCGATGCGAATCATGGCTTCGCCCTTGGCGGTGGTAGCGAGCTTGGCTTCCCGGGCGAACTCCTCTTCCTGCGCGGCGGACTTGGGGTCCTTGATGTGCAGGAACTGCTTGGCCTTCTGGTAGTCGACGCCCTCCCAATGGATGCGCTGAGGAAAGGCGGCCATGGCGAAGGAAGTCTCAAACTCGCCGGAATGCCCCGGGGCCTTGTTGCTCTCCATGTATTTGCGGATGATTTCCCTGCTGTAGGCGTCCCAGTAGGAATTGGTCTGGATGTTGATGCCGAGTTTCTTGGCGAAGTCCGGCACGTTCTCACGCAGCGGGCCGACATTGCCGCCGTGGCCGTTGAGCACGAGGATGGTCTTGACACCGTGGGTTTTGAGGCTTTCGCAGATGTCGTAGACCACGGCCAGGAAGGTTTCTTTGCGCAGGGAGAGAGTGCCTTTGCGGTCCATCCAGTGCGGCGAGATACCGACGGCCACGGGGGTCGTGAGCATCACCTGCGGCCAAAGGCGCAGAGCCGCCTGCTGGGCGATTAGCGTGACGCTGGCGGTGTCATTGATCATGGCCAGGTGCTCATTGTGCTGTTCGGTGCTGCCGGTGGGAACAATCATGGCCTTCAGAGAGCCGCCTTCGAGGGCTTCCCGGAACTCCTTCCGGGTGCTCTCCCAGAGCAGTACTTTGCGGGGATTGATGTAGGTATTGCCGGCCGGCTCCACGTCAGCCAGCGAAGGCCTCGCGGCCAGCGCGGCCAGGGAGCCGGCAGTCATGGAGCGAAAGAAGGAGCGGCGATGTGTCGGGTTCTGCATAGCCCCGATTATAGTCGTTGACAGCCTTGGCGCCGGGTGGAGTATTCTCAGGCAACGAGGAGGAAGCGATGAGGAACGAGAAAGTGTCGCGGCGCAGAGCGCTTGCGCTGGCAGGAAGTACGGCGGGATTGGCCACGCTCCCGGCCAACGCGGCGGGCGCGAGCGAGCGCATTCGCGTAACCAGGGTGGAGGTGTTCCCGGTAGTGGTGCCGATGCAGCCGGACATCATCAACAGCCCGGAGTTCACGCCGGATGCATTGAGCCAGTTTCCCAGCCTGCCGAAGTTCATCCTGAAGATCCACACCGATTCGGGGATTGTGGGGATCGGCGAAACTTCGCGGGATTTGAAAGAGCCGAACGTGCTCCGCAACGCGGAGGCGGTGACGGGCAAGAACGTGCTGGACATGAACCTGGCGCGGCTGGACCTGCCTGACCATGGCAGCTACTCCGGCTTTGAAATGGCGCTCTACGACATCGTGGGGAAAGCTTTTCACTGGCCGGTGTACCGTCTGTTGGGGGGACTGGCGCAACGCAAGGTGCTGGTGAATTACTGGTGCGGGCGTAAGAACCCCACCGACATCCGGCGGGTGGCCGAGCGCGCGGTGAAGGGGCATTTCCACGGGATCAAGATCAAGGGCCGGCCGGGCGACCCGGTGGTGAAGGCGGTGGCCGCGATCAGAGAGGCCGCGCCACAGCTCAAAATCACGGTGGATTTCAACGCGCACCACAAAACCGCAGCGGAGTTCCTACCCATTGGCGAGGGGCTGGACGCCATCGGCAACATGCTGGTGATCGAAGACCCGATCGACAAGAGCGACCTGGCGGGCTACCGCGAGCTGCGCTCCAAATTGAAGACGCCCATCGCGCTGCACCTGGGGAGCCCGAAGCAGATGATCGCGGCGATCCGCGCCCAGGCCTGCTCCATTTTCAACACGGGGCCCGCGCCCAGCATGGCCAGCTTCCTTTCCAACTGCTACCTGGCGGCAGCGGCAGGCATGCCCGTGTGGCACGGCTCTGGGCACGAATTGGGACTCATGGACGCGGCCATGCTGCATTCCTGCGCCGCAGCGGCCAATTGCACACTGCCCAGCGACATCCTGAGCTACGAACGCATGGACGACCTGATCGTGAATCCCATCGATATCCAGGAGAGCTACGCCATTGTGTCCGACCGCCCGGGGCTGGGCGTGGAACTGGATGAGGACGCCGTGCGGCGCTACCAGGTGAAAACCTAGCCCGCCTGCGCGCGCTTTCCACTTTCGCGCAAAACTTTGCAGCCGCTTAGCGAGCACGCTCTGCGACCCGGCTAGGCCTCCGTATTTTCAATTGCTTGCCACGATTTGACGGCATCGCCCGAGCGGCATCCCAGTTGCAAAAAATTTCGTGGTTTTCGCGGTGTGCGAAGGCGGCGGAAACCCTCGAAAGGCACCGTGCCGGGCCCAGGGGCGCGGAGGCATCGAGCCGTGGAGTGAGCGATGACCAGACACAGACAAGAGCGGCTGCGAGCAGCCGCGCTGGTGCTGCTGGCGGGTGCGTGGGCAATCCTGGCAGGCTGCTCGCGCGATCCTCAGAAGGCCAAGCAGAGTTACTTGCAGAGCGGGCTGCGGTACATGCAGAAGGGCCGGCACGCGGAGTCCATCCTGCAGTTTCGCAATGCCCTGAAATTCGACCCGCGGTTTGTGGAAGCCCATTACCAACTGGCGAAAGCGTACCTGGCGTCCGGCGACCCGGCGCGCGCGTATCAGTCACTCCGGCAGGCAAACGAACTGGAGCCGGGGAGGTTGGATGTGCGCCTCACTCTCGGGCAGCTATACATGGCCGCCCGGGAGTTTCAGAAGGCGGAAGCAGAGGCTTCCTACGTTCTGGAGCGGGATCCGAAGAACGCCGCCGCCTACGAGTTGCTGGGGGCTTCGCTCATCCCGCGCCGGCAGACCGAGCGCGCCCATGAGGCATTTTCCAAAGCCGCGGACCTCGCGCCGGGAAGTCCCACCACCCACCTGCACCTGGCGCTCTCGGACCTGGCGGTGAACCATTTCGAACAGGCGGAGCAGAATTTCCGCAAGTCCGTGGAGGTGGACCCGCACTTTATCCGGGGATATCTCGGGCTGGCCGAGTTCTACCGGCTGCAGCGGCGGCTTCCGCAGGCTGAGGCGGTGCTGGCACAAGCCGTGGAGCGAAATAGCGAAGATATATCGCTCTATCTCGCGTGGGCCAACCTGGCGGATGCCCAGCAAAAGAGGGACAGCGCGGATTCCGTGTTGCGCCGGCTGCGCGACCGCCGGCCGAAGTCCGCCGAGGTAGCCTTGGCCATCGGAGACTTTTACTTCGGGCGGGGCCTGACGGAAAGCGCCGTCTCCGAGTACCGGCGCGGGTTGGACATTGCACCCAAGAACCAGGAGATTCGCAACCGTTTGGTGGAGTGCTACTTCACCCAGAAACGGATGAAGGAGGCCGAGCAGTTGAATGCCCGGGTGCTCCAGGAAAAGCCGAAAGACGTGGATGCGCACATCGCTCGCGGGCGCATTCTGCTGGCTCAGGAGAGGAGAGAGGAAGCTATCACGGAGCTGCGCAAGCAGGTGGCGGAAACGCGGGACCTGGCGCCGGCCCATTATCACCTGGGCCTGGCCTACCAGCAGAACCAGGACCTCACCCAGGCGAGGACCGAATTCCAGGAAGCGGTGCGGCTGGCGCCTGAATGGCTGCCGGCGCGGCACAGCCTGGCAGAGCTATATTTCGCGCAGGGGGATCTGCCGCTGGCCTTGGAATGCGCTCAGCGCACGGTGCAGCTTTACCCCGGGGCCGCCGAAGAGCGCCTGCTCCTGGGGGTGATCTATCTGCGCCAGCGCCAGTTCGTTGGCGCCCGGGAGGAATTGCAGACCGCCCGCCGGGTGGCCCCCATGGATGCCAGGATCCCGATGAACCTGGGGCTGAGCTATGCCGCGGAGCGGAAATGGGCGGAAGCGGAGAAGGAATTTGAGGAAGCCCTGCGGCTGAACCCCGGATACACCCAGGCCCTGGCCGAAGTCGCCAATGTTCGTCCGCTGGCCGTTTTTGTTTGTGCAGCAGCCTGAGCGCCGCGGATCGGAATTCCACCACACAAAATTTTAGGCACTCTTCTCGCCAGTGGTATACTGCTTGGAATTCAATGGGGCAGTTGACGATGGCAAAGCTGGCTTGTTTTTTCGTCTGTTGCACGGCCGCGTTGGCGCAAGTAGAGACCACCACCTCGATCACCGGCACGGTATCGGACCCGCAGGCGGCGATGATCGCGGGGGCGGCGGTGAAGCTGACCAACCAGAATACCGGCGCAATCCGCGAGACGGTGACCAACTCAGAGGGAGTGTACTCGTTTCAATCTTTGCCGGCGGGCACTTATACCCTGCTGGTCTCCGCGTCCGGATTTAAGACCACGACGGTCACCGACCGCAAGGTGGAGACGGCACAGCCTGCGCACGTGGATCTCAAACTGGAACTGGGCGCGACCAGCGAGCAGGTGACGGTCTCGGCGGCGGGCGCGGAGCTGATCAACACGGCATCGGCGGAGGTGACCGGTAATGTGACGCCCGAGCTGGTGCAGAACATCCCGCTGAGCCGCGGCAACTTCTTCGATCTGCTGCAAATGACACCGGGGGTGGTGCCGCAGAACATCGGCAGCAGCGTTTCGTTCGCCGCCGTGGCGCTGAACTTCGTGACGGCGGGGAACACCTTTCAGGCGTCCGGGGCCTTCATTTCCGGGAACCGGGACTCCGGCGCGAACATTTCAATCGACGGATCGAATGTGCAGATTCCGGTCTACGGGCAAGCCACGCAATTGCAGTCGCGGTCGAGCGTGCAGGAAGTACGCGTGGAATCGGCGAACATGAGCGCGGAGTTCGGCAACGGCGTGGCGGCGGTGAACGTGATCACCAAGAGCGGATCGAACGAGTATCACGGGGAGATGTTCGAATATTTCCGCAACAGCCGCCTGGATGCCAACCTGTTTTTCAACAACCAGGCGGGGCGCAAGATCCAGCCGTACACGCAGAATCAGTTCGGCGGGGCCGTAGGCGGGCCGGTGAAGAAGAACAAGCTGCTGTTCTTCGCCAACTACGAAGGCTTCCGCGTGGTGCAGCGCCAGCAACTGTTCGCGACGGTGCCGGACGCGAACCTGCGCAACGGCGACTTTTCGCAGTATCATCCGCCGGGGCCGGGCGGAACAGTGCTGCCCACGCCGGTCATCTATAATCCCTACGACGTGGATCCGGCGACAGGTTTGCGGCGGCCGTTTCCGGGCAACAAAATCCCGCTGGGACCAAGCGCCATGTGCGCCCCGCGCCCCTCCTGCGCCGATCCCGTGACGCTGGCCTACCTGAACAACTACGTCAAGCCGCCGAACATCGTGATTAACGGCGTGGCAGAGTACACCGACTCGGTGCGGACCACTCTCGACCAAAACCAGGTGACTGGCCGCGGAGACTGGCTGCGCAACGCCAACTCAACGGTCTTTGCGCGGTTCACTTACAACAAGCAGGATTCGCTGGCTGGTGGGTTGCAGCCGCTGCAGGGCACCGGCAATCCTTCGGCTTCGACCAATGCAGTACTGCACTGGACGCAGGTGCTGAGCGCCTCGAAGGTGAACGACCTGGGGCTTTCCTACACCCGTCCGAACTGGGCGTACACGCGGCCACTCGGCCTCCCGGACGCGGCCAAGGTGATCGGCTTACCGAACACTTCGAGCTATACCGGGGGGACGCAGTGGTCGGTGGCCGGCTTCGACCTGGGAAGCGCGACGAACTACATCTTCAACGCCTACTCGAACAATATCCAGCTCAAGGACGACTTCGGGTGGGTGAAGGGACGGCACAGCCTGAAATTTGGGTTTGACGGCATCAACAAGCGGTTCATCTACTACAATCCATCTGGCGACAAGGGGCAGTTCACCTTCAGCCGCTTCTACACCCAGGCTTGCCCTCCGGGCAACGCGAAATGCGAGGCGGCGCGTCAGGCTGCGGGCTTGCCGTCGGGAGGGCAGGAGTTCGCCGATTATCTGCTGGGCGCCTACTCGAGCACGACCCTCATCATCAAGCAGATTCCCTACGTGGGGCATCAGCAGTACCTGGGTTTCTACGCCCAGGACTCCTGGCGGGTGAACAGCAGACTCACTGTGAACTACGGCCTGCGGTACGAGTACTGGAGCCCGTGGACGGTGCCCCGCAACACCACGCTTACTTTCAATTTCCAGACCGGCCAGCCTTCGTTCGCGCTGCAAAACCCGAACGACTTTCTGGACCCCGGCAAGTGCTTCGGCGCCTGCGCGCCGCTAACGCCGGGCCAGCCGCGGCAATCGTACCGTATCGGGACGAAGAATTTCGCCCCGCGGCTGGGCATCACCTATGCGCTAACGCCGTCCACGGTCCTCCGGGGGGGCGTTGGCATCTATTACGACGGCAACATCAACATGAACCAGTTCAACGACATTCAGGCCGGCGCGGCGCCCTTCAGCCTGCGCTACGACGCAGTGAATGACACCTCACAGGCTCTGCCTCAGCGGCTGGTGAGCAACGAATATCCGAGCGGTCTGCTGGGCTCGCCTCCGCAGCCGAATGCGAATCCGCCGGCGGCGTTCCGCTTCGCGCAGAGCTACTATCCGATTCCGGCGGTGTACCAGTGGTCGTTCAGCGTGCAGCAGAAGCTGGGCTCTTCATGGATGGCCGAAGGGGATTACGTGGGATCGCATACCATCCACCAATTTCAGTTCGTGGACGACAACGCTCCGGCGCTGCCACAGGGCACGCTGGCCAGCGTGCCGCTGCAACAACGCCGGCCGTACCCGCAGTGGGGCATCCTGGGAACATGGGCGCCGCTCGGCTGGGCGCGCTACAACGCGGGGACGCTAAGCATCAAGAACAACCAGTGGCACGGGCTGACTCTCCAAAGCAACCTGACCTTCGAGAAGAACATCGCCTCGTCGCGGATCGGCACTTCCGACCATGGCAACATCAATTTCCGGGTGCCATACATCTGGGCGGGACCGTCCGCCATTACGCCTTACCTGTGGTTCATCACGGCGTTGAACTACCAGACGCCGAAGCTGGGGGTGAACCGGGCGCTGCGCCCGGTGGTGAACGACTGGGTAGTCAGCGGGACGTTCACGGCATCCAACGGAAGTCCCGAACCGGTGACCGACCAGGACCTGACGGGCACCGGGCTTTCGGCCTCCTCCAGCCTGGCGCAACCCAACCGCATCTGCAATCCCAACGCGGGGGCCTCCATCCATACGCAGCTTCAATGGTTCAACACGTCCTGCTTCGTGGATCCGGCTTTCGGCGTGTGGGGCAACTCCACGCTGGGCGCGGTGACCGAGCCGGGGATCAACAACTGGAACATCGCGGCCGCCAAGCGGATCCCCCTGAGCTTTGTGAAAGAGGGACAGGTGCTGGAGTTCCGCTCCGACTTGTTCAATGCCTGGAACCACACGCAATGGGCGGCTTCGGACAAGAACATGCGCAGCGCCACGTACGGGCGCATCACGAGCACGCGGCCGGCGCGGCAGGTGCAGTTCGCGCTGCGATACCTATTCTAGTCACGACAAGATCCGGTGCACGCGGGCGAGCAGGCGGCGGACACCTTCCTGAAAATCCGCCGGGCGGGTCAGCAGGCTTAACACCAGAAAGGCCTCGGTTTCGAAGTCGTAGAAAAAACCCGGCTGCACGAGCACGTTGTCGTGTTCCAGCAGGGCCAGAGCCCACTCCTCCTCGCGGCGGACGCGCGGCATCCGCAGGGTGGCGTACCAGCCGCCCTCGAGCGGCAGCATGGCGCAAGCGGAATCGGGCCCCAACGCGGTTTCCAGGAAAGCCCGGTTGGCTGCGGTGCGCGCGGCGATTTGCTGCCGCACCGCGCCGCCCGCTTCGAGCAGCGCCGGCGCGGCCTGCTGCACGGGTGTGCTCACCGAGAGATACGTATCCGCGATCCACTCCAGCCTTTCGCGGGCTTCGACGCGCCGCGGTTCCGGACCGGAAACCACGATCCAGCCTAGCTTGAGTTGCGGCAAGCCGGCCACTTTGGAGAGCCCACTCAGCGAGAAAGTGAGCACGTCTTCCACGCCCACCAGGTGCAGCACGCGGCGCGGATCCGGGGCAAAGGCGTAATCCGCAAACACCTCATCGGAGATGATGGCCAGTTGGAACTCGCGCGCCAGGCTGAGGAGTTCGTCAAGCTCGTCGCGCTTCAGGTAAGAACCCGTGGGATTGTTGGGATTCACCAGGATGACCGCGCGCGTGCGCCCGGTCACAGCGGCGCGCAGGGCCGCGAAGTCGATCGACCAGGCGCCATGGCAGACCAACGGATACTGGACCACGCTCACGGATTCCAGGGCAGCCAGAAACTCGAACAGGGGATAAGAGGGCCGCGGAACCAGCACGTCGTCGCCAGGGTCGGCCAATAGTTTGAAGAGATAGGCATAGGCCTCGCTGGTGCTGGCGGTGAGCAGGATTCGGCCGGACGAGACGTCCAGCCCGCGCGCGGCATAGTACTGCGAGACGGCCTGACGGGCCGTCGGGAGACCCGCCGGGTCCGGGTCGTAAACCAGCGTTCCCAAACCGGCCAGGGAACGCAGGATGTTTTCGGAAGGATAGGCCAGGCCGGCATGCGTCGGGTTCGATTCGGTGAGATCCAGAATCGCGGCGCCCGCCTGCCGCTTTGCCCGCAGCAATTCGGTCAACCGGTTGGGTCGAAGGTCCCAATGAAAGCGCGAGGAGAACAACCCCCGATTGTACCCACATCGCGGAGAAAGGAAGCGCCAACATGGCCTGGTTGCGGTAGGATCGTTGGCAAGCAATCGCAGGAGGGATTATGGCCAAGGCGGTAGTTCTGTTCTGGGCCGCGGCGATTCCGCTGCTGGCACAGGAGACCTCGGCGTTCCGGGTGCTGCTGGGGCTGACGGACCAGGCGTCCCAGAAGTGGGATGGTTCGGTGGCAGTCCGCGGAGGCAAGCTCGTATCCCTGGCTCCCTGGCGTTTCGAGGGGGAAGACCGGATCGAGGGTGCCAGGTTTCGAGCCGTGACGCACCCCATCCGGTTATTCGGAGGCGGGCGGCAGTTCACCGCGCAGGGGATCCAACAGGTGGTGGCCAACGGGGTCATCGCGCGAGTGAGCGGCGGTTCCGAGATAGTTGTGAAAACGACGCAGGGGAGCTTCTCGTTCCGCCCGGGCGACCTTCCATACGGTAAGACGCTGCATGTGCTGGACGGGCGCGCCGCGGTGGATCGCATTCCGCCCAGCGTTCAGGTGACCGCATCGCCGGAAGAGGAGGACTACCCCGCGGCCGCGCGCGCGCCGGACGGGGAGATCTGGATCACTTACGTGCAGTTCCGTCACAATCCGGACCACAACCGGCTGCGCGCCAACATGCAGACTCCGCCAGGGGACTTTGCGGCCTGGAAGGCGCCCACGGGGGGCGACCAGATCTTTGCCCAGCGCTATTCCGGCGGCGCCTGGGGGACACCGATCGCCGTGACCGATCCGGGAGGGGACCGGTACCGCACGGCGGTGGCGGTGGACGGCAAAGGCCGCCCGTGGGTCTTCTGGGCGGAGAACCGCGGCGGCAATTTCGATATCTGGTCGGCGCGCATCGCGGGCGGCAAGGCGGAAAGCGCCATCCAGATCTCGCGCGAGGCCGGTTCGGACATCGACCCGGTTGCCGCAACCGACGCGCAGGGACACGTGTGGCTGGCCTGGCAAGGGTGGCGCAACGGGCGCGCGGCGATCTTCACGGCGGTGAGCGAGGGAGATCGCTTCTCCGCGCCGCAGAAGACTTCGGAATCGGACGGGAACGAATGGAACCCGGCGATTGCGGCGGACGGCTCGGGACGGGTAGCAGTGGCCTGGGACTCGTACCGCAACGGCAACTACGACGTTTTCGTCCGGCTGGCATCGGCGCCGGGAAACTGGGGTGCCGAGAAGGCCATTGCGGCGAGCGCTCGTTATGAGGCGTACCCATCCGTCAGTTTCGATCCGCAGGGACGGCTGTGGGTGGCGTATGAGGAGGGCGGCGCCGGCTGGGGCAAGGATTTCGGGGCGTATAACACCTCGGGTACCGCTCTTTACCAGGGCCGTGTCATCCGCGTGCGCGGCTTGGATAGGGAAAACCGTCTGCTGGCGCTACGGGAGGACCCCGGCTTAGTTTTGCCCGGTTCACCGAGCCGGCAGGTGGATCACCTTGGCGTGCAGGACGAAGCGCAGAACCTGGATCCGGACCCGGCGAATGCCCATTCGCGCGAGGCGGCGCGGCCGGCCCGGAACTCTCAGGCGGCGCGCAACTCGCTGCCGAGGCTGCTGGTGGATGCCTCCGGCCGGATGTGGCTGGCATTCCGCAGCGCGCATCCGATCTGGTGGAACCCGATCGGCACCGTTTGGACGGAGTACGTCGCCTCCTACGACGGAAGGGCCTGGACCGCGCCGGTCTTCCTGGACCATAGCGATAACCTGCTGGACAACCGGCCCGCGCTGGCGCCCGGCGGCGATGGCTCCCTGACGGTGATCGGCTCCTCAGACAGCCGGCGGCAGTTCTATCTTTCTGAGCGGGAAGAGCAGACCGCAGGGCGGCGGGCGAGGATCCCGACCGATCCCTACGAGAACGATATCTGGGCCAACACGATCACGCTGCCGCAGGGCTCCGGGGGGATCGCGGCGTTGCCGGCGCGCGCGGCCACCGCGGAAGAGGCGTCTTCCGCAAGGGCCGAGCGGGCCGCGGTGCGCCGCATGCGGCAGTACCGGGAGGAGGCTGCGGGGAACCTGCGGATCGTGCGTGGAGAATTTCATCGCCACAGCGAGGTCTCCATGGACGGCGGATTCGACGGCACGCTGTTGGACCAGTGGCGCTACATTCTGGATGCCGGCGGACTGGACTGGGTGGGCTGCTGCGACCACGACAACGGCGGCGGGCGCGAGTACAGTTGGTGGATCGAACAGAAGCTGACCGACGTGTTTTACGCGCCGGGCCGGTTCGTGCCCATGTTCAGCTACGAGCGCAGCGTGCCCTACCCGGAAGGCCACCGCAACGTCATCTTTGCGCGGCGCGGCATCCGGACGCTGCCGCGGTTG
The DNA here is from genome assembly GCA_021324015.1 of Solibacteraceae bacterium. Lineage (GTDB taxonomy): Bacteria > Acidobacteriota > Terriglobia > Bryobacterales > Bryobacteraceae > JAJPJX01. The sequence goes on along the minus strand of JAJPJX010000151.1, from coordinate 32,668 downwards.
CCTATCAGCAAGGCGGACGAGCCGGGGCATGCTCCGGATACCCAGATGTTGTACCGGTATCTGAAAGCGTTTGACGGCGTGGTGGCCTCCCACACCAGCGGCACCAACATGGGCACCGACTGGCGGGATAACGACCCCGACGTCGAACCCGCGGTCGAGATTTACCAGGGTGACCGGCAGAGCTACGAAATGCCCGACGCGCCCCGGGCGGCCAGCGAGCAGGATTCAATTGGGGGGTGGCGGCCTAAGGGTTTCGTCAGCCTGGCGCTGGAAAAGGGCTACAGGCTGGGCTTCCAGGCCAGTTCGGACCATGTTTCCACGCACCTGAGCTACTGCGACATTTATGTCCGCGACCTGACCCGGGAATCCGTGCTGGAAGCGTTGAAGCAGCGCCACCTGTACGCGGCGACGGATAACATCCTGGCAGACGTACACAGCGGCGCGCACCTGATGGGAGACAGCTTTTCCACAGCGGAACTGCCGTCACTGGAAGTCATGCTGGAGGGCACGTCCCGAATCGCCAGGGTGCACGTCATTAAGGACAACCGGTACGTATACCTGGCCGAGCCCAATTCCCGGACGGTAAGCTTTCGCTGGCGCGACGAGGCGGCGACGCCGGGGACGACCAGTTACTATTACGTGCGGGCGGAGCAGGATAACGGCGAGATCGTGTGGGTCTCACCCCTGTGGATCCGATACGAACCGCGGCGGTAGTATCCTGAGGAACATGCACGAAACCTCGGCTAGCGCTTTTCTGGATTTCTCGGTGAAGAAATTGCGGCAACTGACAGACCGCATCGAAGACTGCCTGGGCAAGCTCAGTGAGGAGCAGATCTGGATGCGCGGTGGAGAGGAACAGAACGCCGCCGGGAACTTAGTCCTGCACCTCTGTGGCAATCTTCGACAATGGGTGGTTGGGGCGATTGGCGGGCAGCCGGACATCCGCCAGCGGGACGCCGAGTTTGCCGCCCGGGGCGGAGTCACCGGGCCGGAACTGATCGTGCGGCTACGGCAGGTAGTTGAGGAGGCGGCGGGAGTGATTCAGGCGATCCCCCCGGACCGGCTCACCGAAAGGATTGCCGTGCAGAAGTACGAGGTCACCGTTCTGGAAGCGGTGTACCACGTGGTAGAGCATTTCTCGCAGCATACCGGGCAGATCTTATTTGTTACGAAGTTCTTCACGGGAAAGGACTTGGGATACTATCAGCACCTCAGGGCGGCCGCCCACAAGGAGCCCACCCCGTAGCAAAGCCGGCGACTATTTTTTGAACAGGCGGTCAAAAGCGCTGCGGGCGTCTTCGGGGCTGCGGGGGGCTTCCACAGTAGGGGCTACGGGTGAGGCAGGCGGAGTCACGCCGTCGCGGGCCACGGTTACCCGGGGGGAAAAGAGCGTGCACTCGTTGGCCTTGTCCTTCACCGGAATACGCACCGGGATGGGCTTGAGGCATTGGAAACGGGTGGAGGGCTCAAAATGCGCGCACTGCTTGCAGCAATGGAGCGGCGCGTTGCACTTGGGACAATTCCCGTTGAAATCCGTACCCGCGGGCAGGGGCGTCGCACAGTTGAAGCATCGGGCTGCAGCGACCGCTTGAACCAAGCGTGGGAGACGCGGTCCGGTAACGTCAATGGGCAGACGCGGACCCGGTTGTTTGGGCCGCTCCTCACGCGGACCCCTCGGCTCCGGGCGGTCCGAATCCATGTAACCCCGTTGTCTGTACTTGCGATCACTATCCATGGGGAATTGAGTGCTCCAAAAATTGCAGGGACGAGAACGTCGTTAAATCAACACGTCAGCGTGTCTGATGCACCGGCCCCATCCGCGCGTGGCTAAACGGCGGGTGAGGGCTACCGCCGCCAACAAGGTCTTGCCGAAGGGGTTGATGGAAACGCCAAGGCGCCCGACGCGAACAGGTTCGAAACCTGCCAGTGCTCCAAATACCTATTTACCACGGATTGGGCCTGGTTTGCACGCAGAATCGCACCTACTTGGATCTAAGTGGTCTGGTACCAGGGGACCGTGCCGCCCGAACCCGGTTCGTCCTTCCCGCCCGAAGCTTATAGTAAAGAGAGAGTGATCGACATACACAGCCATATCCTGCCGGGCGTGGACGACGGCGCGGAAACCATAGAGCAGGCCGTGGAGATGGTGCGGATGGCGGCGGAGAACGGCACAACCGATATTGTGGCGACGCCGCACGCCAATACGGAGTTCCCCTTCGATCCCGAAACGGTGGAGCGGAAGGCCTCCGAGCTGGCAGCCGCTTGCGGCGGGGCGCTGCGCATCCACACCGGCTGCGACTTTCATCTGACCGTGGACAATATCCAGGATGCCCTGTCCAACCCCGGGAAATACACCATCAATCGTGGGAGGTACCTGCTGGTGGAGCTGTCCGATCGCCTGGTGCCGACTACGACCGACGAGGTCTTCCGGCGGATGCTGGCGGCTGGCATTATCCCCGTGGTGACCCATCCGGAGCGCAATCGGCGGCTGCACCGGCGCCTGGACCGGGTGGAGAAGTGGGTGGCGGAGGGGTCCTGCGTACAGATCACCGGCGATTCTCTGAGCGGGCGGTTCGGGAAGACGGCCAGGGCGGTGGCGACGGAGTTGATGGAGCGCGGCTTGGTGCACTTCGTCGCCAGTGACGCGCACGGCACGCGCGACCGCAAGCCCGTGCTTAAGGCAGCTTTCGAGCAGGTAGCGGAAGCCTACGGCGAGGACTACGCCCGGCTTCTGTTCTGCGATAATCCCAAGGCGGCGATCGAGGCGGCGCCGGTGCTGGCGGCCAAGGCCGAGCCGGCGCCGGGGCGCAAGTGGTATCAATTCTGGCGGCGTCCGGCCAGGCAGGCGAAAACGAGCTAAACAGCGGCGGGTCCATGCTAAAATCTTCTGTGCTGGCCAAGGCGCCGGAGCGGGACTTCACCCGCGAACATGTCCGCCGGATGCTGGGGGTTACCGAGCAGCAGCTTCGCAGTTGGGAGCGCCAGCGGCTGATCCCCACGCAGGAGAGATTTACCTTCCCGGACCTGATTGCCCTGCGCACGCTGCAAAAGCTTCGTGAGAGCCGGATTTCCCCGGCCAAGATCGGCCGCGCCTTGGAGTCGCTCAAGGAGAAGCTCTCCCATGTCAAACATCCCCTGGCGGAGCTAAAGATATTCTCCGACGGGCGCCGCATTGCCGTGCAGGTCGCCGGGCAGAAGATGGAAGCTATCAGCGGGCAGTGGCTCTTCAACTTCGACACAGCCGAGCTGGGAAGCGTTGCCGCGCTGCCTGCTCCGCCCGCCCCTCCCCCCGCACGGGAGGCGGAGCGGTGGTTTCAGCAGGGGCTGACCCTGGAGGAAACCGGCGCGCCCGTCGAGAGGGCCGTCGAGGCCTATCAAAAGGCTGTGGAACTGAATCCGTCGGCGGCCGGGGCGTGGGTCAATCTGGGAACCATCCGCTATCGGCAACGCAAGTTCGCCGAGGCCGAGCGCTATTATCGAAAGGCTATCGAGGCGGACTCCGGATATCCCCTGGCGCATTTCAACCTGGGGAACCTTTACGACGAAAAAGGCGACCTGCCGCAAGCCCAGCAGTGTTATGAACGCGCGTTGCAGCTCAACCCGCAGTACGGCGACGCGCACTTTAACCTGGCGCTGCTGTGCGAGAAGAAAGGGGATGCCCTGAAGGCAGTCCACCACTGGAAGCTGTACCTGAAGCTGGACCCCGCGAGTTCCTGGTCCGACATCGCCCGGCGTGAATTGGAGCGCCTGCGCCAGGCCACGGTGATCCACTCTCGCTGAGCGACCGGCGGCCATAAGGCCAGTTCCGCAACCTCCCTTGCTATTCTAAGGTGTTGGAGCCAAACGCTTGAGGATTCTGCTCGCTATTCGCTGCTTCTTTGCCATTCTGTTCCACGGCGCGTTGTCGGACGCCCTGCTGTCCGCTCTGGGAATCGCCCGGCGTCCCGACGCTGCTCCGGTATCCGCGCCGGCCGCTCCGGCGCCGGCGGCGCGTCCCACCTCCGACGGAGCCTTGCAGGTGCTGGCGATTCTACAGCGGGATTCCCGCCTGATCGACTTCATCATGGAGGACATTTCGGGCTATGCGGACGATCAGATCGGCGCGGCAGTCCGCAGCCTGCACGACCAGGCCAAGGAATCCCTGACGCGCTACATCAAGCTGCAGCCGGTCATCGACAGCGTGGAGGGGACCTTTACCCGTTCCGGCCCCATCGACCCGGCGGCGGTCAAGTTTATCGGCAACGTGCCCGCCAACACGCCCACCGGCGGCGTCCTGCGCCACAAGGGATGGAAAGCGGCCAAGGTAGACCTCCCGGCACTCAGCGCCCGGCAGGACGTCACGGTTCTGGCTCCCGCGGAAATCGAGATCGAGTGAGGTAGTTTGGAACCGAAATACGTCATTGGCATCGACCTCGGCACGACGAACTCTGCCTTGGCCTATGCGGAAATCCCGGCGGAGCAGGATCCGCTCGCCCTCCCTAAGGTGGAACTCCTCGCGATTCCTCAACTCGTGAATGCGGGCGAGGTCCGCGACGAGGGCCTGCTGCCTTCGTTTCTGTACCTGCCGGGCACGGCGGATTTTCCGCCCGGGTCCACGACTCTGCCCTGGGACGGCCGGGCGGAAGCGGTGGTGGGGCGGCTGGCGCAGAAGCGTGGCGTGGAGAATGCCGGGCGGCTGGTGGCCTCCGCCAAGTCCTGGCTGTGCCACGGGGGCGTGGATCGTACTTCCGCGCTGCTTCCCTGGAAGGCGCCGGAAGGGGTGGCGAGGCTCTCGCCGGTGGAGGCCAGCCGGCGCTACCTGGAGCACCTGCGGAACGCCTGGGATGCGAAGATGCCCGAGACGCCGTTCCAGGCGCAGCACGTGCTGGTCACGGTGCCTGCCTCCTTTGACGCCGTGGCGCGCGAACTCACGCTGAGCGCTGCGGAACAGGCCGGCTACCAGAACATCACCCTGCTCGAGGAGCCGCAGGCCGCCTTTTATGCCTGGATCGAGCGGCACCCGAACTGGCGCGAGCGCGTCGCGGTGGGCGATCTCATCCTGGTGGTGGATATCGGCGGCGGAACCACCGACTTTACACTTATCGCGGTGACGCAGCAGGCGGGTGAACTCACCCTCGACCGCGTGGCCGTGGGCGAGCACATTCTGCTGGGGGGAGACAATATCGACCTGGCGCTGGCCCGCCTGCTGGCCGACCGGCTGGCCGAAAAGGGCACCCGGATCGACAGCTTGCAGCTCCAGGCATTATGGAGCAACTGCCGGCTGGCCAAAGAGAAGCTGCTCGATCCGGCCTCGAAGAAGGACTCCGAGCCCGTCACTATTCTGGGCAAAGGCACGGGGCTGGTAGGCGGCACCATCCGGGCTTCGCTGGAGCGCGCCGACCTGGAGCGGCTGTTGAACGACGGCTTCTTTCCGGGGACGGCCAGCAGCGAGATGCCCGCGCGGCAGCGGCGTGTGGGCCTCCAGGAAATGGGCCTGCCGTACGCCGCCGATGCAGCCATCACGCGGCACCTGGCCAGGTTTTTGCGGCAGCAGGCGTCCAGCGCCGAGCATGGCGCCATCCGGCGGGGCCCCAGCGGCCTGGCGTGTCCGACGCACGTCTTGTTCAACGGCGGCGTGTTGAACGCCGGTCTGGTGCGGGAGCGCATTTTGACGGTGTTGAACGGCTGGCTGGCCGAAGAGGGCATGCCTCCCGTGGCCCCGCTCAGCGGCGAGGATTTGATGCATGCCGTTTCGCGCGGCGCGGCCTATTATGGCCTGGCGCGGCGCGGCAAGGGTGTGCGCATTCGGGGTGGCGTGCCGCGCACCTATTACGTCGGCATCGAGAGCGCCATGCCTTCGGTGCCGGGCTTCGCGGCGCCGCTGAAGGCGCTCACCGTGGTGCCCTTCGGCATGGAGGAGGGCACCGATGCGCGCATTCCGAACCGCGAGTTCGGCCTGGTCATCGGAGAGCCGGCGGAGTTCCGCTTCTTCTGCTCGGCGGTCCGGAAAAACGATCAGCCCGGCGACCTGATCGAGGATTACGGGGACGATTTGCAGGAACTGGCCCCCATGGAGGTGAACCTCGCGGCGGAGCAGAACGCCTCCGGTGTGGTGCCGGTCTCGTTCGAAAGCGTGGTGACCGAAACCGGCATGCTCCAGCTCTGGTGCGTGGCGCGCGACGGCCGGCGTTGGAAGCTGGAGTTCAATGTGCGTGAACGTGTAGAAGCATGAAGATTGGTATCGACCTCGGAACCACCAACTCCGCCCTGGCCTACATCCACGAACAGGAAGCCGGCGAGCAGGATTTTCCCCCCATTCATATTTTCGACACGCCGCAACTGGTGGCTCCAGGACGGGTAGAGCCGCGCCGCACGCTGCCCTCGTTCCTGTTCCTGGAAGATGGCGAGCCGGTGGGGACGTATGCCCGCGAGCAGGGAGCCCTGGTGCCCACCCGGCTGGTGCATTCGGCCAAGTCCTGGCTTTCGAATCCGGATGTGGACCGCACCGCGAAAATCCTGCCGTGGGATTCGCCGGAAACCGGCAGGGTCCTGTCGCCGGTGGACGTCTCGACGCGCTTTCTGGCCAAGTTCCGCGCGGAGTGGGACCAGGCCATGGGCATGCCGCTGGCAGAGCAGGAGATCGTGCTTACGGTGCCCGCCTCGTTCGACGAGGAGGCGCGGGAACTCACGGTGATGGCGGCAGCCGAAGCGGGGCTGCCCAAACTCACTCTGCTCGAAGAGCCCGCCGCGGCGTTCTATTCCTGGATCGCCAACAACCTGGCACAATCGCGCAAGCTGCTTTATGACGGTCAGGTGGTGTTGGTCTGCGATGTGGGCGGCGGCACCAGCGATTTCAGCCTGATCCGCGTTTCGCGCGAAGGCGACCTGGTCAACTTCACGCGCACCGCCGTCGGGCGGCACCTGCTGCTGGGCGGCGACAACCTGGACCTGACGCTGGCCTGGCTGGTGGAAACCAAGCTGGGCGTGCCGCTCTCCATCCGGCAGCGCAGCGGGCTCCGGCGGCAGTGCTCCGCGGCCAAAGAACGCCTGCTCAACGATCCGCACCTAAAGAGCGTGGAAATCACGGTGTTGGGTGCGGGCTCGGCGCTAATCGGCAAGACACTGAAGAACGAAATCCTGCGCGAGGAAGCCCTGGAACTGGCGCTCGAGGGGTTTCTGCCGCTGACCGCGCGCGGCGAAGCTCCCAAGGAAGAGAAACGCAGCCTGTTCCGCGAACTGGGGCTGCCGTATGTCTCCGATCCGGCCATCACGCGCCACCTGAACGCGTTTCTGGAAGGCGCGGGCCAGGCGCCCGACGCGATCCTCTTCAACGGCGGCTTCTTCATTCCCGAGATCCTGCGCCAGAGGGTCGCCGACGTGGTGGGCCACTGGTACGGGAAGCGCCCGGAGATTCTGGAGAACCGCGACCTGGATCTGGCGGTGGCCGCGGGGGCAGCCTATTACTCCTACGTGCGCACGACGGGCAGCGGGGTGCTGGTGCGCGGCGGCCTGCCGCGCACCTATTACATCGACGTCGGAGAGGCGGCCGCGCCTGCCGGAGACCGGATCGCCGCCATCTGCATGGTTCCGCGCGGAGCGGAGGAAGGCGCCACGCTCGAAATCGATCGCGAGGATCTGCAACTGGTGGCCAACAAGCCGGTCTCCTTCCGGCTCTACAGCTCGCTGACCCGCACGGAAGACAAGCTGGGCGACGTGGTGCAGTTTGCCGCTGCCGATCCGGATTTGCACCTGCACGCGCCGTTGCACGCGGTGATCCGCTTCGGCAAGAAGACCGGCGAGCGATTCATTCCGGTGAAGCTCGGCGCGCGGCTCACTGAAATCGGCACGCTGGAGACCTGGTGCGAATCCAAGATCAGCGACAATCGCTGGCGGCTGCAATTCGAGTTGCGCCAGGCCGCCGCCGCGCCGGCCGCGCGTAAGCCGGCGGCGGTGATCAGCGAAGAGGCCCTCAGGCAGGCGCTCGAGTTGATCGGGGCGGTCTTCTCCAACACCGCCAAATCGCCCGTGGCGCCCGAAGAACTGCCGGCGAAACTGGAGCAGATTCTCGGACTGGGCCGGAATTCCTGGCCGCTGGCTACCATCCGGCAAATGGCGGACGCTTTCCTGGCGGCTGCCGACGGGCGCAAAAAGAGCCCCGCCTACGAGGCTCGCTGGCTGAATCTCTGCGGCTTCTGCCTGCGGCCGGGCTTCGGCTTTCCAGGTGACGATTTCCGCATCGAACAGACCCGCCGCATGTATGCCTCCGGCCTGCAATATGCCAACCAGGTGCAGTGCGAGATCGACTGGTGGATTTTCTGGGGGCGCGTGTCTGGCGGCCTCAACCGCAACCAGCAGATCGATCTCTACCAGCGCCTCTCCGCGGCCCTGATCCCACGGGGTGGCAAGAAGCAGCGCCTCAATTCCAGCCTTTTGCGCGAGATGTGGCGCACGGCTTCGAGCCTGGAATTGCTGCCGGCCGGAACGCGAACGGAGCTGGGTGACACGCTGGTGCGCCGTATCAAGGCAGGCGACTTCCGGGAGAGCGAGCTGTGGTGTCTCTCGCGGCTGGGGGCGCGCGAACTCTTTTACGGCCCCATCAACCAGGTGCTTCCGCCGGCCACGGCCGCACGCTGGGTGGAGGTGGTGTTGGCCATTCCGACGGCGGGTGACGCGCTGGCAGCTATGGCGCGCCGCACCCAGGATCCTACCCGGGACGTTTCCGCAGCCACGTTCGCCACCGTCCACCGCACGCTCGAGAAATTGCCCAACCCGGAGCGGTACCTCGCCATCCTGGAAGCCGAGGAGGAGCGGGACGAGCAGGCTTTGGGTCGGATATTCGGTGAGGAATTGCCCTCCGGATTGGTGCTGGCCGAGTAGGCGCTGCAGGCGGACTCCGTGATGCAAGAGGTACAATCGTGCGCATGACGCGGCCTTTGATCGCGATGGGACTGTGCCTGGCCGGCGCGCTGGCATGGACCGCGAGCCGTCCGGAAGAGATTCCTTTCGAGAAGCACACGCTCGACCTGGGCGCCAGCGAGAGTTGCGCGGTGGCGGATCTCAACGGCGACGGCAAACCGGACATCGTTTCCGGAGAGAACTGGTACGAGGCGCCCCGCTGGATCAGGCACAAATTCCGCTCCCTGCCGTTTCAGAACGGGTACATCGACAATTTCAGCGACCTGCCGCTGGATGTGAACGGCGACGGCCGTGTGGATATCGTGAGCTGCTCCTGGTTTTCGCGCCGCCTGATCTGGGAGGAGAATCCCGGCCGGGCGAAAGGCGAATGGAAGGAGCACATGGTGGAGAACACTTCGCCGATCGAGTTCGCCTTCCTGGTGGACCTGGATAACGATGGGAAAGCACACGAAGTGCTGCCGCAGTTCGGCGATGCGAAGCACGCGCTGGAGTGGTACGAGGCGCGCAGCGGCGCGCTGGTCAAGCACGTGGTGAGCCCCACCAGCCATGGCCACGGGATTGGCGCGGGTGATGTGAACGGCGACGGCCGCAATGACGTGATCACGCCCAAAGGTTGGTTCGAAGCCCCGGCCGACCCCCGCAGGGGCGACTGGAAATGGCACCCCGATTTTGACCTGGGCGCCACCGGCTTCATCTATGCGGTGGACGTGAACGGCGACGGACGCAACGACCTGGTAACCACCCTCGCGCACGACTACGGCGTGTTCTGGATGGAGCAGGGCGAAGGCGGCACGTGGACCAAGCACATGATCGATGACACCTGGTCGCAGGCGCACGCCATGACTATGGTGGACCTGAACGGAGACGGCAAGCCGGAGTTTGTTACAGGCAAGCGCTACATGGCGCACGATCACGATCCCGGTGCGCGCGAGCCGCTCGGAGTTTACTGGTACGAATATCGTAAAACGGATGGCGGGAAAGTCGAGTGGATCAAACACGTCGTGGACTACAGCACGCGCACCGGAGGGGGAATGCAGATCCCGGTGGTGGACATCGACGGGGACGGCGACCTGGATTTCGCGGTGGCGGGCAAGAGCGGGTTATTCCTGTTTGAGAACCTGACCAAGCGAAAATGAGCCTGACCGAACAAGTGGGACAAGCCTTGACGAGACCGGACGGTCTTGCGGAAGCCTTGCGGCTGATTATCGCGCACTTTCACGCCGATACCGGCACGATTCACCTGCTGGAGGCGGACGGCGTGCTGCACCTGAAGGCCGCGAGCGATGGCATTCCGCCCGTCGTGCTGGAGCGCGTGCAACTGGTGCCGATCGGGAAGGGTATGGCTGGGCTGGCGGCCGAGCGGAAGGAACCGGTGACCGTCTGCAACATTCAGACGGATACCAGCGGAAACGTGAAAGCAGGCGCCAAGCTGACCGGGATGGAGGGCGCCTTGGTCGTGCCGATCCTGGACGGCGATGAGGTGGCGGGTACACTAGGTATCGCCAACCGGGCGGAGCGCACGTTCTCCCCGGAAGAGACGGAGTTGTTGATGGCCGCCGGAAGAGTGCTGGCCCGTGCAAAAACCAGATGAAACCAATTCGAGGGAGCCAAAGAATGAGCGAACAGGATGTGACCCGGCGGCACTTTTTGCGGGTTCCGGCAGCAGCCGTGGGTTCGGCCGCCCTGCTTTCCGCGCAGTCACCCAACGACGCGGTGCGGGTGGCATTCATCGGGGTGGGCAATCGGGGCTCGTACCTGTTGCGCAACATGCTCAAGGTGCAGGGGATCCAGGTGGTCGCCATCTGCGACATCAACCCCGAGACCCTGCAAAAGGCAATGGACGCGGCCAAGGCGGCCGGCCACTCCCCCGAGGGCTACGCCGAATACCGCAAGCTGCTGGACCGGAAAGACATTGACGCGGTGGTGATCGCGACCCCGGTGGACTTCCACAAGGAAATGGCCGTGGCCAGCCTGGAAGTCGGCAAGCACGTGTACTGCGAGAAACCCATGGCGATCACGCCGGAGGACTGCCGCATCGTCACCAACGCAGCCGCCAGCGCCAAGGGCATCTTTCAAGCCGGCTTCCAGTTGCGACACGACCCGAACCGCGCCGCGGCGATGCGCTACATCCATAGCGGCGGGATCGGAAAGGTGCTGTTCCTGCAAGGGTATCGCAATACCGGCGACCTGCCGCGCCAGACGCTGTGGTATTTCGACCGCACACGGTCAGGCGACAATATCGTGGAGCAGGCCTGCCACATCATCGACCTGATGGTGTGGGCCGCCGGCAGCCATCCCCTGCGCGCCTACGGATCGGGCGGCGTCAACCTCTACAAAAACATTCCGCCGGGACGGACCACGATGGATAACTACACCGTGATCTACGAGTTCCCCGACGATATCCGCTTGACGTTCACGCACCTGTATTTCGATCCGCCGGGATTCTCCGGCATCAAGGAGCGGGTGTTCGGCTCGCAGGCGGCCATCGACCTGGCTGCCGCGACGTACGTGGAACTGGGCCAAAAGGGCGAGCACAAACTGGAAGTGCCGGATGCCGCCCCCGGCGACCAGGCGACCTATCACTCGCTGGCAGCCTTCATCGACAATGTTCGCGGAAAGAAGCAGCCGCTGAACAACGCCGAATCCGCGCGTATCTCCACACTCACGGCGATGCTGGGGCGAAAGGCAATTTACGAGCGGCGCGTGGTGGAGTGGCCGGAAGTGGACGTGTAGCCACCGGCGCTCCCGCCTGCGGAGTGCGGCGCTTCGGCACGCCTTTGGTGTGGCAATCGGCGCACTTCACGAAGTGGATGTTGTGCTTGCTGTTCTTGTCCTTGAAGGTCGTATCCATCTTTTCCACGTCCAGGCCGCAGTTGGAGAGTCGCGGATGGCAGGTGGCGCAGGAGGCCCGGGTCTGCTGGCCGTGCCTTAGATGGCAGGCCAGGCAACTGAGGCCCTCGTGCACGCCGATGGCCGTGCGGTCGTCTCCGGAATTCACTTGAAAGGAGGCCAGGGGGGCATGGCATTGATAGCAGATCCCCTGCCTCGCGTCGGGGCTCATCTTCACTCGCCGCGGGCCTTCCCGCATGGCCGGCATCGGTAGCGCGGCCGTGGAGACAAAGGTCCGCTCGCGGCGGTCGTACAAGGCCAGTGACGGGCGGTGTAATTCCTGATTGGGGCCGGGAGGCAGCAGAGTGGCCGGCGGCCGGGCCAGGGGCTGGCCGCGGCGGTGCATCTGGTGGCAGGCCATGCAGGGCATGACGGGCAGGGTTCGTCGTCCCGCATCGCGCAACCGCCACGGGCCGCGGCTATCGATGGGCGTGACCAGGTCCCTGATGCTGCCCTCGAACCAGGCACCATGGCACCGTAAACAATCGTCCATGAGCAATTGCTTGCGATTGTGTTCCTTGTCCAGGAAGATCCGGTCGTAGCTAATGCCGTGCGGGCCGGCCTGCCAGTCGGCGAATTCCTGGCGGTGGCAGTTGCGGCAGCGCTCGAGCATGCGCAGGGCGTCGCGCTCCCGGATGCGCACCTGCTCCGGCACATCGCCGCGCAGGTGCGTGGAGACGCGCCGCAGATTGGTCATGTGGAACTCCGCATCGAGCGTCAGAGCGTCGCCGTGGCAGCCTTTGCAGGGCACCGAGCGGTGCGTGGACGCCTGCCAGTTCTCGAAGCTGCCGCGGATTTCGTGGCAGCGCGCGCAGGCTTCGCCGGAGCCGGATTCATAGTAGAGGCTCGCGCCGGGAATCATCAGCAGGAGCGCCAGAACCAGCAATCCCGCCACGAAGGCCGCCCGCTTCATACGCGGCCTCTTCTCCAGGTCTTCACCAGGTTGGCCGAGGCATAGTAGGCGATGGCCATGATGGTCAGCACGGGGTTGAAGCCGCCGTTGGTGACGTGCACGCTACCGTCGATCACGTAGAGGTTCTCGACATCGTGCACCCGGCACAACTTGTCCACCACGGAGGTCTTCGGATCGTCTCCCATGCGGCAGGTGCCGGCCTGGTGCTGGCCGCCGCTGAGGCCGCGCCCGGGCAGCTTTTTCCACGTCTGGATGGCGCCCGCTTCCCGCAGCCACTGCTCGGCCTTTCCCGTCATGGCGTTGGCGATCTCCATGGTGTGGGGATGCTTGTCGCCGGAGAGCCGCGCCACGGGAATGCCCCAGTAGTCGCGCACGGCGGGGTCCACCTGCACGCGCGAATCGAAGACCGGCATTTCCTGGGTGGGGCCCTGCACGGCCATGCTGCGCCGGTACCACTTGCGCATGAAATCCTTGTGCGCTTTACCCCAGCGCGGCACTGACGGGGGGATGGCCGTCACGAACTGGTAAGGCAGGCGGATGAACTCGTTGCACAGTACCCCGCCGCCGGCCAGTCCCGGGTTGCCGTGATTGTAGTCGCTGACGGCAATGCCCGCGCCGGGGCCAACATCGTCGTAAACGTCGAAATCGAACAATCCGTATGCGCCGGAATAGGTGTGACCCTGCAGGTTGCGTCCCACCCAGTCGTAGCGATTGCCCAGGCCGTGGGGAAACAGGCGGCTGGGCGAGTTCAGCAACAGGCGCGCAGATTCAATGGCCGCACAGGAGACGATCACCAGGTCGGCGGTCTGCTGCTCGAGGCGACCTTCAGCATTGAAGTAGGCCACCCCGGTGACCCGCCCGTGTTCATCGCTGAGAATCTCTTTGGCCACGGCTTCGGTTCGCAATTCGCAGTTGCCGGTAGCCAGGGCCTTGGGAATGACCGTGTTGTGCGTGCCGCACTTGGCATCCACCTCGCACGCAAAGCCCACGCACCAGCGGCAGCGCATGCAGGCGGGCCGCCCGTTATAGGGCACGCTGTTGCGAAGCATGGGAATGTCAAAGGGGTGCAGTCCCAGTCGCTGCGCCGCCGGGAGCAGAATCTGGTACTCGCGGTTGGGAGGAAGCGGGGGCATAGGCAGCGGCTTGCGCCGTGGAGCCTTGAACGGGTTGCCGGAATCGTCGCCGGATACGCCGATCTCCCACTCGGCCTTCTCATAGTAGGGCTCCAGGTCCTGGTAGCGGATGGGCCAGTCTTCGAGCGTGCTCCCGGGCACGGGCCCATAGGTGGACCGCATGCGGAAGTCTTTCTCCATGAAACGCCAGGCCATAGCGCCGTAGCTGAAAGTGCCGCCGCCCACGCAGGCGGCGTTGTTCTGGTAGCCGCCCTGGCTGGCCCGGACTACGCTGGGGTGGCCTTGGGCATCCACCAGGACGCGCGGGGAGCGTTCGTCGTCGGGGCCGAAGGCGTTGCCCAGCACGGTGGTGCGCTGGTTGCGCAGGTCGTCTTTGCGGCAGTCAAAGGGCGTGTACCACTTGCCGCGCTCCAGCAACACCACGCGCAAGCCTGCCTCGGCCAGTTCCTTGGCCACGATGCCGCCGCCGGCGCCAGCGCCCACAATAATTGCGTTAACATGTTTCAGGGCCATGGCTCAGCCTTTTTGCGTGAGGTCATAATGCAGGCGCCCGCGCACGGGCGGGTTGGGAATTCTCAGCATGCGCCAACTGACGGCCTCGCGATTGCCGCCATGGCGCGGGTCGCCGTAAAAGCCCTGCATGGTTTGGCTGACGACAAGGCTGAAGAACACTTTGGAGGGAAGATCCTTCCAGGCCTCTCCCGGGGCCTGGCCGGTTTCCATGGCTTCGAGTACTGCCGCCTGTTTGGCCCCGGCGAGTTCGACGAACCGCGAACCGAACATGCCGCGGCTGGCCTGATCCACGCCGGCCAGGCCACGGCGGTAGGAGGGGCGCAGAGCCTTGCAGAAACCGGTGAGTTGCAGGTCGATGAAGTTGACTACCCCGGCCCGGTGCGCGCCGGGATCCTGGTCGCCCGGGATGATCTGTTCGCACATGGCGTCCAGGGTGGCTGCTTCGTCGAGGGTCAGGAATCGCCACCGGCTCTTTGAACCGGAGCAGGAAATGGTGTGACCGGCTACCGCCGCCGTGGCGCCCAGCGTAAGAAACTTTCGCCGGCGCAGGTTCCGGGACCGCATGCAGATTTAACACCATGGTATCTCGTTTCCCGAATCTTCGGGCAAATAGGATCGCCTCTTTCGCGGACCGTATAATTAAAGGCATGAGTGCTCAGAGAACGGACGTCGCCCCCGAGGTCCAGGCTGCCATGCCGGCCGTGCCGCTGACCGTGGAAGGCGCAAGCGTGCTGCACCAGATGATGCGAGTACGGTGGTCCGCCTGGAGAGCCCTGCCGTCCGGCGAGCGGCAGGCGGCGCTCCAGGAGGCGGCGCAGGTTCTGGCGGAGCTGGAGCAGGGTCCGGAGGGGCAGAGTGCTGTTTACTCCCTCCTGGGGCACAAAGGCGACCTGCTGTTTCTGCATTTCCGGAAGAGCTTCGAGCAGCTCAACGACGTGGAATGGCGGCTGGCGCGCCTGCGCCTTTTTGATTACCTGGAGCCCACCACTTCGTATCTTTCAATGATCGAGCTGGGACTGTACGAATCCACCTCGAAAGTGTACGCCAGCCTGGCCGAACGAGGTATCGCGCCGCATTCTCCGGATTGGAACCGCGAAATCGAAGCCACACTCGAGCGCCAGCGGCAGGCCATGGCGCCGCGGCTCTGGCCCGAGATCCCCAAGAACCCGTACATCTGCTTCTATCCCATGGACCGTCGGCGGGGCGAAGCCGTCAACTGGTACACGGTCCCCATGGCGGACCGCAAGCGCATGATGGAAGAGCACGGGTTGGTGGGCCGGCGCTATGCGGGAGAAGTGCGGCAGATCATCACCGGCTCCATCGGGTTCGACGATTGGGAATGGGGTGTGGACCTGTTTGCCGACGATCCCCTGGTGTTCAAGAAACTGATCTACGAAATGCGCTTCGATGAGGTGAGTGCCGTTTACGCCCTGTTCGGCGCCTTCTATGTGGGATTGCGCCGGCCGGCGGCGGACCTGCCGGCGCTCCTCGCCTGAGTTACTGGCCCTTTTTCCCGGTGTTGGAATCGCGCGCCGCAATGAACGCGGCGGCGTTGCTTTTGTCCACTAGCGTTGCGCCGGTGTCTACGAACGAAGGGATGGGCGAAAAAGGATTCTCGGACCAGTTGGAATCGAGCGGCGCCAGCGGATGGTGGTATAGATCGTCCAACTGCTTTAGCCCCACAGCCGCCATGGCGTAGGGCTTCTGTGCGATGGTGGCCGCAATCATACCTTTCTGAATCCAGTCCAGCGTGCGCTGGTCCGTATCCATGGCCACGACTACCTTCCCGTGCACGTTCTTGCGGTCCAGCACGTCGGCGATCTCCGGGCAGGCAATGGCTTCCAGACAGACGAAGGCATCCACCTTGGCTCCCTTTTCGATCATGGCCATGGTCGAATCGAACGCGATGCGAGGGTCGCCTTTGATGTCCACGGTGTCCGTGATTTTGATGCCGGGGTGCTCGGCGAACACGTCTTTATAGCCGCGCAGCCGGTCCTTGAGGTTGGCCTGCTCCGGCATGGTGTAGACCGCCACGTTGCCTTTGCCGTCCAGGAGCTTCGCCGCGAGCTTCCCGCCCATGGTGCCGGCTTTGTAGTTATCCGTGCCGATAAAGAAGAGGCGCTTGCTGTCCGGGGAGTCGGAGTCCATGGTGATCACCGGAATGCCGCGCGCGATGGCCCCGTCGATATCCGGTTTCAGGGAGGTGGAATCCGCCGCGGAGATCAGGATGCCGGTGGGCTTTTTGCTCAAAACGCTCTGAAATTCCTCGTGCTCGGCCTTGGCGTCATAAGTGTCCGGCCCCACCATCTCGGCTTTCACCTGGAGTTGGCCTGCGGCTTTGAGCAGGCCCGCGCCGGCGGCCTGCCAGTAAGGCAACTTGATGTTCGTCGCGATGAGATAGTATTTTTCCTCGGGACTGTGCGGCGAGCCGCCGCAGCCCAGAACCGGAAGCAGGATGGCCCCCAGAGACAGTCCCAACAGGGATTTCTTGAAGATCAGCGTTTTTCTCTTCATAAGTCACTCTGCCCGTTCCATCAGCACGGAGGTGCTGTCGTAGTCTCCACCCAGCCGAAGATTCAGACCGTGATTCATCAGGTACGCGCCGCTCACGGTCTCGACCCGGTCCACCAGCTTGTCGTCCAGCGCTTTGAGCCGGTATACACCGCTCTCCTCCAGACCGCGCAAGTAGATGGTTGGCGCCGGCCGCAGGAACTGCTGCGAGTGCAGAAAGGCAAACAGGACAGCCTGCTTGCCGTCGGTGGAAACGTATTCGTTCGCCGTCAGCTCGCCCTCACGCGGCGAAAACAGCCGGTACAGCCGTCCTTCCTGCACGCTGTGGCGGATCTCCTTGTAGTATGCAACCATTTTCGCGGCCAGCGCGAAGTCCTCGGAGCTCCAGTGGTTCAGATTGGCCCCAATGCCCAGCGATCCCATCATGGCCACCAGGAAGCGGTACTTCAGCGTGGTGCTGCGCCCGTTCATGTTGGGCACGTCGGTGACCCAGTCCATCATGACCTTGGGTGTGTAGGCGAAACCGAAGCCCTCCTGGATCCGCAGACGGTCGAAAGCCTCGGTATTGTCGGAGGTCCAGACCTGGTCGACGCGGCGGAGGATCTCCGGGTCTACCCGTCCCCCGCCGCCGGAGCAGGATTCGATTTCCAGCCCGGGGTGGCCGGCGCGCAGGCGGTCGATGATCTCGTACACATTGGTGACGTACTTGACCCAGATGCGCTTTTGCTCTGCGGCGGGGACCTCCGGCCATCCCGGCTCGGTGAAGTGCCGGTTCATGTCCCACTTCAGGAACTCGATGTGGTTCTCGGTGAGGAGTTTGTCGACCACGGAGAAAATGTGCTCCTTCACATCGTTGCGCGCCAGGTTGAGGATCAACTGGTGGCGGCCTTCGGTGCGCGGCCGCCCGGGGAAATGGATGGCCCAATCGGGATGCTGGCGATAGAGGTCGCTGTCGGGATTGACCATTTCGGGTTCGACCCACAAGCCGAATTTCATGCCCAGGCCGTTGACATAGCGGATGAGGTCCCCGAGGCCGTTGGGAAACTTCTGGGGGTTGACATACCAGTCGCCGAGGCCGGCGTGGTCGTCATTGCGCTTGCCGAACCAGCCATCATCCATCACGAACAGCTCCACCCCGATCCGGGCAGCCTTCGCCGCGAGTTCCTTTTGACCCGCCTCGTTGACATGGAAGGTGGTGGCTTCCCACGAGTTGTAGAGCACCGGGCGGGGATGCGGCTGGCGGCGATCGGGAAGCAGGTGTTCGCGCTCGAAGGCATGCAGAATCCGCGAGGCCTCACCGAAGCCCTGATCCGTAAAGCTGCCGTAGAACGAGGGCGTCTCCAGCATCTCACCAGGTTTGAGCAGATAGCCGAAATCAAAATCGTTATAGCCGCCGGTGACACGAACCTGCTGGTTGGGCGTCTGTTCCACTGTCAGTTTCCAGTTGCCGCTCCAGCCCAGCGCTCCGCACCACACCTTGCCGTGCTCCTCGGATGCGGCCCCCTGGTAGTCGAGGGCGAACCATGGGTTGGCCTGGTGGCTGGTGTTGCCGCGCCGGCTCTCCAGCACCTTCCTGCCCGGTTGAACGGGCTCGCGGGTGAGCTGGGTTTCGCCGCCCCAGCGTCCGGTGAGGTAACTCAAGCGATAGCCGCCACCCGAAGGTACGTACCAGACGCCGGACTGCGCACTTTCCACCACCAGCGATGCGCCTGTGCGGTTCTCGATCACCGTCTGCTTCCGGAGCACGTCCGAGCCGGGGTACAACTCATACCGCAGTGTCACGTACAGTTCGTAACGGATATCTTTCAGGCGGATCTCCAGCATGTCGCCGGCCGTGCGGTGGCTGGCGTATTTCAGCACCAGGTCGCGCACGCCATCGGACAGAGTGACCTTCAGGCAGGGCTCGGTGTAGCGCATTCCGCCCCAGCCCGGGTACTCTTCGTTGGTCATACCCTCGGGGGACTCGAACGCGTAGTCGCGGGCCGTGTGCGCTGGCGCCAGATCGGCATCCCGCGGCAGTTTCTTTCCCCAGTAGAGATTTTGAATTTCGTTCTGTTCGTTGACGCCGAGAATGTAGGAGGTGTGCGGAGTCTGAAGCACCCACAGTTTGCGTTCGGGCAGGTAGCGCACCTGCGCCACGAGCGGCAACGCCGACGCGGCCAGCAACACGGCGGAGGGGAGTTGCATATCCCCCCACGATACAATACGGCGCGCCGCCGGCGGCTGGACGGTCTTACTGTGGCGAGCAGCGTTTGCGCCGGTAGCTGCGGGCGAGTTCCAGGTATACACCCAAGTCCCGATCCAGATCGGACTGGGTGCCGTCGAAATAAAAATTGCGGATGGGGATGCCGCCCAGATCGCGGCTCACCCGCGGGTAAACCGCCTCGCAGACGATACCGTTCATGCATGTGAAGGGGCTGATGTCGATAATGCCATCGACTCCCTTGTGCGCCAGGTAGACCGCCTTTCCGACATTCAGCACCATCTCGCCGTAGGCGCCCTCGCATGGCAGGTATGGCCGCGCGCACTCCAGGATCTCGTGGATATCGGGTTCCTCGCAGCCGGCAAAGTCCCGCCGGAACGGCTCGAACAGAACGTGCTCGTCGTGCTTCTGCACGCGGTGGCGGACCCACGCGCCCAGCGCTTCGGCGCTCAGCCGCCGCCCGGTGAGCTTCAGTTTGCGAAAGCGCTCCGCGTCGGTGTACCAGATCCACTCTCCGATATCGGAGAGCCAGGCTTCCGCGCCATACTCTTCCAGCCGCCGCACCAGATCGTCATTCGAGAATGTGTTCAAGCGGCAAAAGATCTCGCCGACGATGCCGATGCGGGGTTTGGCGGGGTCGTGGTGTTTGGCGATCAGCCGGAAGCGGTCGCGACAACGCACCAGGCACTCCCGCAGGGCGCGGAGTTGCGGCGCCGGCCGCGTGGGCGTCTGCTCGATGGTGCGGCACAGGTCCTCCAGGCACTCTTCGTAAACGGCTTCGGTGACGCCTTTGCGCAGTTCGTGCGGGCGGTGCAGGAGCAGCAGCTTTTGCAGAATGTCGCCGCAGATCAGGGCGCGCCATCCGGTGCGAACGAATGGCTTCGCCAGTTCTCCCAGGCTCTCGTAAGCGTTGTCGCTCGAGGGGGAAAGCACTTCGACTTGTGCGTAGCCGTTAACGTCCAGAATCCGCCGCAAGTAAGAAGAATACTGGCCGAACCGGCAGGGACCGTCTGCGGTGGGCATGAAGAATGCCACCCGGGAGGGATCCGTGCCCGGACGTTCCAGTAGCTTCATGAAATCGCCGACCGTCACTTTGGCCGGATAGCACTCGTCGCCCGAAGTGTAGCGGGAGCCGAGTTCTTGCGTACGGTGGTCCGATGGCGGCGTCGTTTCCGCGTCGATTCCGATGGCGCGAAATCCCGCTGCGAAGGCCCGTGCGCTGCCATAGGCCATGGGCGGGATGAAAACCTTCTTCCCCTTCAGTGGACGGCCGTCCCCTGAGAGTCGAGGTTCGCAGGGTGCACTTCCAGTGACGACTGGTAGCATCGCAGGATTCCTTTGCTGTCGAGGTAGGCCTCACAACGGGTCATATATCCGGCATCATTGCCGTGCCCGTCGAATTGCAGCACCAGCAGCGGCGCTCCGGCGGCGTCGCGGGCAAAGTGCTTGATGTAGGAGTCCGGCCCGCACTTGAAGTTCGATATGTAGACCAGGTGCAGGTTGTGCCGCGCGGCCAGGCGGGCGGCTTCCAGGATCTTGCGTCCGGAGGCCCAGTACATGTTGGGATGCAGGTCCTCCATCAGCTCGCGACCGGTCACCAGGAAATCCAGGGGAATGACGTTGGCGCCGTAGCGGTGG
The DNA here is from genome assembly GCA_021324015.1 of Solibacteraceae bacterium. GTDB lineage: Bacteria > Acidobacteriota > Terriglobia > Bryobacterales > Bryobacteraceae > JAJPJX01. Next base: position 11,973 of record JAJPJX010000151.1, on the reverse strand, counting down.
CGCAGCTTTCGCGGGATGTCGCAGTTGATGCCGCGGTCGTAAATGTTGTAGCCGCGGCCCACCAGAAGCAGGCCCGGCTCTCCCCGGGACTCCAGCGTGGCCAGGGCACGCCGCCCGGCCTCCAGCAAGCGCTCCTGGAAGGTGTGTTGCGCCGCGTAGGCCGCCTCGACCGCGCGGTCGTTCGCCCGGCGGCTCACCCCAAGGCGCCGCATCGTCTCCGCCAGGGCGGTTTTCACCTGCGCCGGGCCGAGCTGGAAGTGCAGCGTCGGGATCAGGAACTTTTCCTGGTGCTCCTCGAGGCCGGGCGCCAGCCGCAGCACGTAGGGCAACGTCTGGTTCCAGGGGCAGTAGTGCGCCACGCACGAACTCGCGCCGTGGGCCTCTGCGTCCGCCAGGTTGGGAAGCAGGATGTACTCCAGGCCGGCTTCCACCAGCGCCTGCACGTGCCCGTGGGCCACCTGGATGGGATAACACGGCTGCGCCACCGCCATCTCCACGCCCAGCGCGGCGATATGCGGATCCGTGGGCGGCGAAAGCACGGGCTCGATGCCCAGTTCCACCAGGTAGCGGTGCCAGAAAGGGTAGCGCTCAAACATGGACATGGTCCGCGGCACGCCCACGCGGAACCGCGGATTCCTAGGAGGCGGCGGCAGTTCCTGCAGCAGCTTCTCACGGTAGGCGAACAGGTCTTCGATCACCGGTTTGCGCCCGGTGGTCGAGGGCTTGCGAAACTTGTCCGAGCACTTGTCTCCCCAGTAACTCTTCTGGCCCTCGATGGTGAATTCCTTCATGTCGCACAGGTTCGAGCAGGCCTTGCAGACGAAGTCGCGGGAGGTCAACTGGAGCTGCTCCAGGTGGTGTCCGCGGAAGCGGCTCTGCCCTCCCGTCGCGGCGTACCACTGGCGCGCGATCAGCGCCATGCCGATGGCGCCGATCACCCCGTTGTAAGGGGGAACCGTGATTTTCTTGCCCAGCAGGCCCGCGAAGGCAGCCGCCACCGCGTCGTTGTAGGCCGTGCCGCCCTGAAAATAAATCACGTTGCCGATGCGGCGCCCGCGCACCACGCGGTTCAGATAATTCAGAGCGATGGAGTAGGCCAGGCCGGCCACCACGTTAGGCACCGTTTCGCCCTTGTGCAGCCAGCCGGTGACGTCGCGCTCCATGAACACCGTGCAGCGCTCGCCCAGGCGCGTGGGCGCAGGCGCCGCCAGGGCCAGGCGCGCGAACTCCCCCTTGATGCTGATGCCCAGTTTCTCCGCCTGCTCCTCCAGGAAGGATCCGGTACCCGCCGCGCAGGCCTCGTTCATCGCGAAGTCCACCACCACCCCGTTTTCGATGGCGATGAACTTCGAGTCCTGGCCGCCGATCTCAAAAATCGTGTCCACCGGTTCACCGCCCAGGCGGTGGCTGACGTGCCAGGCCCCGGTCTTGTGCGCGGTAATTTCGTCGTTGACCACGTCGGCGCCGACCAATTCGGCAATCAGTTCACGGCCCGACCCGGTGGTGCCCACGCCGCGGATCGCCAGGCGCTTGCCCCACAGCCGGTCCACCTCCTCCAGGCCCTGCTCGACGGCTTCGATAGGCCGGCCGGCGGTGCGCAGATAGATATCGTGGATCACCGCGCCGAACTCGTCGGTCACGACCACGTTGGTCGAGACGGAGCCCACGTCGATGCCCAGAAACGCCGGGATAGGCTCGTCGCCGGGAGGCGGCACATACCGGCCCACGCGATCGCGCAGCAGCACGACCTGGTCCATGGAAAGCGGCTGGGTGTCTTGCACGCGGGCCTCGGCCTCGTGCTGGCTCAGGCGATGAATGTCGCGCAGGGACCGTTTGTGGGGTTCCTCCGCCTCCAGGATCGCCGTGCCGACCGCACCGCACCAGGCGTACAACTCAGGGACCAGGAGTTCCTTCTCGGAAAGCCCGAAGCTCTCCCTTAGGGCGCCGGTGACGCCGGCATTTTGCGACACGGCGCCGATGAGCGCCACCGGGTGGTCTACCTTCCGGCCCCTCACCACACTGGCCTTAAAGTTCCGCGCCACGGCGTCGCACAGCCCGCGCAGGATCTCCGCCGGCGAGTAGCCTTTCTGCTGGGCGTGAATCATGTCGCTTTTGGCGAAGACCGAACAGCGTCCCGCGATCCGCGCGGCGCAACCCGCGGTGCGCACAATTTCGCCCACCTCTTCGACCGAGTACTGCATACGCAAAGCCTGCTGGTCCAGGAAGGATCCGGTGCCCGCGGCGCACTCCCCGCTGCGGTCGTAGTCCAGAATGTTCCGGCCCTCCAGGCGAATGTATTTGGAACTTTCCCCGCCCAGTTCGAAGACCGTCCGCACCTGCGGGTAGAACTCGGCCATGGTGCGGGCGATGGCCTTGAACTCGTTTTCGAAGTACAGGCCCAGGATCCGGGCGATGGTGCGGCTGCCGGACCCCGTGACGCGAATGCCTTCGATGTGCCGTTCCGGGACGGCATCGGAAAGCTCCTGCAGCAAATCGTAGGTGGATTGGATGGGGCTGCCCGTGATGCGCCGGTATTCGGAAAGCACCAGCGGGCGCTCCTGCCAGTCCACCAGGCGAAACGCCTGGCGCTGGCGGCAAAGCTCAGCAAGGATCGGCCGGTCTTCGGTCCGGCCTAAGGCGGCCAACTTCAGGCTGATGGCCCCGATGTCCAGTCCGATGTTGATGCCCACAGCAGTTCCTATGATAAACGGAATCGGCTCTGATATCATTGTTTCAGGCCTGAATAGATGGTTTTCCAGCCTGTCCGGCCGATTTTGGGGGCCGAGCGGGTCTATTCCTGACCGGAGAGGAGGGTCATGGTTTCAAGAAGAGTGTTTTTGGCCGGCACGTTGACCGCGGCCTCAGCCGCGCGTGTCCGGGGGGCCAATGATCGCATTCGCATGGGAGTGATCGGGACAGGCGGCCGGGGTGCCTACCACACGGCCAACCTGGCAAAGCGCGCGGATGTGGAGGTGGTCTCGGTGTGCGATGTGTACTCGGTCCGTTCCCAGGCCGCCTGCGAGCAGGCCGGGGTCCGGGCTGAGGCCGTGCAGGACTACCGCCGGCTGATCGAGCGCAAGGACATCGACGCCGTAGTGATCGCGGTCCCGGACCACTGGCACACGCCCATCTTGCTGGACGCCCTGGCGGCCGGGAAAGATGCTTTCCTGGAAAAGCCCATGACCTTCGCGATCGACGAAGGCCACGCCATCGCCCGGGCCGTGCGCGAGACGCGGCGCGTCGTGCAGATCGGCACGCAACAAAAGAGCGGGCCGCATTTTATCGAGGCCAAGCAACGATTCATCGATTCCGGGCAGATCGGCAAAGTGTCCCTGGTGCGAACCTGGTGGATCGCCAACCGCGGCTATTTGCGGCGCCCGCCGGCGGCATTCTGTTACAACTCACAGGAACTGGACTGGAATCGCTTTCTGGGGAGTGCCCCGCGGCGGCCATTCGAGGCGCAGCGCTATTTCGGCTGGTACGCCTATCGTGACTACTCCACCGGCCAACCCGGCGGCCTGCTGGTGCACACCGCCGACGTCGCCCACTTCTTCCTGAATCTTTCGGCGCCGCTGGCCGTGGTGGCGAGCGGCGGCATATTCGAGTTTCCCGACGATCGCGAGACACCGGATACCATCAGCATCCTGGCTGAATATCCGCAGCGCGTGGTAGTCACCTTCGACGCGACCCAATCCAGCGTGCGCGATGCGGTGGATTGCGAGTTCCACGGTTCGGGCGGCGTGCTGAACATCTTCCGCTACGGATACACCTTCCGCCCGGCGGAGAAAGGGGCGCCGCTGATCGAGGCCAAAGGCCAGCCGTGCGATCCCGCCCACATGCAGAACTTCCTGGAGGCCATGCGCAGCCGCAGGCAGCCGAACGCCGATGTGGTGTATTCGCACTACCTGGCCATGGTGTGCCACATGGGCAACCGGGCCTACGAAACCAAGAGCCGGGTGGTCTGGCAGCCCGAGTGGGACGAAGCCGCGCTGGCCTGAGTTACTTCTTCAGAAACTGGCCGATAGAGCGGGTGGCCTGGCGGATGCGGTGCTCGTTTTCCACCAGCGCGAAACGCACGTGGCCTTCTCCCAGGGGGCCGAAACCGATCCCCGGTGAGACCGCTACCAGCGCCTGCTCCATCAGCAGCTTGGAGAATTCGAGCGAGCCCAGGCTGCGGTACCGCTCCGGCAGGGGCGCCCACAGGAACATAGAGCCGCGCGGCGATGCTACCTGCCAGCCGGCGCGGGCCAAACCGTTCACCAGCACATCGCGGCGCTTCTGGTAGACGGCACAGATCTTCTTCGTGTCCTCTTCGCACTCCCGCAGCGCGATGATGGCAGCGATCTGAATCGGCTGGAAAACCCCGTAATCCAGGTAGCTCTTAATGCGCGCCAGGGCCGCGATCATTTTGGGATTGCCCAGGCAGAAACCCACCCTCCAGCCGGCCATGTTGTAGCTCTTGGAGAGCGAAAAGATCTCCACGGCCACTTCGCTCGCGCCTTCCACCTGCAGGATGCTGGGCGCCTTGTAGCCGTCGAAGCACAGGTCCGCATACGCGAAATCGTGCACCACCAGGGTGCCGTGCTGCCGCGCCAGGCGGATGACTTCCTGGAAGAAATCCAGATCCACGCAGGTGGTGGTGGGGTTGTGGGGAAACGAAAGCAGCAGCAATTTCGGCTTGCGCGTGGAAGTGCGGTAGAGGTCCTCCAGCCGGTTGAGGAACGTGGCGGCGTCCGGCATGGGAAGCATGCAGGCGTGGCCTTCGGCCATGATTACTCCGTACTGGTGGATCGGGTAGGCCGGGTTGGGCGAGACCACCGCGTCATCCGGCCCGATGACGGCGAAAAGCAGGTGAGCCAGGGCGTCCTTGGCGCCGATGGTCACGATAGCTTCGCGCTCCGGATCCAGGTTCACGCCGTAATTCCGCTGGTATCGTTTGGTGATTTCCTCGCGCAGCCTAGGGATGCCCTTCGAGGACGAATAGCGATGATTGCGCGCATTGCGGGCCGCTTCGATGAGCTTATTCACCACTACCTTGGGCGTGGCCCCGTCCGGATTGCCCATGCCGAGATCGATCACATCCAGTTGCGCTGCGCGCGCCTTTGCCTTCATCTCGTTGATGACGGCGAACACGTAAGGCGGCAGCTTCTGAATGCGATAAAACTCGTCGGTATTGGGGGACATGAATTTCATTTTACGCAATGCGTGCGAGTGATGCCCCAATGTGGTTGCGGTATACTCCGGGAACCGGTCGGACTATGAACAAACGTCTTGCTCTCTGCCTGATCTTCGCCGCCGCCGCAGTGGGATTGCTCGCCCTGCGGGGCCGCGCCGAGCAGGAACTGGATCCGCTCAAGGTGTGCGCCGACACCCAGAAGCTGATCTTCGAGAACCAGTTCGTGCGGGTGGTGGATGACCGCATCCCGGCAGGCGGCGCCGAGGCGCAGCACCGCCACCGCCACGGCGTGGTGGTCTACCTGACGGACTACAAGGTGGAGCAGGTGGCCATGCCCGGCCACAAAGTGACCCGCTCGGAGCGCAAGTTCGGGGCCGTGACCTGGTCGGAGGCGGTGGTGCACGAAGTGAAGAACATTGGGGACACGCCCTCCCACGCCATTCGCATCGAGCTGAAGTACTGAAGCCGGGGTATTCCGGCGGCTTGCGCCCGCTCAGCCGGGGCGGCGAAACTGGGGTCTGAGATGCACAGTCCCTGGAAGACGCTGGCCAGCCGCCTGGTTTACGAAAACGCCTGGATTCGCGTGCGCGAAGACCGCATCGAGCGGCCGCACCACGGGGAGGGAATCTACGGCGTGGTAGAGATCCGCCCTTCGGTGGGAGTGGTGGCCCTCGACGCGCGGGACCAGGTGGTGCTGGTGGGTCAGTGGCGCTATCCCCACGGCAAGTATTCCTGGGAGATTCCACGCGGCGGTTCCCACGATGGCGAGACGGATATGCAGGCGGTGGCGGCCCGCGAACTCCGTGAAGAGGCTGGCGTGGAGGCCGCGCACTGGACCCCGCTCGGCGGGGTGGATGTGTGCAACGGCGTCACCACGGACACGCAATCCCTGTACCTCGCCACCGAGCTTGCACTCTGCGCCGCGCGTCCGGATCCCGAGGAAGACATCGCCGTCCGCTGGATGCCGTTCCGCCAGGCAGTGGAGTGGTCCCTTTCCGGGGAGATCGCGGAATGTTGTTCGGTAGCCGCCCTGCTCCGGGTCGAGGCCTTGCGCCGGACCATGTCCCCGCAGCTTCAATATCCCAGGCGATAGAAAAGCCAGCTCAGGAACCTGTTGGCGGCGGACGCCGCCTCCCCCGTGCGGAGAAAGAACGCGCGCCGCATGGGCACGGTCAGGGTGCGCAGCAGGCGGATATACCAGGTGTTGTTCTTGCACCGGAAATGCGAATCGTCCATTTGTGCCGAGACCGCATAGATGAGATTGCCGAAATCGTATTCGGCATCCATGCCCTTGTGCGCGGCCAGCGATACGACGGCCGGCACGTTCAGCCACGGACGGTACGGGTTGGCGTCTCCGATCAGATCGATCGCCGGTTTCCCGAACAGACCCACCGCGAGTTCCATGAACTTGCTGATCATCGGGTCGATTCCCATCTTGCTGGCGCCCACCCAGTCCACCGCCACCAGGTCGGCGCCGCCGATAACCGTTCGCGTCTCGTTCGGCGCCGGGTCGGCGAACACGCCAAAAGGCCCGTCGGCACTGAGCCACGCGTCGATCAGGCCGAAATGCACCGGGAACGCCGACAGGTACTCCATGGTCGTGTGATAGATGTCGCGCCGGCAATGATACTCGCGGAACTTGTTGGCCAGCGGCAGTGCCCCGTAGATATTCTTCAGCGTGAGCGTGTAGTAGGCATACGAGTGGGTCTTGTTCTTGGCGAAGGAGATGCGGAAGTCGGCCTCCCTCCAGACGCGTGAAACCGGGTGCATTCCGAGGTGCGGTCCCAGGTTGCGCGCCTCGTCGGCGTCCAGCGTCATATCGACAATGTCGTACCCCGCCTGGCCGTTGTACCCGAGATAGTCGGCCATTTCCCTGACGCCGCGCTTGTCGAAGAACTCCCCGTAGGTGCACTGCGCCTCGACCACATGGATAGACGCAAAGCCGCGCTCGCGCAGACGCTGGACCAGGCGGCCGACCAGTTGCGGATCGGTATAGGTGGTGCGGTCCCGCTTGTCGTAGGAGAACATGAAGTTCGGTTTAATGGCGATCGAAAACGCCGCCCGGTCTTTGTTCGAAGCACGCAGCCTCTCGTCGAGCAGGGTGTCGAAACCCGTCGCATCGAGGACACAGTCCAGCGCTCGCAACGGGTCGTCTCCGCGGATCGCCGCCACCCTGGTCTGGCGGTCGCACCCCACCGCCTCCAGCCGCATGGCCCGCATGTCCTCTTCGAGCGCCAGGCAACGCTCGCCGGCCGCATCCTCCACTTCCACGATGCGGCGCTGGAAGACAGCGGTCGGGAAGTGATCGTTGTTTACTTCCACGATCGGGGCGCCGATCTTCCGGAGCGGCACGGCACGGTCCTCTGGCCGGCCGGCGGGCGGAAGCGGCTTTACCGTGCAGGCGCCATCCTGCATCCGTATTTCGGCCGAACTCATGCGCGCGACGGCCGCTCCCAGGACGGCATCCAGCCGGTCCTTCACCCAATCCTGCTTCTCGTTGCGGAGCGTGCGGCTCGAGATCTGGACGCATGCCGACCGGCGTTCCGGCCGCAACGCGCAAAGGTACCCGTAGAGCAGCGTGGGCTCCTTCACGTTGCGGAAGGCGCCCTGCTCGCATTCGCCCGCTGTGGCCGCCGGATCGACCTCCCACGATTCGCCGTCTACCGTGATGCTGCCGCCGCGCACGGCTGCCAGGTTCGGGGTAATGAAAATGCCGGGCGCGTTCTCACCCGGCAGCGCCTCGCGCAATTCGCGCTGCAGTTTCGCGGAGAGCTTTCGCACCACCGGCTTGACCAGCGGAAACGGAAACGCCACGGCATCAGACGGAGTAGCCTGGAACTCGAGGGTGATCTCAGCGGAGAGCTTCGCCAGGCGCGGAGCACCCTTCCGCATCTCCGAAAACGAAGCGGCATAGGAGTCCTCCAGAGAGTACAGCGGCCCGGAATACCGGTACGTGCCTGCTCCGATATCCAGGCGCAGCCCCGTAAGCACACGGTCCGTGATGGCATAGCGCCGGTATCCGCCCCGGCTGTCCGCCACGGCCAGCAGCACGTCCCAAAACAACTCGCCGTCGCCCCAGGGGAAGCCCTTGTCGTGCACGCCCGAAACCAGGAAGAACGGCGCTTCGCCCCAGGAAGCGCGCAACCGGCCGGCCACCACCAGGTTTTCGTAGCGCGTATCGTAGAACAGCCTGGCCTTGTCCAGATACTCGTCGCGCAACTGGCCCCACACGAAGGAAGCGAACGCGGCGCGCGCGGCGAGATCCTGGCTCCAGCCGTGGGCGCCCTCCACCTTCATCGACGCCAGCATCGCCGGCAGTTCGGCCAGGGGAGAGTGCAGTTCGCCGTGTCCGTAAAGGGGCGCATGCTCGTCCTCGCCGCGGTGGACATCCGTGTACAGGCAAGTCAGGTCCTTCACCACGTCCAGGCCCGGGTCGTCGTGAATGTCCTTGTGCCCGTCGAGAAAGTAGCTGCCGCCGTCCCGCCCCGTGAAACGGAAGGAGTACCGCAACTGCCGCATGCCTTTTTGGGCCTCCACCGCGAACAACTGGAAGCTGCCGTCACGAACCGGCATCGTGCCTCCCAAGTCGGGACAGGTGACCGTGCCGGTGAGTTCCGCGCGGTGCTCCGGCTCGTTGAGAAATCGTTCGAGATCGCCCGTGCGGATCCTGGCGTCGAAGCTGAGCGGCCGGTCCGCGACCGCGCCCACCATGGCTTCCTGGAACGCCAGTCCCACCCCGTGCAACGCATTTTCCCGTTCCATAATCGCAACCCGCAGTAATTATAAGAAAAACAGATCTGGAATACCATGAGTTACCGGCGCCCCCGGACTCTGATAGCCTGAGGAGTTCGTTTCACTCAGAACTCCCATGAACCGACGTGCCTTTCTCGCCTCTACCGCTTCGGCAGCGCTGGCTTCGCCGGCCGGAGCGCCCAAGAAAATCGCCGCCATTATCACCGAATATCGCCCCGGCTCCCATGCGGACGTCGTCGTCGGCAAATACCTGGAGGGCTACAATCAGGACGACCGCCCTCCCTATCCCCGCTCCAAGATCGTCGCCATGTTCACCGAGCAGGTCCCCAAGGCGGACATCAGCCGGGACCGCGCCAGGAAATACCACGTCCCCATCTTCCGGACCGTTCAGGAAGCGCTCATGCTCGGCGGTGACCGCCTTGCCGTGGACGGCGTTCTGCTCATCGGCGAGCACGGTGACTATCCCATGAACGACAAGGAACAGAAGCTCTACCCGCGCTTTGAGATGTTCCTGAAAATTACCGACGTCTTCCGCCAGAGCGGACGATCGGTGCCGGTCTTCAACGATAAGCACCTGTCCTGGAGTTGGCGGCAGGCCGAGCGCATGGTGGAGATCTCGCGCGAACTTCACTTCCCCATGCTGGCTGGCTCGTCGGCGCCCGAGGCCTGGCGCATACCGGCTGTCGACACGCCGTTTGGAGTGCCGCAGCGCTACGCCGTAGCCATCTCCTACAGCGGCCTGGATATTTACGGCTTTCACGTACTGGAGGCGCTGCAGGCGATGGTGGACCGCCGGCGCGGGGGTGAGACCGGCGTGCGCGCCGTGCAGTGTCTCGAGAATCAGGAGTGCTGGAATTTCATCGAGCAGAACGGCTGGGTCAAGCGTCTCTTCGAGCAGGCCCTTTCCCGCAGCAACACGCGCAAGCCGGGAAATCCCAAGGACCTTGTCCGGACGCCCGCGGTGTTCATCGTGGACTACAACGACGGCCTGAAAGGTGCGGCGTTTTTGCTGACCGGCCTGGTGGAAGATTTCACCGTGGCCGTCGATGTAGAAGGTTCCTCCACGCCGGTCTCCACGCTCATGAATCTTCAGCCGGGCCGGCCTTACCATCACTTCGGCTGCCTGGTGAAGAATATCGAAATCATGTTCGAGACCGGGAAGGCGCCCTACCCGGTGGAACGCACCATGTTGACCAGCGGAATCCTGGATTTCGCCCTGGAATCCCGCATCCGGGGCCATCGAAAGCTCGATACCCCGGAACTGGCCCAAGTCCGCTACCAGACTCCGAACGCCTCTCACTTTTGCACCAAGGGCTGGGGACCGGATGGCCGGCGCCTCGACATGTGACCGGTCGCGCCGCCCCCTGTGATAAAATTCGGAGCCTGTGATCCCCGCCGCCTCCACGGTCTCCGAACGCCTCCGCGTTCCCCGCACGCGCTTCATGATCGTGACGCTCATGGTCGTGCTCAGCGGCATGAGTTACTTTGACCGCACCATCATGTCTATCGCCGGCCCGGTCATCATGAAGGAGTCGCACATCTCGGAAACCGAGATGGGCACGGTATACTCCGCCTTCCTGTTTACCTACGCCATCCTCATGGGGCCCGGCGGTGCGCTGGCGGACCGCTTCGGAGCCCGCCTGGTGCTCGGCTTGGGCGGCTTCCTGTGCGCCCTGTTCACCGGCTTCACGGCCATGGCTAGCCGCCTGTGGGAGTTTTTGGTCGTGCGGCTGGCCTTCGGCGTCTGCTCCGCTCCCCTCTACCCGGCTACCGGACGCCTTAGCGCGAACTGGATCCCGCCCTCCATCGCTGCCCGCGTGCAGTCCGTGATCATGGCCGGGGCAGCCGTCGGCGGCGCCGTCTCTCCCGTGCTGTTTGCCGCCATGATTGCCCACTTCGGCTGGCGCAACTCCTTCTGGCTTGCCGCCCTCCTGGCAGCCGTGGTCTATGGTGTCTGGTATTGGTACGTCCGCGACTATCCACCCGGCGATCGGGGCACTACGGCGCCCCCCCGCCCCGAACCTGCCCTCTGGGGCCGGCTGCTGCGCGACCGCAACCTGATGCTGCTCACCTTCAGCTATTTCTGCGTGGACTACTTCGAGTACATCTTCTTCTACTGGATCTACTACTACTTCGGGGAAATCCGGCACATGGGCAAGGATGAGAGCGCCATCTACGTTGCCATCCTGATGATGACCATGGTAGTCATGACCCCCGTGGGAGGCTGGCTCTCCGATCGCCTGGTGGCGCGCATGGGACTGAAAAACGGCCGCCGCGTGGTGCCCGTTTTGGGCATGCTTCTGAGCGCCGTCTTTCTGTACATCGGAGCCGGCGGGTTGAGCACGGCCGCGACCGTCACACTACTCTCGCTGGCCTTCGGGTTCTGCACCAGCGTCGAGGGACCATTCTGGGCCACCACCATCGATATCGGCGGCTCTCAAGTCGGGGCTGCCTGCGGCATCATGAACACCGGTGGCAACCTCGGCGGTATCCTGGCCCCCGTCCTTACGCCGGTCCTGGCGGTCCGTTTTGGCTGGGCGGCGGGGCTCTATTTCGGTAGCTTCATGATCGCCCTTGGCGTGCTGGTTTGGATCTTCATTGATCCCTCTCGCCGCATCCGCCTGGCTTCAACCAGCTAGCCTTTTCTGCTATGAATCGGTTTGGCCGTTTGGAACGCGCCATGGGACTGCTATTTTGAAGATTCGCACACGCCGATTCGAGGGCCGCTGCGCCAAACACAAAACTTACAACCCTGCCGTGGACGGGCGGGAAGCCATTCGCGGGAGCTGCCCACGCTGCGCACTGCTGGCCGAGATCTGGGAAACCTCGCTGCGGCTGAACAGCCTCATCCGGAAGTTCAATCCCAACCATGATGACCTGCAAAGGCCCCCACAGCCGGAAAATCCGCCCGACCCCCGGCAGATGAATCTGCTCGACGGCTAAGTACTCACGTTCGGAATTACGGTGACGTATTCCGTCAGGCTGCAACGGCCAGCCGTTTGCCGGCGATCTTGGTCAGTAGGGCGTGAAGATCGCGGCGGGTG